>NZ_JBKOTS010000001.1:0-627644 GCF_049737935.1 Streptococcus sp. CL9.43 | reverse complement strand
ACTCCCGCAATATTTGGCTCGGTAGCTCAGTTGGTAGAGCAATGGATTGAAGCTCCATGTGTCGGCGGTTCGATTCCGTCTCGCGCCATTTCTTATATTACACGGAAGGGTAGCGAAGAGGCTAAACGCGGCGGACTGTAAATCCGCTCCTTCGGGTTCGGGGGTTCGAATCCCTCCCCTTCCATCTTATACGGGCATAGTTTAAAGGTAGAACTAAGGTCTCCAAAACCTTCAGTGTGGGTTCAATTCCTACTGCCCGTGTTAAACGTTATGGCGGGTGTGGTGAAGTGGTTAACACATCAGATTGTGGCTCTGACATTCGGGGGTTCGATTCCCCTCACTCGCCTATTTTATATTTTTGGGGTATAGCCAAGCGGTAAGGCAAGGGACTTTGACTCCCTCATGCGTTGGTTCGAATCCAGCTACCCCAGTTACTATTTGCCGGCGTGGCGGAATTGGCAGACGCGCTGGACTCAAAATCCAGTGTCCGCAAGGACGTGCCGGTTCGACCCCGGCCGCCGGTATAGTATTAAAGACAAGGTTTTCGGACCTTGTCTTTTTTTTTCTTCTAATTTTTTCTTTTGCAGTTACTTAAAATTACTTATATTTTTTCTAAATTTTATTGTAAACCTGAATGTTCAATATTACTTTACTATATGTTTACTAAATCTTAATTTATTTCTTTATAAATTTAACTATAATAGGTCTATACCATTTACAAATTACACAGAAAGGTTTATAATGTAATTGACATAATAAATATTAGAAAAATGAATTACGGAGGTTATCATTATGCCTAAATATATTAAAGCGGATCAATTTTTCTATCCTCATGGTGTTCGCCGTGGCGGTTTTCTAGAACTAGTTGATGGTAAATTTGGTAAGCATGTGGATCAAGTATCTGAGGACGCAGAAATTATTGACTATACTGGTTATAGTATTGCTCCTGGTCTTGTTGATACACATATTCATGGATTTGGTGGGGTTGATGTTATGGATAATAACATCGAAGGTACTCTTCATACAATGAGTGAAGGTCTTCTTAGCACAGGTGTTACTAGTTTCCTACCAACTACTCTAACATCATCATACGAACAATTATTAGCTGTTACTGAAAATATTGGTGCGCGGTATAAAGAGGCTTCTGGTGCTAAAATTCGTGGGATTTACTTTGAAGGCCCATACTTTACTGAGGAATTTAAAGGAGCTCAGAACCCTGCTTACATGAAAGATCCTCGCATGGATGAATTTCGTGCTTGGCAGAAGGCTGCTAATGGTCTTCTAAATAAAATTGCTCTTGCACCAGAACGTGAAGGTGTTGAGGACTTTGTACGTACGGTTACTGGTGAAGGTGTTACTGTTGCTTTAGGTCACTCAAATGCAACTTTTGATCAGGCTAAGAAGGCTGTTGACGCTGGTGCAAGTGTTTGGGTTCATGCTTATAATGGTATGCGTGGGTTAACTCACCGTGAGCTTGGTATGGTTGGTGCTATGTATGAATTGCCACATACTTATGCTGAATTGATTTGCGATGGGCATCACGTTGATCCTAAGGCTTGTGACATCCTACTTAAACAAAAAGGTACTGAAAATATTGCTCTTATCACTGACTGTATGACAGCGGGTGGTTTGAAAGATGGGGACTATATGTTAGGAGAATTTCCAGTTGTGGTTGCAAATGGTACTGCTCGTCTCAAATCTACTGGGAACTTGGCAGGTTCTATTCTCAAACTTAAAGACGGTTTGAAAAATGTTGTTGAATGGGGCATTGCAAATCCTCATGAAGCAGTTATGATGGCCAGTCTCAACCCAGCAAAATCAGTTCATATTGATGATGTTTGCGGACAAATCCGTGAAGGCTACGATGCTGACTTTATCGTTCTTGATAAGGATTTTGAATTGGTAGCAACTTACCTTGATGGTGAAAAACGTTATCAAGCATAATCTCTAAAGTAGAAACTAATTTAGTTTCTACTTTTTTTAATTTAGTTTGTTAATTTTTTCACATATTACTTGATTTTATTTATGGAAAGGCTTACAATTATGATATAAACAATACAAATAAAAAAACGGAGGTAAGCTTTATGAAAGCCTATACTTATGTTAAACCAGGACTTGCTTCATTTGTTGATGTTGACAAACCAGTTATTCGCAAGCCAACTGACGCTATTGTGCGTATTGTAAAAACTACTATTTGTGGAACAGATCTTCATATTATCAAAGGAGATGTCCCTGCATGTAAGAGTGGAACTATCCTTGGCCATGAAGGAATCGGGATTGTAGAGGAAGTTGGAGCAGGCGTTTCAAACTTCAAAAAAGGCGATAAGGTTTTGATTTCTTGTGTTTGTGCCTGTGGTAAATGCTACTACTGTAAAAAAGGAATCTATGCCCACTGTGAAGACGAAGGCGGTTGGATTTTTGGACATTTGATCGACGGTATGCAAGCCGAATATCTTCGTGTTCCTCATGCTGATAATACTCTCTATCACACTCCAGCTGATTTGTCTGATGAAGCCTTGGTTATGTTATCTGATATCCTACCAACTGGTTATGAAATTGGTGTCTTAAAAGGGAAAGTAGAGCCTGGTTGTAGTGTGGCTATCGTTGGTTCAGGTCCAGTTGGCTTAGCAGCTCTATTGACTGCTCAATTCTATTCACCTGCTAAATTGATCATGGTAGACCTAGACGATAACCGTTTGGATACTGCAATTTCTTTCGGTGCTACTCATAAGATTAATTCTTCAGACCCTGAAAAAGCAATTCAAGAAATTTATGATTTAACAGATGGTAGAGGTGTGGATGTTGCTATAGAAGCTGTTGGTATTCCTGAAACGTTTGATCTCTGCCAAAAGATTATCGGTGTAGATGGAACAGTAGCCAACTGTGGTGTGCATGGTAAACCAGTTCAGTTTGATTTGGACACTCTTTGGATTCGTAACATTAATGTTACTACTGGATTGGTTTCTACCAATACAACTCCTCAGCTTTTGAAAGCTTTAGAAAGCCATAAAATTGAACCAGAAAAATTGGTAACTCATTACTTCAAACTAAGTGAAATTGAAAAGGCATATGAAGTATTTGGTAAGGCTGCAGATCATCATGCGATTAAGGTTATCATTGAAAACGATATTTCAGAAGGTTAATCGAATTTTGAATCCAGTTATTCTTTTTAGAATTGCTGGATTTTTTGAAAATATTAGATAATTCGTGAAAGCAAGCAAATTTCTTTCATTGTTCTTAAAATTTCGCTATAATATACGATACAAAGGAAATGAAACTATGTATCGAGTGATAGAAATGTACGGGGATTTTGAACCTTGGTGGTTCATAGAAGGATGGGAAGAAGACGTCATTAGTAGTAAGAAATTTGAAAATTACTATGATGCCTTGAAGTATTATAAATCTTGCTGGTTTGAGCTGGAAAAGAAAATTCCACTATATAAAAGTCGAGGAGACTTAATGACCATATTTTGGAATCCGGAGGATAAGCGTTGGTGTGAGGAATGTGATGAATTTCTGCAGCAATATCATTCCTTGGCTTTACTGGAAGATGGTCAAGTTATACCAGATGAAAAATTCAGACCGGGTTATGAAAAACAAACTGGTTTAGAAATCCACCGGACGTGTCGCATCAAAAAAGATGGAACAACTTTTTAATAAAGTTGTTCTTTTTTTGTATTTTCTTCGAATAATTAACTGAGGAGGGAATATGGTACAAGCACTTGCACAAGAATTGATTAGTCTCGCAAAAAAGGATGGAGCTCAGGATATCTATTTTATTCCCAAGGACAAGGTTTATGAGTTGCATATGCGAATAGGTGATGAAAGGCGGTTGATTAATAGCTATGACTTTGAAAAGTTGGGCGCAGTGATTAGTCATTTTAAGTTTATTGCGGGGATGAATGTTGGAGAAAAGCGTCGTAGTCAGCTTGGGTCCTGTGATTATCAGCATGATGGCAAGGTTTCTTCACTACGCTTATCGACGGTAGGAGATTATCGTGGTCATGAGAGTTTAGTTATTCGCCTTTTGCATGATGAAGAACAAGAGTTGCGTTTCTGGTTTCAAGACCTTAAGGAACTAGAAAAGGGCTTTAGGCAACGCGGCCTTTATCTATTTGCAGGACCTGTAGGAAGTGGTAAAACTACCTTAATGCATGAAATAGCTAAGTCATTTTTTAAGGGACAACAAGTCATGTCCATTGAGGACCCAGTCGAGATTAAGCAAAAAGAGATGCTGCAATTACAACTCAATGAAGCTATTGGACTGAGTTATGAAAACTTGATAAAACTTTCTTTGCGCCACCGCCCAGATCTTTTAATCATTGGAGAAATCCGGGATAGCGAAACAGCCCGTGCTGTTGTAAGAGCGAGCTTAACGGGAGCTACAGTGTTTTCGACCATACATGCAAAGAGTATTCGTGGGGTCTATGAGCGTCTTTTAGAACTGGGTGTCAGTGAAGATGAACTCGCAGTTGTTTTACAAGGTATTTGCTACCAGAGACTAATCGGGGGAGGAGGAATTATTGATTTTGCAAACCAAAATTATTCAGAACACCAGGCAGAAAAGTGGAATGAGCAAATTGATCAGCTTCTTAAAGACGGACATATCACTGCCCTTCAAGCTGAAACGGAGAAAATTAGCTACCAGTAAGCAGAAGAAAATTATCATTCTCTTTAACAATTTGTTTTCGAGTGGTTTTCACTTGGTAGAAATCATTTCCTTTCTTGATAGAAGTCTTTTGTTGGAGAAGGAATATGTTTCGCAGATGCACCTAGGACTATCGAAAGGAAAATCTTTCTCGGAAATGATGGGGAATTTAGGTTTTTCGAGTGCGATTGTCACTCAACTTTCATTGGCTGAAGTTCATGGAAATCTCCATTTGAGTTTGGGGAAAATTGAAGAATATTTGGATAATCTTGCTAAGGTCAAGAAGAGGTTAATTGAAGTTGCGACCTACCCACTTATTTTGCTAGCTTTCTTACTGCTCATAATGTTGGGGTTGCGAAATTATCTCTTGCCCCAACTGGATAGTAGTAACATAGCTACCTTAGTGATTAGCAATCTACCACAGATTTTTCTCGGACTTACTGTGGTACTAAGTTTTGCATCTTTAACAGGGCTGATTTTCTACAGGAAATCTAGGAAGATATCAGTCTTCTCTTTTCTGGCTAAATTTCCATTTCTAGGTGTGTTTGTTCAGTATTATCTAACTGCCTATTATGCTCGGGAATGGGGAAATATGATTGGACAAGGTTTAGAGTTGGCACAGATTTTCCAGATGATGCAGGAGCAAGGGAATCCTCTTTTTAAGGAAATTGGATACGATTTAGAGCAATCTTTGCAAAATGGGCAGGAATTTTCTAAGGTTGTTCAGACCTATCCCTTCTTTAGAAAGGAGTTGGGATTAATCATTGAATATGGAGAGGTTAAATCCAAATTGGGAAGCGAATTGGAAATCTATGCGGAAAAAACCTGGGAATCCTTCTTTACTCGAGTTAATCGGACCATGAACCTTGTTCAACCACTGGTCTTTATTTTTGTAGCCCTGCTAATCGTTTTATTGTATGCAGCTATGTTGCTGCCGATGTATCAAAATATGGAGGTAAATTTTTAGATGAAAAAAATGATGATGAAATTAAAAGAAACGAAGGCAAAAGCTTTTACACTGGTAGAAATGTTAGTGGTCCTTCTTATCATTAGCGTCCTACTCTTATTGTTTGTGCCAAATCTTACTAAGCAAAAGGATGCAGTCAATGATAAGGGGAAAGCAGCTGTCGTCAAGGTGGTAGAAAGCCAAGCAGAACTGTATAGTCTGGATAAAAATGAAGATGCTAGTCTAAGCAAATTACAGGCAGATGGACGCATTACTGCTGAGCAAGCAAAAGCCTATAAGGAATATCATGCAAAACAAAAGACAAGTCAAACAGTTTCGGATTAGGGCTTTTACTATGCTAGAAAGTTTATTGGTCTTAGGAATAGTCAGCCTGTTAGCCTTGGGCTTGTCGAGTTCAGTTCAATCAACTTTTGCAGCTGTGGAAGAGCAAATTTTCTTTATGGAGTTTGAGGAACTTTATCGAGAAACCCAGAAGCGAAGTCTGGCTAGCCAGCAGAAGATGAACTTAATGCTAGAAGAGAGAAGTATTGGGAATGGCTATCAGAAATTGGCTATTCCTAAAGGCATTCAATTGCAGTCTAATCAGTCAATTACCTTTGATAAGGCTGGAGGGAATTCGTCTCTAGCTAGCGTGAGATTTCAAACAAGGAAAGAAGTGGTTCGCTACCAACTATATCTAGGAAATGGAAAGATTAAACGTATTCAAGAAGCAAAAAATTAAGGCTGTTATTCTACTAGAGGCAGTGATTTCACTAGCCATTTTTGCCAGTATAGCCACCCTCTTGCTGGGACAGATTCAAGAAAGTAGAAAAAGAGAAGTAGAACTTCTAAAACAGGAAGAAGTTTTGCGAGTGGCTCGTATGGCTTTGCAGACTGGACAAAAGCAGTTAACTGTCAATGGCCTTACGGTTCATGTTGTCTCGAATGAGCGAGGTTTGGAGGTATACCATGGAACGGAGAAATTACTGGCGATTCAAGACAAGTAGGGTCAGAGCTTTTACACTTTTAGAATCCTTGGTTGCCCTTATCGTTATTAGTGGTAGCTTACTTCTTTTTCAAGCTATGAGCCAACTCTTGGTTTCAGAGGTTCACTATCAGCAGAGAAGTGAGCAAAAAGAATGGCTTTTATTTGTGGATCAGCTAGAAGCAGAGCTGAATCGAGCCCAATTTGAAAAAGTGGAGAATGATAGGCTTTACCTCAGACAGGAAGGTAACCCCATTTCCATGGGTAAATCAAAGTCAAATGATTTCCGGAAAACAGATGCCAGTGGACGTGGTTATCAACCCATGGTCTACGGTCTAAAATCAGCTCGAATTCAAGAAAAAGGGCAGGAGTTGCACTTTCACTTTCAGTTTGAAAAGGGACTAGAGAGGGAATTTATCTATCGTGTTGAAAAAGAAAAAAGTTAGAGCAGGAGTTCTCCTATACGCTGTCACTATTGCTGGAATTTTTAGTCTTTTGTTGCAGTTTTATCTAAATCGGCAACTAGCACATCATCAGGATTATGCCTTAAATAAAGAAAAACTTCTTGCATTTGCTATGGCTAAGAGAACCTATGAAAAAGCTTCTTCTGAAAATGGAGAGCAGTCATTTAATGTAGGGAAGTCAACTTATCGAAATGACGAGAATTTCTTCACAACGACTATTGACACAGGAAAAAATAAGTTTGAATTTCACTTTTCTCCTTTAAAAAAGACCGGTCAAAAGTCTGAGAAAACAGAAAACAAGCCCAAAGAAGGAAATGAGGAGAAAAAAGAAGAAGGGGGCAAAAAAGAGACTGCTAGATCTTCAAAATTAGCACCTTCAAAGAAGGGCACAGAGTAGTTTGGACGAGGTTTTTACCTGAAATCATGCTATAATAGATACATATGGAGGACCAAAAATGGCAAGTGTAAAATTGTATCTAGTGCGTCATGGGAAAACAATGTTTAATACGATTGGGCGTGCTCAAGGCTGGAGTGATACTCCTTTAACAGCTGAAGGTGAGCGAGGCATTCACGAACTGGGAATTGGTTTGCGTGAATCAGGCTTAAAGTTTGAGCGTGCTTATTCAAGTGACTCAGGACGTACCATCCAGACTATGGGAATTATCCTTGAGGAACTAGGTTTAACAGGGCAAATTCCTTATCGGATGGATAAGCGAATCCGTGAATGGTGCTTTGGTAGTTTTGATGGTGCTTATGATGGGGACTTATTTATGGGGATTATTCCTCGTATCTTTAATGTCGATCATGTGCATCGTTTGTCCTATGCGGAGCTAGCTGAGGGTCTGGTAGAAGTAGACACAGCAGGTTGGGCTGAAGGCTGGGAAAAACTAAGTGGTCGTATCTGGGAAGGTTTTGAAGCCATTGCCAAGGAAATGGAAGCTAATGGGGGAGGAAATGCTCTCGTTGTCAGTCATGGAATGACAATTGGAACTATTGTTTACCTCATTAACGGCATGCATCCACATGGTCTTGATAACGGAAGTGTGACGATTCTTGAGTACGAAGATGGTCAGTTTTCAGTAAAAATTGTTGGGGACTGTAGCTACCGTGAAATTGGACGAGTTAAGCTAGACGAGCAAGCTAGTTCAGAACAATAAAATTCAGTACTAAATGAAAACGACTAATAGAATGCTAATGTCATAATTCACAAGCTTGCGAGAGCTGAGTGCTTTGACAATAGCATTCTTTTTTGTTAGAATAGTATCAACATGAAAGCATAAGAAGGGACTGACAGAACTGTCGTCCCCTTTTGTCTATCTTATAAGGGGGAAATATGCTGTTTCAGAAAATAAAAGCCTATAAATGGCAGGTCCTGGCTTCCTTGATTATGACAGGTCTAATGGTAACGAGTTCACTCTTGCAACCACGATATTTGCAGGAGGTTTTAGAGGCCCTACTAACAGGTGATAATGAAGCTATTTATACTATCGGTTTTTGGTTAATTCTTGTTGCCTTGATTGGTTTGGTTGCAGGTGGGATCAATGTAGTGTTAGCAGCTTACATTGCTCAAGGAGTTTCGTCTGACTTACGTGAAGATGCCTTTCGTAAGATTCAAACTTTTTCATACGCCAATATTGAGGAGTTTAATGCAGGGAACCTCGTTGTGCGTATGACTAACGATATCAATCAGATTCAAAACGTCGTTATGATGACCTTCCAAATCCTCTTTCGACTACCGATTTTATTTATTGGTTCCTTTATATTAGCCGTTGTCACTCTGCCTTCGCTGTGGTGGGTGCTAGTTCTCATGGTCGTTCTGATTGTTGCCATAATGGGTTTTATGATGGGAGTTGTGGGACCGCGCTTTGCAAAATTCCAGACCTTACTAGAGCGTATCAATGCCATTGCTAAAGAAAATTTGCGTGGTGTGCGCGTGGTTAAGTCTTTTGTCCGAGAAAAAGATCAGTTTGATAAATTTACGCAGGTGTCAGATGAATTGTTGGGAGAAAACCTTTATATCGGTTATGCCTTTTCTGTTATGCAACCTGCAATGATGTTGATTTCTTACGGGGCTGTTTTTCTCTCAATCTGGCTTGTAGCAGGTATGGCAGAGTCAGATCCATCAGTAGTTGGTTCCATTGCTTCCTTTGTAAACTACCTGAGTCAGATTATCTTTACCATCGTCATGGTTGGATTTTTGGGGAATTCAGTCACTCGTGCTATGATTTCCCTTCGTCGTATTCGTGAAATCCTTGATACAGAACCAGCTATGACTTTCAATGATGTGGAAGATGAAGAATTGGAAGGAAGTCTCAGTTTTGAAAATGTTACCTTTACCTATCCAAATGATGAAGAACCTATCCTAAAAGATGTATCCTTCGATATCGCAGCTGGTGAAATGGTTGGGGTTGTCGGAGCAACTGGTGCAGGGAAATCAACCTTGGCTCAGTTGATTCCACGATTATTTGATCCTCAGCAAGGTTCGATCAAGATTGGTGGAAAGGATATTCGGACAGTTAGTGAAGGGACGCTTCGTAAGACAGTTTCTATCGTCCTACAAAAAGCCATTCTCTTTAGTGGAACTATCGCAGATAATCTCAGACAAGGTAAGGGAGATGCGACAGTTTCAGAAATGGAACGCGCAGCTCGCATCGCCCAGGCCAGTGAATTTATTAGTCGTATGGACTTGGCCTTTGAAAGTCCGGTTGAGGAACGTGGGACTAACTTTTCTGGTGGACAAAAACAAAGAATGTCTATTGCGCGTGGGATTGTCAGCAATCCTCGTATCTTGATTTTTGATGATTCAACCTCTGCCCTTGATGCCAAATCGGAACGTTTGGTTCAAGAAGCCCTCAACAAGGATTTGAAGGGGACGACTACGATTATCATCGCACAAAAGATTAGCTCTGTTGTGCATGCTGATAAAATTTTAGTGCTTGACCAAGGTCGCTTGATTGGTCAAGGCAAACACGCTGACTTGGTTGCATCAAACCCAGTTTATCGTGAAATTTACGAGACGCAAAAAGGAAAGGAGGAGTAGGATGAAGACATTTGAATTCTTTTGGAACTATTTTAAAGTTTATAAGATATCCTTTGTCGTTGTTATTGCTATGATTATCATTGCAACGATTGCACAAGCCCTCTTTCCAGTATTTGCAGGTCAAACAGTCACAGAACTGGCTAATTTGGTTATAGCTTATCAAAATGGAAATCCTGATATGGTTTGGCAAAGTCTATTAGGACTCCTGGTCAATCTTGCTTATATTTTGATTGTGCTCGTGGTGTCGAGTCTTATCTATATGGTTTTGATGAGCCGTATTATTGCCGAATCGACAAATGAGATGCGTAAGGGCCTTTTTGGCAAACTTTCTCGCTTGACTGTTTCCTTCTTTGACCGCCATCAAGATGGTGATATCCTGTCACGTTTTACCAGTGATTTGGATAACATCCTACAGGCTTTTAACGAAAGTCTGGTGTCTGTGATGACCAATATTGCCCTTTATATTGGCTTGCTGATTGTCATGTTCGCAAAAAATGTGACCTTGGCTTTGATTACGATTGCTAGTACTCCGATAGCTGTCATCATTTTGATTGTCATTTTGAAATTGGCAAGAAAATATACCAATCTTCAGCAAAAAGAGGTTGGGAAGCTAAACGCCTACATGGATGAGAGTATTTCAGGTCAAAAAGCCGTTATCGTTCAGGGTATTCAAGATGATGTGATCGCAGGTTTTGTTGAGCAAAACGAGCGTGTCCGTAAAGCAACTTTTAAGGGCAGAATGTTTTCAGGAATTCTCTTTCCTGTCATGAACGGAATGAGCTTGGTCAATACAGCTATTGTTATTTTTGTCGGTTCAGCTGTCTTACTGAATGATCAGAATATCGAGACAGCGACAGCTCTGGGTTTGATTGTCATGTTTACCCAGTTTTCTCAGCAATATTACCAACCCATTATCCAATTGGCAGCGAGCTGGGGAAGTTTGCAACTGGCCTTTACAGGTGCAGAACGTATCCAAGAAATGTTTGATGCAGAAGAAGAGATTCGTCCTCAAGATGCTCCAGTTTTCACAGAATTGCGAGAGGGTGTAGAGATTCGCAAGGTAGACTTCTCCTACCTGCCAGGGAAACCGATTCTAAAAGATGTCAGCATTTCAGCTCTAAAAGGGAAAATGATTGCGGTAGTTGGTCCGACAGGTTCAGGGAAAACAACCATCATGAACTTAATCAATCGTTTTTATGATGTGGATGCAGGTAGTATCAGCTTTGATGGAACAGATATTCGCGAGTTTGATTTGGATAGCTTGCGAAGCAAGGTGGGAATTGTCTTACAGGATTCAGTTTTATTTAGCGGAACCATCCGAGACAATATTCGCTTTGGTGCCCCTGATGCTAGTCAAGAAATGGTAGAAGCGGCAGCTAAGGCTACGCATATCCATGAATATATCGAAAGTCTACCAGATAAGTACGATACTCTGATTAATGATGATCAGAGCGTATTCTCAACCGGTCAGAAGCAGTTGATTTCTATTGCTCGTACCTTGATGACAGATCCTCAGGTCTTAATTTTGGATGAGGCAACATCAAACGTGGATACTGTAACAGAGAGCAAGATTCAAAATGCCATGGAGGCAATTGTAGCAGGAAGAACTAGTTTTGTGATTGCCCATCGCTTGAAAACTATTCTCAATGCAGATCAGATTATTGTTCTTAAGGATGGTGAGGTTATCGAACAAGGAAATCATCACGAATTGCTCAAGCTTGGAGGTTTTTACTCCGAACTTTATCACAATCAATTTGTCTTTGAATAATACTCTTCGAAAATCTCTTCAAACCACGTCAGCGTCCTAGTTTGCTCTTTGATTTTCATTGAGTATAAGCAAAAAAGTTGTCCTAATTTTGGGCAACTTTTTCTGATAAAAAATTTTTATCACGGACTTAAAAAATACATATTAGACAGGAGTGGGCAAGGATGATAAGATAAGATTATCAATGGAGAAGGAAAGGAAATCAGTGATGGCAAGAACAGTTGTTGGAGTTGCAGCAAATCTATGTCCTGTGGACGCAGAAGGAAAAAATATTCATTCATCAGTCTCTTGTAAATTTGCTGAGAGTATTCGTCAGGTTGGCGGACTTCCTTTGGTCATTCCAGTTGGTGATGAGTCGGTGGTCCATGACTATGTAGAAATGATTGATAAACTCATCTTGACTGGGGGACAAAATGTTCATCCTCAGTTTTATGGTGAGGAAAAAACAATTGATAGCGACGACTATAACCTAACTCGCGACGAGTTTGAGCTAGCTCTTCTACAAGAAGCCTTGCGTCAGAACAAGCCAATCTTAGCCATTTGCCGTGGCGTTCAGCTTGTCAACGTTGCCTTTGGTGGGACACTCAATCAGGATATTGAAGGTCATTGGCAAGGTCTACCTTTTGGGACTTCACATTCTATTGAGACAGTGGATGGCAGTGTAGTATCTAAATTGTTTGGTAAAGAAAGTCAGGTTAATTCAGTGCATCGTCAGAGCATTAAAGATCTGGCACCCAATTTCCGTGTGACGGCTGTGGATCCACGTGATCAAACTGTTGAAGCAATCGAATCTATCGACGAACACCGCATTATCGGCTTGCAGTGGCATCCAGAATTCTTGGTCAATGAAGAAGATGGCAACTTAGAATTATTTGAGTATTTATTGAATGAATTATAACGACTAGAATCTTAGTCGTTTTTTTATTCATTATTTACGAATCTTTATAGAATCGTGTTTTTACGCAAACGTTTGAATTGTGATAAAAATTGGAAATTTTTAGTATAAAAACTTGAAAAAATTGTTAGTAAGCGTTATGATAGAAAAGAAGAAATTTTGGAGGAATACTATGTCACATATTAAATTTGATTATTCAAAAGTATTAGACAAATTTGTTGCACCACATGAAGTGGAATACATGCAAGCACAAGTTACAGCAGCAGACGAATTGATCCGTAAAGGAACTGGTGCTGGTAGCGACTTCTTGGGTTGGTTGGACCTTCCTGAAAACTATGACCGCGAAGAATTTGACCGCATCTTGAAAGCTGCTGAGCAAATCAAAGCAGACAGCGATGTTTTGGTGGTTATCGGTATCGGTGGATCTTACCTTGGAGCGAAAGCTGCCATTGACTTCTTGAACCACCACTTTGCAAACTTGCAAACAAAAGAAGAACGTAAAGCACCACAAATCCTTTACGCTGGGAACTCAATCTCATCTACTTACCTTGCTGACTTGGTAGAGTACGTTTCAGATAAAGATTTCTCAGTAAACGTGATTTCTAAATCAGGTACAACAACTGAACCAGCGATTGCTTTCCGTGTCTTCAAAGAACTTTTGGTTAAGAAATACGGACAAGAAGAAGCTAACAAACGTATCTACGCAACAACTGACCGCCAAAAAGGTGCTGTTAAGGTTGAAGCAGATGCTAACGGTTGGGAAACATTTGTTGTTCCAGATGATATCGGTGGACGCTTCTCAGTATTGACAGCAGTTGGATTGCTTCCAATCGCTGCGTCAGGTGCAGACATCAAAGCCCTTATGGAAGGTGCTAACGCAGCTCGTAAAGACTATACTTCAGATAAAATCTCTGAAAACGAAGCTTACCAATATGCAGCTGTTCGTAACATCCTTTACCGTAAAGGTTATGCAACTGAAATCTTGGTAAACTACGAGCCATCCCTTCAATACTTCTCAGAATGGTGGAAACAATTGGCTGGTGAGTCAGAAGGGAAAGACCAAAAAGGGATTTACCCAACTTCAGCTAACTTCTCAACAGACTTGCACTCATTGGGTCAATTTATCCAAGAAGGAACTCGTATCATGTTTGAAACAGTTGTCCGTGTTGACAAACCTCGTAAGAACGTGATCATCCCTACTTTGGAAGAAGACCTTGACGGACTTGGCTACCTTCAAGGGAAAGACGTTGACTTTGTAAACAAAAAAGCAACTGACGGTGTTCTTCTTGCCCACACTGACGGTGACGTACCAAACATGTACGTGACTCTTCCTGAGCAAGATGCCTTCACTCTTGGTTACACGATCTACTTCTTCGAATTGGCCATCGCCCTTTCAGGTTACTTGAATGCCATCAACCCATTTGACCAACCAGGTGTTGAAGCTTACAAACGTAACATGTTTGCCCTTCTTGGTAAACCAGGATTTGAAGAATTGAGCAAAGAACTTAACGCTCGTCTATAATAGAATAAAAAAGAGTGGTTTTACCACTCTTTTTGCTTTTTCTCGAAAAGAGAAATTGGACTCTGGCGAGACTTGTGATATAATATAGAGAGCAAAAAGGCAGACGCCTAGAGACTTTATAGGAGAAGATATGTCAAAAGATATTCGTGTGCGTTACGCACCAAGTCCAACAGGACTATTACACATCGGTAATGCCCGTACAGCATTGTTTAACTATTTGTATGCACGCCACCATGGTGGAACTTTTATCATCCGTATCGAAGATACTGACCGCAAACGTCATGTCGAAGACGGAGAACGTTCACAGCTTGAAAACCTTCGTTGGTTAGGCATGGACTGGGATGAAAGTCCAGAGACTCATGAAAACTACCGCCAGTCTGAGCGTTTGGAACTCTATCAAAAATATATCGACCAACTCTTAGCTGAAGGAAAAGCCTACAAATCTTACGTTACAGAAGAAGAACTAGCAGCAGAACGTGAACGTCAAGAAGCAGCAGGTGAAACACCTCGCTACATTAACGAATACCTTGGTATGAGCCAAGAAGAAAAAGCAGTTTACGTTGCAGAACGTGAAGCAGCGGGGATTATCCCGACGGTTCGTTTGGCAGTGAATGAGTCTGGTATTTACAAGTGGCATGATATGGTTAAAGGCGATATCGAATTTGAAGGTGGCAATATCGGTGGGGACTGGGTTATCCAAAAGAAAGATGGTTACCCAACATACAACTTTGCCGTTGTCATTGATGACCATGATATGCAAATTTCTCACGTCATCCGTGGAGATGACCACATTGCCAATACACCAAAACAACTCATGGTCTATGAAGCGCTTGGTTGGGATGCACCTGAATTTGGTCACATGACCTTGATTATCAACTCTGAAACTGGTAAGAAGTTATCTAAACGTGATACGAACACCCTTCAGTTTATCGAAGATTACCGTAAGAAAGGGTACCTTCCAGAAGCAGTCTTTAACTTCATCGCTCTTCTTGGCTGGAATCCTGGTGGGGAAGATGAAATCTTCTCTCGTCAAGAACTCATTAACCTCTTTGATGAAAACCGTCTCAGCAAGTCTCCAGCAGCCTTCGATCAGAAGAAAATGGACTGGATGAGCAATGAGTACATTAAGAATGCGGATCTTGAGACTATCTTTGAAATGGCAAAACCATTCCTTGAAGAAGCAGGACGTTTGACAGACAAGGCTGAGAAATTGGTGGAACTCTACAAACCACAAATGAAGTCAGTGGACGAAATTGTTCCATTGACAGACCTTTTCTTCTCAGATTTCCCAGAATTGACAGAAGCAGAGAAAGAAGTCATGGCTGGTGAAACCGTTCCGACTGTACTTGAAGCCTTTAAAGCCAAACTCGAAGCCATGTCAGACGATGAGTTTGTGGTAGAAAATATCTTCCCACAAATCAAAGCAGTCCAAAAGGAAACTGGTATCAAAGGGAAAAATCTCTTCATGCCAATCCGTATCGCCGTTTCAGGTGAAATGCATGGTCCTGAATTGCCAGATACCATCTACTTGCTTGGACGTGAAAAATCAATCCAACACATTGAGAAAATGTTGGCAGAAATTGCAAAATAGCATACAAAAAGAGCTCAAATATTGAGTTCTTTTTATATGTATACTTGTTTGAAAATGCAAAGATTTTAGTGTATAATATGAATTGACAGGGCAAGGAAATAAGTTAGTGAGATGGTATTTTTACAGCTAGACTCGGCATAGTCTAACATTATTCCTAATGTTGGTTAGTCTACTTATTTTTTCTTTGCGTTTTGCTGGATAGAAGTAGAAATTCTTTTGTTCATGCAATTACCATCCCTTACAATGACTTTGTTTTCGATCACCAGAGTTTCTCTACAAAGATTTTGGTCCAATTTGTCCAGCTTTTTAGAGAAGTATATCTACTCTTTCTTCTCCAAAAATAGAAAGAAATCGGATTTGTCCTGTTACCTTGCGTTAAGCAAGGTTTTTTTGTGGAATAGTACTGGGAGATTTACGATTTCTTTTTGGAGTGGTATAATATTAACTATCCTGATGAATAGAGGAACTCAAATGAAAGAATTTAACAAATCAATAAAATTAGAGCATGTGGCTTATGATATCCGTGGTCCAGTTTTGGAAGAAGCGATGCGCATGCGCGCAAATGGTGAAAAGATTTTGCGTCTAAATACAGGAAACCCAGCTGAGTTTGGCTTTACGGCTCCAGATGAGGTTATCCACGACTTGATTATGAATGCGCGTGATAGTGAGGGATATTCTGACTCCAAAGGGATTTTCTCAGCTCGCAAGGCCATCATGCAGTATTGTCAACTGAAGAAATTCCCCAATGTGGATATTGATGATATCTACCTTGGAAATGGGGTTAGTGAGCTAATCGTTATGTCTATGCAAGGGCTTTTGGATAATGGCGATGAGGTCTTGGTTCCTATGCCTGACTATCCTCTTTGGACTGCTGCTGTCAGCTTGGCTGGGGGAAATGCCGTTCACTACGTCTGTGATGAAGAAGCGGAATGGTATCCAGACCTAGATGATATCAAGTCTAAGATTAGTTCAAATACCAAGGCCATTGTTTTGATCAATCCGAATAACCCAACGGGGGCTCTCTATCCTAAAGAACTCTTACTAGATATCATCGAGATTGCTCGTCAAAATGACTTGATTATCTTTGCGGATGAAATTTACGACCGTATGGTGATGGATGGCAATGTCCACACACCAGTCGCTAGTTTGGCTCCAGACCTTTTCTGTGTCAGCATGAATGGTTTGTCTAAATCTCACCGTATCGCTGGTTTCCGTGTTGGTTGGATGGTCTTGTCTGGACCTAAACATCATGTAAAGGGCTACATTGAAGGTCTCAACATGCTCTCAAACATGCGTCTCTGTTCGAACGTCCTTGCTCAACAGGTGGTTCAAACGTCACTAGGTGGTCACCAGTCAGTGGATGAGTTGCTTCTTCCTGGTGGTCGTATCTATGAGCAAAGAAACTTTATTTATAATGCCATTCAAGATATCCCTGGTTTATCAGCTGTTAAGCCAAAAGCAGGTCTTTATATCTTCCCTAAAATCGACCGCAATATGTACCGTATCGATGACGATGAACAATTTGTCCTTAATTTCTTGAAACAAGAAAAAGTGCTTTTGGTACATGGACGTGGCTTTAACTGGAAAGAACCAGATCACTTCCGTATCGTTTATCTACCACGTGTCGATGAGTTGGCCCAAATACAGGAAAAGATGACTCGCTTCTTGAAGCAGTATCGTAGATAAGGCTTTCATAGCAAAAAAGCTGGAAACATTTGTCAGAGCTATTGACAAATACGTAAGAATCAGATAGAATAGTAAAGTATGTTTAGTAACTGATCACTTTATAGCCGGCTAAACGAATACAAAATCTATGAGGAGGTATTCATCGTGAAACGTACTTATCAACCAAGTAAACTTCGTCGTGCGCGCAAACACGGATTCCGTAACCGTATGTCAACTAAAAACGGTCGTCGCGTATTGGCAGCTCGTCGTCGTAAAGGACGCAAAGTTTTGGCTGCATAATCCAAACAAATGAAACAAAGAAGTCAGTAGGAACTCGAGCCTACTGATTTTTCTTTTATTTAAAAAGATTGTTTTCTAAAGTTATTGATTGAGAATAAACATTTTAGAAGACGTCTTGAAAAAATCACATATAGAAAAAGCTCAAGATCAGAAGATAATTTCTCTGATTTTGAGCTTTTCTTTATTCTTTCAAATGATAAGAGTAGCTAGCAACGACGACATCTTCGTGCCATCTGAGAGCATATTTTAATTTAAGGCTCATTTGATTGTGGAGGATATTTTGCCAAGGTTTGTTAGGGATAAATTGGGGTACAAGAACTGTAACCGTGTAGTTCTTTTTCTTGGCTTCTTGAGAAATCTTTCGAACATATCGAACTGTAGGTGTGATAATATCGCGATAGCTGGTATTAATGTTTTTAAGAGTAATATTTGGGAAGTAGTCGGCAAATTCTTGGAGGATTTCTTGGTCTTTTTCCTCAGTTTCCTTGGTGGAAATGTGCATAGCCAAAACTTCATCTCCTATGCTTTGAGCGTAATTAATCGCTCCAACACTGACTCGAGTAACATTTCCTACTAAGACAAGGACGACATTGCCATCGTAGCTTTGTTTTTGAATCCCTTCATAAAGTCGAAGTTGCTTGGCCACTTTTTGGTAATGACTGTGGATGGACAGAAATAGGAAGGTTAGGACCAGGATAATTGGGAAGAATGGCCAGATATCTCCAAGTCTGAAGAGGAGTAGAATAAGAACGATAGCGTAACAAATGATGGCACCGAGGATATTTGCAAAGGCAGATTTTAAGAAATGAGAGCCTTTTTCTTTTTTCCAATGGCGAATCATCCCTGTTTGAGAAAGTGCAAAAGGAACGAAAACTCCGATAGTATAGAGAGGAATCAAGCGTTCCGTATTTCCGTTAAAAATGAGCAGAAGAATCATAGCGCCAAAGGCTAGTGTTAAGATACCGTTTGAGTAACCTAGGCGATCTCCCTTCTCCATAAAGAGATGGGGCATGTACTTGTTTTTAGCCATATTGTAAGCCAACATCGGAAAGGCAGAAAAACCAGTATTTGCAGCTACGGCAAGGATGAGAGCTGTTGAAAATTGGAAGAGATAATAAACAACCTGACCGAGAGCTGAATCCCCTAAAATTCCTTTAGCCATTTGTGAGAGGATTGTTTCTCCGTGTTGAGGTGTAATCCCCATCCAGTAGTTTAGGAAAGTAATTCCTGCAAAGAGAAATCCAAGAATCAGAGACATGATGGTCAGTGTCTGAGCTGCGTTCTTTTCTTTAGGGGTCTTGAAAAATGGAACAGCATTTGAGATGGCTTCAACCCCAGTTAATGAAGCTGAACCGCTGGTAAAGGCTCTTAAAATCAGGACAATTGAGAGACTTGGGACAGTTTGACCAATTGCAGAAGTTGCATGATAGCTTAGAGAACCTGTCAATAGTTGGAAGATACCAAACAATAAGAGGAAGACTGTACTAAAGATAAAGAGGTAGACCGGAATCATCAGAGAACTAGCAGATTCCCTCAAGCCTCGCAGATTCAAAAGCATGAGCAAACAGACCAGAAAAATGGAGATGTGGAGGTTGTAAGGATGGAGTGCGGGAAGTGCAGCAGTGATTGCATCCGCACCTGCAGCCACTGATACGGCTACTGTTAGCATATAGTCGACAAGCAGACTTCCCCCAGCAATCAAACCTAACTCAGGAGAGAGGTTTTCTCGAGTAACCATATAGGCACCTCCACCTTGAGGGTAGGCATGGATGATTTGTCTATAAGAAATGGTCAGGCTAGCTAATAGTAAGAGGACAAAAATGCCAATAGGGAGACTCCACCAGATAGCAAGCGGAGAAAGACTAGCCAATACGAGAACGACCTGTTCAGGTCCATAAGCGATAGAAGATAGGGCATCACTTGATAGCATTGCGAGTGCCTGCGTTTTTCCAAGTAGTCCTCCCTCGCCTTCAGTTAAGGATTTAAGGGGACGACCGATAAAGGTATATTTTAGTTTTGTAAACATTTTCTTTCCTTTTCTGAAAATTTCAACAAGAGTTATTATACTGCTATGAAAAAAAGTCGTCAAGAAAAAATGAATGATTTCAAAATATTTTTTCCTATAAGGATGAGGCTAGTTTTTTTGGTATAATAGAAGGTAGAAAAAACGAGGAAATATAAATGATTTTTGATACTCATACCCACTTGAATGTGGAAGAATTTTTGGGACGCGAAGAAGAAGAACTTGCCTTAGCGGCTGAAATGGGCGTAACTCGGATGAATATTGTTGGTTTTGACAAACCGACTATTGAGCGTGCTCTTGAACTAGTGGATAAGTATGGCCAACTCTATGCGACGATTGGCTGGCATCCAACGGAAGCAGGAACCTATACAACGGATGTTGAGAATTACTTGCTAGAAAAACTAAAACATCCAAAAGTTGTTGCCTTGGGCGAGATTGGTTTGGACTACCACTGGATGACGGCATCTAAGGAAGTTCAAGAAAAGGTTTTTCGTCGTCAGATTCAGCTATCTAAGGAATTAGATTTACCTTTTGTGGTTCACACCCGTGATGCGCTCGAAGATACCTATGAAATTATTAAGAGTGAGGGAGTCGGTCCACGTGGTGGGATTATGCACTCCTTTTCAGGTTCTTTGGATTGGGCGGAGAAGTTTGTGGAGCTTGGCATGACCATTTCCTTTTCTGGAGTAGTAACCTTTAAAAAAGCGACTGACATACAGGAGGCAGCTAAAGGTTTACCTTTGGATAAGATTTTGGTAGAGACAGATGCCCCTTATTTAGCCCCAGTACCCAAGCGTGGTCGTGAAAACAAGACAGCTTACACGCGCTATGTAGTAGACTTTATTGCAGACTTGCGTGGTATGACGACAGAAGAATTGGCAGAAGTGACAAGTGCTAATGCAGAAGGCATCTTTGGATTGGAACGTGAATCATGAAAGAGAAAATTTCCCAAGTCATCGTGGTAGAAGGACGCGATGATACGGCCAATCTCAAACGTTATTTTGATGTGGAGACCTATGAGACTCGTGGCTCGGCTATCAATGAACAGGACCTTGAACGAATCCAACGTCTACACCAACGTTATGGGGTGATTGTCTTTACGGATCCTGATTTTAACGGGGAACGCATTCGTCGGATGATTATGACGGCCATTCCGACAGTTCAGCACGCCTTTCTCAAACGTGATGAGGCAGTGCCAAAATCTAAGACCAAGGGACGTTCTCTAGGAATTGAGCATGCTAGCTACGAAGACTTGAGAACAGCGCTGGAACAAGTAACTGAGCAGTTTGAAGTAGAAAGCGACTTTGATATTAGCCGTAGTGACTTGATTCGCCTTGGTTTTCTAGCTGGAGCAGATAGCCGAAAACGCAGAGAATATTTAGGAGAGAATCTTCGCATCGGTTATTCCAATGGGAAACAACTTCTTAAACGTTTAGAGTTATTTGGTATCAGTTTGGCAGAAATTGAAGAGGCCATGAAATATTATGATAATTGAGAAACTCCCCCAAAATGTGGAGGGAATGTGATACAATAGAAGTAATCATATACGGTTTAATCAGGCTTGGTAGCAAGCATTAGAAAAGTGACTCCATAGGAATTGAGTTAAGTGGAGATGATGAGGAAAAGTTATGGGAATCTTTGATTTTTTAAAAAAGACAGAAGCAACAAAACCTACTGAAACAAATGAATCCAATAAGGAAGTAGAAGAGGCGAAAGGCAATGCTTGCGTGGGTGTTCTAGATCTGTTCCCGATGAAGGAAACGAACCAATTATTGATTGTTGGGAGTCTAGAAGGTAGTATCAAGGTTGGAGATCAGTTGCAGTTTTGCAATCCCGACCAAGGAATGGAAAGTCTTGGTACTGTAGAGGTTAAAAAACTCAGCAGTCAAAACAAAGATGCAGATAGTCTAACTGATGAAGTTCTTGCCCATCTAGTGGTTGATAGGAATCCTTCTTTGGATAAATTGAAAAAAGGAAGTGTACTTTATAGCCCAGGTGTGGATGAAGAGACTCGCTTGTCTGCTTATTCAGATGCTCTTTATCGTGCTTTTGTAGCCATCCAAGAGGGTCAGTTAACAAATGAAGACTATTTGGCAGCTAGCCTTGATGACAGTGTAGAGATTTTACGTCTCTTTTTATGGAAATGCCGTCAAAATCAGGAAACTGAAAGTGAAGAAAGCTATCAAGCCAACACTCGCAAGTTGGAACGTCTCGCGGAAATCGTCAAAGACAAGTTGTTAGTAGCAGATTCTATTTATGCAGTTTATTCTGAAAAAACAGGCGAACCTTATCTCTTTTCAACTACTTATGACAGAGGTGAGGAAGGTTATCTGTGTACTGATCCCATGATCATGCTTTTGACCCCATCTTGGTATCGCCAATTCAAGGAAACCATTGATAGTCGACCAAATTCAGTCGTAAAACTGATTGAAAATACGGAAGATAAAAAAGGGATTGAAAATTTCCTAGGGACAGCCTTTTACCTAAATGGTGCCTTGGGAGCAATCTTTAATTCCAAGGAAGTCAGCATCAGTGCCTCTGCCTTGGTTCAAAAACCAGATTTTTCTGATTTACCAGAAATACAAGTGCCTGTCATGAATCCTGACCTGGTAAGATGGATGCTGTTGATGGGGCAACTAGATTATCCGATTACGGAAGAGCAAGAATTACTTTATAAACTCTATTATAAGTTCTTCTCAGAAGCTATGCCTAAAGCAAAATTCCTATTGCCTTTAGATGCAGCTTCGGAATTTAAGGGAGAGAGTCAGGAAGGGAACTCCTTTGTCTTGGAAAAAGATTCCAGTTTTAACATTCCAGTCAAAGAAGGAAAAAATGGCAGAAATTCTGTTCCAGTATTTACTGATTGGAAACGTCTGAGAATGGTCTTTGATGAAAAGTGGAATGGCATGATAGAAGAAGCAGGAGGCATGATTGAAGTTTTTGACTATGCCATTAACCCAACGGAATACTATGAAGCGGGTGCCTATGTTAGCCTAACAGCTTTTAGAGACATGCAAAAGCTTAGTGAGGAACAAGAAGGAAGAGCTCAAGATTAGAAAGTTCTTTAATATTAGAAAAGAGAATAAATGAGAATTGCAGATTATAGCGTGACCAAGGCAGTGCTGGAGCGTCACGGTTTTACCTTTAAAAAATCCTTCGGACAAAATTTCTTGACCGATACCAATATCCTTCAAAAAATTGTGGATACGGCTGAAATTGATGACCAGGTCAATGTCATCGAGATCGGTCCAGGGATTGGTGCTTTGACGGAATTTTTAGCTGAGCGTGCAGCTCAAGTCATGGCCTTTGAGATTGACCACCGTTTGGTGCCAATTCTAGCGGATACTCTGCGTGATTTTGATAATGTGACCGTAGTCAACGAGGACATTCTAAAAGTTGACCTAGCGCAACATATCCAAAATTTTAAAAATCCTGACCTGCCTATTAAGGTAGTAGCCAACTTGCCTTACTATATCACGACGCCTATTCTCATGCACTTGATTGAAAGTGGTATTCCTTTTAGTGAGTTTGTGGTCATGATGCAAAAAGAAGTGGCAGATCGTATCTCTGCTAAGCCAAATACCAAGGCATACGGTAGCTTGTCAATTGCAGTTCAGTATTACATGACGGCCAAGGTTGCCTTTATCGTGCCTCGTACAGTATTTGTGCCAGCGCCCAACGTAGATTCAGCTATCTTAAAAATGGTACGCCGTCCAGAACCTGCTGTAGCAGTAAAAGATGAGAACTTCTTCTTTAAAGTTTCCAAGGCTAGTTTTACTCATCGTCGTAAGACCTTGTGGAACAACTTGACAGGTTACTTTGGGAAGTCTGAAGAAGTCAAGGATAAATTGACCAAGGCTTTGGACCAAGCAGGCTTGTCACCATCTGTACGTGGTGAAGCTCTCAGCTTGGCAGAATTTGCTAGTCTAGCAGATGCGCTTAAAGGACAAGGGCTCTAAGATGCAGGGACAAATCATTAAAGCCTTAGCGGGTTTCTACTATGTGGAAAGTGATGGTCAGGTTTATCAAACACGCGCGCGTGGGAATTTTCGTAAAAAAGGCCACACACCCTATGTTGGAGATTGGGTAGATTTTTCTGCGGAGGAAAATTCTGAAGGTTATATTCTCAAGATTCATGAACGAAAAAATAGTCTGGTTCGTCCACCCATTGTCAATATTGACCAAGCCGTTGTCATTATGTCCGTTAAAGAACCTGACTTTAATAGCAACTTGTTGGATCGTTTTTTGGTTCTTTTAGAGCACAAGGACATTCATCCTATCGTCTATATTTCCAAAATGGACTTACTAGAGGATAGGAGAGAACTGGATTTCTACGAGAAAACCTATCGTGCTATTGGTTACGATTTTGTGACGAGTAAAGAAGAACTTTTACCCTTGTTGACAGACAAAGTGACAGTCTTTATGGGGCAGACAGGTGTTGGGAAGTCAACCCTGCTTAATAAAATTGCTCCTGACCTCAATCTAGAGACGGGAGAAATCTCTGATAGTCTAGGCCGTGGTCGTCATACCACTCGAGCTGTTAGTTTTTACAACCTAAATGGAGGCAAAATCGCAGATACACCAGGTTTTTCGTCGCTAGATTATGAAGTATCAAGTGCTGAAGAGCTGAACCAGGCCTTTCCAGAGATTGCTAGTGTCAGTCGCGACTGTAAGTTCCGTACTTGTACGCATACTCATGAACCATCTTGTGCAGTGAAACCAGCAGTAGAAGAGGGCATCATTGCAAACTTCCGTTTCGACAACTATCTACAATTCCTCAGTGAGATTGAAAATCGCAGAGAAACCTATAAAAAAGTCAGCAAAAAAATTCCAAAATAAGGAGAAACCTATGTCTCAATACAAGATTGCTCCGTCAATTCTGGCAGCAGATTATGCCAACTTTGAACGTGAAATTAAACGCCTTGAAGCAACTGGGGCAGAATACGCCCATATCGATATCATGGATGGTCACTTTGTACCTCAGATCAGCTTTGGTGCAGGTGTAGTCGAAAGTCTTCGACCTCATAGTAAGATGGTCTTTGACTGTCACTTGATGGTCTCTAACCCAGAACATCATTTAGAGGATTTTGCGCGTGCAGGAGCTGACATCATCAGCATCCATGTTGAAGCGACACCTCATATTCATGGCGCTCTTCAAAAGATTCGTTCTCTCGGTGTTAAACCTTCGGTTGTCATTAATCCTGGAACGCCCGTTGAGGCTATCAAGTACGTTCTTTACTTAGTTGATCAAGTTTTGGTCATGACGGTTAACCCTGGTTTTGGTGGTCAAGCCTTTCTACCTGAAACCATGGATAAGATTCGTGAGTTAGTTGCCCTTCGTGAAGAAAAAGGACTGAACTTTGAGATTGAAGTGGATGGCGGGATTGATGATAAAACGATTGCTCAAGCCAAAGAAGCTGGTGCTACAGTCTTTGTAGCAGGATCCTATGTTTTTAAGGGAGATGTCAATGAACGAGTGCAAGCTCTCAGAAATCAACTGGACTAAAGCTGCAGTTTTTGCAGGGGGAGACCGCGGTCACTACCGGACAGATTTTGACTGTTTTGTCGGTGTGGATCGAGGCTCACTCTGGGTATTGGAAGAAGAACTTCCTCTTGCTTTAGCAGTTGGGGATTTTGATTCTGTGACTGTAGAAGAAGGTCAGTTGATTCAAGAACGTGCCCAGCACTTTGTCCAAGCTCAGCCAGAGAAGGATGATACCGATCTGGAACTAGCACTTTTAACGATTTTTGAAAAAAATCCTCAGGCTCAGGTGACCATTTTTGGTGCCCTAGGTGGTCGCATCGATCATATGCTGGCTAATGTCTTTCTACCCAGCAATCCCAAATTGGCGCCCTATATGCGCCAAATAGAGATTGAGGATGGGCAAAACTTGATTAGCTATTGCCCAGAAGGGACCAGTCAACTAGAGCCACGTTCGGACTACGATTATCTGGCCTTTATGCCGGTTCGGGATAGTCAGTTGACTATTATCGGAGCCAAGTATGAACTGACGGAGGCGAATTTTTTCTTTAAGAAAGTTTACGCTTCTAACGAATATATAGATAGGGGAGTTTCGGTGACTTGCCCAGATGGCTATGTGGTTGTACTGCATAGCAAGGACAGGAGATAGGATGGAGATTATATTACTACTGTTACTAATTGCTAACCTAGCCGGCCTCTTTCTTATTTGGCAAAGGCAGGATAGGCAGGAGAAATACCTGACCAAAAGTTTAGAAGACCAGGCAGATAACCTTTCAGATCAGTTAGATTATAGATTTGAGCAAGCCAGACAGTCTAGTCAGCTTGACCAAAAAAATCTTGAAGTGGTTGTTAGCGACCGTTTGCAGGAGGTGCGAATCGAGTTGCACCAAGGTCTGACTCAGGTTCGACAGGAGATGAATGAAAACCTCCTCCAAACCAGAGATAAGACTGACCAAAGACTACAGGCCTTGCAGGAGTCAAATGAGCAACGTTTAGAGCAGATGCGCCAAACGGTCGAGGAAAAGTTAGAAAAGACCTTGCAGACACGCTTGCAAGCGTCTTTCGAGACAGTTTCAAAACAACTGGAATCTGTCAATCGCGGCCTTGGAGAAATGCAGACGGTTGCCCGTGATGTCGGCGCTCTTAATAAGGTCTTATCTGGTACAAAAACTCGAGGAATTCTAGGAGAATTACAACTGGGACAGATTATTGAAGATATCATGACACCTGCCCAGTATGAACGAGAATTTGCAACGGTTGAAAACTCTAGTGAACGTGTGGAATACGCCATCAAGTTACCTGGACAAGGTGACCAGGAATATGTCTATCTACCGATTGATTCTAAGTTTCCACTGGCAGATTATTACCGTCTGGAAGAAGCCTATGAAGCAGGTGATAAGGATGAAATCGAAAGTTGTCGCAAATCCCTCCAAACAAGCGTTAAGCGTTTTGCCAAAGATATCAAGAGCAAGTACATAGCACCGCCAAGGACGACCAATTTTGGAGTTCTGTTTGTTCCGACAGAAGGTCTTTACTCAGAAATCGTTAGAAATCCGATTTTCTTTGATGGTTTGAGACGGGAGGAGCAGATTATCGTTGCGGGACCAAGTACCTTGTCAGCCCTTCTGAACTCCCTATCGGTCGGCTTCAAGACTCTGAATATCCAAAAGAGTGCTGACCATATTAGCCAAACTCTAGCCAACGTCAAAACCGAATTTGGCAAGTTTGGTGGCATTTTGGTTAAAGCGCAAAAACACCTCCAACATGCCACTGGTAATATTGATGAATTGTTAAACCGACGTACTTCAGCTATTGAGCGAACTCTCCGACATATTGAATTGTCAGAAGGTGAGCCTATGCTTGATTTGCTCCAGTTCCAAGAAGATGAGGAAGAATATGAAGATTAGTCACATGAAAAAAGATGAACTGTTCGAAGGCTTTTACCTAATCAAATCAGCCGATCTGAGACAGACGCGTGCTGGGAAAAACTACCTAGCTTTCACCTTCCAAGATGATAGTGGGGAAATCGAAGGAAAGCTCTGGGATGCCCAACCTCATAACGTTGAGGCCTTTACTGTAGGAAAGGTTGTCCACATGCAAGGGCGTCGTGAAGTTTACAACAACACTCCACAGGTAAATCAAATTACCCTTCGCTTACCTCAGCCTGGCGAACCCAATGACCCAGCAGACTTCAAGGTCAAATCACCAGTGGATGTTAAAGAAATCCGTGAGTACATGGCACAGATGATTTTCAAGATTGAAAATCCCATCTGGCAACGAATCGTTCGGGCCCTCTATACCAAATATGATAAAGAATTTTATTCTTATCCAGCTGCAAAAACCAACCACCATGCCTTTGAAACAGGGCTTGCTTATCATACAGCGACTATGGTTCGTTTAGCAGAGGCAATTGCAGATGTCTACCCACAACTCAATAAGAGCTTGCTCTATGCAGGAATTATGCTTCATGACCTGGCTAAGGTTATTGAGTTAACAGGTCCGGATCAGACAGAGTATACAGTGAGAGGGAATCTTATCGGACATATCGCCTTGATTGATAGCGAGATTACCAAAGCGGTTATGGAACTTGGCATTGATGATACTCGAGAAGAAGTGGTGCTTCTGCGCCATGTGATTCTCAGCCACCATGGATTACTCGAGTATGGTAGTCCTGTTCGTCCTCGTGTGATGGAAGCTGAAATTATTCATATGATTGATAATTTGGATGCGAGTATGATGATGATGTCAACAGCTCTGGCTCTTGTTGATGAGGGTGAAATGACCAATAAAGTCTTTGCTATGGACAATCGTTCCTTCTACAAGCCAAAATTAGACTAGAAACTAAAAAAATGAGCTTTATTTAGACAATAAAGTTCGTTTTTTTTGCTTTAGTGTGTTATAATGAGAAAAAGACTAATTAAAAAGAATGGTGAATAACTAATGAAATTAAGAAGAAGTGATCGGATGGTTGTTATTTCCAATTATTTGATTAACAATCCATACAAATTAACCAGTCTCAATACCTTTGCGGAAAAGTATGAATCTGCCAAATCTTCTATTTCAGAAGATATTGTCATTATTAAGCGCGCCTTTGAAGAAATTGAAATCGGCCATATTCAAACGGTGACAGGTGCTGGTGGTGGGGTTATTTTCACACCTTCTATCTCTACCCTTGAATCTAAAACAATCATCCAAGAGCTTCGCGATAAACTTTCAGAGAGCGACCGCATTCTGCCAGGAGGCTACATTTATTTGTCTGATCTCCTTAGCACTCCAGCTATTTTGAAAAATATTGGACGTATTATTGCTAAGAGCTTTATGGACCAAAAGATTGATGCTGTTATGACGGTAGCGACCAAAGGGGTTCCACTTGCAAATGCAGTAGCAAATGTTCTCAACGTACCTTTTGTCATTGTCCGTCGTGACTTGAAAATCACAGAAGGTTCAACTGTGAGTGTTAACTACGTCTCAGGTTCTAGTGACCGTATTGAAAAAATGTTCCTTTCAAAACGTAGCCTTAAAGCAGGAAGTCGTGTCTTGATTGTTGATGACTTCTTGAAAGGCGGAGGAACGATTAACGGTATGATTAGCCTTTTAACAGAGTTTGATTCTGAGCTAGCTGGTGTAGCTGTCTTTGCTGATAATGCGCAGGAAGATCGTGAACAGCAGTTCGACTATAAATCGCTCTTAAAAGTTACCAATATTGATGTGAAGAACCAACAAATTGAAGTTGAAGTTGGGAACATCTTCGAAACAGAAAAATAAGAGAGAATAAGATGCTTAAAGGTTGGAACTTTCGTCCCAGCCTTTCTTTGATAATGAATATGAAGGAGCCCTATGAAGACGCCATTTATTAAACGTGAAGACTTAGAAAAGATTGTTGAAGAGTTTCCAACTCCATTCCATCTCTACGATGAAAAAGGTATTCGCGAGAAAGCACGCGCAGTTAATGAGGCTTTCTCTTGGAATAAAGGCTTTAAAGAATACTTCGCAGTTAAGGCAACCCCAACTCCAGCTATCTTGAAGATTTTGCAAGAAGAAGGATGTGGAGTGGATTGTTCTAGTTATGTAGAACTCTTGATGAGTCATAAGCTTGGGTTTACAGGGGCGGAGATGATGTTTTCATCTAACAATACACCAGACCAGGAGTACGCTTATGCCCGTGAATTAGGGGCGACTATCAACTTGGATGCCTTTGAAGATATCGACCATTTAGAGCGCGCTGCGGGGATTCCTGAGATCATCTCTTGCCGTTACAATCCCGGTGGCGTATTTGAACTCGGAACGGATATTATGGATAATCCTGGTGAAGCTAAGTTCGGGATGACTAAGGAACAGCTCTTTGAAGCCTTTGCTATCTTGAAAGAAAAGGGAGCAAAAACTTTTGGGATTCATTCCTTCCTAGCTTCTAATACTGTGACTCATCTCTATTATCCAGAATTGGCGCGCCAGCTTTTTGAACTGGCTGTAGAAATCAAGGAAAAGTTAGGTATTTCGCTGGACTTCATCAATCTTTCGGGAGGAATCGGGGTCAACTATCGTCCGGACCAGGAGCCAAATGATATTGCTTTAATTGGTGAGGGGGTTCGTCAGGTTTATGAAGAAGTTCTTACGCCAGCAAGTCTCGGTCAAGTTAAGATTTTTACAGAACTAGGTCGCTTTATGTTAGCGCCTCATGGAATTCTAGTGACTAAAGTAACCCATAAAAAGAAAACCTACCGAACTTATCTCGGAGTAGATGCATCAGCTGTCAATCTTATGAGACCGGCTATGTATGGAGCCTATCACCACATCACCAATATGATGAATCCTGACGGTCAGACGGAAGTCGTTGATGTTGTTGGTTCACTTTGTGAAAACAACGACAAGTTTGCAGTTAATCGTGAACTACCTCAAACAGAAATTGGTGATCTGTTAGTCATTCATGATACAGGTGCGCATGGATTCTCTATGGGTTACCAGTACAATGCGAAACTTCGTTCAGCAGAGATTCTCTACACAGAGGACGGTGGTGCACGACTAATCCGCAGAGCAGAGCGACCTGAGGACTATTTTGCGACTCTCTATGGATTCGACTTTGACAAGGATTAGAAGAATTTTTGAAAATCATGAAAGTTGAAAGTGAAAAACAGTTTGTTTTCTAAAAAATAGACAAAATCTGTGGTTTTTCTTTTCAGGCATGATATAATAAAGCTATAAAACGGTTTCAAGGAAGGTGACGTGATGTCTGAAGAAACAATTGACTATGGACAAGTGACAGGAATGGTGCATTCGACAGAGAGTTTTGGGGCGGTAGATGGCCCTGGAATTCGTTTCATTGTCTTTTTGCAGGGCTGTCAGATGCGTTGCCAGTATTGCCATAACCCTGACACATGGGCGATGGAAACCAATAAATCTCGTGTACGAACAGTAGATGATGTTCTAGAAGAAGCGCTTCGTTATCGTGGTTTCTGGGGAGACAAGGGAGGTATCACAGTCAGTGGAGGAGAAGCTCTCTTGCAGATTGATTTCTTGATTGCTCTCTTTACAAAAGCAAAAGAAAAAGGAATCCACTGTACCTTGGATACTTGTGCCCTTCCATTCCGTAATAAACCACGTTATTTAGAGAAATTCAACAAACTAATGGCCGTGACAGACTTGGTTCTTCTTGATATCAAGGAAATCAACGAAGCACAACACAAGATTGTAACCAGTCAAACCAATAAAAACATCTTGGCTTGTGCTCAGTACTTGTCAGATATTGGGAAACCTGTTTGGATTCGTCACGTTCTTGTGCCTGGATTGACAGACCGTGATGAAGATTTGATTGAACTTGGGAAGTTCGTAAAAACTCTTAAAAACGTTGATAAGTTTGAAATCCTACCCTACCACACTATGGGAGAATTCAAATGGCGTGAACTTGGGATTCCGTATTCACTTGAAGGGGTTAAACCTCCAACAGCAGATCGTGTGAAGAACGCTAAGGAATTGATGGATACAGAAAGCTATCAAGATTACATGAAACGTGTACATGGATAAAAAGAAGCCTGATGGAAACATCGGGCTTTTAAGTTTACACAAATAAATACAAATAAGATTAAATTAAACAAAATTTTTATGATTTATATGACAATACAGATTTTATAAAGATTTAAAATTCTGAAAAAAATCCGAAAATTATTGGTTAATATATACTTGTTTAAAACGATAAAACAAAAAATTGAACAGGAGACATCTATGGAACAAAGTATTACCATTAAAAATCTATGTAAGTCATATGGTCACACTCAAATTTTAAAAGATATTTCTTTTGAAGCAAAAGCAGGTAGAGTGACTGCTTTCCTTGGTCCAAATGGAGCTGGTAAAAGTTCAACCTTACGTATCTTATTAGGATTAGACAAAGCAACATCTGGTCTTACCAAAATTGGAAATCAAACTTATAAGGAATTAAAATTTCCTCTAAAGACTGTAGGAGCTTCATTTGACAGTGTCGGAGCTCCTGATGATCGGACTGTTTATCAACATTTGAAAATTGTTGCTGCTAGTAATGGAATATCCAGCCAGCGAATTGAGCAAGTCTTGGATATGGTGGATATTAGCCATAAGAAAAAATCTAAAATAGGAAAATTATCATTAGGAGAAGGACAACGCTTGGGAATTGCAACAGCTCTATTAGGGGATCCTCAGTATTTGATATTGGATGAACCGACAAATGGGTTGGATCCAAGAGGAATTCGGTGGTTTAGAGAGTTTATAAAAAAACAAGCTCAAGAAGGAAAGACCGTCTTGCTATCATCTCATATATTATCGGAAGTGGAAGCAGTGACAGATGATGTGGTCATCATAAATAAAGGCAAAGTTCTTATAAAAGGGACTTTACAAGAAGTGATGAAAAATCTTTCTTCACTGGAGGAAGTCTTCTTTAGATTAACAGAGGGAGGAAAGTGACATGGCACTTATTTACTCTCTTCATTCTGAAATATTGAAATTACTTTATAAGAGAGCTACTCATGTTGTACTATTCTTGATACTAGTATTTCAAACGTTTTTAGCAAATATTGGTGCATCTCAAATTGTTTCAGTTGGTATCCATGCTACCCCAGAGACAACCCCAGAGTTAGTAGAAGCTATTCCCCCTATTGAATTTTTAGGTTTTGATGTTACTTTAGTTGGCGTTTTTTTTATGATTATCTTAGGCTCAATCTACGGAGCTGAAGAGTATAAAGGCTCTGCTATTCGCACAAGCCTCCTTTCTAATACGAGTAGAAGTACTTTCCTAGTTTCAAAAACATTAGTTTGGCTGGTATTTTCTTTTGTCATTTCCTTCCTATCAATATTTCTGACGATTAACATGACACATTATGTTTTAGGACAAGATGGTTTATTACTTTTTTCACTAAATGGGACAGTTTGGTTCTATATGTTTTTGGACAGTATAGCTTGGACGTTGTTGGGGCTTTTAGCCTATATTCTGGCTTTAACATTTAAAAAAGCCCTTGTTCCCCTATTGTTTTTGCTTCCTCAAGTCTACAATTTAGGAACATTCTTAGCCGATCATATATCAATTGCGAAATTTCTTCCAGTTTCATTGAGCTATGGACTGATTGCTACATCTCCTCAAATGTTAGAACAGAATAGTTTACAAAATATTTTGCTTTTACTTTGTTGGAATTTGTCATTCTTGGTTTTGGCAATTTACCGGTTACTTAAGTCAGATGTTGGAGGAGGGGAATGAGTTGAAAGAGCAATTTAAAAGTGAGTATCTCAAGTTTATTATGAATCCTTGGCATTGGTTGATTATAGGTGCTCTATTACTTTGTGTTCCGCCGATGGTTATTTTTTTAAATAGTAAACCAGATCAGTTGACCCTACACTTTGTTTTGGAACAGCTACTGCAAAGTCTCTATTTAGGACAGGCAGGTTTTATTAGTCTAGCTATACTATTTATAGGTCAAGAATTTACAGGTTCTAGCCTTCGTACAAGTTTTCTTACATGTCCAAATCGTTTAAAATTTATAATATGTAAACTAGCTATTGTGTTATGTGTGGAAATTGTATTATTGCTAGCTTTAATATCAGTATGTATACTAATTGCCCAAGGATACTACAATATCAATCTTTTGAGCAATATTAAAAATGTTCTAACAATCCTATTTCCAGTTTGTATTTCTATTTTAACCTTCTCTCTTTTAAGTGGTATTTTTGTATTTATTTTCCGATCTTTTACCTTAATTTTGGGAATAAGTTTATCTCTTTTATTGGGCTTGGGACAAATGCTACTACAATTCAGTTCTTTTTTTAGAAATTTACCATTACTAGCTAGTATGAACTGTTACTATATCCATCCTTTATCACTTTATTACCCAGTTTGGCAAGGTCTGGGGATACAAATAGTTTGGTTATTAATTGTTTTTGTAGTTGCTACACTGATACTTATAGGAAGAAATGTACGCTAAAGACAGGGGCTATCCTGTCTTTTTCTCAGTTAATGATATAATATAACTTAGGAGCGTGAGTTATGGCTTATAAAATTTTAGTTGTAGATGATGATCTTGCTATTCTTCGCCTAATAAAGAAGGTACTAGAGTATGAAAAGTATGAAGTAGTCATACGAGATAACATAGAAGAGATTGATCTTTGTGATTTTACAGGATTTGACTTGATTTTATTAGATATTATGATGCCTGTTAGTGGTTTAGAAGTCTGTCAGATGATTCGCGAGCAGATATCTGTTCCTATCTGTTTTATAACTGCTAAGGATATGGATGAAGATTTGGTGGCTGGAATCAATGCAGGAGCTGATGATTATATTATCAAGCCCTTTAGTATGCCAGAGCTTTTAGCACGTGTTAAAATGCACTTACGTCGTGAAGAACGGACTAAAGGAAATGTTCATCAAATAAAGATTGGGAAGCTTATACTATATACGGATAGTAAGGAACTATTTGTAAACGAAGATAAGATTGCCTTGACAAGGAGGGAATTTGATATAGTGAATCTTTTAGCAAGTAACCCAAGTAAAATATATTCTATAGAGGAAATCTATAATTATTTATATCCACAAAGTTCAGAAGCTCTTTTACGTTCGGTTTCAGAGTACATTTATCAAATTCGTCAAAAGCTGAAACCTTATCAATTAAATCCAATTAAAACCTTGTACGGTGGAGGATATCAATGGGTAGAATCAAAAGTTTTAGACAATTAATTCGAGAAACCTGCTGGAGAATTATTTGGCAGTTTAGTCTTGGCTTACTAATGGCCTATCTTATTCCCTTAGCTTCAGTATCTATACAAATAAATGAAGATGGGAAGCCTCTTAAAAATAATGATGTTCAATCAATTTTTTTTAATGTGTCATCATGGATATATATTTGTGTTTTATTGATTATTCTAATAAGTTATCACATTGGTAAATTGTTGAAAAAACTAAGTTATGAAATGAATTTGATTTATGAAAATAGTATGTGGCTTGAAAGCGAATGTACAGAAAGATTAACGGTTAAGGAGTTTCGTGAGACTGGTAATCGCATTATTGTGATGCAAAATCGTATTCGACAGCTATTAGATGATGAGAAGCAACAGAAAGAAGATTTGATGTTTCAGGTTTCAGCAGCTTCTCATGATTTAAAGACACCTCTAACTATCATCAAAGGGAATGCAGAATTTTTGCACATTTCCACTAAAGATGAGCAGTCTAAAGAATGTTTAGCGGATATAGTTCATGCTAGTCAACGCTTGCTTGATTATTTTAATCAGTTGATTCATTATTCTAAAACTTACTATGATGATGAGACAGGTTGGACGGAGTATTCTTCTTCAGATTTTATCAATGAATTAGAGAAAGAAGTCTCTTTTTTGATAAAAAATCAGATGAAGTTTTCTTTTGAACAAAATTTGAAAGGAACTGAAAGCTATTATATAAATCCATCTCTTCTGATTCGTGCAATACAAAATATTTTAACAAATGCTTTGGAGTATGCAGATAAACAGAATCCTAAAATTAAAATTAGGGTAGAGCAAGAGGGGAAGGAATTGAAAATAGGGATATGGAATAATGGCTCTGAATTTCCAGATGAAGTTTTAACTAATTTTGGGAAGCTCTTTTATCGTATGGATAAAGCTAGAACGGTTAAAGAGCAACATTTTGGTATTGGACTTAGTTTTGTATGTAGAGTTGCAAAACTGCACAAAGGCCGAGTTGAGCTTAGAAATAGAGACGAGGGAGCAGAAGTTTTAATGGCTCTTAATTGTATTAAATCAAAGTGATTTACTTACTAATTTGTTGTCATAGGATTTAAATAAATTAAGATGTGAAAGTAGATAATAAAAACGAATGAATGATACCTAGTTCATGAAAACTAATTGTCATTCATTCGTTTTTTTAATTATTGGATAGCACACGTAGCTTTATCTAGAATGTTGTTTTCCAGAATTGCGTTTTTTATTTTTCTTCTTAGCAGAAGTTGAGATAACTGCAGCTGATTCAGGAGTTACATCTTTACGAGTAGCTGAAGTTTTGCTTGCTTGTGGTGGGTTCTTGGCATATTCTTCGCGTACTTTTTTACGAAGTTTTGGACGAATGATGTAGTTGACGATGAATTGTTGAAGGATCATCATGAAACCACCGACAACCCAGTAAAGCGTAACGCTGGCTGGTGAGAAAATTGAGAACATGACAATCATCATTGGACTCATGTAAATCATCTTCTTAAGTTGTTCTCTTTGAGTCTCGTCTTCAACTCCGTGTAGTGAAAGGAGCGATTGGACGTAGTAGAGAACACCTGCACAGGCGATAAGAATCCAACTTGGAGAACCAAGTGCGATTCCTAAGAAGCTAGCTTCAGAAACACCTTCTGTATGTTGAGCAGCAAAGTAGATCGCTGAGAAGAAAGGCATTTGGATGAGGAGAGGGAAACATCCTACTCCGCCAAACATGCTGATACCGTGCTCTTTTTGAGCAGCAAAGAGAGCTTGTTGGGCTTCAAGTTTTTCTTCTTGAGTCGTTGCTTCTTTCAGACGAGTTTGATGTGGCTCAAGAACATGCTTGAGGGCGTTCATCTTTTCAGAATGAAGCGTTGCCTTCCATGATTGGTAGATACCAAGTGGCAAAATAATCAAGCGGACGATAATGGTTACGATAATAATAGCGACCCCGAAGCCTAGCCCTTTATCAGTAGCAAAGTACTTGATAGCTTCAGCCATAGGTGCTCCAATTGTATTCCAAATAAATCCTGTTGGTTGTCCAGTTGCTTTATCAACCTGGACACAGCCTGTCAAGACTAATAGCATAGCCACTCCCATGATAGAGAGGGCGATTCGTTTAATTGATTTCACTGTTTTTATTCCTTCTTTAAAAATTATACCTTTCTATTCTACTTTTTTTTTTGAAAATATACAATAGTTCTAGAGACCTAATTTGCTACTTTGAAATCTGAATAGGATGGGAAGTTGCTCAATTGAACATCTAGATAAGTTACTTTTGAGAAGGGAGTAGGTCCTTTTCGGATTTCTTGGATGAACTTAGCCATGATAGCTGAAGACTCTGCTTGGGCAAGAATTTCAACGGTTCCGTCATCGTTGTTCCAGACACGACCAGTGATTCCACCTATTTCGAGGGCAAGGGTATAGACGCCCCAGCGGAAACCAACGCCTTGAACGCGACCCTGTGCGATCATTTTGACCTTTTGCATACCAAACCTCCTTGATTGTGTTATAATACTCCTATGACTATTATAACCTCTAAAGCCAATTCTGTGGTAAAAAATGCCAAGAAATTGCATCAAAAAAAATATCGAAAATCTTCTTATTTAATTGAAGGATGGCATTTGTTTGAAGAGGCTGTTCAAGCAGGTGCAATTATAGAGAAAATATTTGCCCTGTCAGAGTATGGTGAAAAATTAACGGACTATCCTCAGACCGTCTTTGTGGCCGAAGAAATCTTGCTTGATTTAGCAGATTCACAAACTCCTCAGGGCATTGTAGCCATTGTTCAAAAGGAAGAAGAGCAGTTGCCGGATTTCACCTCTGGAAAATATCTTTTCTTGGAAGACGTGCAGGATCCTGGAAATGTTGGCACAATGATCCGAACGGCAGATGCGGCAGGTTTTTCTGGAGTCATTGTTTCAAGCAAGTCAGCAGATATTTATAGCTTGAAGACTCTCCGATCCATGCAGGGCAGCCATTTTCATTTGCCGATTTATCGGATGCCTGTTGAAACTTTTGTTGAAGAGGCTAAAAAGAGCAATTTACCAATTCTGGCAACTACTTTGTCCCAAAACTCTAAAGATTATCGTGAGCTTGCTCAGCTAGAAGATTTCGCCTTGGTCATGGGAAATGAAGGTCAAGGAATCAGTCAATTCATGACAGACCAGGCAGACCAACTGGTTCATATTACCATGAAAGGGCAAGCGGAAAGTCTCAACGTTGCCATTGCTGCAGGCATACTCATGTTTTATTTGAGTTAAAATAGTTTATTTTTGTTATAATCAGTAAAAAGATTTCATAAGGAGAAAAAGATATGAATCAAACAATTATTCAAGAACGTTCTGGTCTGAATCAATTTTATGCAAAAGTATATGCTTTTGTAGGGATCGGGATTGCTTTATCTGCAATCGTTTCAGCCTTGATGTTAACAACCTTCCAAGATCTTCTGGTTCAGTTAATGCTTAACGCCCGCATATGGTTAATTGTCACAGGAATTGTAGAAGTAGCTCTAGTGATTTTTGCGAGTGGTTTAGCGATAAAGAATAGTCCAGCAACCTTTCCAATATTCCTGCTCTATTCAGCGGTCAATGGTTTTTCACTAAGCTTCATTGTGTCGCTCTATCTTCCTGGGACAGTTTTGACAGCCTTTATCTCCAGTGCAGCCCTCTTCTTCGTGATGGCTATCATAGGAGTAGTCATTAAAAAGGATTTGAGTGGAATCGGTCGTGCTTTGATTGCAGCCCTATTTGGTTTGATACTAGCTATGGTTGTCAATATCTTCTTAAATAGTGACCTAATGGATTACATTATTAGTATTGTTATGGTGCTTGTTTTTGCAGGTCTCATTGCTTGGGATAATCAAAAAATTCGTTATGTTTACGAAGAGTCAGATGGTCAGGTCGCTACAGGTTGGGCAATTTCTTTAGCACTTAGCCTCTACCTCGACTTTATCAACCTCTTCCTTAGCTTCCTACGAATCTTTGGACGTGACGATTAATACTTTTAGAGCTCAAATGAGCTCTTTTTTAATTTTTACTTTCATTTTTAATAACAAAAAGGTATAATCTTTTTATTATTCAAAAGGAGGAACGTATGAAGAAAAGTTTTATCCATCAGCAAGAAGAGATTTCCTTTGTAAAAAATACCTTTACCCAATATTTAAAAGATAAGTTAGAAGTAGTAGAAGTGCAAGGACCAATCTTGAGTAAGGTTGGTGATGGAATGCAGGACAACCTTTCAGGTATTGAACATCCAGTTTCAGTTAAGGTTTTGCAGATTCCTAATGAGACCTATGAAGTGGTGCATTCACTTGCTAAGTGGAAACGCCATACCTTGGCTCGTTTTGGTTTTGGTGAGGGAGAAGGTCTCTTCGTTCACATGAAGGCTCTTCGTCCAGATGAAGACTCACTAGATGCGACTCACTCAGTTTATGTTGACCAGTGGGACTGGGAAAAGGTCATTCCAAACGGACATCGCAATCTTGCATATCTTAAAGAGACAGTTGAAAAGATTTATAAGGCCATTCGTTTGACAGAGTTGGCAGTCGAAGCCCGCTATGATATTGAGTCAATCTTGCCGAAGCAAATTACCTTTATCCATACTGAAGAGTTGGTTGAACGCTATCCAGACTTAACACCTAAAGAACGTGAAAATGCTATCTGTAAGGAATTCGGTGCAGTCTTCTTGATTGGTATCGGTGGTGTATTGTCAGATGGAAAACCTCATGACGGACGTGCACCGGACTATGATGACTGGACAACAGAATCTGAAAATGGCTATAAGGGTCTGAACGGGGACATTCTAGTTTGGAATGAGAATCTTGGTGCAGCCTTTGAGTTGTCTTCAATGGGGATTCGTGTCGATGAAGACACTCTTCGTCGTCAGGTAGCTATTACAGGAGATGAAGACCGCTTATCTCTTGAATGGCATAAGGCTCTCTTGAATGGACTCTTCCCATTGACAATTGGTGGAGGAATTGGACAGTCTCGTATGGCCATGTTCTTACTTCGTAAGAAGCACATCGGTGAAGTTCAAACCAGTGTTTGGCCACAAGAAGTTAGAGATACTTACGAGAATATTCTTTAATCAATCGAACCGAGAGGTTCGATTTTCTTATTTCATCAGAATTTGGTATAATATACCTTATGAAAATCGTATCAGGAATCTACGGAGGACGTCCTTTAAAGACCTTGGACGGGAAAACAACGAGGCCGACATCGGACAAGGTCCGAGGGGCTATTTTCAATATGATTGGCCCTTACTTTGAAGGAGGGCGTGTGCTAGATCTCTATACTGGTAGTGGGGGCTTATCCATTGAAGCAGTTTCAAGAGGGATGTCCAGCGCTGTCCTAGTTGAGAAGGATCGCCGAGCACAGAATATTGTGGCAGAAAACATTCAGATGACCAAGGAAACCTCTAAATTTCAATTATTGAAAATGGAATCCAGTCGCGCATTGGAGCAAGTGGATGGTGTCTTTGATCTCATCTTTTTGGACCCTCCCTATGCAAAGGAACAGATCGTATCCGACATTGAAAAAATGGCTGAGAGAAATCTTTTTTCAGAAGATGTCATGGTGGTCTGCGAGACCGATAAATCAGTAGAGCTTCCAGAAGAAATCGCCTGTTTAGGCATCTGGAAGGAAAAAATATATGGGATTAGTAAGGTGACGGTTTATGTCAGATAAAATTGGGCTATTTACAGGTTCGTTTGATCCAATTACCAATGGTCATTTGGACCTTATTGAACGCGCAAGTAAGCTCTTTGATAGATTGTATGTGGGAATTTTTTATAATCCACACAAAAATGGATTTTTACCGATAGAAAGTCGGCTAGAGACGGTTGAAAAAGCGGTGGGACACCTTAAAAATGTCCAAGTCATTGCCTCTCATGATGAATTAGTCGTTGATGTTGCTAGAAAACTGGGTGTCCATGTTCTTGTTCGTGGTTTGCGTAACGCTGCGGATCTTCAGTATGAAGCCAGTTTTGATTTTTACAACCATCAATTAGCAGGAGAGATTGAGACAGTCTATCTCCATAGTCGCCCAGAGCATGTTTACATCAGCTCTTCAGCTGTGAGAGAACTATTGAAGTTTGGTCAAGATATTAGCAAGTATGTACCAAATGCTGTCTTAGAGGAGTTAAAGAATGAAGAAAAAAACTAGATGGCCCATATATTTAATCATCGGGCTCATTATCACTTTTATATCTTTTACGGTACCACTTCCTTATTACATTGAGGTGCCAGGGACTTCAGAAGATATTCGAAAGGTTTTACAAGTAAATAACCAATCTGACCAAGAAGAAGGTTCCTACCAATTTGTAACAGTTGGAGTTAAGCACGCTAGACTGGTTGACTTGGTTTATGCTTGGCTAACACCTTTTACGGACATACATAGTGCTAAAGAGATGACTGGTGGTTCGTCAGATGCGGAATTTATGCGAATCAACCAGTTTTACATGGAAACTTCGCAGAACATGGCCAAATATCAAGGTCTGAAGGCAGCGGGCAAGGAGATAGAACTCAAATACCTGGGAGTCTATGTTTTGACCGTAACAGATAACTCAACCTTCAAGGGTATTCTCAATATCGCTGACACAGTAACGGCTGTCAATGATAAGACTTTTGAGAGTTCTAAGGAGATGGTCGACTACGTTAATTCTCAAACGCTAGGTGACAAGGTTAAGGTTACTTACCAAGAAGACGGGAAAGTCAAAACCGCTGAAGGAAAAATCATTACTCTGGAAAATGGGAAAAACGGTATTGGAATCGGTTTGATTGACCGCACAGAAGTGTCAAGTGACGTGCCAATCAAGTTTTCAACTGCTGGCATTGGTGGTCCGAGTGCTGGAATGATGTTTAGTTTATCCATCTATACGCAAATTGCAGATCCAACTCTTCGAAATGGACGTATCATTGCTGGTACAGGAAGTATCGACAGAGATGGAAATGTTGGTGATATTGGTGGAATTGACAAAAAAGTTGTTGCTGCTGCAAAAAAAGGAGCTACTGTATTCTTTGCTCCTAACAATCCAGTAACTGAAGAAGCTAAAAAGGCCAATCCTAATGCTAAAAGTAATTATGACACGGCTGTAGAAGCGGCTGAAATGATTAAAACAGACATGAAGATTGTTCCTGTAAAAACACTTCAGGATGCAATTGATTACTTGAAAAACAACCCATAGAATATAGTGCAAGTCCATAGACTAGCGTAGAAAAAAAGAAGATGGTATAATAGGCAGATGATTCAATTGTTTTTTACTCTCAGTAGTCATATGTTTTTTGTCTACCTAGTTTTTCAACTTTTGAAAGATTTAGTCAAATGGGATCAAATTTTGAAGGTGACCAAGGACAATGCGAGGAAGGTACGACTTTTGGTAGTATTGTGTAGTATCGGTTTAGGATATCTAATCAGTTCTTTTTTCCTAAATCTCTACCAATTATGGCAAGAAGCTGTACGGACATTATTCTAAATTCGAAAGTAAAGGAAAATATTTATGGAAAAAATTGTAGTTCGAGGTGGCGATAATCGCCTTGTCGGAAGTGTTACCATTGAGGGCGCGAAAAATGCAGTTTTGCCACTACTTGCGGCGACAATTTTAGCAAGCGAAGGAAAAACAGTTTTAAAAAATGTTCCTATCCTATCGGATGTCTTTACCATGAACCAAGTAGTTCGTGGATTAAATGCGAAAGTTAATTTTGATCAAGATGCACACATTGTTGAAGTGGATGCGACAGATGATATCACAGAAGAAGCTCCCTATAAGTATGTTAGCAAGATGCGTGCTTCTATTGTAGTCTTGGGTCCAATCCTAGCTAGGGTTGGTCACGCTAAAGTTTCGATGCCAGGTGGTTGTACAATTGGTAGTCGTCCGATTGACCTTCACCTTAAAGGTTTGGAAGCAATGGGGGCTAAGATTACCCAAACAGCTGGCTATATCGAAGCTAAGGCAGAACGCTTGCATGGGGCCCATATCTATATGGACTTTCCTAGTGTTGGGGCAACCCAAAACTTGATGATGGCTGCAACGCTAGCTGATGGCGTAACTGTTATCGAAAATGCTGCGCGTGAACCTGAAATTGTAGACTTGGCTGTCCTCTTGAATAAAATGGGAGCTAAAGTCAAAGGCGCAGGAACAGAGAGCATTACCATCACTGGTGTTGAAAACTTGCATGGTGCAACCCATAACGTTGTTCAAGACCGCATCGAAGCAGGGACATTCATGGTTGCTGCTGCAATGACAGGTGGAGATGTCCTGATTCAAGATGCTATCTGGGAACACAACCGTCCCTTGTTGGCGAAATTACAAGAAATGGGTGTTGAAGTCATCGATGAGGATGAAGGTATCCGCATCCGTTCTCAACGGGACAAACTAAAAGCAGTTCATGTCAAGACCTTACCACATCCAGGGTTTCCTACGGACATGCAGGCGCAGTTTACTGCTCTTATGACGGTTGCTCAAGGAGAATCAACTATGGTTGAGACAGTTTTTGAGAATCGTTTCCAACATCTAGAGGAAATGCGTCGCATGGGCTTGCATTCTGAGATTATCCGTGACACTGCTCGTATTGTTGGCGGGCAACCTCTCCAAGGGGCAGAAGTGCTGTCTACGGACCTTCGTGCAAGTGCAGCCTTGATATTGACAGGCTTAGTGGCCGAGGGTGAGACTGTTGTTGGAAAACTTGTCCATTTGGATAGAGGTTATTATCGTTTTCATGAAAAGTTAGCTCAGTTAGGAGCTAATATTGAACGGGTAAGTGTGGAAGCTGATGAAGATGAAGATGAATAAAGAAGTAGCTTATGTGCTGCGTCGATTTCTTTTAGTCATCATTGTTTTACTTTTAGGTCTCTTAGCACTTGGAATTGGCTTGATGATTGGCTACGGTATCTTAGGCAAGGGGCAAGATCCATGGGCGATTTTAGCTCCAGAAAAATGGCATGAGTTAATTGCGAAATTTACAGGAAAATAGGCTGGGAGACCAGTCTTTTTCTAGGAAGTGAAATGAAGGAGAAAGTATGAACAAAAAAACAAGGCAGGCCCTAATTGGTCTCTTGCTCTTTTTGCTCTTGTCAGCAGGAAGCTACTATATTAAACAAATGCAGTATTCCAACACTGCACCACAAACACGAGTAAAAGAAAAATCCCAGTCGTCTGATGCTCCAAGTCAAGAACTGGCCGAGAGTGTACTGACTGATTCGGTAAAAAAACAAATAAAGGGTACTATTGAGTGGAATGGAGCAGGTGCCTTTATCGTAAATGGGAACAAAACGAACTTAGATGCAAAGGTTTCAAGTAAACCCTATGCTGATAACAAGACAAAAACTGTAGGTGGGGAGACGGTTCCAACTGTGGCTAATGCCCTTATGTCAAAAGCAACAAGACAGTACAAAGACCGTGAAGAAACCGGTAATGGTTCAACTTCTTGGACCCCAGCAGGATGGCATCAAGTCAAAAACCTAAAAGGGACTTATAATCACGCTGTAGATAGAGGACATTTATTAGGCTATGCCTTGATTGGTGGTTTAGATGGTTTTGATGCATCTACTAGCAATCCCAAAAATATCGCTGTACAAACAGCCTGGGCCAACCAAGCACGCGCAGAAGATTCGACTGGACAAAACTACTATGAAAGTTTAGTTCGAAAGGCTTTGGATCAAAATAAGCGCGTGCGTTACCGTGTCACATTGCTCTACGCTACAGAAGAAGATTTGGTTCCTTCTGCATCTCAGATTGAAGCCAAATCATCTGATGGTGAATTGGAGTTTAACGTCGTAGTTCCTAACGTTCAAAAGGGAATTCAGTTAGATTACCGAACAGGAAAAGTAACTGTTACAAAGAACTAATAGATAGTCGGTCCCTTATTGTTTCGGTAGGGGATTTACTATAGAAATCACAATTTAATGTGTAGAAGTTGAAAAATATGGTATAATAGTCACAATTATACTTTTTAGGAGAAGGAAAATGGAAGACCCGAGCAGTCAGGATTTGTTACTGCAATTTGTATTATTAGTTGTTTTGACCTTTTTAAATGCTTTTTTCTCTGCTACAGAGATGGCTATGGTTTCTCTTAGTCGCTCACGTGTTGAACAAAAGGCTGAAGAGGGGGATAAACGCTATATCCGTTTGCTAAAGGTACTTGAAAACCCCAATCACTTTTTATCAACCATTCAAGTTGGTATTACTTTAATTACAATCTTGTCAGGGGCTAAACTAGCAGACTCTCTAGGACAATTGATAGCCTCATGGATGGGAAATAGCGAAACTGCGCACGCAATCGCAAGCTTCCTGTCACTTGCTTTCTTGACCTATATCTCTATCGTTTTTGGTGAACTTTATCCTAAACGCATTGCTCTAAATCTTAAGGATGCCTTGGTAATCCGAACTGTACCATTTATTATTGCTCTCGGTAAGATTGTGAGTCCCTTTGTTTGGATGCTATCTGCATCAACCAATCTTTTGAGCCGTTTAACGCCGATGACATTTGACGATGCAGACGAAAAAATGACTCGTGATGAGATTGAGTACATGCTGACTAAGAGCGAAGAAACTTTGGATGCTGATGAAATCGAGATGTTGCAGGGGATTTTCTCACTAGATGAGCTTATGGCGCGTGAAGTCATGGTTCCTCGAACAGATGCCTTTATGGTAGATATCAAAGATGACACTCAGACTATTATCGAAAGTATCTTAAAACAAAATTTTTCTCGAATTCCTGTTTATGACGGCGATAAGGACAATGTTATTGGTTTGATTCATACAAAGAGTCTGCTAAAAGCAGGGTTTACCGATGGTTTTGATAATATTGTATTGAGAAAGATATTACAGGAACCTCTATTTGTACCAGAAACTATTTTTGTGGACGATTTGTTAAAAGAACTAAGAAATTCACAAAGACAGATGGCAATTCTTCTTGATGAATACGGAGGAATGGCTGGTTTGGTAACACTTGAGGATCTCCTTGAAGAGATTGTTGGTGAGATTGATGATGAAACTGACCGTGCTGAAGTCTATGTTCATACTATCGGCGAGGACACTCATATTGTCCAAGGGACAATGAATTTGAACGATTTCAATGACTATTTTGATGTTGTTCTTGAAAGTGACGATGTAGATACCATTGCTGGGTACTATTTGACTGGTGTGGGAACTATTCCAACATCTGAGAAACTCAGTTATGAGTTAGATAGTGGCAACAAGCATATCACCTTGACAAATGACAAGGTCAAAAATGGTCGTGTCACCAAGCTTAAGGTTCAAATTCAAGAACTTGAATCAGAAGAAGAAACTGAATAAAACAAAAGCTTTATCAGAGAAAACTGATAAAGCTTTTTTGAGCGGTCTTTTTTTGTTTACCCTGAGAGCTTGGATTTTAAATCCAAGCTCTAAAAAACACCCTCGCCCCAAAAGTTTTTAAAGTTATCTTTTTTATACGAAAATAAAAATAAAAAAGCCCATAAAAATGGGCTTTTTTTCGGATAAATTCCTATAAAATAGTATAAAAAAGGCGGTAGACGGATTTGAACCGACGATCAAGCTTTTGCAGAGCCGTGCCTTACCACTTGGCTATACCGCCTTAACTTTTATTATTATACCTTGAAAATTGTTTCTCGTCAATAGTTTTCTTTTCTGAAAACATAAGATTCAAATGTGTAAAAAAACATGCGACAAAATATTCTGAAAATTCGTTTACTTTTTAAAAAAACTGTGGTATAATCTTCAATATCCACTATTTAAAACGAGGAGTTTAAAAAATGAAAAAAAGTCGGATTCTTGCGGTAGCGGGAGTATCCTTGCTTGCAGTCGGAGTACTTGCTGCATGTTCAAATTCAAATTCAAATGCAGGCTCAAGCAATACAAAATTAGCATCAGATTATAAATACGTTTATTCAGTTGATCCTGAAACATTGGATTACGTTGTTAACAACGTTGATTCTACTTCTTTTGTGACGACAAATGCGGTAGATGGTTTGCTTGCTAACGATAAATATGGAAACCTTGTACCATCGATTGCTGAATCATGGACAGTTTCACAAGACGGTTTGACTTATACTTATAAAATCCGTAAGGATGCTAAGTGGGTTACTGCTGAAGGAGAAGAATATGCTCCAGTTAAAGCCCAAGACTTTGTGACAGGTTTGAAACACGCGGTAGAAGGCAAATCAAAAGGTTTGTCAGTTATTAGTTCTTCAATCAAAGGACTTAGTGCTTACATTAACGGTGAAACAAACGATTTTTCAACTGTTGGTATAAAAGCAGTTGACGATAACACTCTTGAGTATACATTGAATCAGCCAGAGACTTTCTGGAATGACAAAACAACAAATGGCGTGATGATGCCAATCAACGAAGATTTCCTTAAATCAAAAGGGGAAGGCTTTGGTGCACCTACAGATCCATCATCTATTTTGTATAATGGACCGTTTGTTTTGAAATCAATCACTGCTAAGTCTTCGATTGAGATGGCTAAGAACGATGCTTATTGGGATAAAGACGCTGTTAAAATTCAAAACATCAAATTTACTTACTGGGATGGGAAAGACCAAGATATCGTTGCTAAAGGATTCTCAGAAGGACAATACAGTAAAGCTCGGATCTATCCTACTAGCTCAACGTATGAAAAATATGCTTCTGAGTTCAAAGATAATATCTTCTTTAACGAACCAGGATCAGCTATCGCTACTGTAAGTGTGAACTATGGTCGTACAACTTATAACCATACCTCAAAAACAACAGATAGCCAAAAAGAATCTACAAGAAAAGCTTTGCTAAACAAAGAATTCCGTCAAGCCCTTAACTTTGCGGTAGACCGTAATTCTTACTCAGCTCAGACAAATGGTACAGATGGTGCTGCAGTTGCAATCCGTAATACATTCTCACCATATAATCTTCAAGTTGGAGACAAACAGTTTGGTAAACTTGTAGAAGAAAGTCTTGCGAAGACAAACTCAAGCACATGGTCAAACGTATCGCTTGCTGATTCGCAAAATGGTCTTTACAACGAAGAAAAAGCTAAAGCTGCCTTTGCTAAAGCAAAAGAAAGCTTGAAAGCAGAAGGGGTAGAATTCCCAATTCACTTGGATGCTCTAACAATCCAAGAGTCTACAGCAGTTGTAAACCGTGTTCAATCACTTAAACAGTCTATTGAAAACGTACTTGGAGCTGACAATGTTGTCATCGATCTTCAACAAATGACCCAAGCAGAAGCTTTACCACTTTCATTTAGTGCTCCAACAGCTAAAGAACAAGACTGGGATATTCATACCTTGACTGGATGGAATCCTGATTACCAAGATCCATCAACTTTCTTAGACCAGTTCACGATTAAAGGTGGTAATACTCGTTTGATTATGGGTATCGATAAAGATACTGATGCATCAGTTATCCAAAAACTTGGTTTGTCTGACTATGAAAAATTACTTGATGAAGCAAACAAAGAAAATCAAGACGTTCAAAAACGTTATGAAAAATATGCCCTTGCACAAGCTTGGTTAACAGACAACGGTTTGACAATTCCTGTAATGGCAGGTCCGAAAGAAACTGCTGTATCATTTGTATCTAAAGTTATTCCATTTACTTCTTCATACTCAGTTGCGGGTCTTAAAGGAGAAACCTCAGGTTACTTGAAGTACACTGAAGTTGGTGAAAAACCTATTACAAAAGAAGAATACCAAAAAGCTCGTGAAAAATGGCTCAAAGAAAAAGCTGAATCAAATGAAAAAGCTCAAAAAGAATTAGCGAGCCACGTGAAATAAATAATGCTCATCAGAACTTTCTCTCCAAAAGGAGAAGGTTCTTTTGGGATTTTAAAGGAAATAATATGAAAAAATATGTTTTTATGCGTATCTTGCGGTCGTTAGTTTCTATCTTTTTAGTAACGACCTTGATTTACACAATCATCTATACGATGGTTCCACGGAAGTTGATCTTCAAACAAGATACTAACTACAATAAAATTGCAACAACAGCTGATAAACGTGATAACTATGAAAATACCGTTTTTGAGCGTATGGGTTATATCGAATATTACGATACGAAAGAGTTGCAGGAAAAAGCTAGTAGCATTGACCCTTCTGTAACCGTTGATGCAAACGATACAAATAAAGCTATCTACGAAAAATATATCCAACAACTTGGTAACGGTTGGACTTTGGGTGTATTCACAGAGAGCGGACAATTCTATGCGACTCGTGAAATTCCTATTTTTGAGCGTGTGTTCAAATTCTATGCAAACTTGCTTGATATTGACCATACAAACAAGATTCAAGATCCAGAAAATCCTAATTTAGAGCGTTATTTGCGATTTGAAAACGATCCAGCTATTGGATGGTCTTTGGTAGGTTCAGGGACTAAACATAAATACCTCTTGTACTTCAACAGTCAATTCCCATTTGTTCATCAAAACTTTGTGAACTTAAACTTAGGAGATTCTTATCCAACTTATGCCAATACTCCTGTGCTTCAAGTTATCACACAAGGACAAGGACAAACCAAGACTTCTGAAGTTCAATTCCCAACTGGTAAGAAAACATCATCAGTCAATATCTACTCAAGAACTTATAAATCTCCAAGTCAAGCAGATGCACGTGAAGTAGCAAACTATGGTAAGGATGATCCATACACAGCTACTGAAAGTAACTATCAGTATCCATCAATGATTGCAAGTTCTGCTATCACAGGTTTGATTGGTCTTGCTATTTCATACGCGATTGCAATTCCACTTGGTTCTGCAATGGCTCGTTACAAAAATACTTGGATTGATAGTTTCTCTACAGGAATTTTGACTTTCTTGCTTGCCCTTCCAACCATTGCCTTGGTTTATATCATTCGTTTGATTGGTTCATCTATCGGATTTCCTGATTCATTCCCAATTTTGGGTGCTGGAGATTGGCGTTCTTATGTCCTTCCTGCAGTGATTTTGGGCTTGTTGGGTGCACCTGGTATGGCAATTTGGATTCGTCGTTACATGATTGACTTACAATCTCAAGACTTTGTTCGTTTTGCACGTGCAAAAGGTCTATCTGAGAAAGAAATTTCAAATAAACACATCTTTAAGAACGCTATGGTACCGCTCGTTTCAGGTATTCCAGGTTCTATTATTGGTGTTATCGGTGGAGCAACTCTTACAGAAACAGTCTTCGCTTTCCCTGGTATGGGTAAAATGCTGATTGACTCTGTAAAAGCATCAAACAACAATATGGTTGTTGGTCTTGTCTTTATCTTTACATGTATCTCTATCTTCTCATTATTTGTAGGGGATATTTGGATGACTATGATTGACCCACGTATTAAATTGACAGAGAAAGGAGGCAAATAATGTCTACAATTAGTAATGATAAATTTCAATTTGTAAAACGTGATGATTATGCCTCTGAAGCAATTGATACTCCTGCCTATTCATACTGGGGTTCTGTCTTTAGACAGTTTTTGAAGAAAAAATCAACAGTCATCATGCTCGGTATCTTGATTGCCATCGTTTTGATGAGTTTCATCTATCCAATGTTCTCAGATTTTGACTTTAACGATGTAAGTAAGGTAAATGATTTTAGTGCTCGCTATATCAAACCGAATGGTGAACATTGGTTTGGTACAGATAGTAACGGGAAATCTCTCTTTGATGGTGTCTGGTTTGGAGCTCGTAACTCTATCTTGATTTCTGTAATTGCGACCTTTATAAACCTTGTTATCGGTGTGATTGTAGGTGGAATTTGGGGTATTTCAAAATCAGTAGACCGTATCATGATGGAAGTCTACAACGTTATCAACAATATTCCATCGTTATTGATCGTTATCGTTTTGACTTACTCTATCGGTGCAGGTTTCTGGAACTTGATTTTCGCCATGAGTGTAACTACATGGATTGGTATTGCTTATTCTATCCGTATTCAAATCATGCGTTATCGTGATTTGGAATATAACCTTGCTTCTCAGACACTGGGGACACCGACATATAAAATTATAGTAAAAAATATTATGCCTCAGTTGGTATCTGTTATCGTAACGACTTTGACGCAAATGCTTCCAGCCTTTATCTCATATGAAGCTTTCCTTTCATTCTTTGGACTCGGATTGCCGATTACAGTTCCAAGTTTGGGACGTTTGATCTCAGATTATTCTCAGAACGTAACTACAAATGCCTACCTCTTCTGGATTCCATTGACAACTTTGGTTTTGGTTTCCTTATCACTTTTCATTGTTGGACAAAATTTAGCCGATGCTAGTGATCCACGTACACACAGATAGGAGTAGAAATGACAAATAATAAAAATGTAATTTTATCTGCTCAAGATATTGTCGTGGAATTTGATGTTCGTGACAAAGTTTTGACCGCTATCCGCGGAGTTTCTCTTGAGTTGATTGAAGGAGAAGTTCTTGCCTTGGTTGGAGAATCTGGTTCGGGTAAATCAGTTTTGACAAAAACTTTTACAGGAATGTTAGAAGAAAACGGGCGTATTGCTCAGGGGAGCATCGATTACCGTGGACAAGACCTAACAGCACTTTCGTCTCACAAAGATTGGGAACAAATTCGTGGGGCCAAGATTGCAACTATCTTCCAAGATCCTATGACTAGTTTGGACCCAATCAAAACAATCGGAAGCCAAATTACTGAAGTTATCATTAAACACCAAGGTAAAACAGCAAAAGAAGCAAAAGAAATGGCTATCGACTACATGAATAAGGTTGGTATTCCTGATGCTGAAAAGCGTTTTGAGGAGTATCCATTCCAATATTCTGGAGGGATGCGTCAACGTATCGTTATCGCTATTGCTCTTGCGTGTCGTCCAGATGTTCTTATCTGTGATGAGCCAACAACTGCCCTTGATGTGACGATTCAGGCTCAGATTATTGACTTGTTGAAGTCTCTACAAAATGAATACCACTTTACAACAATCTTTATCACACACGACCTTGGTGTGGTAGCAAGTATTGCTGACAAAGTTGCGGTTATGTATGCTGGTGAAATCGTTGAGTATGGTACAGTTGAGGAAATCTTCTACGATCCACGTCACCCATACACATGGAGCCTCTTATCAAGTTTGCCACAGTTGGCTGACGATAAAGGGGAATTGTATTCAATTCCGGGAACACCTCCATCACTTTATACAGAATTGAAGGGAGATGCTTTTGCTCTTCGTTCAGATTACGCAATGAAAATTGATTTCGAAGAAAAAGCACCCCAATTTGCTGTTTCAGATACTCATTGGGCTAAAACATGGTTACTTCATGAGCAAGCACCAAAAGTTGCAAAACCAGCAGTAATTGCAAATTTACATGACAAGATTCGTGAGAGAATGGGTCTTGTTCATCTGGAAAACTAGGAGGAAGGAAATGTCTGAAAAATTAGTAGAAATTAAAGACTTAGAGATTTCCTTCGGTGAAGGAAGTAAAAAGTTTGTAGCTGTTAAAAATGCTAACTTCTTTATCAACAAAGGTGAAACATTCTCACTTGTTGGAGAATCAGGTAGTGGTAAAACAACAATTGGTCGTGCAATTATCGGTTTGAATAATACCAGCAAAGGTGATATCATCTTTGATGGTCAAAAAATTAATGGTAAAAAATCACGTACTCAAGCGTCAGAATTAGTCCGCCGAATCCAAATGATTTTCCAAGACCCTGCTGCTAGTTTGAATGAACGTGCAACAGTTGACTATATTATTTCTGAAGGTCTTTATAACTATCACCTATTTAAGGATGAGGAAGAAAGACAAGAAAAAGTTAAAAAGATTATCAGTGAAGTTGGACTTTTGTCTGAGCATTTGACGCGTTATCCTCATGAGTTTTCAGGTGGACAACGTCAACGTATCGGGATTGCCCGCGCTTTGGTTATGGAACCTGATTTCGTTATCGCGGATGAGCCAATTTCAGCCTTGGACGTTTCTGTTCGTGCCCAAGTTTTGAACTTGCTCAAGAAATTCCAAAAAGAATTGGGCTTGACCTATCTCTTTATCGCCCACGATTTGTCAGTAGTTCGTTTTATCTCTGATCGTATCGCGGTAATTTATAAGGGTGTCATTGTTGAAGTGGCTGAAACTGAAGAATTGTTTAACAATCCAGTTCATCCATATACACAAGCACTTTTATCAGCTGTACCGATTCCAGATCCAATCTTGGAACGTAAGAAAGTTTTGAAAGTCTATGATCCAGACCAACACGACTACGAAACTGATAAACCGTCTATGGTTGAAATTCGTCCAGGACATTATGTTTGGGCTAACCAAGCAGAATTGGAACGCTATAAAAAAGATATGAACTAATGAAAAGTTTTATAATCTTCCTAGTATTATTCTAGAAAGGTTATGAAACTTTTTTATTTTGCAGATAAAAACTTGATAAACTATATAAATTTGATATACTGAATACAATAAGAACTAATCTGTTAGAAATGATATGAACTACGGGAGAATCATATGGACAACCAACCAAATTTTTTTACAGGAATGGCTAGAATTATTGGAACATGCCTCTGGGTAAGAGGAATGGGAGTACTGACTGAGAAGAAGGAATCTGAGCCAAAAGCCCTAGAGGTTGCTAAATTTCTTGCGGCTTATAAAATGTTATCTGCTCTGCCTTGGATTGCGGGACTTCCTAGAAAGGAAGATAAAAAATGAAATTTATTTGGGATATTTTATTTTATATCCTAGTCAAGCCACTGATTACGATTGTAGAATTTATTTGGTATCACATTTGTTTATTTTTTTATGAATTCCTTTTGAATTTGTTATATTCGATTTTTAACTGGATTTATAACTGGCTTTTTAGTTTATTTTAGAGACTAGAAATTGGAAGTACGTACATATATATACTCATATATAACTTTATTATCACAAAAAAGATGGAAGATATTCCATCTTTTTTGTTTATAGCAATAAGATTAAGGCGAAGTTTTAAAAAGCTGATGCAAATAATAGATTCGTAGAGAGTCTATGATATAGATTAGATTTAGTCTAATCAAATTCAGACGGTATAGGCACAGGAAAGTTCTCAAAGGTAATGACATCTCCCTTTTGAGTAGCAAGCTGGATACGGTTATCTTTGAGGCGACTAGCTTGAACTTCCTTGCCATTAATCTTGACAATACTCGATTCGATGTCTGGATAATCGACCACTAAATCTCCCCCAGCATGGGAAAGGAAAGCTAATGACTCAAGATTTTTTTCTTTCCATTTCATGCTGACTTCGAAGTTGCCACGAGCGACTAGACCTGAAATTTGCCCATCTTTCCAGGCATCCGGAAGAGCTGGTAATGGAGCAATGTAGCCTGTGTGAGATTGAAGGAGCATTTCTGCCATCCCGCTAGTGGCACCAAAGTTCCCATCGATTTGGAAAGGCGCGTGTGTATCCCAGAGGTTTTCTAGAGTTGAAGATTTAAGCTGTTCAGCCAACAAACGATGGGCACGATTTCCATCTAGGAGACGAGCCCAGAGGTTGATTTTATTGGCCTTGGACCAACCAGTCCCCCCATCTCCACGATGGTTTAAGGTTGCGCGTGCAGCCTCCAGGTATTCCGGATGATCCTTGCTAAATAGAGTTCCTGGGAAGAGCCCAACTAGATGGGAAACGTGACGGTGATAGTTTTCAATTCCTTCATTAGTGAATTGAGGACTGTCTTCTTCGTACCATTCCTTGATTCGGCCATCTTGGTTGATATGAAGTGGTTTGAGCTTGTCAAATTTAGCCTTTACTTCGGTTACCAAGTCTTGGTCGACATTGAGATGATTAGCTGCTTCCATATAGTCATGGAAGAGTTGCCAAACTAGAGATTGGTCAAAGGTGTTCCCAATCGTGATGGTTCCATGCTCTGGCGAGTAAGATGGAGAAGAAACCCAACGGTCACTAGCCTTGTCGTAGTGCAAGAAGGAATTCCAGAACTTGGCTGTTTCCTTGAGCATTGGATAAATCTTTTCTTTAAGATAAGTTTCATCCTTGGTGAATTTGTAGTAGTCATAGACGTTCTGCATCATCCAAGCATTGGCAGCCGGAGACCAGCCCCAATAGTAGTTCCAACCAGGAGTAGTCCAGCCAAATGGTGTCGCCTGGGTGTGAACCAGCCAACCGTTTTCTTGGCCTTCTTTGGACTCGATACCTGCATATTCTTTAGCAGCGATACGACCATAGTAGCGCATGTCATCGATATAATTGATCATTGGCTTAGCCGTTTCTGCAAGATTGTTCATGTAGGCAGGCCAGTAGTTCATCTGTAGGTTGACATTGAGGTGGTAGTCAGAATTCCAAGGTGGATTATCTACTGCATTCCAGACTCCTTGTAAGTTGGCAGGAAGGGCATCTGTCCGGTCACGAGAAGAACTGATGAGTAGGTAACGGCCGTATTGGAAGAAGAGTTCTTCTAGTTTTTGCCCTTTTTCGGGATGATAGGTTTGAAGAGCTTCTTTTGTCGTTTGATTAGACTTGCTACCGCCAAGATTTAGTTGAACACGGTTAAAGAGACTTTGATAATCCTTGATGTGGTTATTTTTTAAAGTTTCATAGTCTTTGGCCTTGGCAGCTTCGACGATAGACTTGACAGTTGCTTCTACATCAATATCCTTGCGATAATTGGTTTTTGGATTTTGTGCAAAGTTGGTCTTGGCACTGAGTAAAAGGGTTGCATAACTGGCCCCTGTAACAGTCAAGTAGCCATCTTGAGCAGTGACTTGTCCGTCTGTTTTAATGCCAAGATAGGAAGCAAATTTCAGGCCGTTGTCTTTGACAGTACCCTTGAGCAAAATACCATTGGAATCAGTAGTGACTGCTCCCTGTTTATACTTCGAATATTCCCAAGAGTAGTCACCATTCGCAAGTAAATCTTCTGTCAAGCTATTCCAAAGTGTAAAATCAAGTGTTTTATCTCCTTTTTTACTCAAGTGAGTCACAGTGACATCGTCAGGATAGCTAGAGAAGGTTTCACGTTTAAAGTTTGTCCCGTCCTGAGTATAAGAAGTGGTCGTCATAGCTTCGGTGATATCTAAGTCACGATGATAGTCGGTAACGTTCTCTAAGCCTTTCTTTTGGTTGTTAAAGACCATGAAGATATCACCAAAAGATAGGTAACGACCATACTGAGCATTGTTTGGTCCTACTAGGTTACGCTCTGCTAGTTGTTTAGCCTTTTGGCGGTTTCCTTCTTCTAATGCTTTACGTATCTCTGCCAAAACCTTATAGCGGTACTGATAGTTCCCTCCGTTGTAGTCAGTGCTATCAGGTTGAGGTCCTCCAGACCAGAGAGTTTTTTCGTTGTATTGGATTCTTTCTTCACCGATGAGCCCAAAAACTTTTGCCCCCATTTCTCCATTTCCGACTGGCAGGGCTTGTTTTTCCCAGCCGTCATAAGAAGGGGCAGTTGGTTGGTCGTAATGAAGTTGATAGTTTTCTTGCTTAGTCATAGGAAGTTCTGGTTTTTCACTCTCCTTATTTTCAGAAGGTTCAACTACAGCGTTAGTCTCTGATTGATGATGTATTTGAGGTGTTTCTTTTTCAGGTTTTACCTCTTTGGCAGCTAATTCAGTAGAAGTTTGATTTTCTGTGCTTGGTTGATTTTTCTTATCCTCTTGAGTGGGTTCCCCTACTTTTGTATTCACTTGAACCGTATTCTCACTGACACTTGCTTGATTTTCTTTCACTTCGATGCCATCGGAAGCTACATTCTGTGTCGCTAGAAAAACAGAAGCAGTTCCAACGGTCAATTTTCGGATGCTATACTTACAGGATTTTCCCAATAGCTCTTCTCCATAAAAACTCCTTTCTCGATTCTGTAAGCGCATACATTTTTCTGTAAAAAAATAAGTCTTGCAAAAAGCTGTTTCTTTGTTTTGTATAATCTTAATATAGCAAATAAATCAATCCAATGCAAGGTTTTTTAGGAAAAACTGAATTATTTTACCATATTTTAGTTATTTTTTTTTAATCTTATTGAATTAAAAAAGATTAGAGCTGAAAAAGAATCTGAGGAATACCCTACCCTTTTGAAAGCGTAAATCAAACTAGTCAGGCGTGGGACTTTATGGTATAATATAGAAGATTCAAAAAGAAACAGGAGAAATATTATGGACCTTATTTTAGCAATTGTCTTGATTGTTTTAGCTTTTCTTGGTGGAGCACTTGGAGGAATGTACTTGGTACGTAAGCAAATCGAAAAAGAATTTGCTGATAACCCACGTTTGAATGCAGAAGCAGTTCGTACTCTGTTGAGTGCAAATGGTCAAAAACCAAGCGAAGCTAAGGTACAACAAGTTTACCACCAAATCATTCGCCAACAAAAAGCAGCCCTTGCTAACAATAAAAAGAAATAAATAGGAAAAGTCTGGGATGAAAATTCCAGACTTCTCACTATATTCAACTGATATTTAAGGATAAGACTTTTTCCTTGCATTCTATTGATATTTGATTATGATTAAGAGGGAGATAGTCTGGAGTTTACCAGTCTATCAGAAATTTCAGCGAGAAATGTAATGATAATGAACTATCAATCAGAAAAATAAGACTAGAAAGAAGACTGTATGGATAATCGACCAATTGGTTTTTTGGATTCGGGCGTTGGAGGCTTGACCGTTGTACGTGAGCTCATGCGCCAGCTTCCTCATGAAGAAATCGTCTATATTGGAGATTCGGCACGGGCACCTTATGGGCCTCGTCCTGCTGAGCAAATTCGTGAATATACTTGGCAGTTGGTCAACTTTCTTTTGACTAAGGATGTCAAGATGATTGTCATCGCTTGTAATACAGCAACAGCAGTTGTTTGGGAAGAAATTAAATCCAAACTCGATATTCCTGCTCTTGGAGTGATTTTACCGGGTGCTTCAGCTGCTATCAAAGCAAGTCAGGGTGGGAGAATCGGTGTGATTGGAACACCGATGACAGTGCAATCAGATATCTATCGTCAAAAAATTCATGACCTAGATCCAAATTTGCAAGTTGAAAGTTTGGCCTGCCCTAAGTTTGCTCCCTTGGTTGAGTCTGGTGCCCTTTCAACCAGTGTGACCAAGAAAGTAGTTTATGAAACCTTGCGTCCATTAGTGGGCAAGGTAGACAGCTTGATTCTGGGCTGTACCCACTATCCGCTCCTCAGACCCATTATCCAAAATGTGATGGGACCAGAGGTAAAACTGATTGATAGTGGAGCAGAGTGTGTACGGGATATTTCTGTATTACTTAATTATTTCGAGATTAATCGTAGCCGGGATGCCGGCCCTCTACAACACCGTTTTTATACGACTGCAAATAGCCATAGTTTTGCTCAGATTGGAGCGGAATGGCTAGAAAAAGAGATTCATGTGGAGCATGTAACATTATGACAAACAAAATTTATGAATACAAGGATGACCAGGACTGGTATGTAGGTGTCTGGGACGTCTACGGTGGAATCTATAGCCTCATAAAAGATCCTCTTGATCTCGATTTTATGGATTTGGCTCGTATTTTCAGTGATGAGGAAAATGGTTTTCCAATCACGATTACGGTAATGCGTTGGTCTTCCAACGTCCGTTTACTCTCTTTTATCGTTGAGATTTTAAATGCAGAAGCCGGTCGAAACTTGGAAGTCATTCAACGCCAAGGTGCCTTGCTCTTAGTTGAAAATGGACAACTCTTGCATGTGGAATTACCTAAAGAAGGAGTAGATGTTGAAGCCTTCTTTGAAACTAGCAAAGTCAGAGAAACCTTGTTGATAGCGACTCGTAATGAAGGGAAGACCAAGGAATTTCGTGCTATATTTGATAAACTTGGATATGATGTGGAGAATCTCAATGATTACCCAGATCTGCCTGAAGTTGCTGAAACTGGTATGACCTTTGAAGAAAATGCTCGCCTTAAGGCTGAAACCATCTCCAAATTGACAGGCAAGATGGTTCTAGCAGATGATTCAGGTCTTAAAGTCGATGTCCTCGGTGGATTGCCAGGCGTTTGGTCAGCTCGATTTGCAGGAGTGGGAGCCACTGACCAGGAAAACAATGCTAAACTCTTGCACGAATTAGCCATGGTCTTTGAACTCAAGGATCGTTCGGCACAATTCCACACCACTTTGGTTGTGGCTAGCCCAGGTAAGGAAAGCTTGGTGGTCGAAGCCGATTGGCCAGGCTACATTAACTTTGAACCTAAGGGTGAAAATGGTTTTGGCTATGACCCTCTTTTCCTAGTAGGAGAAACAGGCAAGTCATCAGCTGAATTAACTCTTGAAGAAAAAAATAGTCAATCTCACCGTGCCTTAGCCGTTAAGAAACTTTTGGAGGTATTTCCATCATGGCAAAGCAAACCATCATTGTAATGAGCGACTCCCATGGAGATAGCTTGATTGTAGAAGAAATACGTGATCGCTATCTTGGGAAAGTTGATGCCATTTTTCACGATGGTGACTCGGAGCTTCGCCCAGATTCACCACTCTGGGAAGGAATTCAGGTAGTTAGAGGAAACATGGATTTCTATTCAGATTATCCAGAACGCTTAGTGACTCAACTGGGTCCTACCAAGATTATCCAGACTCACGGACACTTATTTGACATTAACTTCAATTTCCAAAAACTAGATTTCTGGGCCCAAGAGGAAGATGCTGATATCTGTCTCTATGGTCACTTACATGTGCCAAATGCTTGGATGGAAGGGAAGACCCTCTTTCTAAATCCAGGTTCTATCAGCCAACCACGTGGAACCATCAGAGAATGTCTTTACGCTCGTGTAGAGATTGATGACAGCTATTTCAAAGTGGACTTTTTGACACGTAATCATGAGGTTTATCCTGGCTTATCCAAGGAGTTTGCTCGATGATTGCCAAAGAATTTGAACTCTTTTTGCTGGAGCAAGAGGAAACCTTTTTGACTCCTGCTGAAAATTTGGCTGTGCTCATTGATACTCACAATGCAGATCATGCAATTCTCCTCCTTAGCCAGATGACTTATACACGAGTTCCAGTAGTGACTGCTGAGAAAAAATTTGTTGGGACCATAGGGCTTAGAGATATCTTTGCATATCAAATGGAGCAGGGTTTGAGTCAGGAAGTCATGGCGGATATGGATATTGTTCACATGACAAAGAAGGATGTCGCGGTAGTTAATCCAGACTATACATTGACGGATGTTTTACATAAGCTAGTGGATGAGTCTTTCCTGCCAGTCGTTGGTAAGGATGGCCTTTTCCAAGGGATTATCACGCGGAAGTCAATTCTCAAGGCTGTCAATGCCCTCCTGCATGACTTTAGTAAGGAATATGAGATTCGAAGCAAATGAGAGAATGGATTTTAACATTTTTAGAAGAAAAGCAAAATCTATCTAGTAATTCTAAACAGTCTTATAAATATGACTTGGAGCAGTTTTTAGATCTTATTGGAGAACGAATTTCTGAGACAAGTTTAAAAATTTACCAAGCCCAGCTATCAAATTTTAAAATCAGTGCCCAAAAGCGTAAAGTTTCTGCCTGCAATCAATTTCTTTACTTTTTATACCAGAAAGGAAAGATTGGCGCCTTTTATCGTTTGGAATTGCCGAAACAGGCTGAGAAAAAACAAGTCAAGTCAGAGCTTTTAGACTTAAGTTCTTTCTGGCAAGAAAGTACATATCCAGAAGGGCGTTTAATAGCCTTATTGATAGTTGAATTGGGCCTCTTGCCTAGTGAAATTCTAGCCATAAAAATAAGTGATGTGAATCTAGATTTTCAAGTGTTGAGAATCAATAAAGCTTCTCAAAAAAGAATCTTGAGTCTTCCCACAAAATTACTTGCAGAGTTAGAACCCTTGATGGGACAGACCTACCTCTTTGAAAAAGCTGGTAGGTCATACTCTCGTCAATGGGCCTTTCGTCAGTTAGAAGCCTTTCTAAAGGAAAAAGGTTTTGCAGATTTATCGGCTCAAGGATTGAGAGAACAGTTTATACTGAGACAAATTGAAGAGAAGGTTGACTTATATGAAATCGCCAAAAAATTGGGATTAAAAACAGTCATGACCTTAGAAAAATATAGATAATGGATATTAAATTAAAAGATTTTGAAGGGCCTTTGGACTTGCTCTTACACTTGGTTTCAAAGTATCAGATGGATATCTATGATGTACCGATTACAGAAGTTATTGAGCAGTATCTAGCCTACATATCAACCTTACAAGCCATGCGTTTAGAAGTGGCAGGTGAATATATGGTGATGGCTAGCCAACTGATGCTGATTAAGAGTCGCAAGCTCTTGCCAAAGGTTGCAGAAGTGACGGATTTAGAGGATGACCTAGAGCAGGATCTCCTTTCTCAGATTGAGGAATACCGTAAATTTAAACTTCTGGGAGAGCAGTTGGAAGTGAAGCACCAGGAACGAGCTCAATATTACTCAAAAGCACCTACAGAGTTAATTTACGAAGATGCAGAACTTGTGCATGATAAGACGACGATTGATCTTTTCTTAGCCTTTTCAACCTTACTGACCAAGAAAAAGGAAGAATTCTCGAAAAGTCACACAACAATCTTACGAGATGAGTATAAGATTGAAGATATGATGGTCATCGTTCGAGAAGCCTTGGTTGAAGGTCAACAATTATGCTTGCAGGATTTGTTTAAAGAAACCAAGGATTTACACGAGGTCATTACACTCTTTTTAGCAACCTTGGAGTTGATTAAAACCCAAGAAATTCTCTTGATTCAAAAAGAGAGTTTTGGAGATATTTATCTCATGAAAAAGAATGAAGAAAATCAAGTAGAGCAGAGTCAAGCTTGATAGAGAGGAAATATGAGTACTTTAGCAGAAATAGAAGCACTCCTGTTTGTAGCGGGGGAGGATGGCATTAGAGTCCGTCAGCTAGCTGAGGTCCTATCGCTTCCACCGACTGGGATCCAGCAAAGCTTAGAAAAGTTAACCCACAAGTATGAAAAAGACCAGGATTCCAGTTTAGCACTGATTGAGACAGGAGGGGCTTACAAATTGGTAACCAAGCCTCAATTTGCTGATGTTTTGAAGGAATATTCTAAGGCGCCCATTAACCAGAGTCTATCTCGAGTTGCCCTTGAAACCTTGTCCATTATTGCTTATAAGCAACCTATCACACGTATAGAAATCGATGCTATTCGTGGGGTTAATTCGAGTGGAGCTTTGGCAAAGTTACAGGCCTTTGACTTGATACGAGAAGATGGAAAGAAAGAAGTTCTTGGTCGCCCTAATCTCTATGTAACGACGGATTATTTCCTAGATTACATGGGTATTAACCATTTGGAAGAATTGCCTGTGATTGACGAGCTTGAAATTCAAGCACAAGAAAGCCAATTATTTGGTGAAAGGATAGAAGAAGATGAGAATCAATAAATATATTGCCCACGCAGGTGTGGCCAGTAGGAGAAAAGCAGAAGAGTTGATCAAGCAAGGCTTGGTGACTGTTAACGGTCAGGTAGTACGTGAACTTGCGACAACTATCAAGTCTGGTGATAAGGTCGAAGTTGAAGGCCAACCCATCTATAACGAAGAAAAAGTCTACTATCTACTTAACAAACCACGCGGTGTGATTTCAAGTGTAACAGATGATAAGGGACGTAAGACGGTTGTTGATCTTTTGCCTAATGTGAAAGAGCGTATCTATCCTGTAGGACGTTTGGACTGGGATACATCAGGTGTCTTGATTTTGACCAATGATGGTGACTTTACAGACGAGATGATTCACCCTCGAAATGAGATTGACAAGGTCTATGTGGCGCGTGTGAAAGGAATTGCTAACAAAGAAAATCTCCGCCCCTTGACCCGTGGTCTTGAGATTGATGGTAAGAAGACTAAGCCGGCCGTCTACGAAATTCTCAAAGTAGATCCTGTTAAAAACCGTTCTGTTGTACAGTTGACCATCCATGAAGGACGTAACCACCAGGTTAAAAAGATGTTTGAAGCAGTTGGGCTTCAAGTGGATAAGTTGTCTCGGACACGTTTTGGACACTTAGACTTGACAGGTCTCCGTCCAGGAGAATCCCGTCGTCTTAACAAAAAAGAAATCAGCCAACTACACACCATGGCTGTAACAACTAATAAATAATGAAACGAATTTTAATTGCGCCTGTGCGCTTTTACCAACGCTTTATATCCCCTGCATTCCCACCTTCTTGTAGATTTGAGCCTACTTGTTCAAATTACATGATTCAGGCTATTGAAAAGCATGGATTTAAGGGGGTTCTGATGGGATTGGCACGGATTTTACGATGTCATCCTTGGTCTGAAATAGGTAAAGACCCCGTACCAGATCACTTTTCTTTAAAGAGAAATTCAAAATAAAAAGAATCACAGTCGTGATTCTTTTTTGGTGTAGATAGATCTATAGATTGATGATTTTCACTACACTTCTCCTATAAAAAGTGGTAAAATGGTTGAAAGAAAGAAGGGATAGAAATGACAACATTATTTTCTAAAATCAAAGAAGTAACAGAACTTTCTGCTATCTCAGGTCATGAAGCACCTGTACGCGCTTATCTTCGTGAGAAGATAACTCCTCACGTGGATGAAGTAGTGACTGATGGCCTAGGTGGTATTTTTGGTATCAAACACTCAGAAGCAGTCGATGCACCTCGTGTTTTGGTAGCATCTCACATGGATGAAGTTGGTTTTATGGTGAGTGAAATCAAACCAGATGGAACCTTCCGAGTAGTTGAAATCGGTGGTTGGAACCCGATGGTTGTCAGCAGCCAACGATTTAAACTCTTTACGCGCCAAGGACGTGAAATTCCAGTCATCTCAGGTTCAGTACCTCCACATTTGACTCGTGGGACAGGCGGGCCAACCATGCCAGCTATTTCAGATATCGTCTTTGATGGTGGTTTTGCGGATAAGGCTGAGGCCGAAAGTTTTGGTATCCGCCCTGGAGACACAATCGTTCCAGATAGTAGCGCAATCCTAACAGCTAACGAAAAAAATATCATCTCCAAAGCTTGGGATAACCGCTACGGAGTTCTCATGGTGAGTGAATTGGCAGAAAACTTGTCAGGCCAAAAACTAGGCAATGAACTTTATCTTGGGGCTAATGTCCAAGAAGAAGTTGGACTTCGTGGTGCTCATACCTCAACAACCAAATTTGATCCAGAAGTATTTTTGGCAGTTGACTGTTCACCTGCTGGTGATGTTTATGGTGGTCAGGGTAAAATTGGTGATGGAACCTTGATTCGTTTCTACGATCCAGGTCACTTGCTCCTCCCAGGCATGAAAGATTTTCTTTTGACAACTGCCGAAGAAGCTGGTATCAAATACCAATACTATTGTGGAAAAGGTGGAACTGACGCAGGTGCAGCTCATCTGAAAAATGGTGGTGTCCCATCAACAACAATCGGTGTTTGTGCCCGTTATATCCACTCTCACCAAACCCTTTATGCTATGGACGATTTCCTTGAAGCTCAAGCTTTCTTACAAGCCTTGGTTAAAAAATTGGATCGTTCTACAGTAGATTTAATCAAAAATTATTAAACATAAAAGATGGAGGTGATAGGTATGGAAGAACCAAACCTAGAAACCTTGATACGGGATCTTTACAATCATGCCCGTCAAAACCTGAGTGAAGATCTAGTGAATGCACTGCTAGAGACTGCTAAGAAATTACCCAGTACCAATGAGCGATTGCTAGCAGTCCGACTTTCAGGGCTAGTCACACTTGAACTACTCAAGAATCCTAGAACACCTTCACCTGAGTTAGTCAATCTGGCCCGCTTTATCAAAAAGGAAGAAGCTAGGTACAAGGGCGCAGCCGCATCTTCCATTATGATTGGAGAGCTATTTAAAATGCTTTGATTCGAAAGAATCAAAGCATTTTTTTCGTTTTAAATTTGTTCTGCCAAAACCTTTTCAGCAAGGTTCATAGCGTGGTCTGATACACGAGTGTAATGTGAAATAATATCGATAAAGTTGACACCTGCTTGGGTAGAACACTCTCCGTTATTTAGACGTTTGATGTGAGTCTTACGAAGGACACGTTCCATGTTGTTGATGTCTTCGTGTCGCTCGATAAGAGCTTGAGCTTTCTCGAGGTCGTTGTTTTCCACACTCTCAAGAGCATCTTTGACGAAATCACTAGTTTTAAGATAAATCTCTGCTAGTTCTTCTAAGGCAGCCTCAGAGAATTGAACATTCTTGCGTTGCAAATAATCGTTAAGATTGAGCAGGGCTTCTGCGTGGTCTCCGATACGTTCCAAGTCTCGTGAAGAGTCAAGGATATTTGTTAAGACTTCACTCTCTTTTTGGCTCAAAGCTTCACCAGATAAACTAATGAGGTAACGAGTCAATTTTTCATCAATGGTATTGATAGCTTCTTCAGTCTTATGTCCCTTTTCTGCAACTTTTTCATTAGAATTGATGATATAGTCGTAAGAGAGGTCAAAGGCTTTCGCAGCATAATTACCCAAGTGTAGAAGTTCTTTTTTAGCATTTCCAAGAGCGATAGATGGAGCTTGTTTGATCAGTTGCTCATCAAGGTAAAGTGGCTCGTATTTGACAACTTCGTCTTCTCCAGGGATAAGTTTGGTTACCAAGAAGGCAAGAGCTCCGATGAATGGAAACTGAATGATTGTATTGGTAATGTTGAAGGTTCCGTGGGCGAAGGCAATGGTCATTTCTGGAGCTAGATTTAAGAAGCTCTCAAACCATTGGATTAAGCCTGTAAATGGAACGAGGAAGATAATACAGATAACAGTCCCGATAACGTTAAAGGCCACATGGGCTGCCGCCACACGTTTGGCAGCAATATTAGCACCCAAGGAAGCGATAATAGCAGTGATGGTTGTTCCAATGTTATCTCCAAAGAGAACTGGTAGGGCACCCTGAAGGTCAATCAGATTGCTAGCGTATAGATTCTGTAGAATCCCGATGGTCGCTGAGGAGGCTTGAATCAGAAGGGTTAAACCTGTTCCGACAAGAACACCCAAGATTGGATTTTTACTAAGTTCTACCATGTAGTCTTTAAAGACTTGTAAATCCTTAAGGGGTTCCATGGCGCCACTCATAAGATTGAGGGCAAAGAAGATACCACCGACACCAAAGACAATCCGTCCGATGTTATTGATGGTTCTATTTTTTGTGAAGAAGAGACAGACTGCTCCGAGAAAGAGCATAGGTAATGCGTAGTCTCCCAATTTAAAACCAATGATAAAGGATGTGACAGTTGTTCCAATATTGGCTCCCATAACAATCCCAATGGCCTGACGTAAGGTCAATAGTCCAGCGCTAACCAGACCAACTGTAATAACCGTAACACCTGAACTCGATTGAATCAGGGCAGTCATCCCAATTCCAACTAAAATTCCAAAGAAAGGATTGCTAGTATATTTGTCAATGTAATATCGAAGACGATCTCCAGCTGCTTGTTGCAAACCGTCCCCCATGGTTTTGATACTATATAAGAATAGTCCCAGGCCACCTAAAAAGTGAAATGCAATTTCCTGCCAATTAATGGACATTTTATTTTCCCTCCGAAAACTAATCGCGGAATTTCTCCCATTCTATTTTAAAGGATTCTAAGCAATCTAACAAGTAGTAAATAGTAAATTTTAATAAAAATGTAATGAATCTTTTATTAAAAAGTATCATTTAGTTGGGATATCATTATTCCAACTAGTAAGCATTTAATGATTTTTTGGATGAAAATTTAAAATTAGTGAGAGTTCCGATTATCTAATAATCACTAGTTTTATACTCTTATTTTTAAAGTAACAGACTAATCGAGAAAGAGAAAAGTTTAAGGTTTTGCTATCTCTTTTATTGATTTTGTGATATAATTAACACGTAAAAAAAAAGAAGGAGTCATATCTAATGGCAAAATTGACTGTTAAAGACGTTGACTTGAAAGGGAAAAAAGTTCTCGTTCGTGTTGACTTCAACGTACCTGTAAAAGATGGCGTGATCACTAACGATAACCGTATCACTGCTGCTCTTCCAACAATCAAGTACATCCTTGAACAAGGTGGACGTGCAATCCTCTTCTCTCACCTTGGACGTGTGAAAGAAGAAGCAGACAAAGAAGGTAAATCACTTGCTCCTGTAGCTGCTGACTTGGCTGCTAAATTGGGTCAAGAAGTTACTTTCCTTCCAGGTGTTACTCGTGGTGCTGAATTGGAAGCAGCGATTAACGCTCTTGAAGATGGACAAGTTCTCTTGGTTGAAAACACTCGTTACGAAGATGTTGACGGCAAGAAAGAATCTAAAAATGATCCTGAACTTGGTAAATACTGGGCATCACTTGGAGATGGTATCTTTGTAAACGATGCCTTCGGTACAGCTCACCGTGCACATGCATCTAACGTTGGTATCTCTGCAAACGTTGATAAAGCCGTTGCTGGATTCCTTCTTGAAAACGAAATTGCTTACATCAAAGAAGCAGTTGAAGCTCCAGAACGTCCATTCGTAGCTATCCTTGGTGGTTCAAAAGTATCTGACAAGATCGGTGTTATCGAAAACTTGCTTGAAAAAGCTGATAAAGTTCTTATTGGTGGTGGGATGACTTACACATTCTACAAAGCTCAAGGTATCGAAATCGGTAACTCACTTGTAGAAGAAGACAAATTGGATGTGGCGAAAGCTCTTCTTGAAAAATCAAACGGCAAATTGATTTTGCCAGTTGACTCAAAAGAAGCAAACGCATTTGCTGACTACACTGAAGTGAAAGACACTGAAGGTGAAGCAGTAGATCCAGGATTCCTTGGTCTTGATATCGGTCCTAAATCAATCGCTAAATTCGACCAAGAATTGACTGGTGCGAAAACAGTTGTATGGAATGGTCCTATGGGTGTATTTGAAAACCCTGACTTCCAAGCTGGTACAATCGGTGTGATGGATGCTATCGTGAAACAACCAGGCGTTAAATCAATCATTGGTGGTGGTGACTCAGCTGCTGCTGCGATCAACCTTGGTCGTGCAGACAAATTCTCATGGATCTCTACTGGTGGTGGAGCTTCAATGGAACTCCTCGAAGGTAAAGAACTTCCAGGTCTTGCAGCTTTGACTGAAAAATAAGAACATAGAAAAAGGAGGACTTAAGTTCTCCTTTTTTTGCGCTCTTTTAAAGTTTGGGAGTACCGATGGATAATTGGACAGAATCCAAAAAAAATAGTAAAATAGAGGAATACAAATCTAAATGAAATTTGAGTGATAATCGTGGAAAAAAGAGGGAATCTTACTAAAACATCTATTTGTGGTATTATCAATGTCACCCCAGATTCTTTTTCTGATGGAGGCCAATTCTTTGCTATTGAAGAAGCCTTAAAACAGGCTCGAAAATTGATAGCTGAAGGTGCTACTATCTTAGATATCGGCGGTGAATCTACTCGGCCTGGAAGTAGTAGCTATGTTGAGATAGAAGAGGAAATCCAACGTGTCGTCCCAGTCATTGAGGCTATCCGTCAAGAAAGTGATGTTTTGATTTCGGTAGACACTTGGAAAAGTCAAGTTGCAGAAGCAGCTCTAAAGGCTGGGGCCCATATAGTCAATGACATTACAGGTCTTATGGGGGATGAGAAGATGGCGGAAGTTGTTGCCAAAGCTGGAGCTCAGGTAGTCATCATGTTTAATCCAGTAATGGCACGCCCTCAGCATCCTAGTTCACTTATCTTCCCTCATTTTGGCTTTGGAGAGCCTTTTACAAAGGAAGACTTAGATGAGTTTGAAAAACTACCAGTAGAAGAATTGATGACAGCTTTCTTTGACCGTGCTCTAGTAAGAGCGGAAAAAGCAGGAATTTCGAAAGAAAAGATCATGCTAGATTCTGGGATTGGCTTTGGCTTGACCAAAAAGGAAAATCTCATACTTCTACGTGACCTTGATAAATTACACGAGATGGGCTATCCTATCTTTTTAGGAGTCTCTCGCAAGCGCTTTGTCATCAATATTCTGGAAGAAAATGGTTTTGAAGTAAACCCGGAAACTGAAGAAGGTTTCCGCAATCGTGATACGGCTTCAGCTCATGTGACTAGTATCGCTGCTAGACAGGGTGTAGAAGTGGTGCGTGTACACGATGTAGCCAGCCACAAGATGGCAGTTGAAATCGCATCAGCCATCCGTCTGGCAGATGATGCGGAAAATTTAAATTTGAAACAGTATAAATAAGATGAATAAAAACGAAACGAATCAGTGGATAGCTAACTATCGGACAGACCAACCGCATTTTGGTTTGGAGAGGATGGTGAAGCTATTAGCCCTACGTGGCAATCCCCATCTGAAACTCAAGGTTATCCATGTCGGAGGAACCAATGGTAAGGGGTCTACTATAGCCTTTTTGAAGAATATGTTGGAAAAGATGGGGCTAAGAGTTGGAGTCTTTAGCTCACCCTATCTGATTCATTATACCGATCAGATTGCCATTAATGAGGAATCTATCCCAGAAGCAAGATTAGAGACCTTGATGGTAGACTATCGCTCACTACTTAAGGGGGAGCATGCTCATGATTTGCAGGGGACGACAGAGTTTGAAATTATTACTGCTATAGCCTATGACTATTTTGCTTCTGAGCAAGTCGATGTGGCCATTATGGAAGTCGGTATGGGTGGACTTTTGGATAGTACCAATGTTTGTCAGCCTATCTTAACAGGTATTACGACCATTGGCCTGGATCACGTAGCTTTACTAGGGGATAGCTTGGAAGCCATCGCAGAGCAGAAAGCTGGAATTATCAAACAAGGAGTTCCCCTGGTAACAGGAAATATTGTCCCAGAAGCCTTAGCAGTTATCAACCAAATCGCGAAAGCGAAAGAGGCTCCTAGGCTTGTTTATGGGGAAGATTATCAAGTCAGTCATCAAGGGAGTGTGGGGACGGGAGAAGTCTTTGACTATACAAGCCCGCTTAGACAAGGTTGCTTTCAGACAGGATTGCTGGGTTTGCACCAGGTAGAGAATGCTGGGATGGCACTAGCTTTACTAGATAGGTACTGCCAGGAGAGTGGACGAGAATTACCAGAAAATGACTTGTTGGCTCAAGCCTTAGAAGAAACAAGTTGGCCAGGACGCTTTGAAGTTGTTTCTAGAAGACCTTTGATGATTTTAGATGGGGCTCACAATCCCCATGCTGTCAAGGCTTTGTTAGCTACCTTGGAAGAACGATTTGCCGACTACCATAAGGAAATCCTCTTTACTTGTATCAAAACCAAGGCCTTGGAGGATATGTTAGACTTGTTAGGAACTTTGCCAGATACTGAGCTGACATTGACTCACTTTGATGATGGTCGAGCGACCGACGAAGAGGTGCTAAAAGAAGAAGCCCGTTCTAGAAATCTCAACTATCAAAGTTGGAAGGAATTTCTAGATCAAAAAATGACAGAAAATGAAGAGAAAAAAACAGTTAGGATAGTTACGGGCTCCTTGTATTTCTTGAGCCAGGTGAGAGCCTATCTGATGGAGAGGAAAAACTAGAGAATGGATACACAAAAAATTGAGACGGCTGTAAAAATGATTATCGAAGCGGTCGGTGAAGATGTTGACCGCGAAGGATTACAGGAGACTCCTGCTCGTGTAGCTCGCATGTACCAGGAGATTTTTTCAGGACTTGGTCAAACTGCGGAGGAGCATTTGTCAAAATCCTTTGAAATTATCGACGATAATATGGTAGTGGAAAAGGATATCTTTTTCCATACTATGTGTGAACATCACTTCTTGCCCTTTTATGGGAAAGCTCATATCGCCTACATTCCAGATGGACGCGTGGCAGGTTTGTCAAAGCTGGCACGTACAGTTGAAGTTTATGCTAAAAAGCCACAGATTCAAGAACGCTTGAATATCGAAGTGGCAGATGCTTTGATGGAATATCTAGGTGCCAAAGGTGCTTTCGTTGTTATTGAAGCAGAGCATATGTGTATGAGCATGCGTGGTGTTCGAAAACCAGGAACTGCAACCTTGACAACAGTAGCTCGTGGAGTATTTGAGACAGACAAAGATCTTCGAGATCAAGCATACCGTCTCATGGGGTTATAAAAATCGATTCAAACAATTTTTTCTAGAAAGGACTAGTTATGGATCAATTGCGCATTAAGGACTTGGAAATTTTTGCCTATCATGGTCTTTTCCCGAGTGAGAAGGAACTGGGCCAAAAATTTATCATTGATGCAAGCTTATCCTATGATATGACCAAGGCTGCTACGGACCTAGATTTAGAAGCTTCTGTCCATTATGGCGAGCTCTGTCAGCAATGGACGACTTGGTTTCAGGAAACCACTGAAGACTTGATTGAAACAGTTGCCTACAAACTAGTAGAGCGCACTTTTGAAACCTATCCAATAGTTCAAGAAATTAAACTGGAACTCAAAAAACCATGGGCGCCTATTCATCTACCACTAGACACCTGTTCAGTAGCCATCCATCGCCGCAAACAAAGAGCCTTTATTGCTCAAGGTAGCAATATGGGGGATAAGACGGCTAATCTCGAACTAGCTCTTGACAAGATGTGTACTCGAGGGATTCGTATTCTCAAACAGTCTAGCGTAATTACGACTGAGCCTTGGGGCGGGGTAGAGCAAGATAATTTTGCTAATCAGGTCATTGAAGTAGAAACCTGGTTGCCAGCTCCAATTTTATTAGAAAACTTATTAGCTATTGAGTCTGAAATGGGACGGGTCAGAGAAGTGCATTGGGGACCTCGTTTGATTGATTTGGACTTGCTTTTTATGGAGGATCAGGTCATTTATAACGATAATCTCATCTTGCCGCATCCTTATGTTGCTGAGCGACTCTTTGTCTTAGAGTCGCTGCAGGAAATTGCACCTCATTTCATCCATCCAGTCCTAGGACAACCGATTCGTCACTTATATAGTCAATTGGAGAAAGAAAATGCCTAAGTTTTCCGAAACTTATAGTAAATGGAGAAGTCTAGGGGAGGGAGCGCTAGCTATTATCCTTGGTCTTCTCCTGATTTGTTTTGGGCAGTTGGTACCGAGGTTAGGTTACCAGTTATTAATGGGTTATTTTTCTTTGTCTGCCGTTTGGCATTTATTGACACGATGGTTTCAAGAAAAGTCCCGGAGAGAAAATATTTTTGTAACTCTAGCCAAGCTCTCGATTGCAGTTATCCTATTTGACTCTGTTATCTTGCAGGGGATTGCCCTCTATGTCTTAGTCGTTGCTATTGGAAGTTATCAATTATTTACAGGTTTAATTAGCCTGATTACCTGGTTGCTATACCGAAAAAATCATATTCATCCAAGGATTAATTACTTATTTGATGCTTTGTGGATGATGGGATTTGGTCTCTATAGTATCTCCCCTTTTCATGATGCAACAAATTTTGAGTTGATCCTGCTAGGTTTTTACTTAATTATGTTGGGGGCAAGCAACCTCAGAGATGGACTCTTTTTTGAAAAAGGGAGAAGTAATCCCAAGCTGAAGCGCAGAATTAGAATGACACTGCCTATATTTGTGACGGCTTTGATTCCCATTAGTACCTTACGAAGATGGAATGAAACCTTAGCTACCCATCAGACGGAAGAAAACCAAGTTCATTTGGAGAGAAAAAATGAAAAATCAGTTGATTTGGAAATTTTTATCCATGCTTCAGAATCATCCTTCTTCTTGGCAATGGGTCATGTAGATATCTGCTATCAAGGTCAGGTTATTTCCTACGGCTCTTATGACCCTCACTCAGAGCGCTTACTTGGGACAATCGGCGACGGGGTTTTATTTAAGGCCAATCGTGAAAAATATATTGAACTTTGTAAGAGAGAAAGCCAGAAAACCCTATTCGCCTATGGTTTAAGCCTGTCTGAACAACAGAAAAAGGCCATCGAAGAACGATTGAGAGAGATAGAAAGCCTCTTGATACCTTGGGAGCCAAGTTCACAACTGTTGAAAAGAAGGGAAGGAGAAGTCAAACATACCTACTCTTATCAGCTGAAACACGAGGTTGATGCAACCCTCTATAAGTTCACATCATCTAAATTTAAAACCTACTTTGTTCTCAGTACCAATTGTGTTTTACTGGCAGACTCTATCGTGGGAAAAGCTGGGACTGATATATTGAGTCCCCAAGGTTTCATTGTGCCAGGGACTTACCAGGATTACCTTGACTTAGAGTATACAAAACCCAATGGTCTGGTTGTTAGTCGCTCCATTTATTAGAAAAAGAAAACTCTAGTCAGGAGACTAGAGTTTTTAAAATAGGTCATTTTCTTCAGGGAGAAGGATCGTTTCCTTGCCGTCCATATCCATGACAAGTACTTTTGGTGGATATAATGGATCAAAGGGGTGACTAAAATCGAAGTCAATCGTTGTAGGTAGATGTTGACTTGAAAAACGGAAGGTGATGGAGCCGTCATGGTTTAAGAGCTGAAATTCCAACTCATCTTCTAATTCAAAAACATGCTTTAAAAAATGATCGATAATGTACCAGATTGAGTCAATCACATCGTCTGGAAGATTTGTTACCACACCAAAGCTGGCACAACGTCTATGTGAATCCGTAAAAGCCATCCATGCCTCCTACTTAATTTTTTATTATCATACTGCAAACTGGCCTAAAAATCAAGAAAAGTAAACTAATTTACAAAAATATGATTATATGTGAAATTTTTTCAAAGAAAGTCTAATTAGTCCTTGAAAATGCTTACAATTAGTGGTAAACTAGTAGTGGTGTAAACATGAAAACAAAATTTTCAACATTAGAAAGGAAACGGTATGAACACAGATGATACAGTAACAATTTATGACGTTGCCCGAGAAGCAGGAGTTTCAATGGCAACTGTCAGTCGTGTAGTCAATGGCAACAAGAATGTCAAAGAAAACACTCGTAAGAAAGTTCTAGAGGTGATTGATCGCCTAGACTATCGCCCAAATGCAGTAGCTCGTGGCTTGGCAAGCAAACGAACAACAACTGTTGGGGTTGTCATCCCAGATATCACTAACACGTATTTTGCTGCGCTAGCAAAAGGGATTGATGATATTGCAGAGATGTACAAGTATAACATCGTCCTTGCGAATAGTGATGAGGACGATGAAAAAGAAGTGGCAGTAGTGAATACACTCTTTTCAAAACAAGTTGATGGTATTATCTTTATGGGCTATCACTTAACAGAGAAAATTCGCTCAGAGTTTTCACGTTCACGTACCCCTGTAGTTCTTGCAGGAACAGTGGATGTAGAACACCAGCTTCCAAGTGTTAATATTGATTATAAGAATGCTACTGCGGATGCTGTTCGCCATTTGTTGAAGCGTAACAAAAAAATTGCCTTTGTGAGTGGCCCGTTGGTAGATGATATTAACGGTAAAATTCGCTTGGTTGGCTACAAAGAAGCTTTGAAAGCAGCAGGAGTCAACTATAGTGAAGGACTTGTATTTGAATCTAAATATCGCTATGATGATGGTTATGCTCTGGCAGAGCGCTTAGTTTCTTCAAAAGCAACTGCAGCGATTGTGACTGGTGATGAATTGGCAGCTGGTCTCTTGAACGGCTTGGCTGATCATGGAGTTTCAGTACCAGAAGACTTTGAAATCATTACGAGTGATGATTCTCAAATCGCTCGCTTTACTCGACCAAGCCTTACAACTATCGCACAACCCTTGTATGATTTAGGTGCGATTAGTATGCGTATGTTAACTAAAATTATGCATAAAGAGGAATTAGAAGAACGTGAAGTCCTCCTACCTCATGGTTTGACAGAGCGCAAATCAACCCGAAAAGACTAAAAAAATCCTAGGAAGTCAGATGATTTCCTAGGATTTTTTTATCCTTCCATATAAGCTTGGAGCTCATCGCCCTTAAGTCCAGCATTGATTGCAATAAGAAGCTTCAGTCGTGCTTTTTGAGCGTTTAGTTCTTTTACAAAATATACACCATCATTCTGAAGACAAACACCACCGCCTTCGTAGGCGTAAACAGGTTCTGCAATTCCATTGAAACAACGTGAGACTAGTGCAATAGGAAGTCCTGCTTGACTGAGAGATTTTAATTTTTCAGCTGTTTCCTTTGGTACATTTCCAGCACCAAAAGCCTGAATAATCAATCCATCTAGTTGGTCAACAGGAAGTAAATCGAGAAGTTCATCGGTCATGCCCGCATAAACAGGGATAATAGGGACCAACCCTTGAATGCTCTCAAGGTTAAAACGAACACGAGGTTCTGCCGTTTTGAAGTAGAGAATTTCCTGCTTCATAATGAGTCCGAGTGGTCCATGAGTTGGTGTTTGAAAGGTACTAACGTTAGTAGTATGCGTTTTTGTGACATATTTGGCGGCGTGAATTTCATCGTTCATAACGACCAACACACCCTTATCTGCAGCCTTATCATCACTCGCAACGCGTAAGGCGCTAAGATAGTTGTAGACACCATCACTTCCCAGTTCATTGGAACTTCTCATAGCACCTGTCAGGACGATAGGCATATGAGGTACCTCCATGGTGTCGAGGAAATAAGCCGTTTCTTCTAGTGTATCTGTCCCATGTGTAATGACAATACCGTCATAGGCCGATGCCTCTTGTTTAATTTTTTGGTAGAGGGCCAACATATGCTTAGGTTTGATATGGGGACTAGGTAAATTTAAAAAATCCAAGGAATGGACTTCGATACCTTCGAGAGGATTAGAGATATGATTCATAGGGTTATCAGCACTAGTTCTTACAGCTCCAAATTCATCTGCCTGCATGGAGATCGTGCCACCAGTATGTAAAACAAGGATTTTCTTAGTCATGATTCACTCACTTTTTCTGAAATGTGGTATAATCATTGTATCATAAAAGAAAGGAATGAGATAGAATGGAAGTCAAAGCTGTGTTTTTTGATATTGATGGAACGCTTGTAAATGACAGTAAGAGTGTTTTGAAGTCCACAAAGGAAGCTATCAAGATTGTGAAAGAACAAGGGGTGCTTGTTGGTGTAGCAACAGGGCGAGGACCTTTTTTTGTTAAGGATTTGATGGATGATTTGGATCTGGATTTTGCAGTGACCTACAATGGCCAATATATCTTTAACAAAGATCGTGTTCTTTTTGCTAGCCCTATTGATAAGAGAAGCCTCAGACAAATCATCTCTTATGCTAAGAAAAATAGAAAAGAGATTGCCATGGGAACGCGACAAGACGTTGTCGGTTCTCGGATTATGTCCTTTGGACTCAGCCCTCTTTCACAGCTAGTTAGTCGATTTGTACCTAAATTTTTGACTCGTACTGTTAGTCATTCCTTTAATCGTATGGTCAGTAAGGCCCTTCCTCAGAAGGAAGATGATTTGTTGGACTTAATCAATCAACCGATCTATCAGGTGCTTATGTTGATGACGCCTGAGGAGACTAACCATGCTGCTGAAGAATTAAACAATCTGAAGTTCACCAGAAGTAATCCATTCGCGGCCGATATTATCAATCAAGGGAATTCCAAGTTAGAGGGGATTCGTCGTGTCGGAAAAGAGTATGGTTTTGAACTCAATCAAGTCATGGCCTTTGGGGACTCGGATAATGACTTGGAAATGTTGGCTGGTGTTGGTATGTCTGTTGCCATGGGAAATGGTAGTAGCAGTGTAAAAGAAGTTGCTAAGCATATTACTGCCAGTAACCAAGATGATGGGATTCACAAGGCTTTGGAATATTTTGGAGTCTTGGCTTCTGAAAAAGTCTTTGTCAGTCGTGACTATCATTTCAACAAGGTTAAGACCTTCCATCGTATGATGGATGAGCGAACTCAAGAAGAACCTATAGCTTGGGATTTAGAAGGGGCGACCCACCGTGCTGGCTTTAAGATTGAAGAGTTAGTTGAATTTGTCCGTGCTGCCAGCAATTCTGAAGAGGAATTCCAACAAGCTGTGCAGGATTTACACCAAGCACTTGATATAGCTGCCGAAAAAGTATCTCAGTCAACACCAGCTGAGAAAACCCTCGTTGGTCAAGTGGATGCTTTGATTGACACACTCTACTTTACTTATGGAAGTTTCGTTTTAATGGGGGTAGACCCAGAGAGAATTTTTGAGATTGTCCATCAAGCAAACATGGGTAAAATCTTCCCAGATGGTAAGGCTCATTTTGATCCAGTAACCCACAAAATCTTGAAACCAGATAACTGGAAAGAAAAGTACGCTCCAGAGCCTGCAATCAAAAAGGAAATAGAGCGCCAAATCAAGGCTTATGAACGTCATAAGGAAAGAGAAAATAGAATGAGTTAGAAGCTCCAAGATGAAAAATTAAAATACCTATTGGATTTATTCAATAGGTATTTTTGTTCATATTAGATTTTAGAGCTAGTTTACACGACTTTTTTCTTTAGATGTTACATCTTTTACAGCTTCGACACCTTCACTTGCTTTTTCTTTAGCAGTTGATACACCACTACTGAAACCAGTTTTAACTTTTTCAAATTGTTCGGATGCAAATTCACCTGTTGACTCTGCTGCGTCAGTTACTCTATCTTGAAGACTCACTGAGTCTGCTTCAAATTGTTCTTTTGTTTTGATATCAACAACGTTCACGTTTACTTCAACAACTTCAAGATTTGTCATTTGTGAAACTTCAGAAGTGACAACTTCTTTAATTTTGTTGTATAGTTCAGGAACGTTAATTTTGTATTCTACAACAACATTCAAATCGACAGCAACTTGTGTCTTACCGACTTCAACATTAACTCCGCGAGTAACATTATCTGTGTTAATAATTTTTTCAGTTAAATTAGAGAAAAATCCTCCATCAACGTCCAAAAGACCAGGTACTTTTTCTAATGCTAGACCAATAATTTTTTGGATAACCTTATTTTCATAAGTAAGGCTTCCTTTTACTTCATGAGTAGTAGCAGTAGATTCATTTTTTTCTGTAGAAACGTTTTTTTCCAAGTTTGACATATGCGACTCCTTATTATTTATTTATATAGTTTTTTTGGATATATAATCCAATTACAATTCCTAAAGCTCCGAAAATCAAAACAAATAGTGTTTTGAAGAAACCAAAGGAAATAATTAAACAAGCTAGAATAATACCTATTAAGCCTGATAAAATTGGATACTGATACTTTTTAAGTAATTCCATCTTTTCACTTCCTTAATCTACACGACTTGTAGTTTTTTTGTGTTGAGTTGGAGGTTGATAGTTTTTAACCAAAACTTCAAGTTTTACCTCACGGTCAAGACCAAAAAACTGCCTTAATCCTTGAGTTATTTCATTTTGAATTGACTGGCACTTAGTAGAGACGTTGTCTGATGTAATTATTCTACCTTCCACGTAAACAAAACATTTATTTCTTCTGACATTTACACGGATAGTTGGATTTTTAATCAACTCATAATCATCAACAACACATCTAACGAACCCTTCAATAGCTGAATTTTTTAGTTTAAGCTTATCATCTTTAGTACCTAATTGAATATCCAGATATTGCTTAGGATAAAATAGTATAACTAGGATTGATGATAAAACTAATACTGATAGGATTAATGTCCCCCAAAAGATGTATTTAGAAATGAATGCAGCAAAACTCCATTCTCTCCAGCTAAACAATTGAATGCCTAGGTCACTTGCTTGTTGGTAATCAACCAAGATGGGGAGAAAGACTGTCAAGATAAGAATACAGAAAATAAGTAAAAGTATTTTCTTTGTTTTTGACATATACAATCCTTTCGAATTAAGCTCATAGATTATTGTAATAGTTTAGGCAGGTGTACAACAATCTATCATCTTCAAGATAGAAGAATACGGAATTAGTGACTTTGAAAAGTGCTACTATGATAGATGAGGTTAGCTAATTTAGTTAACGAAGGGCTCATCTCCCCGAGGGATTGTTAATAGAGAACTAGGAAAATGGAGTAAGTAGTTTCAAAACAAAATGTATGATACCCTTAGACGTAAAAATGCCAAGTTGTCTATAACAAGTGGCAAAACAATGGGTCTCCTTTTCTAAACTGTGATTACATTCTCAGTTGTTTTTAGTATAGCATTTTTTGAAAGCGCCGTCAATTTTGAACATCCTCTCCTTTACTTTACAGATTAGTTTAGGATTTTTTGACGAATATAGTCCTCGCTGTATAAAAGGCTATCACTAATAAAAAGCGAGGCCGGGATTTTCCCGACCTCTTTTGTTCTCATTATAAAGTTTTATCCTTGTCTCGAACAACGAGAAGGTCAACACTTGTATGGCGTAGGATATATTCTGATGAAGATCCGACAAGCAAACGTTCGAAGGCGTTAAGCCCAGTTGCTCCAACCAAAATCAAATCAACGTGTTCTTGATCAGGGATTGTTTTAGCCAAAAGAGTTTTAGGATTTCCCATTTCGATGACAACTTGAATATCTTTAAGACCAGCGTCTCTTGCACGCTTTTCATATTCTGCCATCAACTCTTGTGCCTCGACTTGTAACTCTTCGTAAACTTCTGCATCGAATGTTGAAATGCTTTGAAGAGCACGAGTATCGATTACATGCGCAATGGTTAATTTAGCCTGGTTACGTAATGCTGACTGAACTCCTTTGATAAAAGCCAAATCAGCTTCTTTAGAACCGTCGACTGCTACCATGATGTTTTCGTAACGTTGTGTCATATCAAAAACCTCCTCATTTCTTATCACCTTCATTGTAATCCTTTTCACTAAAAAAGTAAAGTAAAAAATGATAGCAAACAAGATGCTTTTGACTTTAGTTTTGAGAGTGCTATAATTAAAGGAGAGAAGGCAAGAGGGGATTATATGACAAAAATTGCGGTACTTTCAGATATCCATGGAAATACAAGAGCACTGGAAGCTGTTTTAGCAGATGCTGAGAAGGCAGGAGTAGAAGAATATTGGCTCTTGGGCGATATTCTCATGCCAGGAACAGGACGAAAAAATATTCTCAGACGATTAGAGGACTTGCCAATAACGGTTCGAGTTTTGGGGAATTGGGAAGAGAGTTTGTGGCGGGCTGCTCATCGAAAATTAGATACAAGTAGACCTAGCCATCGCTACCTCTTGCGCCAATGCCAGTATATTATGGAAGAAATTAGTCTAGATGATATTGAAGCTCTACAGGCATTTCCCATGCACACACACCGCCAGTTTGGAAATCTGAAGGTAGGGATAAGCCATCATTTGCCGGATAAAAATTGGGGAAGAGAACTGATCCATCTTGGCAAGCAGGAGGATTTTGACCGTTTGGTAACCAATCCTGACTGTGATATTGCAATCTATGGACACATTCATCAGCAGTTTCTTCGCTATGGAAGTGGTGGGCAACTTATTTTAAATCCAGGTTCGATTGGGCAACCATTCTTTTTATCTGCAAATCTACGTGAGGATTTGCGAGCCCAATATATGATTTTGGAATTTGATAACAAAGGTTTGAAGGATATAGATTTTCGTCGCGTTGATTACGATGTTGAGTCAGAATTACAATTGGCTAGAGATTTGAAATTGCCCTATTATGAGGTATACTATGAAAGCTTAGTCAATGGAATTCACCATACCCATAATCAGGACTTGTTGCACGAAATTGCTCAAAGTCAGGGACACGACGTAGAATTGGATGACTGGCTTAGTCGTAACTCTTGACATTACAACTCTAGGAGATATAATAAATATAAGAGAAGAATGAGCTTTGTTGATAATAAAGGAGGACTGCATGCAAATTTCAAGCCGATTTACCATTGCGACACATACGTTGGTAGTCATTGCCCTGAAAGGGAAGGAAAGCAAGGTGACTAGCGATTTTCTAGCTAGTAGTGTTGGAGTCAATCCTGTTATTATCCGAAAAACTTTGTCCCAACTGAAAAAAGCAGACTTGATTTCAGTCGCGCGTGGAACTGGTGGAGCGGAGATTATCAAAGACTTAGAGGACATCAGTCTTTTAGATGTTTACCAAGCAGTTGAGTGTTTAGGGAAGAAAGGACAACTCTTTAGTTTCCATGATAATCCTAATCCTGACTGTCCAGTAGGAGCCAATATCCATGGTGTTTTAGATGAGAAATTACAAAAGATTCAGCTAGCTATGGAGCAGGAGCTGAGCAAAACCAGTCTTGCTCAAGTAGTGGCAGATGCAGAAGCGAGAATAAAAGAATAAATTTTAAAATAAGGTACACCTGAATTGCTAAGCTGAAAAGCTTGGTTGTTTAGGTGCTTTTTTCGTAATTAAATATGCTGGGTGTTAGCTGAAGTGGCCTGAAAATTTAGCAAGGAATGTGGTTAGATTAGCAAGAGAAAAACTAAAAATCATGTTATAATAAAACGAAAGAATCGTAAGAAAGAGTGGATGAATTTTGATTATTCCGACTTATAATTGGCAATTTGCACCTCAAGTTGAGGATGCAGATTTTACAAAAATCGCCAAGAAAGCTGGGCTAGGGCCTGAAGCTGCTCGTTTATTATTTAGCCGTGGTATTAAGGATGAAGATAGTCTGACACGTTTTTTAGCACCAAGTCTAGATGATTTACATGATCCCTATCTTCTCCACGATATGGATAAGGCAGTGAATCGCATTCGTCGTGCTATAGAGCAGGGGGAATTTATTCTCGTTTATGGAGACTACGATGCAGATGGGATGACATCAGCTTCTATCCTTAAAGAAACATTAGAACAATTAGGAGCCGAGTGTTTAGTCTATCTTCCTAATCGTTTTACAGATGGTTATGGTCCTAATGCCAGTGTCTACAAGTACTTCATTGAGCAACAAGGGATATCTTTGATTGTAACCGTAGATAATGGAGTTGCAGGGCATGAAGCCATTGACTTGGCCCAGTCTATGGGAGTGGACGTCATTGTGACCGACCACCATTCTATGCCAGAGGTTTTGCCAGATGCCTATGCGATTGTCCATCCTGAACACCAAGAAGCAGATTATCCTTTTAAACATTTGGCAGGTTGTGGAGTTGCTTTTAAACTAGCTTGCGCCCTCTTGGAAGAGGTGCAGGTTGAATTACTAGACTTGGTTGCCATTGGGACCATTGCCGATATGGTCAGTTTGACAGATGAAAATCGCATCATGGTTCAATATGGTTTAGAAGTTTTACGCAATACCCAAAGAATTGGTCTCCAAGAGTTATTTGAAATAGCAGGGATTTCTAGCGGTGATGTTACAGAAGAGACGGTTGGTTTTCAACTAGCTCCTCGTTTGAATGCGCTAGGACGCTTGGATGATCCTAATCCTGCTATTGACTTACTAACTGGCTTTGATGATGAAGAGGTGCGTGAGATTGCCCTCATGATTCAAGTTAAAAACGAAGAACGCAAGGAAATTGTTCAGGCTATCTATGAAGAAGCTAAAAGTTTGGTAGACTCTAACAAAAGTGTTCAAGTTTTAGCCAAAGAAGGTTGGAACCCGGGAGTTCTTGGGATTGTAGCTGGTCGCTTGTTGGAAGAATTAGGGCAGACAGTTATTGTTCTGAATATTGAAGATGGCCGTGCCAAGGGGAGTGCTCGAAGTATTGAAGCAGTCGATATCTTTGAAGCCTTGGATCCGCATCGGGAACTTTTTATCGCCTTTGGTGGGCATGCAGGCGCTGCAGGTATGACACTTGAAGCGGAACAGCTAGACGCCTTATCGGAAATTTTAGAAACCTATGTAAAAGACAAAGGGATAGATGCCAAGGGCAAGAATACATTATATCTAGATGAAGAATTAGATTTGGAAAGCCTAAGTTTAGAGACGGTTAAAAGCTTTGAACGATTAGCCCCTTTTGGAATGGATAACCAAAAACCTGTTTTTTATATTCGAGATTTTCAAGTTGAAAATGCTCGTTCTATGGGAGCGGGAGATAGTCATCTAAAATTAAAGATTGCCAAAGGGACCGCGAGCTTTGAGGTAGTAGCTTTTGGTCAAGGATCAAAGACTACAGAGTTTTCTCAGGTAAAACAACTGGAATTGGCAGTTACCCTTTCTGTTAACCAATGGAATGGGCAAACAACCCTCCAGTTGATGATGGTAGATGCCCGTGTGGACGGTGTTCAACTTTTTAACATCCGTAGTAAGAGTGTAGAGCTACCAGAGGGAGTGCCTGTCCTAGATTTTACCAGTGATTTACCAGAAATGCTTTCTAGCCCAGCAATCGTTGTAAAAAATATTCCCGAGGATCTCAGTCTTCTCAAACAAGTGTTGCAAGAACAGGATTTCTCTGCTATTTACTTTAAAAATGATATCTCTAAAGCATACTATTTGACAGGTTATGGTACAAGAGAGCAATTCGCTAAGCTTTATAAGACAATCTACCAGTTCCCAGAATTTGATATTCGTTATAAGCTCAAGGACTTATCAGCTTATTTGAAGATAGAACAGATCTTGCTAGTCAAAATGATTCAGATTTTTGAAGAACTTGGTTTTGTCACAATTGAGAATGGTGTAATGAGGGTTAATAAAGATGCGACTAAACGGGATATTGCTGAAAGTCAGATTTATCAAAATCTTAAGCAAACTGTTAAAGACCAAGAAATGATGGCACTAGGTACAGTACAGGAAATCTATGATTTCTTGATGAAAAAATAAATACAAGGAGGCTGAAGTAACCTATTTCAGTCTCTTTTTGTAAGTGATTTTTAACTTTATGTAGTAAAAGTATACAGATTTGTAACATGACTACAACATAAATCTAAAACAACTGACATGTAAATCAGGTATGATTCTCTTATCAACATAAAAATTAAAAATTATCAATAAAATTTTAGGAGAAAATTGTTATGAAAAAAACAGTTGCTAAACTGACTCTTGGTTTAACATCTACAGCTATTTTGGCTACAGTTGGTGCTCAGACTGTTAGCGCAGACTCTTACGTTGTTCAAGATGGTGATTCATTTTTTGGTATTGCTGCTGCAAGTGGTATGGATCCTTATGTGTTGGCGGCAAATAATGGAAAAAGCATTTTTGACACCATCCACCCAGGTGATGTGCTAGAAGTGAGTGGTCTAACTCAAGCTAGCTATTCATACAATGCTCCGGCTTATGAAGCAACAAGTACTGTGAATGGGGTAGCAGCTGATGATGTTGTCATAAATACTCCTACAAACTACGGGAACTCATACCCTATTGGTCAGTGTACATGGGGCGTAAAAGAATTGGCACCTTGGGCTAGCAACTGGTGGGGAAATGCTAATACTTGGGCGATTTATGCTAGTGCTCAAGGTTATCGTGTAGGAGATGTTCCAGTAGTAGGCGCAATCGCCGTTTGGGACGGTGGTGAATATGGACACGTTGCTTATGTGACAGATGTACAAAGTGAAAATTCTATCCAGGTATTGGAAGCAAACTATGATGGTAGTGGTACTCAACCAATCGGAAATTACCGTGGATGGTTTAATCCAACAGCTTCAAAAGGTACTGTAAGATACATTTATCCAAACTAAAAATAAAAAAAGATTTAGAATTTCTAAATCTTTTTTTATTTCTGAGTAACTTCCTTTATCAGTGGTGAATGAACTCTAGCTAAAATCCTATCTTCATTTTGAAAATTAGTAAAAAAATGGTATAATGAGAGGAAAAGATTCGGATAAAAGTAAATTGAACTTTTAAAAAAAGAGAGTTGTGAAAACTCTACAAACACGTTATAGTAATGCTTCGGAGGGAAAATGACCAATATTAAATTAACAACTTTGGGCGGTGTTCGTGAAAACGGGAAGAACATGTACATCGCAGAAATTAACGACTCTATCTTCGTTTTAGACGCAGGCTTGAAATATCCTGAAAATGAACAGTTGGGTGTCGATGTCGTTATTCCAAATATGGAATATCTATTTGAAAACAGCGACCGTATTGCAGGAGTCTTTTTAACGCACGGACATGCGGATGCGATTGGAGCACTTCCTTATCTCTTGTCAGAAGTGAAAGTTCCTGTTTTTGGTTCAGAGTTGACAATTGAGCTTGCTAAGCTTTTTGTTAAAGGAAATGATAGTGCTAAAAAATTCGATGATTTCCATGTTATTGATGAAAATACAGAAATCGACTTTGGCGGTACGGAGGTTTCCTTCTTCCGCACAACTCACTCTATCCCAGAGAGTCTGGGTGTCGTTTTGAAAACATCTGAAGGAAGTATCGTTTATACAGGGGACTTCAAATTTGACCAAACGGCTAGCGAATCATATGCAACTGACTTTGGTCGTTTAGCAGAAATTGGTCGCGAAGGAGTTTTAGCTCTTCTAAGCGACTCAGCAAACGCAGACAGTAATATTCAAGTAGCTAGCGAAAGTGAAGTTGGTGATGAAATTACACAAACCATTTCTGACTGGGATGGACGTATCATTGTAGCTGCTGTTGCAAGTAACCTTTCTCGCATTCAGCAAGTCTTTGATGCTGCTGCAGAGACAGGACGTCGTGTTGTTTTGACTGGATTTGATATTGAAAATATCGTTCGTACAGCTATTCGCTTGAAAAAATTGTCATTGGCTAACGAAAGTCTCTTGATTAAACCTAAAGATATGTCTCGTTTTGAAGACCACGAGTTAATCATCCTTGAAACCGGTCGTATGGGAGAACCAATTAATGGACTCCGTAAAATGTCAATCGGTCGTCACCGCTATGTTGAAATCAAGGATGGAGACTTGGTTTATATCGTTACAACGCCATCAATCGCTAAAGAAGCTGTTATGGCACGTGTAGAAAATATGGTCTACCAAGCAGGTGGTGTCGTTAAACCGATCACTCAAAGCTTGCGTGTATCAGGACATGGGAATGCGCGTGATCTGCAATTGATGATTAATCTTTTGCAACCTCAGTATCTCTTCCCAATCCAGGGTGAATACCGTGAGTTGGACGCTCATGCCAAGGCTGCTATGGCTGTTGGGTTGTTGCCAGAACGCATTTTTATCCCGAAAAAGGGCACAACCATGTCTTATGAACATGGGGACTTTGTCCCGTCTGGTGCAGTTGCTGCAGGTGATGTCTTGATTGACGGAAATGCCATTGGGGATGTTGGTAATGTTGTTCTTCGTGACCGTAAGGTCTTGTCAGAAGATGGTATTTTCATCGTGGCTATCACTGTTAACCGTCGCGAGAAGAAAATCATTGCCAAAGCACGAGTGCATACACGTGGCTTTGTCTACCTCAAGAAGAGTCGAGATATTCTGCGCGAAAGTACAGAGTTGGTGAACCAAACAGTTGAAGACTATCTCCAAGGGGAGGACTTTGACTGGGCTGATCTTAAAGGTAAGGTTCGTGACAATTTGGCTAAATTCCTTTTTGAACAAACGAAACGTCGTCCAGCCATTTTACCAGTAGTCATGGAAGCAAAATAAGGATTAAATAGCAAGAGAGAAAGTCGAGTTTCGGCTTTTTCTTATCTCAAACGAATAAGGAGCAAGTTATGGCAGTAATGAAGATTGAGTACTACTCAGAAATTTTAGATATGGAGTGGGGTGTGAATGTTCTCTACCCCGATGCGTCTCGAGTTGAGGAGCCAGATTCAACAGATATCCCTGTTCTTTATCTCCTTCACGGGATGTCAGGAAATCATAATAGCTGGCTCAAGCGAACCAATGTGGAGCGCTTGCTACGTGGGACCAATCTGATAGTTGTCATGCCAAATACAAACAACGGCTGGTATACAGATACTCAGTATGGCTATAACTACTACACAGCTCTAGCAGAAGAATTGCCTAAGGTGCTCAAACGCTTCTTCCCCAATATGACCAACGAGCGAGATAAAACCTTCATTGCTGGTTTATCAATGGGTGGCTACGGTTCCTTTAAGTTAGCACTGTCAACTGACCGTTTTTCTCATGCGGCTAGCTTTTCTGGAGCGCTTAGCTTCGAGGAGTTTTCTCCTGAGAGTCAAGATTTAGGAACGCGTGCCTACTGGCGAGGTGTTTTTGGCAAAGTTAATGATTGGGTGAATAGCCCTTACTCGCTGGAGACCCTTGCCAAAAAGTCAGACAAGGAGACTAAACTGTGGGTTTGGTGTGGCGAACAAGATTATCTCTATTCTGCCAATAATCTAGCAGTTAAAAATCTTAAGAAACTTGGTTTCGATGTGACCTATAGCCATAGTGCAGGAACCCATGAGTGGTATTATTGGGAAAAGCAATTGGAACGTTTTTTAACTACCTTGCCAATTGATTTTGTGTTGGAAGAACGCTTGTCTTAATTTTAGCTTTCTTTCAGTTTGTTTTAGTAGAATAAAGAATCTATCTTTAGAATGGGAATCCATGGCTTAAAGATGGGTTCTTATTTTTTTAGAAAGGTGGGCAATTATGGGCTGGATTATTCGTGTGTTATGTCGGTTTTTACTAGGGATTTTACGTATGTTTTGGCGCCTTGTATGGACGCTTATCTTCTTCATTCTCATCACTTTTGGGATTCTCTGGTATGTGACAGGTGATTTACCTGCTACTTTAAATCAAGTTAGCAAAGTGGTTCAAGTCGGCCAAGCAGGTTGGGATCAATGGCAAGAAACTGGCAAGTTGCAAGGTTTATCTCAGACAGATCATCATCAAGATTCAGGAGCAAAATGGTCAAAGGCGCAAGCAACTATCTATATTGATCCTCAAATGGATGCCACTTTCCAAAAGGCCTACCGTGAAGCTATTGCTAACTGGAATCAGACAGGGTCTTTTAACTTTGAGCTTGTAACAGAAGCGGATAAGGCCAATATTTTCGCTACCGAAATGAATGATGGTTCGACAGCCGTTGCGGGCGAAGCGGAGAGTCAAACAAATCTCCTAACCAAACAATTTACTTCAGTAACGGTTCGTTTAAATCATTATTATCTATCCAACACAAACTATGGCTATACCTACGATCGCATTTTGCATACGGCAGAACATGAGTTAGGGCATGCCATTGGTTTGGAACATACCAATGAAGTTTCGGTCATGCAGCCAGCAGGGTCATACTATGGTATTCAGGCTCAAGATGTTCAAGCAGTCCAGGAACTTTACAGATCTGGAGAATAAGTGTTTTTAAACGAAACTGTAGCTCCTTGATGTCAGCAATGATACGGGGTTTTTGCTATAATGGAACTATGAATAACTTGATTAAATCAAAACTAGAGCTTTTGCCGACTAGCCCTGGTTGTTACATTCACAAAGATAAAAACGGCACTATTATCTATGTAGGGAAGGCAAAAAATCTACGTAACCGTGTACGGTCCTATTTTCGTGGAAGTCATGATACAAAGACAGAAGCCTTGGTATCTGAAATTGTAGACTTTGAGTTTATTGTTACGGAGTCTAATATTGAGGCCCTTCTTTTAGAGATTAATCTCATCAAGGAAAACAAGCCTAAGTACAATATTATGCTCAAGGACGACAAATCCTATCCTTTCATCAAAATCACCAATGAGCGCTATCCTCGCTTGATTATCACACGTCAGGTCAAAAAAGACGGAGGTCTCTATTTTGGTCCTTATCCAGACGTTGGTGCGGCCAATGAAATCAAACGGCTATTGGACCGGATTTTCCCATTTCGCAAGTGTACCAATCCTCCTTCCAAGGTTTGTTTTTATTACCATATCGGCCAGTGTATGGCTCACACCATCTGTAAGAAAGACGAGGCTTATTTCAAAGCTATGGCGCAAGAAGTCTCTGATTTTCTTAAGGGACAAGACGATAAAATCATTGATGAACTCAAGAGTAAGATGGCTTTAGCAGCCCAAAGTATGGAGTTTGAACGTGCCGCAGAATACCGTGATTTGATTCAGGCTATTGGCACCCTTCGGACTAAGCAACGAGTCATGGCTAAAGACCTCCAAAACCGTGATGTCTTTGGTTATTATGTGGATAAGGGCTGGATGTGTGTACAGGTTTTCTTTGTCCGTCAGGGTAAGCTGATTGAACGCGATGTCAATCTCTTTCCTTACTACAATGATCCAGATGAGGATTTTTTGACCTATGTAGGACAGTTTTATCAAGAAAAATCTCATCTGGTTCCCAATGAGATTTTGATTCCTCAGGATATTGATGAAGAAGCCGTTAAGGCCTTGGTGGATACCAAAATTCTCAAACCCCAACGAGGGGAGAAGAAGCAACTGGTTAATCTGGCTATCAAAAACGCTCGTGTTAGTTTAGAGCAGAAGTTTAATCTGTTGGAAAAATCAGTTGAAAAGACTCAAGGAGCTATTGAAAATCTTGGGCGACTTCTACAAATTCCAACCCCAGTCCGTATCGAGTCTTTTGACAACTCTAATATTATGGGGACTAGTCCAGTCTCTGCTATGGTTGTTTTTGTCAACGGAAAACCGAGTAAGAAGGATTACCGCAAGTATAAAATCAAGACTGTGGTCGGACCAGATGACTATGCAAGTATGCGAGAGGTTATTCGTAGACGTTATGGACGGGTCCAGCGTGACGGTTTGACACCGCCAGATCTAATCGTCATCGATGGTGGTCAGGGTCAGGTCAATATCGCTAAACAGGTCATTCAAGAAGAGTTGGGGTTAGATATTCCGATCGCAGGCCTGCAAAAGAATGACAAGCACCAAACCCATGAATTGCTTTTTGGAGACCCACTTGAGGTGGTAGAGTTGTCTCGCAATTCTCAAGAATTTTTCCTCCTGCAACGCATTCAGGATGAAGTCCACCGCTTTGCCATTACCTTCCACCGACAACTACGTTCTAAAAATTCCTTCTCCTCTCAATTGGATGGAATTGAAGGCTTGGGTCCAAAACGCAAGCAGAATTTGATGAAATATTTCAAATCTCTGACAAAAATCAAGGAAGCCAGTGTGGATGAGATTGTCGCTGTTGGTATACCAAGAGCAGTGGCAGAGGCAGTTCATCATCACCTGAATCCAGAAGTAGACTCAGGGCTAGCTCAAGTAGCTGAGAAGCCTGTCGAGTATAAGGAATAAAGCAACAGTGGAATGTTTTAGCTTTAGTGAGTGCAAGCTAGTCGGATTTGTGGTAAAATAGATAAGATATGACAAAAGAATTTCATCATGTAACGGTCATGCTCCATGAGACCATTGATATGCTAGATGTAAAACCTGATGGTATTTACGTTGATGCGACCTTGGGAGGAGCAGGACACAGCGAGTATTTATTAAGTAAGTTAAGTGAGAAGGGGCATTTATATGCCTTTGACCAGGACCAAAACGCTATTGATAATGCACAAAAACGTTTGGCGCCTTACATTGAAAAGGGCATGGTCACCTTCATCAAGGATAATTTCCGTCATTTGAAGGACCGCTTACATGACTTAGGTGTGACTGAAATTGATGGAATTTGTTATGATTTAGGTGTGTCAAGCCCGCAGTTAGATCAGCGTGAACGTGGTTTTTCCTATAAGAAGGATGCACCACTGGATATGCGCATGAATCAGGAAGCTAGTTTGACCGCTTATGAAGTCGTTAATCACTACGACTACCATGATTTGGTAAGAATCTTTTTCAAATATGGAGAGGACAAGTTTTCCAAACAGATTGCTCGAAAAATTGAACAGGCGCGTGAACAGAAACCGATTGAGACCACGACGGAATTGGCAGAGATTATTAAATCTGCCAAACCGGCTAAGGAGCTCAAGAAAAAGGGTCACCCAGCCAAACAAATTTTCCAAGCTATCCGTATAGAGGTCAATGATGAACTGGGGGCTGCGGATGAATCAATCCAGCAGGCGATTGAACTTCTAGCTCTTGATGGAAGAATTTCAGTCATCACATTTCATTCGCTGGAAGATCGCTTGACTAAGCAGTTATTTAAGGAAGCTTCCACAGTTGAAGTTCCTAAAGGTTTGCCTTTCATCCCAGACGATCTCAAGCCCAAGATGGAATTAGTCTCTCGTAAACCGATTTTACCAAGCAAGGAAGAATTGGAAGCCAATAATCGTTCCCACTCAGCCAAGCTTCGAGTGGCAAGAAAAATTCACAAGTAAGAGGAAACCATGGTAGAAAACAGAGGAACAACGAGCCAATTGCTACAAGCTCGTATAAAAAAATTTTCACGTGTTGAAAAGGCCTTTTACCTTTCAATTGCCATCACAGCCCTTGTCTTAGCGATCAGTGTAGTCTATATGCAGACAAAACTTTTTCAGGTTCAGAGTGATTTGACAAGAGTCAATGCACAAATCGAGGAAAAAAAGACAGAGCTGGATGATGCTAAACAAGAAGTTAATGAATTGATCCGATCAGAACGTTTGACCGAAATTGCAAATTCACAAGACTTGCAATTGAATAATGAAAATATTCGATCGGCGGAGTAGTAGATGAAAACTATGAAAGAAAGAATCATACGCTTTGCCATTAAGAATCGTAAATCTCCAATGGAAAACCGCAGACGAGTGGGGAAGAGTCTGAGCCTCTTGGCCGTCTTTCTCTTTGCTGTTTTTTTGGTTAATTTTGCGGTGATTATTGGTACAGGCACAAAATTTGGGGTCAATCTGGTTAAAGAAGCAAAAAAAGTTCATCAAACGACTCTGACTGTTCCTGCTAAAAGAGGAACCATTTATGATCGTAATGGAACTCCCATAGCAGAAGATGCGACCTCCTATAATGTCTATGCTGTTATAGATAAAGAATATAAGTCAGCTAATGGTGACGTTCTTTATGTAGAAGAATCTCAGTACAACAAAGTGGCAGAAATTTTTCATAAATACTTAGATATGGAGGAGACTTACGTCAAAAATCAACTCTCTCAACCAAATCTCAAACAGGTTTCTTTTGGTGCTAAAGGGAATGGGATTACCTATGCTAATATGATGTCCATTAAACAAGACTTAGAATCTGCTAAGGTTGAGGGTATTAATTTTACGACTAGTCCAAATCGAAGTTATCCAAATGGGAAATTTGCCTCATCCTTTATTGGTTTAGCACAGTTACATGAAAATGAAGATGGCACGAAAAGTCTAATTGGGACATCGGGTATCGAGAGTTCCTTAAATAGTTTATTGGCAGGGACAGATGGTGTTATTACTTATGAAAAAGACCGTCTAGGTAATATTGTTCCTGGTACAGAACAAGTCACCCAACAGACCGTAAACGGGAAAGACGTCTATACGACCCTATCTAGTCCTTTGCAGTCCTTTATGGAAAGTCAAATGGATGCCTTCCAAGGAAAACTAAAAGGCAAGTATATGACTGCGACCTTGGTTAGTGCCAAGACAGGAGAAATTCTGGCCACGACTCAAAGACCGACCTTTGATGCTGATACCAAAGAAGGGATTACAGAGGACTTTGTCTGGCGTGATATCCTTTACCAAAGTAACTATGAACCAGGTTCAACCATGAAGGTCATGACCTTAGCAGCAGCTATAGATAACAACACCTTCCCTGGTGGAGAATACTTTAATAGTAGCGAATTAAAAATAGCAGATGCAACTATTAAGGACTGGGATGTGAATGATGGCTTATCAGCTGGAAGTATAATGACATACTCACAAGGTTTTGATCACTCGAGTAATGTCGGTATGACCTTGCTCCAGCAAAAAATGGGGGATGCCACTTGGTTGGATTATCTCAATCGCTTTAAGTTTGGGGTGCCGACGCGTTTTGGTCTGACTGATGAGTATTCAGGTCAATTGCCTGCAGATAATATTGTCGATATTGCCATGAGTTCTTTTGGTCAAGGGATTTCTGTTACTCAGACCCAGATGCTTCGTGCCTTTACAGCAATCGCTAATGATGGGGTCATGCTAGAGCCGAAGTTTATTAGTGCCCTCTATGATCCAAATGATCAGACTGTTCGTAAATCGCAGAGGGAGGTTGTAGGGAATCCTGTTTCTAAAGAAGCGGCTAGTCTGACTCGAGAAAATATGATTTTGGTTGGTACAGATCCTGTTTATGGTACAATGTACAATAAACTTACCGGTAAACCAATCGTTACTGTACCTGGTCAGACTGTTTCTGTAAAATCAGGAACAGCTCAAATTGCCGATGAGCAAAACGGAGGATATTTAGTTGGGAAAACCAATTATATCTTTTCTGTAGTAACCATGCATCCTTCTGAAAATCCTGATTTTATTCTTTACGTAACAGTTCAACAGCCAGAACACTTTTCTAACCCTTGGTTTGGAGAATTTGCTAATCCTATTCTTGAACGAGCTTCTGCCATGAAAGAATCTCTTAATCTTCAGTCTACAGCTAAAAATCTGGATCAAGTTACAACAACAACTAGTTATGCAATGCCAGCGACCAAGGACTATAGTCCGGGAGATATGGCAGAGGAACTGCGACGTAATCTTGTTCAACCAGTTGTTATCGGATCAGGAACAAAAATTAAAGAAAGTTCAGTATCAGAAGGAACTAATCTCGATGCTAATGAACAAATTCTATTACTCACTGATAAGGTAGAAGAGATGCCTGATTTGTATGGTTGGTCTAAGAAGAACGTTGAAACCTTTGCAAAATGGTTAAATATCGAAGTCGAATTTGAAGGCTCAGGACAGACTGTTAAAAAACAAAGTGTTCGTGCCAATACGGCTTTAAAAGATTTACAGAAAATAAAAATAACATTAGGAGATTAGGATGTTAGTTTCTATCTTTCCTGGAGTTCTTACTTTTGTTCTTACAGTAGTAGGAATTCCAGCATTTATCCGTTTTTATCATAAAGCACAAATTACCGGTCAGCAGATGCATGAGGATGTGAAACAACATCAGGCTAAAGCTGGGACACCGACAATGGGAGGAATCGTCTTCCTTATAACAAGTGTTTTAGTTAGTTTAGTTCTTGCTCTTTTGACCAATCAACTAACCAATAATGTTGGAATGATCCTCTTTATCCTAGTCTTATATGGTTTGGTCGGTTTCTTAGATGATTTCCTCAAGGTTTTCCGTAAAATCAATGAAGGACTCAATCCTAAACAAAAACTCTTGCTTCAGTTGGTCGGAGGGGTTATTTTCTATTTCTTTTATGAAAGAGGAGGAGATATCTTAAATGTATTTGGTTATCCTTTACACTTAGGCGTTCTTTACATCCTTTTTGCTCTCTTTTGGCTAGTCGGTTTTTCAAATGCTGTTAACTTGACTGACGGGATTGATGGTTTGGCAAGTATCTCAGTAGTGATTAGCCTATCTGCCTATGGAGTCATTGCTTATGTACAAAACCAATTGGATATTCTCCTAGTGATTCTTGCCATGATTGGTGGTCTTCTTGGTTTCTTTGTCTTTAACCATAAGCCTGCTAAAGTTTTTATGGGAGATGTCGGAAGTCTTGCTCTTGGAGGAATGTTGGCCGCTATTTCTATGGCGTTACACCAAGAATGGACCTTGCTCTTGATTGGGATAGTGTATGTTTTTGAAACAACATCTGTCATGATGCAAGTTACCTACTTTAAGTTGAGTGGTGGCAAACGTATCTTCCGAATGACACCAGTTCATCACCATTTTGAGTTGGGTGGCTTTTCTGGTAACGGTCAAGCCTGGAGTGAGTGGAAAGTCGATTTCTTCTTCTGGGGCGTGGGTTTACTTGCCAGTCTCCTAACTTTAGCTTTCATGTATTTGTTCTAAAAGAGAATATTGCAATAAAAAGAGAAGGACTTAGATCCTTCTCTTTTTATTTCCTATTATTTTCAATTGATGAATCCTTTTCTCAAAAAAGTAAAATTATGGTAAAATGGAGAAAAGAAAGATGAGATTATGAGTTACTTTAAAAAATATACATTTGACAAATCTAAGTTTAAATTAGGAATGCGAACCTTTAAAACAGGAATTGCTGTTTTTTTGGTTCTCATGATTTTTGGCTTTTTTGGATGGAAGGGACTTCAAATCGGAGCATTAACAGCTGTTTTTAGCTTGAGAGAGGACTTTGATAAGAGTGTCCACTTTGGTACATCTCGTATTCTGGGAAATAGTATTGGTGGCTTTTTTGCTTTGATTTTCTTTCTCTTAAATAATCTTTTTCACGGCGCCTTCTGGGTAACCCTTCTTGTTGTTCCGATTTGCACCATGTTAACCATTATGACAAATGTTGCTATGAACAACAAGTCAGGGGTCATTGGAGGAGTTGCAGCTATGTTGATTATTACCCTATCAATCCCAACTGGTGAGACCGTTTTGTACGTATTTGCCCGAGTTTTTGAAACATTTATGGGTGTTTTCGTGGCAATTCTAGTCAATTACGATATCGATCGTTTACGGAGCCTTTTGCAGAAAAAATAAAAATTATGTCACAAGATATGACATAAACAATTGACGATTGAATTTTTTTAGACTATAATAGACAGAAAGAAGAGGAAGTGCACATGAAGGAAAAAGAATTTCGTCGCAATATGGCAGTTTTCCCCATTGGTAGTGTTATGAAGCTGACCGATCTTTCGGCGCGTCAAATTCGTTATTATGAAGATCAGGAGTTGATAAAACCTGATCGAAACGAAGGTAACCGCCGGATGTATTCTTTAAATGATATGGATCGGTTACTTGAGATTAAGGACTATATCTCTGAAGGTCTGAACATTGCTGCTATCAAGAAAAAATATGCCGAACGTGAGGCGAAAGCCAAGAAACCAGTTAGTCAAACTGAGGTGCGCCGAGCACTTCGGAATGAAGTTCTTCAACAAAGTCGCTTTGCTTCTCAACAATCACCTTTTGGTCGCGGTTAGGCAACCGCAAGTCGTCATATATAAGGAGAAAAACCATGCCAATCACAGCTGCAGATATTCGTCGTGAAGTTAAGGAAAAAAATGTAACCTTTATCCGTCTCATGTTTTCAGATATTTTGGGAACCATGAAAAACGTCGAAATTCCTGCTACAGATGAACAACTAGACAAGGTCTTGTCAAACAAGGCTATGTTTGATGGATCTTCTATTGAAGGGTTTGTTCGTATCAATGAATCAGATATGTACTTGTACCCTGACCTGGACACATGGACTGTCTTCCCTTGGGGAGATGAGAACGGTAGTGTCGCAGGATTGATTTGTGATGTCTATACAACAGAAGGAGAGCCATTTGCTGGAGATCCTCGAAGCAACCTTAAACGAGCTCTTCATCACATGGAGAAAGTTGGATTCAAATCTTTCAACCTTGGTCCGGAACCAGAATTCTTCCTATTCAAGCTTGATGAAAATGGAGACCCAACTCTTGAGGTGAATGACAAGGGTGGTTACTTTGATTTGGCGCCTACAGACCTTGCTGATAATACCCGTCGTGAGATTGTAAATGTCTTGACTAAAATGGGATTTGAAGTAGAAGCCAGTCACCACGAAGTTGCCGTAGGTCAACATGAGATTGACTTTAAGTACGATGAAGTTCTTCGTGCATGTGACAAGATTCAAATCTTTAAACTTGTTGTAAAGACAATTGCGCGTAAACATGGTTTGTATGCAACCTTTATGGCTAAACCTAAATTTGGTATCGCTGGTTCAGGAATGCACTGTAATATGTCCTTGTTTGATGATGAAGGGAACAACGCTTTCTTTGATCCAAATGATCCAAAAGGAATGCAATTGTCAGAAACAGCCTATCATTTCCTTGGTGGTTTGATCAAGCACGCCTACAACTACACAGCTATCATGAACCCGACAGTTAACTCATACAAACGTTTGGTTCCAGGCTACGAAGCACCAGTTTACATCGCTTGGGCTGGTCGTAACCGTTCACCGTTGGTCCGCGTTCCTGCTACTCGTGGAATGGGAACACGTTTGGAATTGCGCTCAGTAGACCCAATGGCAAATCCATATATCGCAATGGCTGTTCTTTTGGAAGTTGGTTTGCACGGTATTGAAAACAAAATCGAAGCACCAGCGCCAATCGAAGAAAATATCTATATCATGACTGCAGAAGAGCGTAAAGAGGCTGGTATCACAGATCTTCCATCAACTCTTCACAACGCTTTGAAGGCCATGACAGAAGACGAAGTGGTTAAAGCAGCTCTAGGCGAACACATCTACACTAGCTTCCTTGAAGCCAAACGAATTGAGTGGGCAAGCTATGCAACCTTCGTTTCACAATGGGAAATTGATAACTACCTAGATCTATACTAATGATAAATCAGAAAGATTGTCCGTGAGGACGATCTTTTTTTTTTTGCATTTTATATCGAGGTGTGATATATTTTATATAACGAGGTGCGATATATCGAACTAAATAGGAGGTCTGATTAAATGGAATTAACAGATAAGATTAGGCGTGTCTACCTTCCCATGACTGAAACGGGTTTTTATATTCTATTCTGTCTGCAAAAGGAGAACCATGGTTATGGTATTACACAAAAGGTCAAAGAGATGACAGATTCGCAAGTATCCATTAGTCCTGGAACTATGTATGGAACCCTATCGAAGATGGAAAAGGATGGTTTGGTTTCCTTTGTCCGAGAAGAGGAAAAGCGTAAAATCTATCAGATAACAGACTTGGGTCGAAAAGTTTTAGAGATTGAGTTGAAACGTATTGAGCGGCTCTACAGAAATAGTCGGGAGGAACTCTGATGGAAAAGAAAGTTGTTTATAGAATTGCTACCATTGCAGATTATGATAGAGAGGCTCTCTATCTCGGAGAAATGCATGCTCAGGGTTGGAAACTTAAGGAAGTAAGTTATTCTAACTTAGTAGTTGCAGTTAAGTATACTTTTGAAAAGTGCCAACCGGAGCAGGTGGTTTATCAGTTGGACTTTTATCCTATGAAAAAGTCAGAGAGAGCTTCCTATTTACAACTATTTAAAGATTGTGGGTGGGAACATATTACAGACTTTAATGGTTTTTCCTACTTTAGAAAGCCTTATTCTGGTGTTGAGTTGGATGCCGAGTTTGAAATTTATAATGACGCGGCTGGGAAATTAGCAATGGTCAAGAAGATTTTAACAATGCGGATGCTTCCTATTTTGCTTCTCTTTTTAGCTCTACTACCGGTTTTATCAAAGTTTGTCAGTGGAGGTAGTCATTTCAGTTGGGGAATGTTTTTCATTGTCATAATAGATTGTGTTTTATTGATAGTTTTTGCGATTCAGATTTCATATGTTTTTTGGAGATTGTTTCAAAAGTGGAAAGAATTATCTGATAAATAAAACCATTTTGGAGGTTAGACAATGAAAAGCAATGTACAATTTCGAATGTTTACCATTTTTGATTTGGATAAGGTAGAAGATTATTTGCATGAGATGCATTTGAAAGGTTGGAAATTTAAATCGAATCGTTTTGGCTTTTTCTATTTTGAACCATGCCAACCAGATGATGTGATTTACCGTGTGTGGAATACTAGCTACCTTAGAAAAAATGATGTAGATTTACAAAGTATGAAGGATAGAGAATGGGAATTTGTGGAAAATTGTTCTTATACTGTTTTTAGAAAAGCAACTTGTGATGTAGATTTAAATGATCAATCTTTCATGGACAATCGTCTTCAATGGGCTGATGTGAAATCTAGATTTCGTACATCTACAGTTTCTATCTCTGGCGGTCTAGTTATTTGTATGAGCTTGTTTCGCGAAAGTCTCTCTCAATCTTTCTTCCTTATTTTTGCCCTTTATGCCCTCATGATTTCTTACCTAATCTATAGTTTTTACAGACTTAAAAAGAAATATCTTGAGAATGTAAGATGATTTTCTAGGTCCTCAGACTGATTTTTAGCACTCTTGGCAAAAGAGTGCTAATTTTTTGAGTTTTTGTCTTGACATTCTTTACTAAGGGTGTATAATAGAATCATAAGTTAGCACTTGGATGTGTCGAGTGCTAAAAAGATCTATCAGAGAGGAGTAGCGAGATGGTTACAGAACGTCAGCAGAATATTTTAAATCTGATTATTGACATCTTTACCAAAACGCACGAACCTGTTGGATCTAAGGCCTTGCAAGAGTCTATCAACTCTAGTAGTGCTACCATTCGAAATGATATGGCAGTTTTAGAAAAGCAAGGTTTACTTGAAAAGGCTCATACTTCCAGTGGTCGGATGCCGAGTGTGGCTGGTTTTCAATACTATGTCAAACACTCCCTATCCTTTGACCGTTTAGCTGAAAATCAAGTTTATGAGATTGTAAAAGCCTTTGATCAAGAATTCTTCAAGCTTGAGGATATTCTTCAAGAGGCAACGAAAATTTTGTCAGACTTGAGTGGTTGTACGGTTGTAGCGCTGGATGTAGAACCAAGTAGGCAGAAGCTAACAGCTTTTGATATTGTTGTCCTCGGGCAACATACAGCTCTTGCTGTTTTTACGCTTGATGAGTCTAGAACAGTTACCAGTCAGTTTTTGATTCCGAGAAATTTCTTGCAGGAGGATTTAAATCGCCTCAAGACCATGATTCAAGAACGTTTCCTGGATCAGACTGTTTTGGATATTCACTACAAGATTCGGACAGAGATTCCGCAAATTATCCAACGTTACTTCACAACAACGGATAACGTTATGGATCTTATTGAGCATATCTTCAAAGAAATGTTCAATGAAAATATCGTGGTTTCTGGCAAAGTCAATCTTTTGAATTTCGCTAATTTAGCGGCCTATCAATTTTTTGATCAGCCACAAAAGGTAGCTTTGGAAATTCGAGAGAATCTGATTGGCGACCAGATGCAAAGTGTCCGAGTTGCGGATAGCCAAGAATCTTGTCTTGCTGACTTAGCAGTAATTAGCAGTAAGTTCCTGATTCCCTATCGTGGGTTTGGAATCCTTGCGATTATAGGTCCGGTTAATCTGGATTATCAAAAATTGGTCAATCAACTCAATGTTGTCAATCGAGTTCTAACCATGAAGTTGACGGATTTTTACCGCTATCTCAGCAGTAATCACTATGAAGTGAATTAAGATTGAAATCATTAAAGGAGGCGAAAATGGCCCAAGATATAAAAAATGAAGAAGTAAAAGAAGAGGAAGTTGTGGAAACAGCTGATGAAACAACTCCTGAGAAGTCTGAATTGGACTTGGCCAATGAACGTGCCGAAGAATTTGAAAACAAATATCTTCGTGCCCACGCAGAAATGCAAAACATTCAGCGTCGTGCCAATGAAGAACGCCAACTTTTGCAACGTTATCGCAGCCAAGATTTGGCAAAAGCAATTTTGCCGTCACTTGACAACCTAGAACGTGCTCTTGCTGTCGAAGGTTTGACAGATGATGTGAAGAAGGGCTTGGAGATGGTGCAAGAAAGTTTGATTCACGCTCTGAAAGAAGAAGGAATCGAAGAGATTCCAGCGGACGGTGAATTTGACCATAACTACCATATGGCTATTCAAACAGTTCCAGCTGATGATGAGCATCCAGCAGACACCATCGCACAAGTCTTCCAAAAAGGCTACAAACTCCATGACCGCATCCTACGCCCAGCCATGGTGGTTGTATATAACTAGGCTAGAGAACTTAAAAACCTTGTCCGAAACGACACTAAACTATGAAGAAAGATAAAAAATTATTCAGCTTTGCAATAGTGAGCGAAGCGAACCATTGGCGATACTCTTCACCGTGGCGCTATTTGCACAAACTTTGAGACCTTAGGCACAAAGTTTAATCAAAGAGATTAACGAAGTTAAGCTCTGACGGCGCCGCCACCTAAGAAGAGTATCAAAAAGAAAAATAGAAAATAGAATATAAAATTTAAGGAGAAAAACACATGTCTAAAATTATCGGTATTGACTTAGGTACAACAAACTCAGCAGTAGCAGTTCTTGAAGGAACTGAATCAAAAATCATCGCAAACCCAGAAGGAAACCGTACAACTCCATCTGTAGTTTCTTTCAAAAACGGTGAAATCATCGTTGGTGACGCTGCAAAACGTCAAGCAGTAACAAACCCAGATACAGTTATCTCTATCAAATCTAAGATGGGAACTTCTGAAAAAGTTTCTGCAAACGGTAAAGAATACACTCCACAAGAAATCTCAGCTATGATTCTTCAATACTTGAAAGGTTATGCTGAAGAATACCTTGGTGAAAAAGTAACCAAGGCTGTTATTACAGTTCCAGCTTACTTTAACGATGCTCAACGTCAAGCAACTAAAGACGCTGGTAAAATCGCTGGTCTTGAAGTAGAACGTATCGTCAACGAACCAACTGCAGCAGCTCTTGCTTACGGTTTGGATAAGACTGACAAAGAAGAAAAAATCTTGGTATTCGACCTTGGTGGTGGTACATTCGACGTATCTATCCTCGAACTCGGTGATGGTGTCTTTGATGTATTGGCAACTGCAGGGGATAACAAACTCGGTGGTGACGACTTTGACCAAAAAATCATCGACTACTTAGTAGCAGAATTCAAGAAAGAAAATGGTATCGACTTGTCAAACGACAAGATGGCTCTTCAACGTTTGAAAGACGCAGCTGAAAAAGCTAAGAAAGACCTTTCTGGAGTGACTTCAACTCAAATCAGCTTGCCATTTATCACTGCTGGTGAGGCTGGACCTCTTCACTTGGAAATGACCTTGACTCGTGCTAAATTCGACGATTTGACTCGTGACCTTGTAGAACGTACAAAAGTTCCAGTTCGCCAAGCCCTTTCAGATGCAGGTTTGAGCTTGTCAGAAATAGACGAAGTTATCCTTGTCGGTGGTTCAACTCGTATCCCTGCCGTTGTAGAAGCTGTTAAAGCTGAAACTGGTAAAGAACCAAACAAATCAGTTAACCCTGATGAAGTAGTTGCTATGGGTGCTGCGATCCAAGGTGGTGTCATCACTGGTGATGTTAAAGACGTTGTCCTTCTTGACGTAACGCCATTGTCACTTGGTATCGAAACAATGGGTGGAGTCTTCACAAAACTCATCGACCGCAACACTACGATTCCAACATCTAAATCACAAGTCTTCTCAACTGCAGCAGACAACCAACCAGCTGTTGATATCCACGTTCTTCAAGGGGAACGCCCAATGGCAGCGGATAACAAGACTCTTGGACGTTTCCAATTGACAGATATCCCAGCTGCACCTCGTGGTATCCCACAAATCGAAGTAACATTCGACATCGATAAGAACGGTATCGTATCTGTTAAGGCTAAAGACCTTGGAACTCAAAAAGAACAAACAATCGTTATCCAATCTAACTCAGGTTTGACAGACGAAGAAATCGACCGCATGATGAAAGATGCAGAAGCAAACGCTGAAGCAGATAAGAAACGTAAAGAAGAAGTAGACCTTCGTAACGAAGTAGACCAAGCTATCTTTGCGACTGAAAAGACAATCAAAGAAACTGAAGGCAAAGGCTTCGATGCAGAACGTGATGCTGCACAAGCTGCCCTTGATGATCTTAAGAAAGCTCAAGAAGACAACAACTTGGACGAAATGAAAGCAAAACTTGAAGCCTTGAACGAAAAAGCTCAAGGACTTGCGGTTAAACTCTACGAACAAGCCGCAGCAGCGCAACAAGCTCAAGCAGGAGCAGAAGGCGCACAAGCAACAGGAAACGCAGGCGATGACGTCGTAGACGGAGAGTTTACTGAAAAGTAAGATGTTGAGGCGTTAAGAAAACGAAAGAAAAATAGGAAGCCATCGCCTTGTGCGATGCACAAAAGATGGCTTATCTTTTTTCCGAAGTTTTTAGCCGAAACTCAATTCAGCCTTACTAGTTCAAAAACAAAATATAATCGACTTTGTTTTAGAACGTCGTAATGATAAGAAGAAATCCAGAGGTTGCAACCCAGCCTCTGTTTTTCGGTAAAATAGAGGATGTTACGTATGAAAAAAGTACTTTGCTTGATTTATCCTAATTTTTCTCTTTATGAGATAACTGCTTTAACGAGTACTTTAGCTCTGTCTTTTGATATCACGATTGATTATGTTGCTTCTGAGCATTCGATAGTGGTCTCTGAGGATGGTTTGCCCTGTCAACCGACGAAAACACTAGATCAAATCTGTATAGAAGAGTATTCTTGTGTGATTTTGCCAGGAATGGTCAATATAGGGCCTGCTCTACAGGATGAGAAATTGATTTCGTTTTTGAGGGACCTTGGTGAGCAAGATATCCTAATTGCAGCTATTTCTTCAGCGCCCCTTTTATTGGCGAAAGCAGGCTTGTTGAAGGACACGAAATTCACAGGTGGGATTTGGCAAAACTTCTTTGACTATTTTGAATTTCTTCCACGAGAAAATTTCAAACCGAAAGTTCTTGTGCAAGATAAACAAATCATTACGGCTATCGGTTTTGCACATCAAGAGTTTGCAAGAAAAGTGATTCTAAGTTTAGGGCTGGCAGAGAATACGGACAACTATTTTAAAGAACAAAACGAGTATGCAGAAGAGGATTTGATATTTACTCTATCAGATGTAGAGTTTGATCAAGTGAAGCAAAGTATAGAAAACATCCTCTAAAGTTTTACATGAAAATTATAGAAAGGAACAAAGAGTGTTCGAGAAATTGAACTCGAGCTCTTAAGTTTCTTACTCAATATGAAAGAAAGGAACTGAACCCGACCTAAATCGTGGTTTGATTCACAATAACAATAGAAAGGAACAAAGAGTGTTCGCAACTGAACATGGGTTCCAAAGTTTCTAATTTAATATAAAAGAAAGGAACAAAGAGCGTTCGGGGAATTGAACTCGAGCGGAAAGCTTGGAAATTAGATAAACCGCTTAAGAAATCAGGATTTCTTGTCGGTTTCCTAAATTTCAGTCGCTTTCTGTTCGCTCTTAGTATCTTGTATGAACAATACTGAATTTTACGACCGTTTGGGCGTTTCGAAAAATGCATCTCAAGATGAGATCAAGAGGGCCTATCGGAAATTATCTAAAAAATATCACCCAGATATTAACAAGGATCCTGGTGCTGAGGACAAGTACAAGGAAGTTCAAGAAGCCTATGAGACTTTGAGCGATGAACAGAAACGGGCTGCCTATGACCAATACGGTGCGGCTGGAGCCAACGGTGGCTTTGGTGGTGCAGGTGGTTTCGGTGGTTTCGATGGTGCAGGCGGTTTTGGTGGATTTGAAGATATCTTCTCAAGTTTTTTCGGCGGAGGCGGTTCTTCTCGCAATCCAAACGCTCCTCGTCAAGGTGATGACCTCCAGTATCGCGTCAATTTGACTTTTGAAGAAGCCATCTTTGGTACTGAAAAAGAAGTCAAATATAATCGTGAATCAAGCTGTCGTACTTGTAACGGATCAGGTGCTAAGCCTGGAACAAGTCCAGTTACTTGTGGACGATGTCACGGTTCTGGTGTTATCAACGTCGATACTCAAACACCGCTTGGTATGATGCGTCGCCAAGTAACCTGTGATGTCTGTCATGGTCGCGGAAAAGAAATCAAAGATCCATGTACAACATGTCATGGAACAGGTCATGAAAAACAAGCCCACAGTGTCCATGTGAAAATTCCAGCAGGTGTCGAAACTGGTCAACAAATTCGTCTAGCTGGTCAAGGGGAGGCAGGCTTTAACGGTGGTCCTTATGGAGACTTGTATGTTGTTGTTAATGTTGAACCGAGCGACAAATTTGAACGTGAAGGAACAACTATTTTCTACAAGTTAAACCTCAATATCGTCCAAGCAACTCTTGGTGATACTGTCGATATCCCAACCGTTCACGGTGATGTTGAATTGGTGATTCCAGAGGGGACTCAAACTGGTAAACGATTCCGCCTACGTGGTAAGGGAGCTCCGAGCCTACGTGGTGGTGCTGTTGGTGACCAATATGTCACTGTTAATGTCGTGACGCCTACAGGCTTGAACGATCGCCAAAAAGCAGCCTTGAAAGAATTTGCAGCTGCAGGTGACTTGAAAGTCAATCCAAAGAAAAAAGGCTTCTTTGACCATATAAAAGATGCCTTTGAGGGTGAATAAAACAAAAAGAGCCGATTGGCTCTTTTTGTGTTGTCTTGAAAAATTTAGCTTCAGAAAATCATTTTCCAGTTAGTCTACTATTTATACTTTTGAGTGAGCAAGCCGGCTTCATCCATTTCCTGAATGAGTTGCTTGATTTCCGCTTCTTTACCAGGTTTCACGGTGACAGTATCAATATGCTTAATCGCCGAATTATCCTGAATATCTACCAAGATTAACGCTTTTTCATAGAATGCGACACCCTTTTTTAGGCTCTCCTGATCCTTCCAATATAAAATTGAGTAATTAGGATTTGGTTTCTTTCCGATTTCTTGTAAATAATTCCTACTTTCTTTCTCTAAAAATTGCAATAAACCGTGATTGAACAAGTTATCCCCTACTTTATAGTAAGAAATATCTCCTGTCTGTAGGACATAGACTTTGAGTCGATTTTTAGTGAGGTTTGGACTTTCTTTAAGGACAGGGTGGCTATTGATGACCTCATCTGAGAAAGTCACATAAAAATCCAATCCTCCCCCTTCGAATTGATAGCTACCATTTGATTCTACTTTTTCAGGAGGGAGGTCAATGGAGATAAAGATTTGTTTTAAGGCTTCCTTCCCCTCTCGGATGTCACTCGGTGAAGCCTTGAAAAGATTGGCCACTAGTAGAAATGCTAGGGTTACAAAAAGACAGAAGCAACCAGAAATAATCAAGATGACTTTTAAAAACTGTTTCATTTTCATTCCCTCCCGTTTCTGTTCGAATCTAGTAACCCAAAATGGATTTAAGGAAAGTTGGATGCTTTCTTTTTTTAGTTTTCTTCAGTTTCTCGTAGTTCTTTTATCACAGCAAGTCTTGCTTGGAGGTCTTTCTCTAAGACTTTAAATTTATAGGTTAGGTCTTCTTGGTATTCCTTGATGACTTCTTTTTGTTGATTGATAATTTGTAAGCTATTTTGGATAACATCTAAATCACCTTTGATTGCTTCAACGCGATCAGTTGTATCTATAACTTCTTCAGTGATAACTTCACGATTTTTAACGAGGAGGTAAGATCCGACTGCTGATCCAGCAAAAAGTAGTAAATTTGATAGTTTCATAGGAACTCCTTAAGCGTTTTTGATCGTTTCAGCGACTTGGGCAAGTTTGTCAAAGTCAGGTTCATGGGCAACAAAGTCAATTTTTAGGTCATCATCTGCACTATAACGAGGAACAAGGTGGACATGGGTATGAAAAACGGTTTGTCCAGCGACTTCTTCGCAGTTGGCGATGATATTCATGCCTTCAGCTTGGGTAGCCTTCATAACCTTTTGAGCAATGACTGGAATCCTTGCAAAGAGTTGGCTAGCGCTCGTCGAATCCATTTCTAAAAGGTTGCGATAGTGTTCTTTAGGTACGACCAAGGTATGTCCAGGTGTTACTTGAGAAATATCAAGAAAGGCAAGGACTTGCTCATCCTCATAAACCTTGGCTGCAGGGATTTCTCCTGCTAAAATCTTACAAAAAATACAATCTGACATAAAAACCACCTCTAGTGTATTGAATTTTGATATAATATAGCTACATTATACCAGATTCGGAGAAAATATGTTAGAAATTAAAAATCTGACAGGAGGCTATGTTCATGTCCCTGTCTTGAAAGATGTGTCCTTTACAGTTGAGAGCGGACAGTTGGTAGGTTTGATAGGTTTGAATGGTGCGGGAAAATCTACGACTATCAATGAGATTATTGGTCTTTTGACGCCATATAGTGGGGAGATTAAGATTGACGGATTGACTCTAGGAGAGGATGCTACGAACTATCGTAAGAAAATTGGTTATATCCCTGAAACTCCTAGCTTGTACGAGGAATTGACCCTCAGAGAGCATATTGAGACGGTTGCTATGGCCTATGGTATCGAGCAAAATCTAGCTTTTGAACGTGTAGAGCCGCTTTTAAAAATGTTTCGTTTGGATCAAAAATTGGATTGGTTCCCGGTTCATTTTTCCAAAGGGATGAAGCAAAAGGTTATGATTATCTGTGCCTTTGTCGTGGATCCTAGTCTCTTTATCGTAGACGAACCTTTCCTTGGTCTTGATCCTTTAGCGATTTCAGATTTGATTCAACTTCTAGAAGCGGAAAAGAAAAAAGGAAAGTCTATCCTTATGAGTACCCACGTTCTTGATTCTGCTGAAAAGATGTGTGACTCTTTTGTCATTCTTCACAAAGGTCAAGTAAGAGCCAAAGGAAATCTCCAACAACTCCGAGAAGCCTTTGATATGCCAGAAGCAAGCCTCAATGATATCTATTTGGCTCTGACCAAAGAGGAGGAGCTATGAAGGACTTGTTTTTAAAACGAAAGCAGGAATTTCGCAAGGAATGCTTGGGCTATCTCCGTTATGTGCTCAATGATCATTTTGTCTTATTTTTGTTGGTGTTGTTAGGATTTTTGGCCTACCAGTACAACCAGTTGCTCCAACACTTTCCTGAGAATCATTTCCCAATCCTAATTTTGATTGGGATGATATCTATTTTACTTTTGCTTTGGGGTGGTATTGCGACCTATCTAGAAGCACCTGACAAACTATTTCTTTTAGTTGCTGAAGAAGAAGTGAGAGAACACATCCAGAAGCAAAGTCTGATTTCTTTCATCTTTTGGGTCAGTGTACAGACTCTCTTTTTGCTCCTTTTTGCGCCTTTATTCTTAGCCATGGGTCTTGGTTTGCCGATTTTTGGAGTCTATCTCCTTGTCTTGGGGATAGTAAAATATGTGATTTTTCGCCAAAAGTCTAGCAACTTTTTCCTTGGAAATGGACTTGACTGGGATTATGTCATTGCACAAGAAAGTAAACGTAAGCAGTTCTTGCTTCGATTTTTTGCTCTCTTTACCCAGGTCAAGGGAATTTCAAATAGTGTTAAGCGTCGAGCTTATCTGGACTTTATCCTCAAGGGAGTTCAGAAAGTGCCAGGAAAAATCTGGCAGAATCTTTATCTCCGCTCCTATCTTAGAAATGGAGATTTATTTGCCCTTAGTCTGCGACTCATAATCCTATCTTTGACCGCTCTCATCTTCATTGAGCAATCTTGGATTGCAGTCGCAATTGTAATTTTATTCAATTATCTTTTGTTATTCCAGCTTCTAGCTCTCTATCATGCCTTTGACTATCAATATTTGACGCAATTATTCCCAGTAGGTACGGGGCAAAAAGAGAAAGGCTTGAAGGAAATTTTGAGAGCGATTGGAATATTTGTCTTAATCTTGGAAAGTCTCATAGGATTGCTTGTTTTTAAGGACAAAATTCTTGTTCTAGCACTTGTGGGAGCAAGTCTTGTCTTGCAATTTCTTTATTTGCCGTATCAACTGAGAAGATTGGTTGACGAATAGTATAAAAATTAGTAGAATAATAAGGAAACTTTATTCGGAGGAAAGAAATGGACTTGGGTGATATTGAGCTAACGCTAACCCCGATATCTGGGAAGAGCGGAAAAGCTTATATGGGAAGTTATCCTGATGGAAAACGTGTTTTTATAAAAATGAATACTTCTCCAATCCTGCCTGGTTTAGCTAGAGAGCAAATTGCACCACAATTGCTCTGGAGCCGTCGTTTACCAGACGGCCGTGATATGTCCGCTCAGGAATGGTTGACAGGAAAAATTTTGACGCCAAGTGATATGAACCGTAAACAAATTATCGATATTTTGACACGTTTACACTGTTCACGTCCCTTAATGACCCAGTTGACACGATTGGGATATGCAATGGAAACACCTTCGGATTTACTTCAGTCATGGGTAAACAAGGCTCCGGATGCTTTAAAAAACAACCAGTATCTACGTATGGTTTTAGGTGATTTGCGTGAGAATCTTCCTGGCTTTAGGGAAGACTATGCAACCATAGTCCATGGGGATGTTCGTCATAGCAACTGGTTTGAGACAGAGAGTGGCTTGATTTATTTGGTAGATTGGGATTCTGTTCGCTTGACTGATCGTATGTTTGATGTGGCCTATCTGCTCTGTCACTATATTCCAGAGTATCAGTGGCAAGAATGGCTAACTAATTATGGCTATAAGTATAATCAAACTGTCTTGAATAAGTTATATTGGTATGCTCAACTGTCATTTTTGAGCCTCATTACCAAATACTATGAAAATCAAGATTTGGATAATGTAAATCGGGAAATCTATGCTTTGCGTAGCTTCCGAGATAAGTATGGAAAGAAAAAATGAGAGTTAGAAATCGTAAAGGGGCAACAGAACTGTTAGAGGCTAATCCGCAGTATGTTGTCTTAAACCCCGCAGAAGCTAAAGGTAAGTGGCGAGATTTGTTTGGCAATGACAATCCAATCCATGTAGAGGTTGGTAGTGGCAAAGGTGCTTTCGTAACAGGAATGGCCAAACAAAACCCTGGCATCAACTATATCGGGATTGATATTCAGAAATCTGTATTAAGCTATGCTTTGGACAAGGTATTAGAAGTTGGAGTTCCCAACATCAAACTTCTATGGGTTGATGGTTCAGAATTGACCAATTATTTTGAAGATGGTGAAATTGATCGCTTGTATTTGAATTTCTCGGATCCATGGCCTAAAAAACGCCATGCGAAGCGTCGTTTGACTTATAAGAGCTTCTTGGATACTTTCAAACGAATCTTGCCTGAACATGGTGAAATTCATTTCAAGACAGATAATCGTGGCTTGTTTGAATATAGCTTGGTGAGCTTTTCACAATATGGCATGAAACTCAATGGTGTTTGGTTAGATTTACATGCCAGTGGCTTTGAGGGAAATGTCATGACTGAGTATGAGCAAAAGTTCTCAAGCAAGGGTCAAGTCATCTACCGAGTTGAAGCAGAATTTTAAGAAAAAGCTTGAAGTCAGGCTATTTGAGTGCTTATGCTTTACATTATTACTAAAAAGTGCTATACTTAATAATAAGAATATAAGAAAGAGAGGCGGGGAGATATCTTCGCCTCTTGCTTATGAGGAGGTGGACGCAATCGCAACTATCGTTGAATTAGTCAGAGAAGTCGTAGAACCTGTTATTGAAGCTCCTTTTGAACTCGTAGATATCGAGTACGGAAAGATTGGCAGTGACATGATTCTTAGTATTTTTGTAGACAAGCCTGAAGGAATCACCTTGAATGATACGGCAGACTTGACTGAAATTATCAGTCCGGTCCTAGATACTATCAAGCCGGATCCCTTCCCAGAACAATATTTCCTAGAAATTACAAGTCCAGGATTGGAGCGTCCTTTGAAAACCAAGGAAGCAGTCGCTGGAGCGGTTGGGAAATACATCCATGTCGGGCTCTATCAAGCCATCGATAAGCAAAAGGTTTTTGAAGGAACCTTGTTGTCCTTTGAAGAGGATGAGTTGACTATGGAATATATGGATAAAACTCGCAAGAAAACAGTCCAAATTCCATATAACTTGGTATCAAAAGCACGTTTAGCAGTAAAATTATAGAAAGAAAGGATAGCTTTTGAGAATTCAAAAGTAAAAAGAACATGAGTAAAGAAATGCTAGAGGCCTTCCGCATTTTGGAAGAAGACAAGGGAATCAAGAAAGAAGATATCATCGACGCAGTAGTAGAATCACTTCGTTCTGCTTACCGTAGACGCTATGGTCAATCTGATAGTGTAGCTATTGATTTTAACGAAAAGACAGGGGACTTTACTGTCTATACTGTCCGTGAAGTTGTTGATGAAGTATTTGATAGCCGTTTGGAAATCAGTTTAAAAGATGCCCTTGCTATTAATTCAGCCTATGAGCTTGGTGACAAAATCAAATTTGAAGAAGCACCAGGAGAGTTTGGTCGTGTAGCAGCCCAATCTGCTAAACAAACAATCATGGAAAAAATGCGTAAGCAAACACGTGCCATTACCTATAATACTTACAAAGAGCATGAACAAGAAATCATGTCAGGTACAGTTGAACGTTTTGATAACCGCTTCATTTATGTCAATCTTGGCAGCATTGAAGCCCAATTGTCAAAACAAGACCAAATTCCTGGAGAAGTGTTTGCTTCCCACGATCGTATCGAAGTTTATGTCTACAAAGTGGAAGACAACCCTCGTGGAGTTAACGTTTTTGTCAGCCGTAGCCACCCAGAGATGATCAAACGTTTGATGGAACAAGAGATTCCTGAAGTATATGATGGAACTGTTGAAATCATGAGCGTAGCCCGTGAAGCAGGTGATCGTACGAAAGTTGCTGTTCGTAGCCACAATCCTAACGTGGATGCTATCGGAACAATCGTTGGACGTGGTGGTGCAAACATCAAGAAAATCACTAGCAAATTCCACCCAGCTCGCTACGATGCTAAGAGCGACCGCATGATTCCGGTAGAAGAAAACATCGACGTTATCGAATGGGTAGCAGATCCAGCTGAGTTTATCTACAATGCCATTGCTCCTGCCGAAGTTGACCAAGTTATCTTTGATGAAAATGATAGCAAACGTGCCTTGGTGGTTGTTCCAGATAACAAGCTATCTCTTGCAATCGGTCGTCGTGGACAAAATGTTCGTTTAGCAGCACATTTGACTGGTTACCGTATTGATATCAAGTCTGCAAGTGAATTTGAAGCTATGGAAGAAGCAGGTCAAGTGGATTACGCTGAAACAGACGAATTGACTGAAGAATAAGATCTGCTAGAGGAGGGAAAGATGAAAACAAGAAAAATCCCTTTGCGCAAGTCTGTTGTTTCCAACGATGTGATTGACAAGCGAGATTTACTTCGTATTGTCAAGAACAAAGAAGGTGAGGTCTTTATCGACCCGACAGGCAAGGCTAATGGCCGGGGCGCTTATATCAAGCTAGACAATGCAGAAGCCCTAGAGGCTAAAAAGAAAAAAGTCTTTAACCGTAGCTTTAATATGGAAGTTGAAGAAAGCTTTTATGACGAGTTGATCGCCTATGTTGATCACAAAGTAAAAAGAAGAGAGTTAGGACTTGAATAAGCAAAAAGTAAGTAATCTCTTGGGATTGGCTCAGCGAGCGGGGAAAATCATCTCGGGTGAGGAAATGGTTGTCAAAGCCATTCAAGACCGGAAAGTTAAATTGGTATTTCTAGCTCATGATGCTAGCCCAAATCTAACCAAGAAGATTCAGGATAAAAGCCACTATTATCAAGTAGAAGTTATTACCGTGTTTTCAACACTGGAATTAAGCATAGCAGTCGGAAAATCGAGAAAGGTTCTGGCTGTAACAGATGCTGGATTTACAAAGAAAATGAGGTCTCTTATGGAATAGAAGAGGAGGACATGATTTGTCTAAGAAAAGATTGTACGAAATCGCAAAAGAACTTGGAAAAGAAAGTAAGGAAGTTGTCGCGCGTGCAAAAGAGTTGGGCTTGGAAGTAAAGAGCCACTCGTCAAGCGTTGAAGCAGATGCTGCTGAAAAAATTATAGCTAGCTTTAAGCCTGCTGCTCCTAAGGCAGAGGCAAAAGCAAGTGTAGAAAAGAAAGTTGAAAAGCCTGCATCAGCTAAACCAGTTGTCGCTAAGGAAGAAAGCAAACCAGCTACACCTGCAGCTTCTAAGGAAGAAAAAGTTGTAGCTGCAAGACCGCAGAGTCGAAACTTTAAGGCGGAACGTGAAGCGCGTGCCAAAGAGCAAGCGGAAAGACGCAAGCAAAACAAGGGTAACAACCGCGATCAACAACAAAACGGTAACCGTCAAAAGAACGATAACCGTAATGGTGGGAAACCTGGTCAAGGGAACCGTGACAATCGTCGTTTTAACGACCAAGGGAAGAAACCACAAGGCCAAGGAAATCGTGGCAATGATTATCGCCAACAAGCTGATAATCGTCCCAACCAAGCTGGTCCTCGTATTGACTTTAAAGCCCGAGCAGCAGCTCTGAAGGCTGAGCAAAATGCAGAATACGCACGCTCAAGCGAGGAACGCTTCAAGCAGTCTCAAGTTGCCAAAGAAGCCTTGGCTCAAGCTAATAAACGTAAGGAGCCAGAGGAAATCTTTGAGGAAGCTGCTAAACTAGCTGAACAAACTCAGCCTGTAGTTGAAGTAGCTCCTGTAGCCAAAGAGGCTGTAGTGGATACACGTCGTAAAAAGCAAGCTCGACCAGACAAAGATCGTGATGATTACGATCACGAGGAAGATGGTCCTAGAAAACAACAAAAGAATCGAAGTAGTCAGAATCAAGTGAGAAATCAAAGAAATAGTAACTGGAATAACAATAAGAAAAATAAAAAAGGCAATAAACAAAATAACCGTAATCAGGCTCCAAAACCTATTACAGAGCGTAAATTCCATGAATTGCCAACAGAATTTGAATATACAGATGGTATGACTGTTGCGGAAATCGCAAAACGTATCAAACGTGAACCAGCTGAGATTGTTAAGAAACTATTTATGATGGGCGTTATGGCCACTCAAAACCAATCTTTGGATGGAGAAACAATCGAACTCCTCATGGTTGATTATGGAATTGAAGCTAAACAAAAGGTAGAAGTGGACAATGCGGATATCGAACGTTTCTTCGTAGAAGATGGATATCTAAATGAAGACAAGTTGGTTGAACGTCCACCAGTTGTAACTATCATGGGACACGTTGACCATGGTAAAACAACCCTTTTGGATACCCTACGTAATTCTCGTGTCGCTACAGGAGAAGCAGGTGGGATCACTCAGCATATTGGTGCCTACCAGATTGAGGAAAATGGTAAGAAGATTACCTTCCTTGATACACCAGGACACGCGGCCTTTACTTCTATGCGTGCACGTGGTGCCTCTGTTACCGATATTACGATCTTGGTCGTAGCGGCAGATGACGGGGTTATGCCTCAAACTATCGAAGCCATCAACCACTCAAAAGCAGCTAATGTTCCAATCATCGTTGCTATTAACAAGATTGATAAGCCAGGTGCAAACCCAGAACGCGTTATCGGCGAATTGGCTGAACACGGTGTTATGTCAACAGCTTGGGGTGGAGATTCTGAGTTTGTAGAAATCTCAGCTAAGTTCAACCAGAATATCGATGAACTCTTGGAAACGGTTCTTCTTGTAGCTGAAATTCAAGAGCTCAAAGCAGACCCAACCGTTCGTGCCATCGGTACTGTTATCGAAGCTCGTTTGGATAAGGGTAAAGGTGCGGTTGCAACTCTCCTTGTTCAACAAGGTACCTTGAACGTTCAAGACCCAATCGTTGTTGGTAATACTTTCGGACGTGTCCGTGCCATGACCAATGACCTTGGACGTCGTGTTAAGGTTGCAGGACCATCAACACCAGTATCCATTACAGGTCTAAACGAAGCACCGATGGCAGGTGACCACTTTGCTGTTTACGAAGATGAAAAATCTGCTCGTGCAGCTGGTGAAGAACGTGCCAAACGTGCTCTAATGAAACAACGTCAAGCAACTCAACGTGTCAGCCTAGAAAACCTCTTTGACACTCTTAAAGCTGGTGAACTTAAGTCTGTTAACGTCATCATCAAAGCCGACGTACAAGGTTCAGTTGAAGCCCTTTCTGCCTCACTACAAAAGATTGACGTGGAAGGTGTAAAAGTTACCATCGTCCACTCAGCAGTTGGTGCTATCAACGAATCTGACGTGACTCTTGCTGAAGCTTCAAATGCCTTTATCGTTGGTTTCAACGTACGTCCTACACCACAAGCCCGCCAACAAGCAGAAGCAGATGATGTAGAAATCCGTCTCCACAGCATTATCTACAAGGTTATCGAAGAGATGGAAGAAGCCATGAAAGGTATGCTTGATCCAGAATTTGAAGAAAAAGTTATCGGTGAAGCAATTATCCGTGAAACCTTCAAAGTGTCTAAAGTCGGAACAATCGGTGGATTTATGGTTACTAGCGGTAAAGTTACCCGTGACTCTAAAGTCCGCGTTATTCGTGACGGTGTCGTTATTTACGATGGTGAACTTGCAAGCTTGAAACACTATAAAGATGACGTCAAAGAAGTTACAAACGGCCGTGAAGGTGGTCTCATGATTGATGGCTACAATGATATCAAGATGGATGATGTGATTGAAGCATATGTCATGGAAGAAATCAAACGCTAAGATTCTTGCTCCTTCCTTAGGTGATGTGGGACGCAAGCAAACCGATGGTTTCATTGCTTATTTTTGAGCCTAGAGTCTCAAAAATCCCCAGTGATTGAACTAAATGATCAGCCCAATCACTTTCACCACGGCGAAAGAAGCAGATGATTTCAAATTGAACTTCGTTTCAATTTGAATTGAAAATCAATAAGTTTAAAAATAGCTAGGTCTGCTGGCCTAGCTTTTGATTCAATAGAGAGGAAGGAATAGCATGGGAAATCATTTCCGTACGGATCGTGTAGGCATGGAAATCAAACGCGAAGTCAATGAGATTTTGCAAAAGAAAGTCCGTGATCCTCGTGTCCAAGGAGTGACCATCACAGATGTTCAGATGCTAGGTGACTTGTCTGTAGCTAAGGTTTACTACACCATTTTGAGTAATCTTGCTTCAGATAATCAAAAGGCCCAAATTGGCCTTGAAAAAGCAACCGGAACTATCAAACGTGAGCTTGGTCACAATTTGAAATTGTATAAAATTCCAGACTTGACCTTCGTCAAAGACGAATCCATCGAGTATGGAAACAAGATTGACGAAATGTTACGCAATCTGGATAAAAAATAAGAAAGAGGGGTAACCCTCTTTTTTGTTTAGAAGAAGGAGGGTATTCTAGACTTAAAGGCTAATCAGAAAGAAAAAATAAGTTCTTAAAATTTCTTTTATGGAGCAAATATGATATGATATAGTTCAAATTGAAAGAAAAAGAGAAGAAACTAGATGTCTAAACAAGATTTAGCTATGCAAGTATTGCAACAAGTCGTGAAACTCCCTGTTGTTAAAGTTGATCGTTCAAAATTTTTAGTAGATAAATTTTCCAAACTATTAGACCCAAAAGATATTCCTCGATTACTAGAAGAGGGACCAACAGCCTTGTTATCCCAGGATATTTTAGATAAAGTTGCCGATTCTTGTATTAAGGATAATGTTCTATTGGCGAGTGGAACTTCTGTTCTTGCAGGTATTCCTGGTGGTCTAGCCCTTGCAATCACCATTCCAACTGATGTTGCTCAGTTTTATGCTTTCTCCTTAAAACTAGCGCAAGAATTGGGATATATTTATGGCTATGATGATCTTTGGGCTTCACGAAATGAATTGAGTGAAGAAGCCAAAAATACGCTCTTGCTCTATCTCGGGGTCATGCTTGGGGTCAATAGTGCTGGAGCCCTCCTTCGAGCTGGGGGAGTATCAGTTGCTAAACATGTCATGAAGACAGTTCCCCAGAAGGCTTTGGCTAAGACTTTGTGGTATCCCATTTTAGAAAAAGTTTTGAAAATTTTTGGGGTGAATCTGACAAAGGGAGGCTTTGCAAAAGGAATGGGCAAATTTATCCCAATCCTAGGAGGTGTCGTTTCAGGTGGTTTAACCTATACGACTATGAAACCTATGGGTAAAAGTTTGCAAAGAGAATTATCCAAACTAGTCAATTATAGTGAAGCTCAGTATCAAAGAGATGTAGAAACGATTCGAAAAGAAGCAGAAATCATCGAAGTAGAGTAATGGGAAGAAACTAGTAGGCTTGTACTGCTAGTTTTTTTATCCTAGCCCTTGTGATATAATAAAAAAAGAAAATCTAGTGTGAAAACAGAATGGAGGTTGTGATGGATAATATTATTGACGTATCTATTCCCGTTGCGGAAGTGGTGGATAAACATCCAGAAGTTTTAGATATTTTGGTTGAGCTTGGTTTCAAACCACTTGCAAATCCCTTGATGCGTAATACTGTAGGGCGAAAAGTTTCGCTCAAACAAGGTTCCAAGCTTGAAGGGACTCCTATGGATAAGATTGTGCGTACGCTTGAAGCAAATGGTTACGAAGTGATCGGGTTAGACTAATGACAGATGAACGTATTCATATCCTGCGGGATATTTTATTAGAATTGCATAATGGAGCCTCTCCAGAGTCCGTTCAGGAACGCTTTGATGCGACCTTTACTGGTGTATCTGCTATCGAGATTTCCCTCATGGAGCACGAGTTGATGAACTCTGACTCAGGCGTAACCTTTGAAGATGTCATGGAACTCTGCGATGTGCATGCCAATCTCTTTAAAAATGCTGTTAAGGGCGTAGAAGTTGAAGATACCGAACATCCTGGTCATCCTGTGCGTGTCTTTAAGGATGAAAATCTAGCTCTCCGTGCTGCCTTGATTCGGGTCCGTAGATTGCTCTCGACTTATGAATCTGTGGACGATGAGGAAATGTTGGTTGAGATGCGCAAAGGCTTGGTACGTCAGATGGGGCTTGTTGGTCAATTTGATATCCACTACCAGCGCAAGGAAGAGCTCTTTTTTCCCATCATGGAACGTTATGGGCATGATTCACCTCCCAAAGTCATGTGGGGAGTGGATGATCAGATTAGGGATCTCTTTCAAACAGCCTTAGTGGCAACTAAGTCGCTCCCAGAAGTGCCAATTTCCGCTGTGAAGGAAGCTTTTGAAGCTTTTGCGACAGAGTTTGAAAGTATGATTTTTAAGGAAGAATCAATCCTTCTCATGATTCTGCTTGAATCCTTTACCCAGGATGACTGGATTCAGATTGCTGAGGAAAGTGATGCCTATGGATATGCTATTATCCGTCCGTCTGAGAAATGGGTTCCTGAACGTCAACCTTTTGTTGAGGAAAAAAGTGTAGAAGAACCAACTCAGCCAGAAACTGTAGATGGACAAGTTCAGCAAGTGATTGATACACCAGAAGGTCAGTTTACTATCACCTTTACACCAAAGGAAAAGGAATCGGTGCTAGATCGCAATAGCCAGCAGGCTTTTGGCAATGGCTATCTCTCAGTTGAACAGGCAAATCTAATCCTCAACCATCTACCTATGGAGATTACCTTTGTTAATAAGGATGATATCTTCCAGTATTATAATGACAATACTCCAGCGGATGAAATGATTTTCAAGCGGACACCGTCTCAGGTTGGACGAAATGTCGAACTATGCCATCCACCAAAATATTTGGAGAAGGTCAAAGCGATTATGCAAGGTCTTCGTGAAGGGAAAAAAGACAAGTACGAGATGTGGTTCAAGTCAGAATCACGTGGGAAGTTTGTCCATGTCACTTACGCAGCTGTCCACGATCAAGCAGGAGAGTTTCAAGGAGTCTTGGAATATGTTCAGGACATCCAACCCTACCGTGAGATTGATACAGACTTTTTCCGTGGATTAGAATAAGGAGAAAAAATGAGTTACGAGCAAGAATTTATGAAGGAATTTGAAGCCTGGGTTAATACCCAGATTATGATCAACGAAATGGCTCTTAAGGAAAGTCAAAAGGTCTATGAAGAAGATCAAGATGAGCGCGCTAAAGATGCCATGATTCGCTACGAGAGTCGCTTGGATGCCTACCAGTTCTTACTAGGTAAATTTGAAAACTTCAAGGCAGGCAAGGGATTCCATGATTTACCAGAAGGTTTGTTTGGCGAGAGAAATTATTAATGTTTAGAAATTAGAAAGGAGGCTGGGACAAAAGTCCTAGCCTCTCAATTGTCTTTGGATTGTCGAGCAAGACGCAGTGGTTGAGTGGGCTCTACTACGCTAATTTCATCAGCTTTTACAGCCCTACTCAACTGTGCGGAGGTGGGACGACGAAATCGAATTCTAACGATTTACCGATTTCTGTCCCACTCTCTTTTTCATTGTTCCTTGAGCCTTTTTGTGTTACAATGTTAGCATGAAAACGAAAAATATTATTAAAACAGGTTTAGTCGTGGCAGGGCTTGGAGCGCTTGCCTTTGGTGCTAAGAAAGTAGCTGATGATCATAAACTCATGAAGACACAGGAAGAGTTAACTGCTATTGTGCGTGACTATTTCTCAGAAATGGGTGAGATTGGGACTCTCTATGTTCAAGTATACGAAAGTAGCTTAGAACGTCTTGTTGGTGGTGTCATTTTTGAAGATGGTCGTCACTATACCTTTGTCTATGAAGATGAAGATCTCATCTACGAGGAGGAAGTCTTATGATTTCTCCTAAAAGTATAGAAGAATTAGCAAATCTAGTAGAGCAGGATGGCAAGAAGGTCTTCCTTTTTGTTGCGGATTGGTGTGGCGATTGCCGTTATATCTATCCTGCCTTGCCAGAGATTGAAGAGGCAAATCCGGAGTTCACTTTTATACGGGTAGACCGAGATGAGTACATGGAACTTGCTAAACTTTGGGATGTATACGGGATTCCAAGTCTTGTTGTTTTAGACAAGGACAAGGAGATTGGACGTTTTGTCAATCGTGACCGTAAAACCAAGGGGCAAATCAATGACTTTTTAGCAAGTTTGAAATAGGAGAAAAGAATGATTTTTACATATAATAAAGAACATGTCGGCGATGTCCTTATGGTCATCGTGAAAAACAGTGGAGATGCCAAGCTAGATGTTGAGCGTAAAGGTAATGTAGCGCGTGTTTTCCTAAAAGAAACTGGTGAAACTGTCGCATGGAACATTTTTGAAGTTTCTAGCATGTTTGAGATCGCTGAGCGCGGTCAAGTCTTTTTAACTGACGACCAAGTAGCACGTTTGAACCAAGAATTGCAAGAAGAAGGATTTGCTGAAGAAATCATCAACGACAAGGAACCCAAATTTGTGGTTGGAGAGATTGTAGAAATGGTTGCGCATCCAGATAGTGACCACCTCAATATCTGCCAAGTTGCTGTTGGGAATGACAAAACAGTACAAATCGTTGCTGGTGCTCCCAATGCACGTGTTGGTTTGAAAACCATTGTTGCTCTTCCTGGAACCATGATGCCAAAAGGCAATCTCATTTTCCCAGGGGAACTTCGTGGGGAAAAGAGTTTTGGTATGATGTGTAGTCCTCGTGAACTTGCCTTGTCAAATGCTCCCCAAAAACGTGGTGTCATTGAATTATCAGACGACCAGGTAGTTGGAACACCCTTTGACCCAGCTACACACTGGACTGCTTAATCACTAAAAGTGGTTTATAATCTTTGCTTGAGGGAAATAAGATGGCAAAAAATGTAGTCATTACAGGTGCAACATCAGGTATTGGTGAAGCAATTGCGCGTGCCTATCTAGAAAAAGGTGAGAATGTTGTACTCACAGGGCGTCGAACAGAAAGACTCGAGGTTCTAAAAAACGAGTTTACAGAAGCCTTTCCAAATCAAAAAATCTGGACCTTTCCGTTAGATGTTACAGATATGTGCATGGTAAAAACTGTTTGTTCAGAAATTTTAGAAACTGTTGGTCAGGTTGATATCTTGGTCAATAATGCTGGACTGGCTCTAGGCTTGGCTCCTTATCAGGATTATGAAGAGTTGGATATATTGACCATGCTGGATACCAATGTCAAGGGTTTAATGGCGGTTACACGCTGTCTCTTGCCTTCCATGGTAGCAACTAATCAAGGGCATATTATCAATATGGGTTCTACTGCAGGGATTTACGCATATGCTGGTGCAGCAGTCTATTCAGCAACCAAGGCTGCAGTCAAAACCTTTTCAGACGGGCTTCGGATTGACACCATTGCGACAGATATCAAGGTGACCACTATTCAGCCAGGAATTGTAGAAACTGATTTTTCAAAAGTTCGTTTCCATGGAGATGAGGCACGGGCGGCGACGGTCTATCAGGGACTTGAAGCCTTACAGGCGCAAGATATCGCAGATACTGTAGTTTATGTGACCAGTCAACCACGACGAGTACAAATCACAGATATGACCATCATGGCCAATCAACAAGCAACTGGATTTATGATTCATAGAGATTAATATTATTTTTAAAAAAGTTACAAATCTTGTAACTTTTTTTCTTTTCCTTCGAATAGATAAGTAGGAGGATGAAAAATGTATAATAAAGTTATTATGATTGGACGTTTAACGTCTACACCAGAATTGCACAAAACCAACAATGACAAGTCAGTGGCTCGTGCGACTATTGCTATTAATCGTCGTTTCAAGGACCAAAATGGGGAACGTGAAGCTGACTTCATCAATATTGTTGTTTGGGGGAAACTTGCTGAAACCTTAGCTAGCTACGCGACTAAAGGCAGTCTCATTTCTGTCGATGGGGAGCTTCGTACCCGTAAGTTCGAGAAAAATGGTCAGACCAACTATGTGACCGAAGTTCTCGCTACAGGCTTCCAACTTTTGGAAAGTCGTGCTCAACGTGCTATGCGTGAAAATAATGCTGGTCAAGACTTAGCAGATCTGGTTTTGGAAGAGGAGGAGCTTCCTTTCTAGAATCAATTATAGAAAAAAGCTGGTTCGTTTATAGACTGGCTTTTTCTATTGTTTCTAGTTTTATTGTTCGGAAATTACTTCTTAAAATAGGTCAAATAAATGTCCTTGTACAATAAAATCAAGCATTTTTTTTGAAAAAGTAGTAGAATAAAGTAATATATATTCAAAATTTTCAGAAAAGGAATGAAATTTGAAGGAAAATAAAGAGAAAAAAGAATTGTTGAAATGGATGATAAAGCGTATATTACTGCTGATTCCAGTTGTCTGTATTCTCTTTTGGATTTTTGGCCGTTGTCAAACAAGTGGCATCAAGGATCAGACTAAAATTGGTGTAACCTATATGACCATGAACAATGAGTTCTATAAAAGTATTCATTCGGAAATTAGTCGAATTTCCGATGAAAGAGGAGCTCTTGTTTGCGTCCGAGATCCAGAATTGGATGAAGAAAGGCAGAGCCAGCAGATTGATGATTTTTGTGCTCAAAAAGTTGATGTGATTGTGATCAATCCGGTCAAGGGGGATAGCCAGTCCATTTTAACTGCTCTTGAAAAAGCTAGAAAACAAGGAATTAAAATCATTGCAGTCGATACCCAATTGAAAAATTTTAAGCCCGATGCAAGTATTGTATCTGATAACTACCAAGCGGGAGTAATGATTGCTAAAGAGCTCATGAAACGTTCTTCTAGCGCTCGAGTCCTCCTTTTGGAGCATAAAGGGACTGTCTCAGCAGATACGCGGATTCAGGGGTTTAAAGACACTATAGAGGGGCACAGTTCTTATCAGATTGTATCGGAACTAGAAACCAAGGGGCAAACGGAGATCGCCATGCCGGCTGTCCAGAATTTTTTACAATCAGGGATTGAAATTGATACCTTGGTTGCCTTAAATGACCGCTCGGCTATAGGAGCTTTAGCTGCAATTAAGGAGCAAGGAAATAGCCAGTCCATTGCAATTTATGGAATCGATGGCTCACCAGATATGAAATCCTTGTTGCACTCGACGGATGATGTAGTGGGAACCGTTGCTCAATCTCCCTTGAAGATGGGAGACCGTGTTATGGAAGTTATCCAAGATATTTCTGAAGGGAAGAGCTATACCAAAGAGGTGATCATTCCAGTTGAAATGATGACAAAGGAAAACATTGATCAGTTTGATGTGAATGGGTGGCAGTAATGAGAAAGTTTAGAGGTGTTCGATACAGTTTGGCCATTCTTATGGTCGTGAATTTTATTGCTGTTATGCTCAACAGCATCATCTATCTTCAAGCAACCAACTATATCATTGCTCAACGCCAAGCCTCTCTATTATTGGAGCGCCTAGAGCGTATTCCTTTTGCTCCATCTACGACTTTTTGGTTGTCAGCAATCTTATTTGCTGGGATTGCCTTAATCTCAATGAGTCGTTATAGACCTCAAACAAGTCGATGGTCCATTTTTGATAAGAGGAATCTTCTAGAGATTCTCCTGATGTTACTGTTGATGTGGGTTCAGAACATAGCTTATAACGGGCTCATTCTCTTGGTTTTTGCAGATATCTTCTATGGCTCCAAAGAGTTGAATACCAAGAGAGATCGGAAGTATTGGTTTGCCTTTATCCTAGTGAGCTTCTTGATGCTCCTTGTAACCAATTCAGACGTCTTTTCGCTTTTCTTCCCAATTCCTTCTCTTGATACCTATATTCATTTTTATCCTGAATCTATCCGTATTTTGGCCTTTTTCTTAAAGAATTCCCTCTACGCCTTGAATATGGTACTCTTCATTATTTCACTTTTATTTTATATCATGAATGTCCTTGCGGAAAACCATGAAGTTGAACAAGAGCTGGCCATGGTGTCCAAGGTTAATACCGAGTTGAACAACTATATGGCCTTATCTGAGAAGATTGCAGAGGATCGGGAGCGCAAGCGGATTGCTCGGGAGATTCACGATACCTTGGGACACGCGTTAACAGGGATTTCAGCAGGTTTAGATGCTGTCGGGGTCTTGATTGATATCAATCCAAGTCGTGCCAAAGAGCAGGTAAAAAACGTATCAGAAGTCGTCCGTGAAGGAATCCAGGATGTGAGAGGCTCTCTCAATCGCCTTCGTCCAGGAGCCCTTGAGGAGCGAACTCTCAAAGATGCTTTAGAAAAGACAATCCGCGAGTACCAAATTCTTTCAAACTTGCAAGTTGATCTCAACTATGAATGGATCGATGTCGATATGGACGTCATGATTGAAGATACAATCTTTCGTGTGATACAAGAGTCTATGACTAATGCGGTTCGCCACGGTCATGCCAGCCACATGGACCTCCATTTTTTTGAGGACGAAGAAGATTACATGATTGAGTTGCAGGATAATGGAGTTGGGTTTGAAACCTTGACCTATGGCTACGGACTCAAACAGATGATGGAGCGTATTTCAATTCTAGGAGGCCAGCTTCAATTTGAAAGTCGCGATGGATTTTTCACACGTGTTAGTTTACCAAAATATAAAGAAGGGAGATAATAGATGATGATAAAAGTAATGGTGGCGGATGACCAGTCCTTGATTCGAGAATCTCTGAAAATTATTTTGTCGGCCTACTCAGATATTGAAGTGGTAGCCACAGTGGAAGATGGGAATCATGTCTTGTCTAGCATTCCACACTCGCATCCGGATTTAATCTTAATGGATATTCGGATGCCAGGCATGGATGGGGTTTTGGCTACAAAAGAAGTAAAAGAGCACTATCCGGATATCAAAATTATTATTTTAACAACCTTTGACGATGATGAATTTATCTATAGTGCGCTCAAGTATGGTGCTTCAGGGTATCTCTTAAAAGGAGCCTCGACAGAGGAGCTTTATGAAGCTATTAAGGTGGTGCATCAGGGAGGAGCAATGATCAACCCTGATATCGCAAGCAAGGTCTTTCAAATTTTCTCGCAAATGGCCAAATCAAATTTCTCTATTGCTGTGGATGAGGATAACGTTAAGGATTTGAGCACGACGGAATGGCGCATTATCCAAGAGATTGGCTATGGTGAGTCAAATAAAGAGATTGCGGCTAAACTCTTCTTATCAGAAGGAACTGTTCGTAATTACTTATCAACGATTTTGTCGAAATTAAACCTAAGAGATCGAACGCAATTAGCGATTTGGTCAGTCCAAACAGGAGTGACCCGACGTGATTTTTCAAAAGGAAATACGGAATGAAATTGAAGCGAAAGCAACTTTGTTTAGGGATTTGTCTCCTTTTTATGCTCTCTTTGAGTGCTGGTTTTTATTGGTGGAAACAGCAACCGACCGTCCTTCATATAGGAGTTTATGCAGGCTCTAGTTGGGATGTACCGACCAGTCAACGTTCTCATGCATTGGATCTTGCGATCCAAAAATTTGAAAAGTCCCATCCTAATGTCCGTGTGGAATATGAAAATGGAATTCCGCAGTCGGAATATTCAAACTGGCTCTCAGAAAAAATTGTATCAGGAAAGACCCCTGATGTGTTTATGGTTTCTGAGAAAGATTTGTCCTTATTGGCGGCACGTGGCGTTTTAGAAAAGTTAAACGGCTATATGAATAAAGAAGACCAAGTTGCTTTTTATCCTGTTGCATTTGAATCAGGTGTTTATCAGGGGCAAACCTATGCCTTGCCATATGAAAGTAATCCTATTTTGATGTGTGTCAATAAAGATTTGCTGGATAAAGAAGGCATTGAGGTTCCCAAAGAAGGTTGGAGCTTGGAAGAGTTCTATACAATTTGTAAAAAACTAACCAAAGATACCAATGGAGATGGTCAATTGGATCAGTTTGGGAGTACAGAATACACCTGGAAAGAAGCTTTGGCAGCAAATGGGGGTAGTCTCTTTCAAGGTGGGATGCTCAAACTTACGGCTCCAGAAGTCAAAGAATCTTTGACTTTTCTGCAAAAATTGGAAGAGTTAAATAAAAATTATAAGGTGAGTTCCAAAGATTTTGACCAGGGGAAAGTAGCGTTTTACCCCATGACTTTGGCTCAATATAGGACTTATAAACCTTATCCCTATCATGTTTCCAAATATTCAAACTTCACCTGGACCTGTATTCCTATGCCTGCTAAGTCAAAAACCACTAAGGCGACCTTGGTTACGACGACTTCTTTTGCCATGTCTGCTCGGACTCCTCATTCAAAGTTGGCTTGGGAGTTGATGCAAGTGTTGACAGAGGATCCAGAAATCCAACAAACTCTTTTTGCTGAATCTCAAGGGATTTCTGTCATGCCTGATGTAGTCAAGAGTCGTTCTAGTAAAGACCTTCTGCAAGTGGATGATTTTGGGGCAGATTCCTTAACCAATCAGACCTTGAACCGAATCATGGAACAAGCTGTAGAAAGTAGTCCCAAGAATGTCTCGAAAGAAGTGTTAGAAAAACTGGACTACTTGATTGGCAATGCCTTGCGCAATCAAGATGTTGAGAACCGCCTGCCGCAAATTCAAAGGGAGATTGAAAGTAGTCTCCAGGTAGGATTTTAAAGAAAAAAAGATGACATCGTGTCAAGTGACAGATGTCATTTTTTTATTGCTAAATGTCATGTTTATAATGTGACATTTGACAATGTAAAAACGCTTTCAAATAATCTACAATAGAGTCAAATAAAGGAGGCGTAGCAAAATGAAATACCTCATTTTAGTCAGTCATGGAGGATTGGCAGAAGGCCTAAAAACATCACTAGCTATGTTTGCTGGTGATAAGATGAACCAGGTCATTGCAGTTGGACTCAAAGAAGGAAAGTCGGTCGATGATTTTGCAGTTGATTTTAGAGAAAGCATTTCAGAATTGACAGCAGATGATTCTGTACTGGTCTTGGCAGATATTGTAGGCGGTAGTCCACTAACCACAGCAGCAACTGTCCTAGAAGAAGTTGGGAAGCTAGATGAAGCTTTGATCCTTGGTGGAATGAATCTTACCATGGCTTTAACAGCAGTAGTGATGAAGGATGTGTTGGATGGAGACGATTTGTCAGCCACCATCTTATCAGAAGCACGAACTGCACTACAGCCTTTTGAAGTTTCAGCCACTAGTGCTGAAGAAGATGATGACGATATTTAATAGGGAGGTACCTTATGGTAGTAACATTTGTACGGATTGATGACCGCATGATTCACGGTCAAACAGTCACACGCTGGGCAAAAGAAAAACCATGTGATGGTTTGATTGCCGTAAACGATGCAGCAGCATCAAACAAGGTTTTGATCCAAGCTTACAAAGGCGCATCAGACAAAAAAACCTTTGTATGGACAAAAGAAGCATTTAAAGAAAAATCAGCAAAAGTAACAGAATCAGATAGTCGTTACTTCTTGATCACCAAAAATCCAATCGATATGAAGGAAATTTTGGTGGACCAAGGTTTTGTTCCAGGGGATGTTAAAGAAATCATCGTAGGCCCTGCAAATGATCGTCCTGGTGCAGTGAAATTGGGTAATAACCAATCCATCACACAGGAAGAAGCAGAAGCCTTCCAAGCCATTCAAGCAGCAGGCTATAAGGTGAAATTCCAGTTGTTGCCTGATGTTTCGATTGGTTACTGGGATGATTTCAAATCTAAATTTGGCTTTTAAACCTAACAATTTTATTAATTAGGTAAATAAATTTACAAACAAAAAGGAGCGTTTGTTATGACAATTTCATGGATTCAAGCAATCTTGCTTGCAGTTTTCGCCAGCTTGTCTTCAATGCCTGGTATGGGAGGTTCCAGTATCGGGAACTATACACTCGGTCGTCCCTTGATTGGTGGGTTGATCTCAGGTTTAATTCTTGGAGATGTGACAACCGGTATTATGGTAGGGGTTGCCCTTCAAGTCGTTTATATCGCCTTGGTAACACCTGGTGGAACCGTATCTGCGGATGTTCGTGCCATTTCTTATATCGGTGTTCCTCTTGCTATCTTGTTTGTGCATGCAAATCACATCACAGATGAAGCTGGAATTGCAGCAGCTGCAGCCCCAATCGGTGCGGCCGTTGGGACAATCGGTACTGTTCTTTTCTACGGAACAGCTACCATGAACTTGCTTTGGCAACACATTGGTTGGAAAGCCGTTGAAGAAGGAAACTTCAAAAAACTCTACGCAGTTGACTGGGTTTACCCATGGATCTCTCACTTCCTCTTCTCTTTCCTTCCAACTATGATTATCACTAAATATGGTGAAAACATGGTTGATTTGATGAAACTTTACCTTCCTATGGATGGTTTCTGGATGAAAGCTCTCTTTACAGTCGGAGCTCTTCTCCCATGTGTCGGTATTGCTATCTTGTTGAAACAAATTGTTACAAAAGCAACTGACTTCATTCCATTCTTTGTTGGATTTACCTTGGCTAAATCTCTCGGCTTGAACTTGGTAGCGAGTGCGGTTGTTTCATTGATCTTTGCAGTAATCTACTATGAACTTGAAGTAATCAAATCTATGAAAGCTGTTCCAGCTGGGGCTGTTTACGTAGACGATGATGAGGAGGATATTTAAAATGGCTGATAGAAAGAAAATTTCAAAGAAAACATTAGCAAAAGCATTTCATCATTGGTATTATGGTCATTTGACTTGTTTCTCTCAAGAACACATGCAAACCTTTGGGTACTTGACTTCTATGCTTCCAATCGTAGAAGAAATGTATGATACAAAAGAAGAACAAAAAGATGCTATGCAAACCTATACTGCTTTCTTCAATACTGAACCGCAACTTGGATCTCTTGTTGTAGGGATTACAGCTGGTTTGGAAGAAGCACGTGCAAATGGAGATGCAGTAGATGGTGAAACCATCAATGGGATGCGTGCCGGTTTGATGGGACCAATCGCTGGTATTGGTGACTCTTTGATCGTTGGTACCTTGATTCCAGTTCTTTTGGGGATTGCACTTGGTCTTTCTAAAGGTGGTAACGTCGCTGGTGCTATCTTCTACATCGTCGTATGGAACTTCCTAGTCTACTTTGGTATGCGCTTTGCCTTCTTCAAAGGATATCAATTAGGGGATAAAGCCGTTGAATTCCTAGTAGGACCAAAAGGACAAGCTCTTCGTAAAGCAATCAGCGTTGTCGGTGGTATGGTTATTGGTGCCGTAGCAGCGACTTGGGTCTCTGTTACAACAGCACTCGAATTCAAAAATGCTAATGGAGAAGCCTTCCTTAAAATTCAAGAAAAGATTGATGGTGTTTATCCAGGTCTCTTGACAGCAACCTTCATCACTATTTGCTGGTGGTTGATGTCTAAGAAAAAAGTTTCACCAAACAAAGTCATGTTAATTCTAGTTGTTGTTGCCTTAATTGGTGTTGCTCTAGGTATCTTTGACCCACATCTTAATTACTAAGGTCAAGAGAACCCAATATTTACTAGTAAAAATTTTGAGAATGAAGTAGACTAATCTCCTTCTCTTACACTTCATTCTCAATTTTTATCAGGAGGATTTTCATGGTTACAAAACAAGAACTTGTTAATGGATATGAAACAGAAATTAAGTATCAACGCCACATGCTTGAAAATTTGGGTCGTTGGTTCAGTTTGCTCTTTATCACTGCTAGTATTGGTGTGGTATTGATTTATCTTTTTCATAAAACCTTCCTCCCACTCTTAATTTTCGGAATTTTACTTGCCTTGATTGGAATATTAGGAATGGTGGTTTTTGGATATGGTATCTACCGCGGGCGGATCAATCTCCAAAAGGTTATCGATGATTTCAATCAAAAGTTGACGATTCTCAATTAATATTAAAGGAACATCTCTTTCATTTTTGAGGTGTTTTTTTCTTGACTATTTCTGACTAAGTGATACAATAGAACTATGGTTTAGCACTCGTATACAAAGAGTGCTAATAATATGATTATCTTATGGAGGAAAGCAGATGTTGAAACCATTAGGAGACCGCGTGGTCTTGAAAATTGAAGAAAAAGAACAAACAGTTGGTGGCTTTGTCCTTGCAGGATCAGCCCAAGAAAAAACAAAAACAGCTAAAGTAGTAGCTATTGGACAAGGTGTTCGCACCTTGAGTGGTGAACTTGTTGCTCCAAGTGTAAAAGTTGGAGATCAAGTTTTAGTTGAAGCTCATGTAGGTATTGATGTCAAAGATGGTGATGAAAAATATATCATCGTGGGTGAAGCTAATATTTTAGCAATCGTTGAAGAATAATAGGAGGAAGTAAGTATGTCAAAAGAAATTAAATTTTCATCTGATGCACGTTCAGCAATGGTCCGTGGGGTTGATATCCTAGCTGATACAGTTAAAGTAACCTTAGGCCCTAAAGGACGTAATGTCGTTCTTGAAAAATCATTTGGTTCACCATTGATTACCAATGACGGGGTGACAATCGCTAAAGAAATTGAACTAGAAGACCATTTTGAAAATATGGGTGCCAAATTGGTATCAGAAGTAGCTTCTAAAACCAACGATATTGCTGGTGACGGGACAACCACTGCAACTGTCTTGACCCAAGCCATCGTTCGTGAAGGAATCAAGAACGTTACAGCAGGAGCAAACCCAATCGGTATCCGTCGTGGGATTGAAGCAGCAGTTGCAACTGCTGTAGAAGCCTTGAAGAACAATGCCATTCCAGTATCAAGCAAGGAAGCAATCGCACAAGTCGCTGCCGTATCCTCTCGCTCTGAAAAAGTGGGTGAATACATCTCTGAAGCCATGGAAAAAGTTGGTAAAGATGGAGTTATCACTATTGAAGAATCACGTGGTATGGAAACAGAGCTTGAAGTTGTAGAAGGAATGCAATTCGATCGTGGTTATCTATCACAGTACATGGTCACTGACAATGAAAAAATGGTTGCAGACCTTGAAAATCCATACATTTTAATCACTGATAAGAAAATCTCAAACATCCAAGAAATTTTGCCACTTCTAGAAAGTATTCTTCAAAGTAGCCGTCCGCTCTTGATTATTGCAGATGACGTTGACGGTGAAGCTCTTCCAACTCTTGTCTTGAACAAGATTCGTGGAACTTTCAACGTAGTTGCTGTTAAGGCTCCTGGTTTCGGTGACCGTCGTAAAGCGATGTTGGAAGATATTGCGATTTTGACAGGTGGAACTGTTATTACCGAAGACCTTGGTCTTGAGTTGAAAGATGCTACCATCGAAGCTTTAGGTCAAGCAGCTAAAGTGTCTGTAGATAAAGATAGCACTGTTATTGTAGAAGGCGCAGGTAATCCTGAAGCAATTGCTAACCGTGTCGCTGTCATCAAGTCTCAAATTGAAACAACAACTTCAGAATTCGACCGTGAAAAACTTCAAGAACGCTTGGCTAAATTGTCAGGTGGAGTAGCTGTTATCAAGGTTGGTGCTGCAACTGAAACTGAGTTGAAAGAAATGAAACTCCGTATCGAAGATGCTCTTAATGCGACTCGTGCAGCTGTTGAAGAAGGTATCGTTGCAGGTGGTGGTACTGCCTTAGTGAATGTCATTCCAGCTGTTGAAGCTTTAGAATTGACAGGTGATGAAGCAACAGGACGTAGCATTGTTCTTCGTGCCTTAGAAGAGCCGGTTCGCCAAATTGCCTACAACGCAGGCTATGAAGGTTCAATCGTTATCGATCGTTTGAAGCATGCAGAGCTTGGAACAGGCTTCAACGCTGCAACAGGTGAATGGGTTAACATGATTGAAGCAGGAATTATCGATCCTGTTAAGGTAAGTCGTTCAGCCCTTCAAAATGCCGCTTCAGTAGCAAGTCTCATCTTGACAACCGAAGCAGTTGTAGCTAACAAACCAGAACCAGTAGCCCCTGCTCCAGCTATGGATCCATCAATGATGGGTGGTTACTAGAGAATATAAAAATAACAGGTAGAATGAAAGATTTTCTACCTGTTTTTTTACATGAAATGTAAAAGAGGAAGTTATGCTTCCTCTTGTTTATTTTATGGTTTGATAACTTCAGCTCCACCCATGTATGGACGAAGGACTTCTGGAATAGTGACAGAACCATCTTCATTTTGATAGTTTTCAAGAATTGCCGCAACGGTACGTCCAACTGCAAGTCCAGAACCGTTCAAGGTGTGAAGAAGTTTAACCTTACCATCTGCTTCGTCACGATAACGGATTTGGGCACGACGTGCTTGGAAATCTTCTGTATTTGAACAGCTTGAGATTTCACGGTAGGTATTTTGTGCTGGGATCCAAACTTCCAAGTCGTAAGTCTTAGCAGCTGAGAAGCCCATATCTCCTGTAGAAAGAGCAACTACACGGTATGGCAAGTTGAGTTTTTGAAGGATGTTTTCAGCGTTAGCTGTCATCTTTTCTAGTTCTTCGTATGATTCTTCAGGTTTAGCAAATTTAACCATTTCAACTTTGTGGAATTGGTGCAAACGAATCAAACCGCGAGTATCGCGACCAGCAGAACCAGCTTCAGAACGGAATGATGGACTCATAGCAGTAAAGTAGATTGGCAAGTCTTTTCCGTCAAGAATTTCATCACGGTAGTAGTTAGTTAGAGGAACTTCAGCTGTAGGAATGAGGACATAATTAGTGTCTTTCAATTCAAAAGTATCTTCCTTGAATTTTGGATATTGACCAGTACCAAACATAGAATCATGGTTAACCATGTAAGGGGTGATGACTTCAGTATAACCTTCCTTACCATGCTCATCTAGCATAAAGTTGTAGATGGCACGTTCTAAGCGAGCTCCGAGGCCTTTATAGAAGAGGAAACGAGCTCCAGTGACTTTTCCACCACGTTCCCAGTCAAGAATACCAAGATCTTCTCCGAGATCCCAGTGGGCTTTTGGTTCAAAGTCAAACTCACGAGGAGTTCCCCAACGGCGAACTTCTACGTTATCATCTTCATCGGCACCAATTGGAACGCTATCAGCAGGGATGTTTGGAAGAGTAGTGGTAAATTCTGTCAATTTAGCATCGATTTCCGCTAATTCCGCATCTAGTGCTTTGACTTCAGCAGATAGGGTTTGCATGGCAGCAATCTTGTCGTCGGCATTTTCCTTGTTGCGTTTAGCTTGGGCGATTTCAGCAGAGACAGTGTTACGCTCAGCCTTGAGAGTTTCAACCTTAACCAAGATGTCACGACGTTTAGCATCGATTTCTTTCATCTCGTTCAAGATAGCAGCATCTACACCACGTGTAGCCAATTTTTCTGCGACAGCATCAAAGTCTGTACGAATACGTTTGATATCTAGCATATAAACTCCTTTATGAAAAAGCACACCTGACAAAGCGTTGGAGTGGCAGAGCCACGGTTCCATCCAACTTCACAGGTGTGCACTTGATTCTGTATTTGATTTAAAACAACGGTAGAATTTCACCTATCTCTCCTATCTGCTCGCAGCATCCGCAGACTTTCTGGAAGAAGAGGATAACCTACTTATCCGTTTCTATGATTATACTAAACTTTCTATTTTTTTGCAAATAGATTTTTGATTTTACGACCGATGATTTGGAGTAAGGTCGGAAGCTTCACAACCTTTTCATTTCCGATTTTTTCCCGAGCAATTTTAAGAATTTTTCCGGAGTCTTTTGAGGCAAAGAGGAATTTTCCTTGGTCTGTAAAAACTTCAAAATGACGACTAACCTTACGGCCTGAAACATTGGCTCCGATTTGATTAACGCTAGACCATGGGATTAGAATATAATCCTCAATATTGCGATCCGAGTAAAACTCCAAGGCTTGGTCTCCTACCAGAAATTTTCCAACTTTTCCTTGTATAGAGAGGTAAGAAGTTCCAGTAGTTTGTAAGTCAACGACTTTATTGAGAGATTGTGCCATGTTTAGTCTTCCTTACTTTCGCCGAAAAATGCTTGGTAGAGAGCCTTAAGAGCCGCTTTTTCTTGGTCTTTGTGGACAACGAACATGATAGAAACTTCACTAGAACCTTGTGACATCATTTGAATGTTGATATTGTTTTCAGATAAGGCACGAGTGGCTGTAGCAGTTACCCCGATATGGCGCTTCATTTTTTCGCCAACTATCATTATGATAGACAGGTCATGTTCGATTTCAGCATGGTCAACTTCAGCTTTTTGAACTAATTGACGGAGGATTTCTTCCTCTTTGATTGGTGTAAGCTCGCGCTCTCGAAGGATGATAGAAAGGTCATCGATACCTGTAGGCATGTGTTCCCAACCAATATTCAGGTCTTCTAGAATTTGAAGTACTTTACGACCAAAACCAACTTCGCGGTTCATGAGGTACTTAGACATATTGATGCTGACAAAACCAGAATCACCAGCAATCCCCACTACTGGGAATTCATCACTACTGTGTTTCAGAACGATGCGAGTACCTGGATGGTCAGGATTATTGGTATTTTTGATAACAAGAGGAATTTTTCCGCGGTAGGCTGGAAGGAGTGCTTCGTCATGTAGTACAGAGAAACCTGCATAGGCCAATTCCCGCATTTCACGGTAAGTCAATTCAGGGATTGAGTGTGGCTTGTGAATGATACCAGGGTGGGCAGCAAAAATTCCGTCAACATCAGTAAAGTTCTCATAAAGGTCAGCTTTAACTCCAGCTGCGATAATTGAACCAGTAATATCTGATCCACCACGTGAGAAGGTACAGATTTGATTCTCTTTAGTCACACCGAAGAATCCCGGAATAACCAGGACTTCCGTTCCATTATTGAGCTCTTCGATTTTATCATAACTTGAAGGAATGATGCGAGCATTTCCAGGTTCGCTTGTAACAACAATACCAGCCTCTCGTGGATGAACATAGCGAGATTCTAATCCATTTTGGTTAAAGTAAGCTGCAATGAGTTTAGCGTTGTTATTTTCCCCTGCAGCAAGGAAGGTATCGTAAAGAAATTCATTGTTTTCAATTGGAAGGGTAGCGAGAGTTCGGATGCTTTTAGAGATTCGTTCTAAAACAGCTGGTTTAAGTCCTAGTTCGCTAACCATTGCAGCGTAACGATCGATAATCCAATTTTGACTAGCACTGATATCATTTCCTGCTACATAATCACGATAATATTTAATCAAAGCATCCGTAACCTTGGTATCTTTAGCATCGCGCTTTCCTGGTGCAGATACAACTACAAAACGACGTTCAGGGTCACTTTTTACAATGTTTAAAACCTTTTTCAATTGGCTTGCAGAGGCGAGTGAACTTCCCCCAAATTTTACAACCTTCATAAAAACTCCTCAGTTTGTATTTTATACGATTATAGCAGAAAGAAGGGCTTTTTTCAATCTACAATAGGAAAGGCTACATCTTATTAGAGGTCTGGACCTGATTAGCTTAACTTAGTTATTTTTAGTATAGAAAAGACTCTTTAAAAATCGGCTGATACACTTTTATACAATTTTTACTTGTATAACTAAAAAGAAAAAGATATACTTTGAAGATAAAATAATTTAATCAGCTTTTTAAATTAAAGGAGTGGCTATGAATCATATTATCTTTCAAATTCAAGACGATTTAGCGGTGATTACTTTAAATCGTCCCGAGGTGGCAAATGGTTTCCATATTCCTATGTGTGAAGAAATTTTAGAAGCACTGGAATTAGCTGAAAAAGACGATTCTGTTTCATTTATTCTCATCAATGCTGCTGGTAAGGTGTTTTCTGTCGGTGGTGATTTAGTTGAAATGAAACGTGCTGTCGATGAGGATGATATTGATTCCTTAACTCGAATTGCTGAATTGGTCAATACTATTTCTTATAAGATTAAACAGATTCCTAAGCCTGTTATCATGGAGGTGGATGGAGCAGTTGCTGGAGCTGCAGCCAATATGGCCTTGGCAGTTGATTTCTGTATCGCATCTGACAAGTCTAAATTTATCCAGGCTTTTGTAGGTGTAGGATTGGCTCCTGACGCAGGTGGCTTATTCTTGTTGACAAGATCGCTCGGTGCAACTATAGCAACTCAATTAGCTATGACTGGAGAAGCTTTCACCGCTGAAAAGGCAATGGAGGCAGGAGCTCTATATCGTCTATGTACTAGTGAACAATTAGAAAAAACTAGAGAACAATTGTTGAAGAAGTTGAGACGTGGCTCTTCAAATTCCTATGCTGCGATTAAGAAACTTGTTTGGGAAAGTGAGTTCAAGCAATGGCATGAATATGCTCAACTTGAATTGGAACTACAAAAATCACTATCCTATACGGAAGATTTTAAAGAAGGTGTTCGTGCACATTCTGAAAGAAGACGTCCAAAATTTATCGGGAAATAAAAAATACTTGCACTATTCTTTGAAGTTTGATATACTTTTTTTGTCAAATGTTTTGATTATTAAACTTTTTTTGATAAAGGAGGGAAGAGAAATGGACTACCAACAAGTCAATGACTATTTAACATCAATTTTTAACAACGTCCTAGTGATCGAGGAAGTAAGTTTGCGAGGTAGTCGTTTCAAAGACATCTCTATCAAAGAAATGCACACGATTGATGTTATCGGTAAGTATCCAGAAGTGACTCCAAGTCAAGTGTCCAAAGAGTTGATGGTAACTCTAGGGACTGTGACAACGAGTTTAAATAATTTGGAGAGAAAAGGATACATCGAACGTATCCGCTCAGATCAAGATCGTCGTGTAGTACATCTGCATTTGACAAAGAAAGGTCGTCTCGTTCACCGTCTTCATAAACGTTTCCATAAGGCCATGGTCGAAAGAATTATCGAGGGCATGAGTCCTGAAGAGATTGAAGTTATGGGAAAAGGCTTGACTAATCTTTATCACTTTTTGGAGGATTTGAAGTAATGGCTTTTGCAAAAATAAGCCAGGTCGCTCATTATGCTCCAGAGCAGATTATCACTAACGAAGACTTGGCTCAGGTCATGGATACGAGTGATGAATGGATCTCAAGTCGGACAGGGATTAAAGAACGCCATATTTCTAAGACGAAATCAACAGGAGATTTGGCTACAGAGGTTGCAAGACAACTTATAGAGAAGGCAGGGATTTCTGCTGAAGAGCTAGACTTCATCATTATAGCGACGATGACACCTGACTCGATGATGCCTTCAACCGCAGCTCGTGTTCAGGCAAAGATTGGCGCTCATAAGGCTTTTGCCTATGATTTAACAGCTGCTTGTAGTGGATTTGTTTTTGCCCTATCGACTGCAGAAAAGTTCATTTCTTCAGGAACATATCGAAAGGGTCTTGTTATCGGTAGTGAGACCATGTCAAAATCTTTGGATTGGTCTGACCGTTCAACAGCTGTCTTGTTCGGAGATGGAGCTGGTGGTGTACTACTTGAGGCAAGTGACCAAAAACATTTCTTAGCTGAAAGTCTCAATAGCGATGGTTCTCGTGGTGAGTGTCTCACTTATGGACAGACAGGATTGATTTCACCATTTTCGATTCAAGAAGAACCAGATATTTTCTTGAAAATGGATGGGAGAGCAGTTTTTGACTTTGCAATTCGAGACGTGGCTAAATCTATTAAACAGACCATCGAAAAAAGTCCAATATCAGCAGATGAACTCGATTATCTCTTGCTTCATCAAGCTAATATTCGAATTTTAGATAAGATGGCTAGAAAAATCGGTGTCGATCGTGACAAGCTTCCTGCTAATATGATGAAGTATGGAAATACTAGTGCGGCAAGTATCCCGATTTTACTTTCTGAGTGTGTAGAAGAAGGGCTCATCCATTTGGATGGTAGCCAAAAAATTCTCTTGTCAGGTTTCGGTGGAGGTTTGACATGGGGCACACTTATTGTTACAATTTAGGTAATCATGTGGTGATCACATTGTTATAAAAAAACTATTTATTTTAAAGGAGTCTATCATGGCAGTATTTGAAAAAGTACAAGAAATTATCGTTGAAGAACTTGGAAAAGATGCATCAGAAGTAACACTTGAATCTACTTTTGATGATTTGGATGCAGATTCATTGGACTTGTTCCAAGTAATCTCAGAAATCGAAGACGCTTTTGATATCCAAATCGAAGCTGAAGACAACTTGAAAACAGTTGGCGACTTGGTTGCTTACGTTGAAGAGCAAACTAAATAATTAGAATAAATAAAGAAGGAGTAGGGGAGACCCGCTCCCTCTTGTTTAGGTAATAGTTTGACCGTCAAATTATAATAAAGTCGAACTATTACGTAAGCAAGACTTATGGAGGCAATATGAAAACACGTATCACTGAATTATTAAATATTAAATATCCTATCTTCCAAGGTGGAATGGCCTGGGTAGCAGATGGCGATTTGGCTGGAGCTGTTTCAAAAGCTGGTGGTCTCGGTATCATTGGTGGAGGAAACGCACCTAAAGAAGTGGTTAAAGCCAACATCGATAAGATTAAATCTTTAACAGACAAGCCTTTTGGTGTCAATATCATGCTCTTGTCTCCATTTGTTGATGATATTGTGGACCTTGTGATTGAAGAAGGGGTTAAGGTAGTCACAACTGGTGCAGGAAACCCAAGTAAATATATGGAGCGATTTCATGAAGCAGGAATCACCGTTATTCCTGTAGTTCCTAGCGTAGCTTTGGCTAAACGTATGGAAAAAATCGGTGCAGATGCTGTCATTTGTGAAGGTATGGAAGCCGGTGGACACATTGGTAAATTAACAACCATGACCTTGGTTCGTCAAGTTGCAGCGGCTGTTTCAATTCCTGTTATCGCTGCTGGTGGTATTGCAGATGGTGAGGGAGCTGCTGCTGGATTTATGCTTGGTGCGGAAGCTGTGCAAGTAGGAACTCGTTTTGTAGTTGCTAAAGAATCAAACGCCCATCCAAACTATAAAGCTAAAATTTTAAAAGCTCGTGATATTGATACAACGATTTCAGCACAACACTTTGGACACGCAGTTCGTGCCATCAAAAATCAATTGACTCGTGATTTCGAACAAGCTGAAAAAGATGCCTTCAAACAAGAAAATCCAGATTTGGAAATCTTTGAGCAAATGGGGGCGGGAGCTCTAGCTAAAGCTGTTGTCCATGGTGATGTGGATGGTGGTTCAGTTATGGCCGGCCAGATTGCAGGTTTGGTTTCTAAAGAAGAAACTGTTGAAGAAATCTTAAAAGATATCTACTATGGTGCAGCTGAGAAAATTCAAAAAGAAGCCGCTCGTTGGGCAGGAGTTACAAGAAATGACTAAAACAGCCTTTCTATTTGCAGGTCAAGGAGCCCAGTACCTTGGAATGGGTCGTGAACTATACGACCAATATGCTATCGTCAAGGAAACAATCGACCAAGCTAGCCAAATCTTAGGTTATAATCTTCGTGACTTGATTGATAACGATGAAACGAAGCTAAATCAGACTCGTTACACACAACCAGCTATTTTGGCTACATCCGTTGCCATTTACCGACTACTAAAGGAGAAAGGTTACCAACCAGATATAGTGGCAGGTCTGTCTCTTGGTGAATATTCTGCCCTTGTAGCTAGTGGCGCCTTGGATTTTGAAGATGCGGTGGCTCTAGTTGCTAAACGTGGTGCTTATATGGAAGAAGCGGCACCTGCTGGATCTGGTAAAATGGTAGCCGTACTCAATACTCCAGTTGAAGTTATTGAACAAGCTTGTCAAGAAGCTTCTCAACTTGGCGTTGTGACTCCAGCTAACTACAATACCCCAAGTCAAATTGTTATTGGTGGTGAGGTGGTTGCTGTGGATCGTGCAGTTGAACTCTTGCAAGAAGCAGGAGCAAAACGCTTAATTCCGCTAAATGTTTCTGGACCTTTCCATACAGCTTTATTGGAACCTGCTAGTCAAAAATTAGCTCAAGTCCTAGAAGATGTTGAGTTTAACGACTTTGCTTGTCCACTTGTTGGTAATACAGAAGCAAAAGTCATGGAAAAAGAACGAATTGCAGAACTCTTGACTCGTCAAGTCAAGGAACCTGTTCGTTTCTATGAAAGCATTTCAGTCATGCAAGAAGCTGGTGTGACTCGTTTTATCGAAATTGGTCCTGGGAAAGTCTTGTCAGGATTTGTTAAAAAGATTGATAAAACTGCTCAACTTGCAAATGTGGAAGATCAAGCAAGTTTACAAGCACTCTTAGAAAATTAGATAAAATGGTAGAAGTTCTGAAAGGAGAAAAATGAAACTAGAACAGAAAAATGTCTTTATTACAGGCTCAAGTCGAGGAATTGGTCTTGCCATTGCTCATAAATTTGCCAGCTTGGGAGCCAATGTTGTCTTGAATAGTCGTGGTGAAATCTCCGAGGAGCTTCTAAACGAATTTAAACCTTACGGGGTGAAGGTCCTTGCTATTTCTGGTGATGTTTCTGATTTTACGGATGCAAAACGAATGGTGGACCAAGCCATTGAAGGACTAGGTTCAGTTGACGTCCTAGTGAATAACGCCGGGATTACTCAAGACACTCTCATGCTGAAGATGACAGAAGAAGATTTTGAGAAGGTCTTGAAAGTCAATTTAACGGGAGCCTTCAATATGACGCAAGCAGTCTTGAAGCAGATGATAAAAGCTCGTGAAGGGGCCATTATCAATATGTCCAGTGTCGTTGGTTTGATGGGAAATATCGGTCAAGCAAACTATGCTGCTTCTAAGGCTGGTCTAATTGGATTTACCAAATCAGTAGCACGTGAGGTAGCCAACCGTAATGTACGTGTCAATGCCATTGCACCAGGAATGATCGAATCAGATATGACTGCAGTCCTATCTGATAAGGTAAAAGATGCCATGCTGGCACAAATTCCGATGAAACAATTTGGTCAAGCTGAGCAAGTGGCAGAGGTCACAGCCTTTCTTGCAAGCCAAGATTATCTAACGGGACAAGTCATTGCAATTGATGGTGGACTTACCATGCAATAAGAGTTAAAATAGAGGTATGAAAATGAAACTAAATCGTGTAGTAGTAACAGGTTATGGATTAACATCTCCAATTGGGAATACGCCAGAAGAATTTTGGAACAGTTTAAAGAATGGAAAGATTGGGATTGGTGAAATCACCAAGTTTGATCACAGTACTTTTGACGTTCATAATGCAGCAGAGATTAATGATTTTCCTTTTGACAAATATTTTGTAAAAAAAGATACCAATCGTTTCGATGATTATTCTTTATATGCCTTGTATGCAGCTCAAGAAGCAGTTGACCATGCTAATCTTGACGTAGAAGCACTTGATAAAGACCGCTTTGGTGTCATCGTTGCATCTGGTATCGGTGGAATCAGAGAAATCGAAGACCAAGTCCTCCGACTTCACGACAAAGGACCAAAACGAGTTAAACCATTAACACTTCCAAAAGCCTTGCCAAATATGGCTGCAGGAAATGTAGCTATGCGCTTTGGTGCTAATGGTATCTGTAAATCTATCAACACAGCTTGCGCTTCATCAAATGATGCTATCGGAGATGCCTTCCGTTCTATCAAATTTGGTTTCCAAGATATCATGTTAGTTGGTGGATCAGAGTCTTCAATTACTCCATTTGCAATCGCTGGTTTCCAAGCCTTAACAGCTCTTTCAACAACAGAGGATCCAACACGTGCTTCTATTCCATTTGATAAAGACCGTAATGGATTTGTCATGGGTGAAGGTTCAGGGATGTTGGTTCTTGAGAGCTTAGAACATGCTGAAAAACGCGGAGCAACTATCCTAGCGGAAGTCGTTGGTTACGGGAACACTTGTGATGCCTACCATATGACTTCACCACATCCAGAAGGCCAAGGTGCTATTAAAGCTATCAAACTTGCCTTGGATGAAGCTGAAATCACACCAGACCAAGTAGCTTATGTCAATGCTCACGGTACATCAACTCCTGCTAATGAAAAGGGAGAAAGTGGTGCTATCGTAGCGGTTCTTGGTAAGGAAGTACCTGTATCTTCAACCAAGTCATTTACAGGCCACTTGCTCGGTGCAGCAGGTGCAGTTGAGGCTATTGCAACAATTGAAGCAATCCGTAACAACTATGTTCCAATGACAGCTGGAACAACAGAAGTGTCAGACTACATTGAAGCAAACGTTATTTATGGACAAGGCTTGGAACATGAAATTCCTTATGCTATTTCAAATACTTTTGGATTTGGTGGGCATAATGCAGTTCTTGCTTTCAAACGTTGGGAGAATAAGTAAAAATGAATTTAAATGAAATCAAAGACTTGATGGCACAATTTGATCAGTCAAGCTTGAAAGAATTTTCTTATAAAAATGGAACGGACGAGTTGGTCTTCAGTAAGAATGAAGCGAAACTTGTGGCAGAAACAAGTCCAGCACCTCAACCTGTAGTTCCAGCAGCTGTACCTACAGTTGCACCACAAGCTCCAACTACAACACAAGTTGTAGAAGCAGTTCCAGAATCAAGTGCTAGTGAATCTGTAGCTGAGGGGGACCTTGTAGAAAGTCCACTTGTCGGTGTTGCTTACTTGGCTGCCGGACCAGACAAACCTAATTTTGTTTCAGTCGGTGATACTGTTAAAAAAGGCCAAACCTTGGTCATCATTGAAGCTATGAAAGTTATGAATGAAATTCCAGCACCTAAAGACGGTGTTGTAACAGAAATTCTTGTTGAAAATGAAGAAATGGTTGAGTTTGGGAAAGGCTTGGTACGTATCAAATGATTGATATTCAAGGAATTAAAGAAGCTTTGCCACACCGTTATCCCATGCTCTTAGTAGATCGTGTCTTAGAAGTTAGTGAAGATACAATTGTTGCTATTAAAAATGTAACGATTAACGAACCTTTCTTCAATGGTCATTTTCCTCAATACCCAGTTATGCCTGGAGTCCTCATTATGGAAGCCTTGGCTCAGACAGCAGGTGTTTTGGAATTGTCTAAACCTGAAAACAAAGGGAAACTTGTCTTCTATGCTGGCATGGATAAGGTTAAGTTTAAGAAACAAGTTGTTCCTGGTGATCAGCTTGTCATGACAGCAACTTTTGTCAAACGTCGTGGCACAATCGCCGTAGTAGAAGCGAAGGCAGAAGTAGATGGTAGGCTTGCAGCAAGCGGTACTTTGACCTTTGCTATTGGAAACTAGGGAGGTTTTCCATGTTTCGTAAGATTTTAATTGCCAATCGTGGTGAAATTGCTGTTCGTATTATTCGTGCGGCACGAGAGTTAGGAATTGCTACAGTTGCTGTTTATTCGACTGCTGACAAGGAAGCTCTCCACACGCTTTTGGCTGATGAGGCTATCTGTATCGGCCCTGGGAAGGCTACAGAATCTTATCTGAACATCAATGCCATCCTATCAGCTGCGGTCTTGACTGAAGCTGAAGCTATTCACCCTGGATTTGGTTTTTTAAGTGAAAATTCCAAATTTGCAACTATGTGTGAAGAAGTCGGTATCAAATTTATCGGGCCATCAGCTCGAGTAATGGATGTCATGGGAGATAAAATTAACGCCCGTGCTCAAATGATTAAGGCTAATGTGCCTGTCATTCCAGGATCAGATGGAGAAGTCCATACTGCAGAAGAGGCTCTGGCTATTGCCGAAAAAATTGGTTATCCAGTTATGCTGAAAGCTTCAGCTGGAGGTGGTGGTAAAGGAATTCGTAAGGTTGAAAAGGCAGAAGACCTTGTATCAGCCTTTGAAACAGCCTCTAGTGAAGCCAAAGCAAACTTTGGAAATGGGGCTATGTACCTCGAGCGTGTGATTTATCCTGCTCGCCACATTGAGGTACAGATTCTTGCTGACCAGATGGGACATGTGATTCACCTAGGTGAGCGCGACTGTTCGCTTCAGCGGAATAACCAAAAGGTTTTAGAAGAAAGTCCTTCGATTGCTATTGGGAAAACACTGCGTAATGAAATTGGTGCTGCAGCAGTCCGTGCAGCGGAATCTGTTGGTTATGAAAATGCTGGGACCATCGAATTTCTACTAGATGAAGCAACTGGGAAATTCTACTTTATGGAGATGAATACTCGTGTCCAAGTAGAACATCCAGTAACCGAATTTGTTTCTGGTGTGGATATTGTCAAGGAACAAATCCGTATTGCGTCAGGTCAACCTTTGACTCTGAAGCAAGAAGACATTGTTCTAAAAGGACATGCTATTGAGTGCCGTATCAACGCAGAAAACCCAGCCTTTAATTTTGCACCGAGTCCAGGTAAGATCACTAATCTTTATCTACCAAGCGGTGGTGTTGGCTTGCGTGTTGACTCTGCAGTTTATCCAGGGTATACCATTCCACCATACTATGATAGTATGATTGCTAAAATTATTGTTCATGGTGAAAATCGTTTTGATGCACTCATGAAAATGCAAAGAGCTCTTTATGAACTCGAAATTGAAGGGGTCGTCACCAATGCTGATTTTCAACTCGATTTGATTTCAGATCGTCGTGTGATAGCAGGGGACTACGATACTTCATTCTTGATGGAAACTTTCTTACCACAATATCAAGAAAAAGAATAATATAAAAAGTATGAGACTGAAAAGGGGGATGTATGGCTCTATTTAGTAAAAAAGATAAATATATACGAATTAATCCCAATCGTTCACTTAGAGAAAAGCCCCAAGCCAAGCCTGAGGTTCCAGACGAACTCTTCTCAAAATGTCCAGGTTGTAAACATACCATTTACCAAAAGGATTTGGGGAGTGACCGTATTTGTCCTCACTGTGGCTATACCTTCCGTATTTCAGCTCAAGAGCGTCTTGCTTTAACCATTGACATGGGAAGCTTCCTAGAGATGTTTACAGGAATTGAGACACAAGATCCATTGGAATTTCCAGGCTACCAGAAAAAATTAGCCTCTATGCGTGAAAAAACAGGTCTTGATGAGGCTGTTGTTACAGGAACTGCTTTGATTAAGGGTGAAAAAGTTGCTCTTGGAATCATGGATTCTAACTTTATCATGGCGTCTATGGGAACAGTAGTTGGTGAAAAAATCACTCGTTTGTTTGAATACGCGACAGCTGAAAAATTACCAGTCGTCTTGTTTACAGCATCTGGTGGAGCACGTATGCAAGAAGGAATCATGAGTTTGATGCAGATGGCTAAAATCTCTGCAGCAGTCAAACGTCATTCCAATGCAGGTCTCTTTTACCTAACAATCCTTACTGATCCAACAACTGGTGGTGTTACAGCTTCCTTTGCTATGGAAGGGGATATTATCTTGGCAGAGCCTCAAAGTTTAGTAGGATTTGCTGGACGTCGTGTCATTGAAAATACCGTAAGGGAAGATTTGCCAGAGGATTTCCAGAAGGCAGAGTTTTTGTTAGAACATGGATTTGTGGATGCGATTGTTAAACGGAGAGAATTGCCAGATATGATTGCTCGATTAGTAAGGTTACATAAGGGGGATTGTTGATGAATATTGCAAAAATCGTCAGAGAAGCACGTGAACAAACCCGCTTAACTGCCTTGGACTTCGCAACAGGAATATTTGATGACTTTGTAGAGCTACATGGTGATCGCTCTTTCCGAGATGATGGTGCTGTTATTGGTGGTATCGGTTGGTTGGGAGACCAAGCAGTAACTGTTGTTGGAATTCAAAAAGGTAAAAGCTTACAGGATAATCTTAACCGTAACTTTGGACAACCTCATCCTGAAGGTTATCGAAAAGCCCTTCGCTTGATGAAGCAGGCTGAAAAATTTGGCCGTCCTGTTGTAACTTTTATCAACACGGCTGGTGCCTATCCTGGTGTCGGAGCAGAAGAGCGTGGGCAAGGTGAAGCTATTGCCCGTAACCTCATGGAGATGAGCGATCTTAAGGTGCCAATTATTGCCATTATTATCGGTGAAGGTGGCTCAGGAGGGGCTTTAGCTCTTGCAGTAGCTGACCGTGTTTGGATGTTAGAAAACTCGATCTATGCAGTTCTCAGTCCTGAAGGCTTTGCGTCTATTCTATGGAAGGATGGCAGTCGTGCTATGGAAGCTGCTGAGTTGATGAAAATTACTTCATTCGAATTGCTAGATATGAAAATTGTTGATAAGGTTATCTCTGAGGTAGGTCTATCAAGTAAAGATCTGATCAAGCAAGTCAAAGAACAACTCCGAGCAGAACTTGATGAACTTGGTAAACTGCCACTAGAGCAGCTCATTGAGGAACGTTACCAACGCTTTAGAAAATATTAAAAAGTAAGCTAGGACTAAGATATAGTTCTAGCTTTTTCGATTCTATAAAATACATTTCAGTATGAAAAATTGACTCTTGTAAAAATATCTGTTAATATAACAAGGGATGCGTGTGCTATAAAAATAAGTCAACAAACATTTTTGGGAGTGAGTATGAAAAAACTAGGGCATTTGGGAATCTATACATTACTGGTATTCCTATCAATTTATCTACTAGATTTCAGTAGTCTTTATCTGGCTAAGATGTTTGTCTGGGGTATGGATGGCTATTCTATTATTGTAGCAGTAGAGCAACTAGCTCTTTTAGGGCTATTTATCTATTGGCTTAAAAAGAAAAAAATGCTCTATATTTTTGAGAAAAGGGGCTCGAAAAAATCCAGATTCTTTTACCTTGTAGTTAGTCTAGTGGCTACTTATTTTGTCCGTCAGTTGTTAAGTGCTTTTTACTTACAGTTTAGTCGCTTCATTAATAACAACTATATCTTTGAAGACCTTCTTTCGGTCCTATCCTTCAGTGAGCAATCTACTATTTTAACGACTTGCTTCTCTTTTATCTCCGTTGTCATTTTGGGGCCTATATTGGAGGAGATTGTTCATAGGGGATATTTTATGAACACCTTCTTTCCCCAGTCCAAATACTACTTGGATGTCATCTTATCAGCTCTTATATTTGGGCTCAGTCATTTGGTATTGTCCCATCGCGACCCCATCAGTTTGATGGTTTATAGTTTTTCCGGTCTTTTCTTTGCTTTAGTTTACCGATGGACAAAGAATCTAAAAATCACCATCCTGTGCCATAGTTTTATTAACTTTCTCATTCATGCAGATTTCATCTGGTTGTTGCTTTCTAATTTAATCTATAATCGTTTTTTTAGATAGCATTTGAGGAGACAAATAAAAAGTGTTTGATATCTATCAAACACTTTTTATATTTAATTTTCTTCAGTTACAAATTGACTGAGCAGTCCGTTAATGAAACGGGCTGATTTTTGATCTGAAAAGCTTTTTGCAAGTTCAATAGCTTCATTCACAGCTACAAGTTGAGGAGTATCAAAGGAAGTGATTTCGAAAACTCCTAAACGCAATAAATTCTTTTCAACTAAGGTTAAACGTTCAATCGTCCAACCAGACTTTAAATGCTGAGTGATTTGTTTGTCTAGTTCCTCTTTTTGAGCTTGAACACCAGATACAAGATCGATTAGGAAGCTAGGGAGTTTTACCTCGTCGTCTTCTCGATCATGAGTATAAGCGAAGCGACAAGCAGTTTCAATATCAGAACCATATTCAAGACTCATCAGTGCTTGGAAAGCACATTTTCGTAGTTCGCGTCTAGATTCTAATAATGGACTAGTCATTGAGGAAGTCCTCATCAAACAAATCTTTTAATGCTGGTTTTGGTGTTTTATCTGGTGCAATACCAGCAACGTGAATATTCACAGCATTGAGTTCAACATCAGCCATATTACGAACGGCATCTTTGACAGCTTTTTGAATAGCCATTGCAACCTTAGGAACCTTGACACCATACTCAAGATAGAGATAGATATCAGCTATTAGTTCTTCTTCAGATTCTTTTAGATAGACGCCACGGCCGAGTGAAAGTTTTGAAAGGGTGTCAGACACTGATTTGTTTGAAAAAGAGTGGACACCATCAACTTTAGCTGTAGCGATTGCAATGATTTTTTCAAGTACACGTGGGGCGATAACGATTTCGCCTAATTGTTCTTCAATTCCCATAGAATGACCTCTTTCTAGAGATTAGGCACGAGAAACGTAAGTTCCTTCTGCGGTGTTGATAACGAGTTTTTGTCCTGCTTCGATGAAGTCTGGAACGTTAACGACAAGTCCAGTTTCCATTGTAGCTGGTTTACCAGAACCGGTAACAGTAGCACCTTTAATAGATGGTTGAGTTTCAGCAACTGTCAATTCAACAGTTGTAGGTACTGTTACACCGATTACTTCAGTTCCATAAAATTGAATTTTAACTTCAGAATTTTCAAGGATGTAAAGCAATTCGTTTTCAACATTTACAACAGGAATTTCGTATTGGTCGTAAGTTTCAGTGTTCATGAAATAAGCTGTATCGTCCATTTTGTACAAGTATTGTGCTGGCACAGTTTCGATAATCGCTTGTTCAAATTTTTCCTCTGGACGGTAGCTAGTTTCAAATGTTGAACCAGTACGGACATCACGCAATTTCATACGCATGATAGTGTTTCCTTTACCTGGTTTGTGGTGGCTAGCTTCCAAAACGCGGATCAATTTTCCGTCAGCTGTTTCAAAGGTCATACCAGCCTTTAATTTACTTGCTTCGATCATGTTTTTACCTCTTTAATAAAATAATTTACTCTTTATTGTATCATAAGTCGTAAGATTTCTCAAATATCAGGGAAGTGAAATTAGTTGACAGGAACGATGTTTCCTTCTTCGTCTTTGGTTACCAATACGTACTTACCATCGACTTCGATGTAGAAGTTTTTATTAGCGGTTTGTTTAGAGTTGGTAGTTTGTTCAGGACTAGTAGATTCCTGTGCAGAAATTGTTGCTTCTTGAGTTGTAGATTCTTGTGCAGGAGTTGTCATTTCTGGATTAGTAGATTCTACTGAGTTAGCGGTTTGTTCAGGGCTAACAGTCTCTACTGGGCTAGCAACTTGCTCAGGACTTGCAGTTTGTACCGGAGTAAATGCTTGGTTTGGATCAGCGGGTTGTACTGGGGGAACAGTTTGATTTGGGTTAACAGGTTGAGCTTGTTGGGTGAGTTGGCCACCGAGAGTTTGACCGAGATTCATACCCATAAACATGTTCATACCATTGCCATTACCTTCGTTATTAGCTGCAGCAATAAGAGCTTCGTTACGAGCACGACGTTCTTCAATTTCGATGGTATTGTATTTCATAGCAACGAGTTCGCTATCAAGTTTACGAACAAGTTCCAAGCTTTCTTGGTCGTAGCTCAAATCCTCAAGAAGGATATTGGTTGCTTCAATACCGTAAAGACCAGTCCATACCTTGTTGACTTCTTGTTTAGCGATTTCATTGAAGGTATCTTGATTAGCATTTAGGCTATAGATATCAACTCGGTACTCATTAGTAAATTTGGCAATTGCGATCGCAATTTTAGGAGAAATATTTTGTCGAAGAGTTCCTTGAGCAATATCTTGGAGTGTAAATGGTTTATGTTCGTCAATTTGTTGACTGATCGAGCTAACGTAGAAAAGTACTGGGTCAGAAATCTTGATATCAAACAAACCATAGAAACGGATATTGAGCAATTGTTGGTAACGTTCACTGAAGTATTCTACAGCGTTTTGTGTACCAAATTTATTACCCGCAATCGGTTGGACACGGACAAAGATGATTTCTTGTTGAGTAACGACTTGACCAGCGAATGAAAAGCGGTGCTTGAAGTTTTCCCAAGTTCCTCTTATTCCACCTTTTTCTAGAAGCCAAGCGTTATCACCTGCACGCCATTCATGGCTTCCAGCTTCAAGTACATCCCCTAGGAAGGTACCATTATTGACAAGAACAGCAACATATCCTTGAGGGACAATGACAACAGAACCGTCTGTTAATAGTCCTGTATTTTGATTGCTTTGTCTTGAACCACCGTCAGGATCTTTTGTAAGCAATTGTCCCTTGATGGCCATGACGTCTGCAGAGACTTGGTCTGGAAGTACAACGGCTTCCTTGAATTTGCTATCATTAAAACTATTTAGCCCAGCTGAAAGGGCAGCACGGATAAATCCCATAATTTCCTCCTAATTATAAAGTTCGTCTTCATCCACAACTTCATAGGTATCAAGAACCCATTGATTTGGACTACGTGTGAGCTCAGCTCCGCAGTATTCACATTGGCTAATAGCTGAGATTTTAAGTGGAGCACCACAGTTTGGACAGTGGTCGCTAACAGCTTCATCTTGAACATTGTTTTCAGTTTGGCTACCATGTTTGCGGATGAAGTTCATTTGATAAACTGTAAATAGATCTTGTTTAGGATCTCCTTCGATAACCTTACGAGTCTTGTCGTCGATGACATAGTCTCTCAAAGTAGATGAAAGGATAACCACTAAAGTATCATTTCCATCTGGATTACTCTTGAAATCTTTGATTCGTACATTATCAACATAAACTCGTTCCAAGACATTTGTTGTTTGTGCCTGAATATGTTCTTCCAGTTGAGCACTGTGTTGAGTATAGAGGCTAGCACTTTCAAGTGAGCGCACCAAATTCCAATCTTTTTTAGTCCAAGCTGATTGTAACTGGATGTAGACTTCTCTAACCCATGTAGTGAAAGCATCCGCATCAAAGTTTGGATCGTAGTATCTGAGTCGGTCGATAGCTTGGTTATTATTTTCAACTCTACGATGGCTAATTGGCTCTGGTTCGTAGTTAGTAGTATGTCTTCTATACGGTGTTTCAGATGGAGTGTTCTGATCGTTAAGGTACTTGATGAGCATGAAGAGTAGGAAAGCCCCGACACCAAACATGATAAGAATAGTCATCCCGGTACCTAAAAATCCACCTGAACTTGAGTAACTACCGCCAGAACGATAGCTGCTTCTAGAAGAAGAACTACCACTTGAACGACTAGAACTACTACTTCGTGAACTACTGCGACTAGAACTACTACTTCGTGAGCTACTGCGGCTAGAGCTACCACTTCGAGAATGTCCAACACCTGCATCGATTGATTGTAGGGGTGTCACAAATAGAAGAAGCAAGCAAGTAGCGATAAGAGTATATAACTTTTTCATATGTCTCCTAACTATGTGAGTACAAAAATAGTTTTTGCTAAATTTATGTCTATAAAGAGTTTTGGAGTTTTATAGTTTTATTTTCAATAAACCACCCTATAATCCAACCAAATACGAGTATATAATTCTCGATAGCACCAATCGCATTAACAGGAGAATGAAATTCAATAAAATTTAACAAATGATTTGTTCCTATTCCTATACCACCAATAATGAGGGCAAGAAGGGCAATTCTCAGGTAAAACCAATCGTACTTAATATTAACGGCAAGAATAATAATTAAGACAGCTAGATTCCAAATTCCAATTTCTCTTTGCCATCCTGCAGAAACACCGTAACCAGAATGCTCTCCCATATATGATGGGAGAAAGATTTGTAGAATAGAAGCACCCAACATGGCGACGATAACTAAAATAAATAGTACTCGTAAAAATTTGTTCATTTATTCTCCTTTCTATTTTTTAGTAGAAAAGTCTATTAGCGAAAGTATATTTACTCGTTCTCTTTCAACTTAGCCAATTCTTGGGCAAGTAGTTTGAGGGCTACTTGTGGGTTGGCTTGTCCTTTAGTCGCTTTCATGAGGAATCCTGTGAAGGCCTTGTCGGCGTTACGTTTTCCTGACTTGAAGTCAGCAACAGCTGCTTCGTTATCGGCAAAGACTTGGTGGATAATTGGAATCAAGATATCTGGATCTGAGATTTGAACCAAACCAGCTTTTTCCACGTATTCACGAGCGCCTCCACCATTTTTAGCTAGGTGAACAAAGACTTTTTTTGCAATCTTAGATGAGATAGTGCCGTCTTCGATGATGGCAATCATTTCAACCAAGTTTTCTGGTGTCAATTCGATTTGTTCCAGTGTCTTGCCTTCAGCGTTCAAGAATTGAGCGACTTCACCTTGGAGCCAGTTAGAGACTTGCTTAGCATCACCACCAAGTGAAACTGCTTTCTCAAAGAAGTCAGAAGTGACTTTGTTGGCAGTCAACTGGCTAGCATCGTAGTCTGATAATCCGAGTTGAGAGACATAGCGTGCACGGCGCTCTTTTGGAAACTCTGGCAACTCAGTGCGCATTTCATCAATCCACTCTTCTGAGATTTCAAAGAGTGGTAGATCTGGCTCTGGGAAGTAGCGGTAGTCTGCAGCCCCTTCCTTAACACGCATGAGGATAGTTGCCTTGTTGGCTTCATCATAACGGCGTGTTTCTTGGCGGATTTGACCACCTGAGCGAAGGATTTCAGCTTGACGTTGGACTTCATATTCAAGACCCTTGCGAACGTTTGAGAAGGAATTGAGGTTTTTTAACTCAGTCTTGGTACCGAATTTCTCTTGACCATAAGGACGAAGCGAGATGTTGGCATCCACACGCATAGAACCTTCTTCCATTTTAACGTCAGAAATGCCAGCGTATTGGATAACCTCTTTGAGGGCTGTTAGATAAGCATAAGCTTCTTCTGGTGAACGCATGTCTGCTTCAGATACAATCTCAATCAAAGGCACCCCTTGACGGTTGAGGTCAACATAAGAGTAACCATCTGTACCATGCGTGTTTTTACCGGCGTCTTCTTCCAAGTGAGCACGTTCAATACCGATTTTCTTAGTTGTACCGTCTTCTAGCTCCACTTCAATCCATCCATTGTAACCGATTGGTTCATCAAACTGAGAAATTTGGTAGGCTTTAGGATTATCTGGATAGAAGTAGTTCTTACGGTCAAAGTGCATCTTCTTGTGGATGTCCATGTTGAGGGCAAGAGCTGCCTTGATACCAGCATCGACAACACCTTTATTGAGAACTGGTAGTACGCCTGGGAAAGACCAGTCAATCACGTTAGTGTTGGCATTTTGGTCATTCCCAAAGTGGGCAGAAGTAGGTGAGAAGATTTTTGAATTGGTGTTGAGCTCTACGTGGACTTCAAGTCCAATGACTGTTTCAAAGTTCATTAGTTATCACCTCCAAAAATCACGGGTTGTTGTTTGTGGTAGTCTGTTGTTGCTTCAAAAGCAGCAGCAACTTGGTAGATAGTTTCTTCTGAATACTTAGGACCAATCAATTGGAGTCCTACTGGTAGACCTTGAACAAATCCAGCAGGAATAGAAATACCTGGGAGACCAGCTAAGTTGACAGGAATTGTCAAGAGGTCAGCTAAGTACATAGCAACTGGATCGTGGTTGAGTGAATCCAAGTCGTAGGCAACGCTAGGAGCAGTTGGTCCCAAAATCAAGTCGTAATCCGCAAAGACGTTTTCGAAATCTTGGATGATAAGGGTGCGAACTTGTCCAGCCTTCTTGTAGTAGGCATCATAGTAACCTGATGAAAGGCTGAAAGTACCTAGCATGATACGACGTTTAACTTCTTCACCGAAACCTTGGCTGCGGCTGTTTACATAGATTTCATCAAGATTAGTTGCATCTTCTGCACGGTAGCCATAACGGATACCATCAAAGCGTTGCAAGTTTGATGAAGCTTCTGATGAAGCGATGATGTAGTAAACCGCTACACCGTATTTAGAGTGGGGAAGGCTAACTTCTTCGACGATAGCACCAAGTTTTTCAAAGTGCTTAGCAGCATTCAGAATGACTTCCTTAACTTCTGGGTCAATCCCTTCGCCAAGATACTCTTTAGGCAAAGCAATTTTCATTCCCTTGATGTCTTGACCGATTTTTGAAGTAAAGTCAGCAATGCGAATAGGGGCAGAAGTAGAGTCTTTGACATCTTCGCAGGCAATCGCATTGAGCAAGAGAGCATTTTCCTTAACAGTTGGTGCAAAAGGTCCAATTTGGTCTAATGAGCTACCAAAAGCAATGAGACCGAAACGTGAAACTGTTCCATAGGTTGGTTTGAGACCAACAATCCCGTTAAAGGCAGCAGGTTGGCGGATAGAACCACCAGTATCAGAACCAAGTGATAAACGGACTTGCCCTGAAGCTACAGCTGCAGCTGAACCACTTGATGATCCACCAGGAACCTTGCTGTGGTCCCAAGCATTTTTGGTTGCACCGTAGTAAGAAGTCTCACCTGATCCACCCATGGCAAATTCGTCCATGTTGGTTTTCCCAACAACGATCATGCCCTTAGATTTTGCATTGGCAACAGCTGTGGCATCAAAAATAGGTTCGTAGTTATAGAGCATTTTTGAAGCTGCTGTTGTTAAGAGACCATCTGTAGAAATGTTGTCCTTAACAGCTAGGGGAATCCCAGAAAGAACATTGTCAGCGTCAATTCCAGTTTCGTCAATAGCTTTAGCTTGAGCAAGAGCTTGGTCTTCAGCGATTGTAACAAAAGAATTGAGTGCTGTCTCACGAGATTTGATATCTTCAAGAGTTGCTTGTGTTAGTTCTGTTGCAGAAATTTCCTTAGAGACAAGGAGATTGTGCAACTCTTCAATCGTTTTATTGTTAAAAGTCATTAGGCGTCTCCTCCATCATCTAGGATAGCTGGCACCTTGATATAGTAGTTATCTTTTTCAGGTACATTTTTAAATAAGCGATCACGATCTGTTCCTTCTTCGGCCACATCAGGTCGGAGAACAGTTTTACGGTCAGCCATCGTTGTAGTAGGTGCGACACCAGTAGTGTCGACTTCACTGAGCAATTCGACCATATCAACAATTTTTGAGAGTGTTGTCGCAAACTCTGCAGTTTCTTCTTCTGAGAATTTTAATTTTGAAAGATTGGCAACGTGAGTTACCTCTTCTTGCGTAATTTTCATCGGATATCCTTTCGTGAAATGATGATTCTTTATCTGTTCTATTTTACCATATTTTCCTATAAATAAGGCAAGCCAAGCTAAAAAGAAACAGAAATTGAAAAATACTTTTTATTTCGATATAATGGTTGAAATTAGAAGAAAGAATAACAGTCGTTTTTAGTTGGTAAAAAGGATGTAGCATTGACTCAACTAGAACACGTTAAGGATGACATATGACGCTTTGGGAGTTGCTTTTTACCAGTAAAAAGACAGTTCCTCCTCATTTGGGAGCCTGGTACTTTTTATTACCTACTTCTTTGGTAATCATAGCTGTTTTATCGATTCGTTTCGCATCATCTAAAGGTTACAGAAACTTTTGGTATTGGGGACAATTGATTCAGTTGCTCATTATCAACGCTTGGTATATTGCTGCACGTCTGCCCCTATCTGAGGCTCTCCCTTTTTACCATAGTCGCATGGCTATGTGGGTGATTCTTTTTGCCCCTAATAAGACCTTTTTTAAACAATATTTTGCCCTGGTTGGAGTCTTTGGTTCTATCATGGCTTTGGTTTATCCAGTCTTTTATCCTTTTCCTTTCCCTCATGTTTCGTCTGTCAACAATGTTTTCGGACATTGGGCCCTCTTAGCTAACTGCTTGATTTATCTTGTTAGATATTATAAAGTTGAAAAAGGGGATATTTGGAAAATATGCCAGATGACTTTTGGAGTCAATGCCATTATCTTGCTTGCAAACCTCTTGACAGGAGGGAACTATGGCTTTATGAGCAAGCCACCTGTGATTGGGGATCATGGTAGTTTGCTTAACTATTTGATAGTAACCAGTTTGATGACAGGTATTCTCATCCTTATCAATCAACTCGTTAAATATAAACATAAGAATAGTTAATATACAACTGAATTCGTTACCTTAAGGAGAATTTATGCATCATTTTATTACAAGAACCCAAACGACGCCACCGCCTATTCCGATTTTTTGGTACGGTGTCATGATAGGCCTTCTTGCCTTGTCTATTTATGCTTCTCTTACTTACTACAAAAATCCCAAATTTGTTCGATTGTTTAAGTGGATTCAAATAGCGCAACTGCTAGCGCTCTATACTTGGTATATTGGATTTGGGATTCCGTTTTCAAACAGCCTGCCTCTTTACCATTGTCGTTTGGCCATGTTCGCGGTTGTATTCTTACCAGATAAATGGAAAACCAAGCAGTATTTTGCCCTTATGGGAGCCAGCGGAGCAGTGTTTGCTTTGGGTTATCCCGTTTTTGACCCCTATGATTTCCCGCATATTACCAGCTTTTCTTTCCTGATTGGCCATTATGCCCTCTTGGTCAATTCCCTGGTCTATCTCATGAATCACTACGATAAGACCTTGCTGAAAAAGTATCGAATTATCGCCTATACTTTTGTTCTTAATCTTTTTCTAGTTGGAGTCAATCAAGTGACAGGTGGAAACTATGGGCTTTTGAATACCACGCCTTTTATCCCAGATGCCCCTATATGGATAAAGTATCTTCTGGTTTCAATCATTCTTTCTTCAGCCTTAGTGCTCTTTGATATTTTGTTTAAAAAACGTTGGGAAAAGAAAATTGCTCTAGAAAAAATTAAATTTTGAAGAGATTGTAACTAGCGATACAAAATAAATATTGAATAAAAGAATCTTATAAGCAGGTCTAGTATCTTGACCTGCTTTTTCTTGTGTAAGCAATTGAAAAACTCTCTAAAATCCGATATAATGGAGTGTTGAAAGGAATGTTAGGGTCCGATGTAATAAAGAGTGATTATAAATTGAAATCATTAAAAAAGTAGAAAGAAAGAGAACTTATGAGTATTCAAGAAGAAATTAAGAAACGCCGTACCTTTGCCATCATCTCTCACCCGGACGCGGGGAAAACAACCATTACTGAGCAATTGCTCTATTTTGGGGGAGAGATTCGTGAGGCAGGTACTGTAAAAGGGAAGAAAACAGGAAACTTTGCTAAGTCAGACTGGATGGATATCGAGAAACAACGTGGGATTTCGGTAACCTCATCTGTCATGCAGTTTGACTACGATGGGAAACGGGTAAACATCCTAGACACTCCAGGACACGAGGACTTTTCAGAAGATACCTATCGTACCTTGATGGCGGTGGATGCTGCGGTCATGGTAGTGGACTCTGCCAAGGGTATCGAGGCCCAAACCAAAAAATTATTTGAGGTTGTCAAACACCGCGGGATTCCAGTCTTTACCTTTATGAACAAGCTGGACCGTGACGGTCGTGAACCACTAGATCTCTTGCAAGAATTGGAAGAAGTCTTGGGTATTGCAAGTTATCCAATGAACTGGCCAATCGGGATGGGGAAGGCCTTTGAGGGGCTCTATGATCTCTATAACCAACGTTTGGAACTCTACAAAGGGGATGAACGTTTTGCCAGCCTAGAAGATGGCGATAAACTCTTTGCCAGCAACCCATTCTACGAACAAGTGAAAGAGGATATCGAACTCTTGAATGAAGCAGGAAATGAATTCTCAGAGGAAGCCATTCTTGCAGGTGATTTGACACCAGTCTTCTTTGGCTCGGCCTTGACTAATTTTGGGGTGCAGACCTTCCTTGAAACCTTCCTTAAGTTTGCTCCAGAACCTCATGGACACAAGAAAACAGACGGAGAAATTGTTGATCCTTATGACAAAGACTTCTCAGGATTTGTCTTTAAAATTCAAGCCAACATGGACCCTCGACACCGTGACCGCATCGCATTTGTTCGAATTGTATCGGGTGAATTTGAGCGCGGTATGAGTGTCAATCTCCCTCGTACTGGTAAGGGAGCTAAACTTTCTAATGTCACCCAATTTATGGCGGAAAGTCGTGAAAATGTGACCAATGCCGTAGCAGGAGATATCATCGGAGTTTATGATACAGGGACCTACCAGGTTGGAGATACGCTTACTGTTGGCAAAAACAAGTTTGAGTTTGAACCACTACCAACCTTCACGCCTGAGATTTTCATGAAAGTTTCGCCTAAGAACGTTATGAAACAAAAATCCTTCCACAAGGGAATGGAACAGTTGGTACAAGAAGGAGCCATCCAGCTTTATAAGAATTACCAAACAGGTGAGTATATGCTAGGTGCTGTTGGACAACTCCAGTTCGAAGTCTTTAAACACCGTATGGAAGGCGAGTATAACGCTGAAGTTGTCATGACTCCAATGGGTAAAAAGACAGTTCGTTGGATTAAACCAGAAGATTTAGATGAACGCATGTCTTCAAGTCGAAACATCTTGGCAAAGGACCGCTTTGACCAACCTGTCTTCCTTTTCGAAAATGACTTTGCCCTCCGCTGGTTTGCGGACAAGTATCCAGATGTGGAGTTGGAAGAAAAAATGTAACTCAGTACCAACAATTGGAACTAAAGTTCCTAATTGTTGGACGCTAGTCGCTATTCGGCGAACTAGCTAACTGCCTTACTAACTACGTTTGGCAAATATAATCGATTTGCCAAACTCTGTGTCGTAATCTAATAAACGGTAACAGTTAAAAAGTGGATTAGCTACCTGCCTCATTAACTTAGTTTGGAATCACTCAAAGAATAAACAAAAAGACTAGAAATTAGATATATTTCTAGTCTTTTTATTTTAAATTATATTAGTAGTGGAACTTCTATTTATTGAAAAGCATCTATACCAACAACTTTGATAAGGAATGTAAGGAGGATAAGCAATAGAATGCTGACTCCATTATTCACTAGGTGCAGTAAGATAGACATCTCTAGACGTTTGGTGCGATAAGCAGTCCAAGTTAAGACTGCAGACATCCAGCCATAGATCAAGAAAGAAGGAAGATTATTTGGGATATGGGCTATAGTGAAGAGAAACCAACCTAAAATATATCCAATTTTCTCGTATCCTTCGAAGAGTTTAGTAGGGATGATACCTCGACAGATAACTTCCTCACAAATAGGTGCCACTAGGGCAACCACGAAAATGCTGGAAATTAGAGAGCTTTCTGACATGATGCTATTGATAGCCTCTTGATTCGAAGTAGTTGTTTGCTTCAGAAGTTGTAACCAAATCGCACCAATCAGATTTCCTGTGACAATGGCTACATAACTAAGAGCAATTCGAGGGGCGTCATTAATAGTAAAGAGTTTTGATTTTAGATTTAATAACTTACTTTTGTGAGCACCATATAAAAAGAGTGTAACAACAGCAGTAGAGACAAGTCCCACTATTAGAGATGACCAGATAGATCCAAGTTGCGTTTTTTGAAGTAACATTAAAGTCACGATAGGAACTTGCGATAGGCACATAGCGACAAGAAAGATTCCTAGCCAAATCAATCGTTTACGATAATCTTTAAAAAAATTCATTCATATATCTCCTAAAAAATTTATTTCATTATAGCATACTTCTGACAGGAATTCTATTAACTACCAGAACATAAGCGTAGATAAAACAAGTAAGATGTTTCGAATTAAATGACTATAGAAGGATAAATCTTGTCTTAAGGTTTTAGGAAATAAAAAGTTTAGAAAGCTGACTCCCAAAAGGATATAAAAACTGACAGAAAATATGGTTAAAGGATTGTGCAGAAAAAATAAACTAAGAAAGATAAGGGTTGTTAGCCTGCCTGTCTTTTTATGAGTTGGTAATTTTCTCCATTTGTTTAACGGCAGAAAGGTAGCAATATCAAGTCCGAAAAGGAAAAAGAAAGAGATGAGTAACAAGTCAACGATTTCTTTTTGTAGTAGAGTGTCAGTGCTTATGCTTTCAAACAAAATAAAACATACTCCAGCAAGGTTAATGATAACCATGCTGCTATACAATAAAAAGAAGGATCGACTACGATTGTGTAGCTGACTATTCACATAATCATGTCCTGAAAGATAGTGGATAAATGTACAGATACCTGCTAAAAACAGTAAGAGAAGTAAAAAGTAAAAGCAGGATTGTTTGAGTGTTAAAGCAATACCAGGCCAAACTAAGCAACTACAGCAGCCTAAATATACCAAGGAAATCAATAAAAGAAGTTGGATTGATTTGTTCATTTTTTCCATATAAAACCCCTACGTTTTTTTAAAATTATAACTAAAATGATTCATGAAAAATCATCATTTTCTCAAGTGTTATTTTTTGACTCTCAACTGTCTTTTAAAAATCTTATCAACAGAAAAAAACATCCCTCATTTTTTGAGGGATGTGCTTTTTGATAATAACATTGCTAACGCTTAGACCAGGTTCGCTTCATAAAGAGTAATATGATTGGATAAATTTCAAGACGTCCTGCAATCATTGCAAAGGATAGGAGGAGTTTTGAAAATGGACTAAAAATTGAGAAACTTGCAGTTGTTCCGAGAATTGGGCCGATGTTGTTAAAGCAACTGAAAACGGCACTCGTAACAATCATTAAATTGTCAGCATCTAAACTGATAATGAATATTAAGCTGAGTAGAATCATGACGTAAACTACAAAGTACTTGAGAATCTTGTGCTGGGTATCCTTATCAATGACCGTTTGGTTAACATGGAGAGTTAAAACACGGTGAGGGGATATAGTAGACAAAAATTGATTTTTAGCAATTTTAGCTAGAATAACTCCACGCATCACTTTGAGACCACCAGCAGTAGATCCAGCAGAACCACCAATCGCCATCAACATCAGTAGGATATACTGAGAAAACAAAGGCCAATTGGTTATGTTTCCGTAACCGAAACCAGTTGTAGTGATGATATTAGAAACTTGGAAGAAGGCCATCTCAAAACTTTGTGAAACGCCACTATAAAGGTGGAGTGTATTGAGAGTAATTAAGCCGGTAGAAACGACGACAATCAAGAGATAAGCACGAAGCTCCTCATCGAAAAAGAATTCCTTGACTCGACGAAGCATGAGATAGTAGTAGAGGTTGAAGTTGACACCAAACATCAAGACCCCAACACTCGTCAGATAGGTAATGAGAGAACTATTATAGTGGGCGATTCCATCATTGTAAACAGTGAAACCACCAGTCCCAGCAGTTCCCATAGCGATGACAAAACTATCGTAGAGTGGCATCCCAGCAAGGTAATAAATAATTACAAAGAGGGCAAACATAGCCAGGTAGAGGATATAAAGAATTTGAGCTGTATTTTTTAGCTTAGATACAACCTTACCAAATACTGGTCCAGGAACCTCTGCCTTCATAACCTCTAAGTGACTGTTTTTTGCATTGTCCATGATAGCTAGGGCAAAAACCAGCACCCCCATCCCTCCGATAAGGTGAGTAAAACTCCTCCAAAATAGAAGGGAACGGCTTAAGACAGAAACATCATTTAAAATGGTTGCTCCCGTTGTTGTGAAGCCAGAACTAATCTCAAAGAAGGCGTCTATCATATTGGGAATTTGTCCTGAAAAGACAAATGGAAGGGCACCAAAGAATGACCAGAGAATCCAACAGAGAGCTACAATTAAGACCCCTTCTTTTGCATAGATTCGCTGTTTTTTAGGCTTACTGATAATTCCCAGAAGACCTAGAACAACAAGGATTCCGATGGTAGAGAAAAGAGCTGTAAAAACTTGACTCGATTCTCGATAATAAAGAGCAATGCTAACTGGAACTAAGAGTAGACCAGCCTCGATCAAGAGTAGCTTTGCAAGAAGAAATCGTACCATACTTCTATTCATAGCTTACCTCTCTAACAGATCATAGATCTTGGTGATATTTGATAATAGTGTGATGACAACTAACTTATCACCGACTTGAAGGCTATCTTCACCTGTGGGGAAGATTGTTTTTCCATTGCGAATAATAGCAGCAATTAAAATATCTTTTTTGAGTTTCAATTGAGACAAAGGTTTACCAGTCATCTTGTTAGCTTCCTTGATAAGGAATTGAAGAGTCTCAACCTGTCCATTTGCTAGGTGGTGCATCGCTTGAAGATCTGAATATTGGGCATTGGCACGACCATGGATAAAGTGCATAATCGTATCAACAGCGATGGTTTTTGGTGTGATGATACTAGAAAACTCAGGCGCATGGATAATCTCTAAGAGACTAGTTCGATTGACCTTAGTGATGTTTTTCTGAACACCCACACTATCCAAGAACATAGATGTAATAATGTTTTCTTCGTCAACTCCAGTAAGGGTTGCGACCGCATCGTAGTGTTGGGCACTTTCTTCTAGGAGAATATCTTTTGCAGTTCCGTCCCCTTGTACAATATAGAGTTTTGGATATTTTTGACTGAAAAAGGCAGCTCTTTCAGGATTGACCTCAATAACCTTGGTATCGATACGACTGTCTTTTAACATACCTAAGAGATAGTAAGCAATTTTCCCAGCTCCTATGATGAGTAAACTCTTAACAACTCTGGACTTAATATAGTTGTGGAAGAGCATCATATCGACACGATGTCCTGTCACAAAGATACGGTCTTTATCTTCTAAAATCATATCTCCACTAGGAATCATGAGTTTGTGGTCGCGTTCGATAGCACAGACAATAACATTGCCAAACTTTTTACGGAAATCAGCAATAGACATCTGACAAATATTACTGAAATTTCGTACCTTGAATTCCATTAAGCTGACTAATCCACCTGCAAAACGCTCAACAGAAAGAGCATTGGGGAAGTCTATAATATTAGCGATAGCACGAGCTGCTAGGAGTTCAGGGTTTACAATGAGTGAAAATCCAAGAATATTTTTTTCTTTAAAGTAAGGGTTGGAATATTCAGGATTTCGTACACGAACAATGGTTTCCTTTGCTCCCATTTTTTTGGCTAAAACAGCCGAAACCATATTGACTTCGTCGTATTGAGTCATGGCAATGAAAATATCACAATCTTGAACATTGGCTGCTTCTAACATAGCAAAGTCAGCTCCGTTACCTGCGATTCCCATAATATCAAAACGGCTGGTCAAGTATTTTAGAACAGTTTCGTTCTGTTCAATTAAGACAACATCATGGTTGTCAGCAACCAGTGAACGACAGAGGGCAGAACCTACTTTTCCTCCTCCGACAAGAATAATCTTCATAGTTAGTTAACCTACTTTTTCAATATGTCTCTATCATACCTTTTTTTAGAAAAAAATGCACTCAACAACTGACTGTTTCCTTCTTTAATAAAGGGATTAGGGGAATTCGAATAAATATTTTGCTTTAAACATCATATTTTGCTTTAAACATCATATTTTGCTTTAAACATCATATGTTTATGAAAAAACTTGTTCCGAAAATTCTTAATCTATGTAAATTCTATGATATTGCTTGCTGAAAGTTGAAATTTTAACTTTTGTAAATATGCTTGTAAAAAAAATGAAAAAATCAAGTCATTTCTATTGACAATCAGGCTGAAAGTGTTATACTAAAAAAGTAGTTTCGCTGATTTACTTCAAACCTGTTGTGAGGTAAGTTAACGATGCCTTAACCACGCTGTTTGCTGAGCTTGACTCCGGGCAGTGTGGCTATTTTTTTGCACTAGTGAGAGGAAGCAAGGCATGGCCAATCATATTGTATTGTTTGAACCACAAATTCCACAAAATACGGGAAATATTGCACGAACCTGTGCGGCGACGAATGCGCCCCTTCATATTATCAAACCGATGGGCTTTCCGATTGATGATCGTAAAATGAAGCGAGCCGGGCTAGACTATTGGGACAAACTTGAAATCTATTTTTATGATTGTTTAGATGAATTTATGAAAAAAATAGATGGTCAACTCTACTTGATTTCCAAGTTTGCAGAAAAGGTCTATTCAGATGCTGACTTCACGATAGAAGGAAACCATTATTTTCTTTTTGGACGTGAAGATAAAGGTTTGCCTGAGGAATTTATGCGGGAACATCCTGAAAAAGCTCTCAGAATTCCTATGAATGATGAACATGTCCGTAGTCTCAATGTATCCAATACAGTATGTATGATTGTCTATGAGGCCCTTCGTCAACAAAATTTTGCGGGTCTCGAACTGGTTCATACTTACGAAACGGATAAGTTGAAATAAATACTGAGAAGAGATAAAATGCTTGCGCTTGCAAGCTTTTTTTGTTATCATTAGAGGGTCTTCAGGGCTGGGTGAGATTCCCGACCGGCGGTGACTTTTACTCGGAACTGTTCTTTTCCTTTTATACTTTGTTGCCAAGCTTTGCCTAACCAAAAGTTATGCCTACAGCTTGTCGCCTAGTCTAAAAGAAAAATCTCCATTTCCTTACTCTAAAAGAAGTCCGCGAGCGCAAGCTGATGTGGTGAGATTCCACAACCGACAGTATAGTCTGGATGGGAGAAGACGAAAGGATGGCTTTGTCTATGCTGCTTCATTATAATAGAAATAAAACCAGTTTCTTTGTAAGCTTAGGTTGTTTTTTGAGATAGTTAAGAGAGTAGATAGAGAGAAACTTTCCAACTTCTTCTGATTTTATAGAAAATTGGAGGAACCTGTTATGACAAACACACGTCGACTTTCGACCATTGCAATTTTATCAGCACTTTCATTTGTGTTGATGTACTTTGACTTTCCGCTTCTACCGGCAGCACCCTTTTTAAGGGTTGAGTTCAGTATCTTACCAGTTCTTGTAGGTTTGGTAGTCTTGGATTTACCAGCGGCTTTAGGAGTACTATTCCTTCGGTCCTTGTTGAAAATCCTTTTGAACAATCAAGGAGTTAGTACCTACATTGGTTTGCCGATGAATATCGTAGCCTTAGGAGTCTTTGTTCTTGCTTTTGGTCTGATTTGGAAAAAAGAGCGTACAACCATGCGTTTTGTCCTAGCTTCATTAGCAGGGACGATTGGTCTTACTTTAGCCATGTTAGTTCTAAACTACGTTTATGCTGTACCTTTGTACGCAAAATTTGCTAACTTCGATATAGAGAATATTCTAGGACTTAGTAATTACTTGTTGGCAATGGTCTTACCATTTAATTTGATTGAAGGAGTCATCTTTGCCATCTCATTCTGGTTATTATTTGTCCTCTTGAAACCAACTTTGAAATACTATGAAAGATAAACAAACATATTTAACAAAGGGCTCTTTTGCCCTTTTACTATTTGTAATTCTGGGTTATGTCGTTAAGTTTTATCCAGAACAATTGATACCATTTGATTCGTCTATCCAGACAGCAATCCGTGGAGATTTACCAGCTATATTGACAACTATCTTTCGAGGGATTACTCGTCTGATTGACTTACCAATCGTTATTTCTTGGGCAATTCTATTGACTGTTATTTTTTATCTGAAAAAGTGGAAGTCAGAAAGCCTTTTAGTAGCTGGCAATCTTAGTTTGGCTGGAATTTTAATTGTGTCCTTAAAACACCTCTATCAACGTCCGCGACCTGAAATTTTACACTTGGTCGAAGAAAAAGGATTTTCTTTCCCTAGTGGTCACTCGCTAGCAGTAACCCTCCTAATCGGTTCTCTAATTATCATTGTGGGACAGAGAGTGAAAGATAGGACTGTAAAGCTCATTCTCCAGATTTTACTGGGAATCTATCTAGTAAGCGTAATCATTTCCAGAGTCTATCTGGGAGTTCATTACCCATCAGATGTTCTTGCCAGTCTCTGTCTGGGTCTTGGAATTCTATTCATTGAATTCCCATTTTATGACAAACTTCGCTTTCAATGGCGCTTTACAGGCAAGCAAAAGTAGTTATTAACTCTTCTTGAGGAGATAAAAATGAAAGTCAATATTACAGATCTTCATCCGACTCAACTATACTTATCAGAAAAGAAGTTGCATTATATCCAGATGCTTTATCACTCGGTAGAGAGGCCAAATATAAACCCAATTAGTGTTCTTGCATCTGGAGATTGTTTGCTGATTACAGATGGGCATCACAGAGCTTACCAAGCTTTGTTAGCAGGTCAAAATACGATTTTGCTGAGTGGGATAAAGATGGTGGTGATGAACTATATCATCTCTATATGCAAGCTTGCGAGGAAAGAAAGATTTATTCTATTCTGGATTTAAAAAATCATATCTTGCCTGAAGATGAGTATGAAGCAAAATGGTACAACTGGTGTAATGGTTTTAATCAAGCAGTAACTCTCTTATTGAAAAGGAAGTTAAAGTGAAACAAATCATTCAAATAGATAGTTCTTTGATTTCAATCACGCCTCCAGACAATGTTTTGAACCCTTGGATTTGTAGAAAGTGGAAGTGCTGAAAAAGGGAAAAGCCTGCTCTTAAAACTGGATTCCTGCTAAACTTTATTATTTCTTATAATCGCTCAAAACAGGGCGGTTTTTTATTTGTAGTTCAGGACTCTTTCACGAAAGAAATGATAGCAAAATTCAGTAATAAAATTTCTCTAAAAATAGGATTTTTCTCTTGCATTTGAGATAGATTAGTGTATAATAGTAGGGTGTGTGTAAAACATACTTGTGGGAGGTAAAAATCTCTAAATTACCGCCAAAACCACAAAGGAGGATTTAAAAATGGCTAAAAAAGTCGAAAAACTTGTAAAATTGCAAATCCCTGCTGGTAAAGCTACACCAGCTCCACCGGTTGGACCTGCTCTTGGTCAAGCTGGTATCAACATCATGGGATTCACAAAAGAGTTCAACGCTCGTACAGCTGATCAAGCTGGTATGATCATTCCAGTTGTTATCTCAGTATACGAAGATAAATCATTTACTTTCGTTACTAAAACACCACCAGCTGCTGTTCTTTTGAAAAAAGCTGCAGGTGTTGAAAAAGGATCAGGTACACCTAACAAAACTAAAGTTGCTACAGTTACTCGTGCACAAGTACAAGAAATTGCAGAAACTAAGATGCCAGATTTGAACGCTGCAAACATTGAGTCTGCAATGCGTATGATCGAAGGTACTGCTCGTTCTATGGGATTCACTGTTGTTGACTAATCAATAACTTCCCTATATAACCCGCAAGACTTCATCATTTCGAGAAGTGACGTGGGAGATGAAAATCGATTGAACCACTTACAAGGAGAATAGAAAATGGCTAAAAAAAGCAAACAACTTCGTGCTGCTCTTGAGAAGATCGACAGCACAAAAGCATACAGCGTAGAAGAAGCTGTAGCTCTTGCAAAAGAAACTAACTTTGCAAAATTTGACGCAACTGTAGAAGTTGCATACAACTTGAATATCGACGTGAAAAAAGCTGACCAACAAATCCGTGGAGCAATGGTATTGCCAAACGGTACTGGTAAAACAGCTCGCGTTCTTGTATTTGCACGTGGTGCAAAAGCTGAAGAAGCTAAAGCTGCTGGTGCAGACTTCGTTGGTGAAGACGACCTTGTTGCTAAAATCAACGACGGTTGGTTGGACTTCGATGTAGTTATCGCTACACCTGACATGATGGCTCTTGTTGGACGTCTTGGACGTGTCCTTGGACCACGTAACTTGATGCCAAACCCTAAAACTGGTACTGTAACAATGGATGTTGCAAAAGCAGTTGAAGAGTCTAAAGGTGGTAAAATCACTTACCGTGCTGACCGTGCAGGTATCGTACAAGCTATCATCGGTAAAGTTTCATTTGAAGCTGACAAGTTAGTTGAAAACTTCAAAGCATTCAACGAAACAATCCAAAAATCTAAACCAGCTACAGCAAAAGGAACTTACGTAACAAGCTTGACAATCACAACTACTCAAGGTGTTGGTATCAAGGTTGACGTTAACTCGCTTTAATCAGTAAATAATCGAAAGGTTGGGACATTTTGTCTCAACCTTTTTTCTATATAAAAAGTAAAAATACGTATAAACTTTCTAATCTATTTGATATTGTAAAGTATCTAGATAGAAAATTCAGAAAATTGTTTCTTTTGTCTTGAAAATTTTTGAAAAAATGGTATTATAGAAACAAGTCATTTTATTGAGAAGAGAAAGGGGAACGATGGAGAAAATCATTTTAGACTCACCAAAGTCAGGTTCGGAACTCGTTTTGGAAACGCTCCGTGACCTAGGAATCGATACGATTTTTGGTTATCCAGGCGGCGCGGTATTGCCTTTATATGATGCTATTTATAATTTTAAAGGCATTCGCCATATTCTAGGTCGACATGAACAAGGTTGTCTTCATGAAGCAGAAGGTTATGCTAAGTCAACAGGGAAACTTGGTGTCGCAGTCGTCACAAGTGGACCAGGAGCTACCAATGCCATTACTGGTATTGCAGATGCTATGAGTGACAGTGTTCCCCTTTTGGTCTTCACGGGTCAGGTGGCAAGAGCGGGAATCGGTAAGGATGCTTTCCAAGAAGCAGATATTGTTGGTATTACCATGCCAATTACCAAGTACAACTACCAGGTTCGAGAGACGGCAGATATTCCACGTGTGATTACAGAGGCTGTGCACATTGCGACTACCGGTCGTCCAGGACCAGTTGTTATTGACTTGCCAAAAGATGTTTCTGCTCTTGAAACGGACTTTGTCTATTCATCAGAGATAGATTTACCAAGTTATCAACCAACTCTAGAACCTAATGAGATGCAAATCAAGAAGATCTTGAAGCAACTCTCTAAGGCTAAGAAGCCAGTTTTGTTAGCTGGTGGTGGGATTAGCTATGCAGAGGCTGCAACAGAGTTGAATGAATTTGCAGAACGTTATCAAATTCCGGTTGTGACCAGTCTTTTGGGACAGGGAACAATCGCAACCAGTCATCCGCTATTTTTAGGAATGGGTGGGATGCATGGTTCCTTTGCAGCTAATATTGCTATGACAGAAGCTGATTTTATGATTTCGATTGGTTGTCGTTTTGATGACCGTTTGACTGGTAATCCTAAGACATTTGCGAAGAATGCCAAAGTAGCGCATATTGATATCGATCCAGCAGAGATTGGTAAGATTATCGCTGTTGATATCCCAGTTGTTGGTGATGCGAAAAAGGCCTTGCAGCAGTTGCTAGCGGAGCCAATCGTTCGTAACAATACTGAAAAATGGATTGAAAAAGTTACCAAAGATAAGAATCGTGTTCGTTCTTATGATAAGAAGGAACGTGTTGTCCAACCACAAGCAGTTATTGAACGAATTGGTGAATTGACTAAGGGTGATGCCATTGTCGTAACTGACGTCGGACAACACCAAATGTGGACAGCTCAATACTATCCATACCAAAACGAGCGTCAACTCGTAACTTCAGGTGGACTAGGAACCATGGGATTTGGAGTTCCTGCAGCCATTGGGGCAAAAATTGCTAATCCAGATAAGGAGATCGTGCTCTTTGTCGGTGATGGTGGTTTCCAAATGACCAATCAGGAATTGGCAATCTTGAATATCTACAAGATTCCAATCAAGGTCATCATGCTTAATAACCATTCACTTGGGATGGTTCGTCAATGGCAAGAAGCCTTCTACGATGGTCGAACATCAGAGTCAGTCTTTGATAGCCTCCCAGATTTCCAATTGATGGCTCAAGCCTATGGAATTAAGAATTATAAATTTGATAATCCTGAAACCTTAGAAAAGGATTTGGAAGTCATCTTGGAAGATGTACCAATGTTTATCGAGGTAGATATTTCTCGTAAAGAGCATGTTTTACCGATGGTACCAGCTGGTAAGAGTAATCATGAGATGTTGGGGGTGAAGTTTAATGCGTAGAATGTTAACAGCCAAACTTCAAAACCGGTCAGGAGTTCTCAATCGTTTTACCGGTGTTTTGTCTAGACGCCAAGTCAATATTGAGAGTATCTCGGTAGGGGCGACAGAAAATCCTAATGTGTCACGGATTACCATTATCATTGATGTTGCATCTCACGATGAAGTGGAGCAAATCATCAAACAACTCAACCGTCAGGTCGACGTTATTCGTGTCCGTGATATCACAGATAAACCGCATCTCGAGCGTGAAGTGATTCTGATCAAGGTCTCAGCGCCTGCGGAGAAGCGGGCAGAAATTTTAGCTATTATCCAGCCTTTCCGTGCAACTGTTGTTGATGTGGCTCCGAGCTCCATTACTGTTCAGATGACTGGAAATGCGGAAAAGAGTGAAGCTTTGATTCGGGTTATTCGACCGTACGGTATCAAGAATATCGCTCGTACGGGTGCAACTGGATTTACCCGCGATTAATACTCTTCGAAAATCTCTTCAAATCACGTCAGCTTTGCCTTGCCGTACTCAAGTACAGCCTGCGCCTAGCTTCCTAATTTGCTCTTTGATTTTCATTGAGTAAAAAATAACTTAAATTTGTTAAACCAGCCTAAAAGGCAATAAATAATAGAAAAGAGAGAAAAACTATGGCAGTTCAAATGGAATACGAAAAAGATGTAAAAGTAGCAGCACTTGATGGTAAAAAAATCGCTGTTATCGGTTATGGTTCACAAGGTCATGCTCATGCTCAAAACTTGCGTGATTCAGGTCACGATGTAATCATCGGTGTTCGTCCAGGTAAATCTTTTGATAAGGCAAAAGAAGATGGTTTTGATACTTATACAGTAGCAGAAGCAACTAAATTGGCTGATGTTATCATGATTTTGGCACCAGACGAAATCCAACAAGAATTGTACGAAGCAGAAATTGCTCCAAACTTGGAAGCTGGGAATGCAGTTGGATTTGCGCATGGTTTTAACATCCACTTCGAATTCATCAAAGTTCCTGCAGATGTAGATGTCTTCATGTGTGCTCCTAAAGGGCCAGGACACTTGGTACGTCGTACTTACGAAGAAGGATTTGGTGTTCCAGCGCTTTACGCTGTCTACCAAGATGCAACAGGAAATGCTAAAAACATCGCTATGGACTGGTGTAAAGGGGTTGGTGCAGCACGCGTTGGTCTTTTGGAAACAACTTACAAAGAAGAAACTGAAGAAGATTTGTTTGGTGAACAAGCAGTTCTTTGTGGTGGTTTGACTGCCCTTATCGAAGCTGGTTTTGAAGTCTTGACTGAGGCTGGATATGCTCCAGAATTGGCTTACTTTGAAGTACTTCACGAAATGAAACTCATCGTTGATTTGATCTACGAGGGTGGATTCAAGAAAATGCGTCAATCAATTTCAAACACAGCTGAATACGGTGACTACGTTTCAGGCCCACGTGTCATCACTGAACAAGTGAAAGAAAACATGAAAGCAGTTCTTGCTGATATCCAAAATGGTACATTTGCCAACGACTTTGTGAACGACTACAAAGCTGGACGTCCAAAATTGACTGCTTACCGTGAACAAGCAGCTAACCTTGAAATTGAAAAGGTTGGTGCCGAATTGCGTAAAGCAATGCCATTTGTTGGTAAAAACGACGATGATGCATTCAAAATCTACAACTAATTTTTGAGAATAAAAATAGAAGGCGAGTTGGGGGGTACCTAACCCGCTTTTTATCTTGAAAAAGAATCAAGGAGAAGATTATGCTTAGTGCAAAAGATGTGGTGAAGGCCCACAAGGTTCTGAGTGGTGTCGTAGCCAATACACCACTTGACTACGATCATTATTTATCAGAAAAATACGGAGCTAAAATTTATCTCAAAAAAGAAAATGCTCAACGAGTCCGCTCTTTTAAAATTCGTGGAGCTTATTATGCCATCTCACAATTGACTAAGGAAGAACGTGAACGTGGAGTAGTGTGCGCATCAGCGGGAAATCACGCTCAAGGTGTTGCCTACACTTGTAACGAGATGAAGATTCCTGCAACAATCTTTATGCCAATTACAACGCCTCAACAGAAAATTGGTCAGGTTCGTTTCTTTGGTGGAGATTTTGTAACTATCAAATTGGTAGGAGATACCTTTGATGCCTCGGCCAAGGCAGCTCAAGACTATACAGTTGCTGAAAATCGTACGTTTATTGATCCTTTTGATGATCCCTATGTTCAAGCTGGTCAAGGAACAGTAGCTTATGAAATTTTAGAAGAAGCGCGAAAAGAATCCATTGATTTTGATACTGTCTTGGTGCCTGTAGGAGGTGGAGGACTCATTGCAGGAGTTTCTACTTATATAAAGGAAATGAATCCGGATATTGAAGTTCTAGGTGTAGAAGCCAACGGAGCTCGTTCCATGAAGGCAGCCTTTGAGGCTGGAGGTCCGGTTAAACTTAAAGAAATTGATAAGTTTGCAGACGGGATTGCTGTGCAGAAGGTTGGGCAATTGACCTATGAAGCAACCCGTAAAAATGTTGAAACGCTCATCGGAGTGGATGAAGGTTTAATCTCTGAGACATTGATAGATCTTTACTCTAAACAGGGGATTGTAGCTGAGCCTGCAGGTGCTGCTAGTGTGGCAGCCTTGGAAGTACTGTCAGATTATATAAAGGGTAAGACTATTTGTTGTATCATCTCTGGAGGAAATAACGATATCAACCGTATGCCAGAGATGGAAGAGCGTGCCTTGATTTATGATGGCATCAAGCATTACTTTGTGGTAAACTTCCCACAACGTCCAGGTGCACTTCGCGAGTTTGTAAATGATATTTTAGGACCGAATGACGACATCACACGTTTTGAGTATATTAAACGTGCTAGCAAGGGAACAGGGCCAGTCTTAATCGGGATTGCCCTTGCTAACAAGCATGATTATGCGGGTTTGATTCACCGAATGGAGAAATTTGATCCGTCTTATATTAACTTGAATGGGAATGAAACTCTATATAATATGCTTGTTTAATATCCTATAAAATTTTTATCATATCATTTGCCTAACCTATATACGAGTGCTATAATGTAAGTGAAGAAAGGGGGAGATTCCCATGGTTTTACAAGTTTTACTTGTTCTAGTGATTCTAATGCTTATTGTAGGAGCTGTGTTAGTGAGCTCTGTTTATGTCGTTCGTCAACAGTCTGTTGCAATTATCGAACGATTTGGTAAGTATCAAAAGTTAAGTAATAGTGGTATTCATCTACGGGCACCATTTGGCATTGACAAAATTGCAGCTCGTGTGCAGCTACGCCTTTTACAAAGTGAGATCGTGGTTGAAACCAAAACCCAAGATAACGTTTTTGTGACTATGAATGTCGCAACTCAGTATCGTGTAAATGAGTTAAACGTTACAGACGCTTACTATAAATTGATGAGACCTGAAGCTCAAATCAAATCTTATATTGAAGATGCATTGCGCTCATCTGTTCCTAAGTTAACTTTGGATGAATTGTTTGAGAAAAAAGATGAAATTGCATTAGAAGTTCAAAAACAAGTAGCGGAAGAAATGTCAACGTATGGGTATATTATCGTTAAGACGCTCATTACCAAAGTTGAGCCGGATGCAGAAGTCAAACAATCAATGAACGAAATTAATGCTGCCCAACGTAAGAGAGTGGCAGCTCAAGAATTGGCTGAAGCAGATAAAATTAAGATCGTTACAGCGGCAGAAGCTGAGGCAGAAAAAGATCGCCTCCATGGTGTGGGGATCGCAGAGCAGCGGAAAGCAATTGTTGATGGACTTGCTGATTCTATTAAAGAGTTAAAAGGAGCCAATGTCGAATTAACTGAAGAACAAATTATGTCAATCCTATTAACCAATCAGTATTTGGATACATTGAATAATTTTGCAGATAAACAAGGAAATAATACAATATTCTTGCCAGCAAATCCTAATGGAGTTGAAGATATTCGAACCCATATATTATCAGCTTTGAAAGCTAAATAATTATAATCTTAACGCAATAACTTTATTAATATATGTGTTTCAATTGACAAATACTATAAAAACATATAGAATAAAATTGCGTAAAGAAAAAAATAGGAGAATAACATGGCTAAGTCTAACTTTGAAAAAGTAGAAGCAGTTGTTAGCTGGGTTCGTGATAAGAAGATCACAGGGTATCGTATTTCTAAGGAAACGAATGCGCGTGAGATGTCTATCATTGCTTTGGCTCAAGGACGTGCAAAAGTTAAAAACATTTCCTTTGAAACAGCCCTCGGCTTAATTGATTTCTACAATAAAAATCATGAAAAATTTGAAGATTAGTCTTTGGATATAGGCAGGTTCGAAAAGAATCTGCCTTTTAATTTTTTGGAATATAAAAAAAGACTGCAATGGCAGTCTTTTTTCTTATCGAAGATAGCGTTGTAAAAATTCTCTTGTACGTTCTTCTTTGGGATTAGTAAATAGATCTTCTGGTTTGCCTTCTTCTGCAATGACACCCTTATCCATAAAGATGACACGGTGTGATACATCGCGAGCAAATTCCATTTCGTGGGTTACGACGATCATGGTCAAGCCTTCTTGAGCTAAATCTTGCATGATTTTGAGAACCTCACCGACCATTTCAGGGTCAAGAGCTGATGTAGGCTCATCAAAGAGAATAGCATCAGGATTCATGGAAAGTGCACGAGCAATAGCAACACGCTGCTTTTGCCCACCAGAAAGTTGTTTAGGTTTGGCTTGCCAGTAACGTTCTCCCATGCCAACTTTTTCAAGGTTCTCTTTAGCTACTTTCTCTGCTTCTGAGCGATCACGTTTGAGTACAGTTGTTTGGGCAACGATTGTATTTTCAAGCACGTTTAGATTTTCAAAAAGGTTGAAGGACTGGAAGACCATTCCTAGTTTTTCTCGATAGTGAGTGAGGTTATATCCTTTTTCGAGGACATTTTCACCGTGATAAAGGATTTTACCTTCAGTTGGTGTTTCAAGTAAGTTGATTGAACGTAGGAAGGTTGATTTACCACTACCGGAACTTCCAATGATAGAAATAACTTCTCCTTTATGGATAGTAAGCGAAATATCTTTTAGGACCTCGTTTTGTCCATAGGATTTTTTGAGGTGTTTGATTTCAAGAATGGGTTGATTCATTATTTCAAATCCTCCGTTTGCATTTGGTTAGCACCTGTAGTGTAGGTATCCATATCCATCCGTTTTTCGATATAGCGTAGGATACGTGTTACTGTAAAGGTGAGGACAAAGTAGATAACTGCGATAATAGTAAAGGTTTGGAAGTACTGGTAAGTCTGTGTTGCTACTGTATTTCCTGAGAAGTAAAGTTCTACAACAGAGATAACATTCAATACAGAAGTATCCTTGATGTTGATGACGAACTCATTACCAGTAGCAGGTAGGATATTTCGAACTACCTGAGGTAAAACAATCTTACGCATGGTTTGATTATGAGTCATACCAAGAGCAGTAGCTGCTTCAAATTGTCCCTTGTCAACAGCTAGGATACCACCACGAACGATTTCGGTCATGTAGGCACCGGTATTGATAGAAACGATAAAGATAGCAGCGAGAGTACGGTCTAGGTTGATTCCGAAAGCCTGGGCAGTTCCATAGTAGATAACCATAGATTGTACAATCATAGGAGTTCCACGGAAAATTTCAATATAGATATTGAGAATCCAACCAACTATATTTTGAATGACGTAGATAAATTGATTTTCAGATTGAGGCGCAGTACGGAAAACACCGATAGCAAGACCAATAACGAGACCTACGATGGTACCGATAATTGAAATTAAAAGTGTGATTCCAGCACCACGCAAGAGTTGTTGCCAGTTTTCAGTTAGAATTTTAGCAACTTGGCTAAAGAAATTGCTGCTGTTTTCTTCGGTAGTTGTAGCTTCTACAGGTTGCTCTTTAATCATACGATCCATTAGGGCAACCTGTTCATCTTTAGAGATGGTTTCGATGCTAGCATTGATTTGGCTGATACGTTCGTCATCCTTACGAAGACCGATAGCGATAGAGGTATCTTCTTCCCCAGTTTTAAAACCAGGTTCAGGCTGAATCATTTTGAACTTTGCATTTGCTGACTCAGCAGTTAGGGCTTCTGGTCGTTCAGAAACATAAGCGTCAATGACACCAGCTTCAAGAGCTTGACGCATTTGTGCGAAATCACCCATGGCAGTTTCTTTTTTAGCGCCTGGAATTTGAGAAATCAAGTCGTAAAGGTAAACCCCTTGTTGAGAAGTGATTTTTGCATCTTTAAAGTCATCTAGTGTTTTAGCGTTTGCATAAGCTGAATCCTTTTTGACTAAAAGTACTGGTTCACTGGTATAGTAACTGCTTGAGAAGGCAATTTCTTGCTTACGTTCAGCGGTTGGACTCATACCTGCAATAATCATATCGATCTTGCCAGAGGTCAGAGCTGGAACAAGTCCTTCCCATTTTGTTTTTACAATGAGTGGTTCTTTACTCAGATCTTTAGCGATTTTTTTTGCAATTTGAACATCGTAACCGTTAGCATATTGGTTTGTTCCATCAATCTTGACAGCGCCGTTACTGTCGTCATCTTGAGTCCAGTTAAATGGTGCGTAAGCTGCCTCCATTCCGATGCGTAAATATTCATCGGCTTGGACCTGGCTAACTAGTCCTAGAGTAAGGGCTAAGCTAGCAAGGATAGATAAGCATAATTTTTTCATGTTTTCTCCTATTTCTAGTCTAAAAATGGCTCCCTCTATTGTATCGAAAAAGCGGAACTTTTTCAATCTTAGTAAACCCTTACTTGTAAAAAAATGATATAATGAGAAAAAAGTCAAAAGAGGCTATATTATGAAAAAAAGATGGTTAATAGTACTTATATTTACTTGTCTGATAATTGTTCCAAAATTGGTTTTTGCCGTGGATTTCAGCATTCCATCCTATAAGGGAGAACTGTATATTCATGCAGACAATACAGCAGAATTTAGACAGAAGATAGTTTATCAGTTTGAGGAGGACTTTAAGGGCCAAATCGTGGGACTTGGACGTGCTGGCAAGATGCCTAGCGGATTTTATATTGATCCTCAGCCAAAGGTTGAGGCATCTAAAAATGGTCATAAAATCGAAAATCTTACCAGCGAAGTGACAGAAGAAACGAATGGTTATACTGTTAAAGTCTATAATCCAGGTCAGGAAGGGGACAGGGTCGAAGTGGAACTTACCTGGCAATTGAAAAATCTTCTTTTTTTATATGATGATATCGCTGAATTAAATTGGCAACCCTTAACAGATAGTTCAGAATCTATTGAAAAATTTGAGTTTCATGTGATGGGAGATAATGGGGCCGAAAAACTCTTTTTTCACACAGGGCAACTCTATAGAGAGGGAAGGATTGAACAGAGTGGTCATGACTATACTATTCGTTTAGACAATCTTCCGTCTAAGCGCGGAGTTGAGTTGCATGCCTACTGGCCTCGAACTGATTTTGCTAGCGCTACAGATCAGGGCTTAAAAGGAAATCGTTTAGAAGAGTTTAACAATATAGAAGAGTCGATTGTTAGAGAAAAAGATCAGAGTAAACAACTCGTTACTTGGGTATTTCCTTCAATACTTTCCATCTCCTTGTTATTGAGTATCTGCTTCTATTATATCTATAGAAGAAAAACCACTCCTTCAGTCGAATATGCTAAAAATCATCGTCTCTATGAACCGCCGATGGAATTAGAGCCTATGGTTTTATCAGAGACTGTCTACTCGACCTCCTTGGAGGAAGTGAGTCCTCTAACCAAAGGAGCAGGTAAATTCACCTTTGACCAACTTATTCAAGCTACCTTGTTAGATGTGATTGACCGTGGGAATGTCTCTATTATTTCAGAGGGAGACGCAGTTGGTTTGAGGCTGGTAAAAGAAGATGGTTTATCAAGCTTTGAAAAAGACTGCCTAAATCTGGCCTTTTCAGGCAAAAAAGAAACCACTCTTTCCGATTTGTTCGCAGATTACAAGGTATCTGACAGTCTTTATCGTGGAGCCAAAGCTGCTGATGAAAAACGGATTCAAACAAAAGGTCGTAAGCTCAAATATTCTTTTGAAAGAGCATTGAAAGAGATGCAAGAAGGGGTCAAGGACCGAGTCGCTTTCTTGGGACTCCCAGATTACTATCGTTCTTTAACTGGTGTGGAAAAGGCCTTGCAAGTGGGTATGGGACTTTCTACTATCCTACCTCTATTTATCGGATTTGGTTTGTTTTTGTACAGTTTAGATGTTCATGCTTATTTTTACCTCCCTTTGTCAGTACTTGGTTTTCTAGGTTTAGTTTTGGCTGTTTTCTATTATTGGAAGCTTCGACTAGATAATCGTGATGGTGTTCTAAATGAAGTAGGAGCAGAGGTCTATTATCTTTGGACGAGTTTTGAAAATATGTTACGTGAGATTGCACGACTGGATCAGGCTGAATTGGAAAGTATTGTTGTTTGGAATCGTCTATTAGTGTATGCAACTTTGTTTGGATATGCTGACAAGGTTAGTCATTTGATGAAGGTTCACCAGATCAAAGTTGAAAATCCAGATATCAATCTCTATGTAGCCTATGGTTGGCATAGCATATTTTACCATTCAACAGCGCAAATGAGCCATTACGCCAGTGTCGCAAATACAGCAAGTACCTTTTCTGTATCATCCGGAAGCGGTAGCTCTGGTGGTGGTTTCTCAGGCGGTGGCGGTGGTGGAAGTGTTGGTGCTTTCTAAAGAAAACTCAACACAGCCTTTAAAAGTATGATATAATGGAGGATAGAAAAAGGAGTAATCTATGTATTTTTTTGAAATTTTAAAATCAATCTTTTTTGGTATTGTTGAAGGAATTACGGAATGGTTGCCGATTTCAAGTACTGGTCACTTGATTTTAGCGGAAGAATTCGTCAAATATAAAGACCAAACTGAAGCTTTCAAGTCTTTGTTTAACGTAGTCATTCAACTTGGTGCCATCTTTGCAGTTGTGGTTATCTACTTTAATAAACTTAATCCTTTCAAACCAGGTAAGGATAAAGTTCAAGTTCGTAGAACTTGGCAGTTATGGTCCAAAGTTTTTGTGGCGACTCTTCCTCTTCTCTTAGTCTTTAAGTTTGATGATTGGTTTGATACCTATTTCCATAACAAGGTTTCAGTAGCCATTATGTTGATTGTTTATGGAGTTGCCTTTATCTATCTTGAAAAACGTAACAAAGCGCAAGCGATTGAGCCAACAGTTACTGAGTTAGATAAATTACCTTATAAAACAGCCCTCTATATTGGATTTTTCCAAGTTTTGTCCCTTTTACCAGGAACTAGTCGTTCTGGTGCTACAATCATTGGTGGTTTGTTGAATGGGACTAGTCGTTCAGTGGTGACAGAATTTACCTTCTATTTAGGAATTCCAGTTATGTTTGGAGCCAGCGCTTTGAAGATTTTTAAATTCATCAAGGCTGGAGAAGTCTTGAGTTTTGGTCAATTCTTCTTGCTCTTGGTAGCCATGGTAGTGGCTTTTGCAGTCAGCATGGTTGCCATTCGTTTCTTGACCAGCTATGTCAAAAAACACGACTTTACAGTGTTTGGTAAATACCGTATTGTCCTTGGTAGTGTATTACTACTTTATAGCTTCATTCGACTATTTGTATAAGAAAAAAACCTTGAAGGAAGATTCCTTCAAGGTTTTTAAAATCCAGTCACAGTGACTCCTAATAAACGGACTCCCTTGTCTTTATCACTCAGTGTTTCGTAGAGTTGGATAATACTTTGAGCAATTTTTTCAGAGTCTTGTGTTTGTTGATTCAGTGTTTTTCGTTTTGTTAAAGTAGAAAAGTCAGCATAGCGGATTTTCAAAATGACGATCTTACCACTTTTTTCATATTTTTGAAGACTAAGAGAAACTTTTTCCGAAAGGAGAGTTAGCTCTTTTTTAATATCTTCATCTAGACTTAGAATCTTACTGTAAGTTTTTTCTTTACCAATAGACTTACGGATACGATTTGATTTGACAGGAGAGTTATCTATACCTCGAGCCTTACGATATAGATCAAAGCCAAGTCTTCCGAAACGATCAATGAGAGTGATTTCAGAAATCTCTAAAAGGTCAGTACCTGTATATACACCCATTTGATGGAGTTTTTCAACTGTTTTCTTGCCCACACCGTGGAATTTAGCGATATCCATTTGTTTGAGAAAATCTTCAGCTTCATCAGGAAGAATGACTGTCAAACCACGAGGCTTTTGATAGTCACTTGCCATTTTAGCTAAAAATTTATTGTATGATACACCAGCAGAAGCTGTTAATTGTAATTCATTCCAGATATCCTGCTGAATTAAACGAGCAATTTTAACAGCAGATTTGATACCAAGCTTGTTTTCAGTTACATCTAGATAAGCTTCGTCGATACTCATGGGTTCAATTTTATCCGTATATCGTTTAAAAATAGTTCGAATCTGTTGGCCAACAGTAGTATATTTTTCGTAGTTCCCAGAAATAAAAATAGCTTGAGGACAGCGTTCATAAGCCTCTTTTGAACTCATAGCTGAGTGAATGCCGAATGCTCTGGCTTCATAACTACAGGTTGAAACAACACCCCGACCACCTGTTTTCCTAGGGTCGCTACCAATAATAACGGGTTTGCCTTTAAGTTTAGGATTGTCACGAATTTCTACAGCAGCAAAAAAGGCATCCATGTCAATATGGATAATTTTACGGGATAAATCATTCATCAGTGGAAATATCAGCATGAAATGGCCTTTCTTTAGTAGTTTTTCTAGCCTTATTATACCTTTTTTCTGAAAAAATAGGAAATAGCTAATTATTTTTCAAAAATATACTACAGTTTGCACTAAAATAACAACTGTATTATAAAAGAAAGTGTCTAAAAAGTGTGATTTCACTTGTTGAAATCGTTTACTGTGTGTTATACTGAATATATGAATGTAACAGATTACTGTTACTAGAAAGATAAAAGAGGACATTAACATGGTTGTTAAGACAGTTGTTGAAGCACAGGACATTTTTGACAAAGCCTGGGAAGGCTTTAAAGGTGTTGACTGGAAAGAAAAAGCAAGTGTATCACGCTTTGTACAAGCTAACTACACACCTTATGATGGAGATGAAAGCTTCCTTGCAGGACCAACAGAGCGTTCACTTCACATCAAAAAAATCGTAGAAGAAACTAAAGCACACTACGAAGAAACTCGTTTCCCAATGGACACTCGTCCAACGTCTATCGCTGACATCCCTGCAGGATTCATCGACAAAGAAAACGAGGTTATCTTTGGTATCCAAAATGACGAACTCTTTAAATTGAACTTCATGCCAAAAGGTGGTATCCGTATGGCTGAAACTACTTTGAAAGAAAATGGATACGAGCCAGACCCAGCTGTTCACGAAATCTTTACTAAATATGTAACAACAGTTAACGACGGTATCTTCCGTGCTTACACTTCAAACATCCGTCGTGCTCGTCACGCTCACACTGTAACTGGTCTTCCAGATGCATACTCACGTGGACGTATCATCGGTGTTTATGCACGTCTTGCTCTTTACGGTGCAGACTACTTGATGCAAGAAAAAGTGAACGATTGGAACTCAATCGAAGAAATCGATGAAGAAACAATCCGTCTTCGTGAAGAAATCAACCTTCAATATCAAGCATTGCAACAAGTTGTACGCTTGGGTGATCTTTACGGAGTTGACGTTCGCAAACCAGCGATGAACGTTAAAGAAGCTATCCAATGGGTAAACATTGCCTTCATGGCTGTCTGCCGTGTTATCAACGGTGCAGCTACATCTCTAGGACGTGTGCCAATCGTATTGGATATCTATGCAGAACGTGACCTTGCTCGTGGTACATTTACTGAATCAGAAATCCAAGAATTTATTGATGATTTCGTTATGAAACTTCGTACAGTTAAATTTGCTCGTACAAAAGCTTATGACCAATTGTACTCAGGTGACCCAACCTTCATCACAACTTCTATGGCTGGTATGGGTAACGACGGTCGTCACCGTGTTACTAAGATGGACTACCGTTTCTTGAACACTCTTGATAACATCGGTAACTCTCCAGAACCAAACTTGACAGTTCTTTGGACTGACAAATTGCCATACAACTTCCGTCGCTACTGTATGCACATGAGCCACAAACACTCTTCAATCCAATACGAAGGTGTTACAACAATGGCTAAAGATGGATACGGTGAAATGAGCTGTATCTCATGTTGTGTGTCTCCACTTGACCCAGAAAACGAAGAACAACGTCACAACATCCAGTACTTCGGTGCTCGCGTTAACGTTCTTAAAGCTCTTCTTACTGGTTTGAACGGTGGTTACGACGATGTTCATAAAGACTATAAAGTATTTGACATTGAACCAATCCGTGACGAAGTTCTTGAATTCGAATCAGTTAAAGCAAACTTTGAAAAATCTCTTGACTGGTTGACTGACACTTACGTAGATGCTTTGAACATCATCCACTACATGACTGATAAGTACAACTATGAAGCTGTTCAAATGGCCTTCTTGCCAACTAAACAACGTGCTAACATGGGATTCGGTATCTGTGGATTTGCTAACACTGTTGATACATTGTCAGCTATCAAGTACGCTACAGTTAAACCAATCCGTGACGAAAATGGCTACATCTACGATTACGAAACAATCGGTGAATACCCACGTTGGGGTGAAGATGACCCACGTTCAAACGAATTGGCAGAATGGTTGATCGAAGCTTACACAACTCGTCTACGTAGCCACAAACTTTACAAAGATGCAGAAGCTACAGTATCACTTTTGACAATCACATCTAACGTTGCTTACTCTAAACAAACTGGTAACTCACCAGTCCACAAAGGTGTATACCTCAACGAAGATGGTTCTGTGAACTTGTCTAAACTTGAATTCTTCTCACCAGGTGCGAACCCATCTAACAAAGCTAAAGGTGGATGGTTGCAAAACTTGAACTCACTTGCTAGCCTTGACTTTGGTTATGCAGCTGATGGTATCTCATTGACAACTCAAGTTTCACCACGTGCTCTTGGTAAAACTCGTGACGAACAAGTTGATAACTTGGTAACAATCCTTGATGGTTACTTCGAAAACGGTGGACAACACGTTAACTTGAACGTTATGGACTTGAACGATGTTTACGAAAAAATCATGTCAGGTGAAGACGTAATCGTTCGTATCTCTGGATACTGTGTAAACACTAAATACCTCACTCCGGAACAAAAAACTGAATTAACACAACGTGTCTTCCACGAAGTTCTTTCAATGGATGATGCATTGAGCTAAGATTTATAAATAGTAAATCAAAAACCAGTCACTCTGACTGGTTTTTTTATTATAAAAATTTTTTAAAAAAAATTAGTCAAATTTGGTCAAATCTCTTGACTAAAACTGACCAAAGTGATATACTAAGAACATAAGGATAAGGAAAGTCCTTAGAAAACCTTGATTTTAAGGTGATTGTATATAGTATCTTAAGATCAAAGTATGGGTAAAACCTAGAAAAGAGGTACAACCTATGGTTAACATTAGTATTTTTAGAAGTCCAATCGAAACACCTGTATTGGATAAAGAAAAACCTGAAATTATACGTAGAGTAGCAAATAGCTAGTCTAAATTTTTTGAAACAAAGGTCAGAGAAAGTCAAATTATTTTGGCTGAGTAAATTTGAAAATAAACGAGGTATGAAATATGAATAACAACTTTAATAACTTTAACAACATGGATAATTTATTTAACCAATTGATGGGCGGTATGCGTGGATACAGTTCAGAAAATCGTCGTTACTTGATTAACGGCCGTGAAGTAACACCTGAAGAATTCGCTATTTACCGTCAAACCGGTCAACTTCCAAGCGAAGGAAGTGAACAAGCTCAGTACGTTCAAGGTAAAGGTATGAAACAAGATGGGATTCTTGCAAAACTTGGACGTAACTTAACAGCAGAAGCACGTGAAGGTAAGTTAGATCCGGTTATTGGACGTAATAAAGAAATCCAAGAAACTTCTGAAATTCTTTCTCGTCGCACAAAGAATAATCCAGTTCTTGTCGGTGATGCTGGTGTTGGTAAAACTGCAGTAGTAGAAGGATTGGCCCAAGCTATCGTGAACGGTGACGTTCCTGCAGCAATCAAGAACAAAGAGATTATTTCTATTGATATTTCTGGACTTGAAGCTGGTACTCAATACCGTGGTAGCTTTGAAGAAAACATTCAAAACTTGGTAAACGAAGTCAAAGAAGCTGGAAATATTATCCTTTTCTTCGACGAAATTCACCAAATCCTTGGTGCTGGTAGCACAGGTGATGGTCAAGGGTCTAAAGGTCTTGCAGATATCTTGAAACCAGCTCTTTCACGTGGTGAATTGACAGTGATTGGTGCAACTACTCAAGATGAATACCGTAATACCATCTTGAAAAACGCAGCCCTTGCTCGTCGTTTCAACGAAGTGAAGGTTAATGCTCCATCTGCTGAAGATACCTTCAAGATTCTTCAAGGCATTCGAGATCTTTATCAACAACACCACAATGTTATTTTGCCAGATGAAGTCTTGAAAGCTGCCGTTGATTACTCTGTTCAATATATTCCACAACGTAGCTTGCCGGATAAGGCTATTGACCTTGTGGATGTGACAGCTGCTCACTTGGCAGCACAACACCCAGTTACAGATGTACATGCAGTTGAGCACGAAATTCAAGCGGAAAAAACTAAACAAGAAGAAGCTGCGGCTAAAGAAGATTACGAAGCAGCTCTAAATGCAAAAGTCCGTATCGAAGAGCTTGAAAAGCAAATTGCTAATCATACAGAAGATCACAAGGTTACAGCTACTGTAAATGATGTAGCTGAGTCTGTCGAACGGATGACTGGAATTCCAGTATCACAAATGGGTGCAACCGATATCGAACGATTGAAAGATATGGGTCACCGTTTGCAAACGAAAGTTATTGGTCAAGACAAGGCTGTTGAAGCAGTAGCAAAAGCTATCCGTCGTAACCGTGCTGGTTTTGATGAAGGTAACCGTCCAATCGGTAGCTTCCTCTTTGTAGGACCTACTGGTGTTGGTAAAACTGAGTTGGCTAAACAATTGGCTCTTGATATGTTCGGAACGAAAGATGCTATCATCCGTTTAGATATGTCAGAATATAGCGACCGTACAGCCGTATCTAAATTGATTGGTACAACTGCAGGTTATGTTGGATACGATGACAACAACAATACCTTGACAGAACGTGTTCGCCGCAATCCATACTCAATCGTACTTTTGGATGAGATTGAAAAGGCTGACCCTCAAGTCATCACTCTTCTTCTCCAAGTTTTGGACGATGGTCGTTTGACAGATGGTCAAGGTAACACTGTCAACTTCAAGAATACGGTGATTATCGCAACTTCAAACGCAGGCTTTGGTTACGAAGCTAACTTGACAGAAGATGCTGATAAACCAGAACTTATGGATCGTTTGAAACCTTACTTCCGTCCAGAATTCTTGAACCGTTTCAATGCTGTCATCGAATTCTCACACTTGAGCAAAGAAGATCTTTCTAAGATTGTAGACCTTATGTTGGTTGAAGTTAACAAGACGCTTTCTAAGAAAGACATTGACTTGGTAGTGAGCGAAGCTGCTAAAGAATACATGACTGAAGAAGGCTACGATGAAGTCATGGGTGTTCGTCCACTCCGACGTGTGGTTGAACAACAAATCCGTGACAAAGTCACAGACTTCCACTTGGATAACCTTGATGCTAAACACCTAGAAGCTGACATGGAAGATGGTGTTTTGGTCATTCGTGAAAAAGCCTAAATCAAGATTTAGAAAATAAAAAAAGGAACCAGTTCAAAAGCTGGTTTCTTTTTTTATTATTAGATGACATGACGTTCAAAGGCATCGTCTGAGATTCCTTGTTGGAGAATCAATTTTGCCCATTCCTTAGCAGAAAAGAGGCTGTGATCCTTGTAGTTTCCGCAAGATTCAATAGTTGTTCCTGGGACATCTTCCCAAGTTGTTGTTTCAGCGATTTCCTTCAATGAATCCTTGATGACAGCTGCGATTTCAGCGCTAGAATGACGTCCCCACATAATCATATGGAACCCTGTACGACAACCAAATGGTGAACAATCGATCATACCGTCGATGCGAGTACGGATTAGCTTAGCCAAGAGGTGCTCAATAGTATGAAGTCCAGCAGTAGGGATAGAGTCCTCATTTGGTTGAACCAAGCGGATATCAAAGTTAGAAATGATATCTCCTTTCGGTCCAGTCTCTTCTCCAATCAAGCGGACATAAGGAGCTTTTACAATCGTATGATCTAGTTCAAAACTTTCAACAATAACTTCTTTTGACATGGTATTTCCTTTCAACTTTCTTCTTTCATTATATCATAAAGATATAGTTGATAAATGTCAATGATTGAAATTTTCCTAAAAAGATTTTCATATTAGAAATAGAGGAAGAAAATATTTTCGAATCAATTTGAAAAATTCTGAAAATTGTATTGACACATGGCTGAAAAGGGACTATAATGTATAAAAAGTCATAAAGGAGTTTATTATGAAATTTTCAAAAGTAATGGCCCTAGCAGGAGTGACTCTGTTAGCGTCAGGTGTTTTGGCAGCTTGTTCAGGTTCAGGCTCTAGTGCAAAAGGTGAGAAAACTTTTTCTTACGTTTATGAAACAGATCCAGACAGCCTCAACTATCTGACAACAGGTAAGGCTGCGGTTGCTAATATCACAAGTAATGTTGTTGACGGTTTGATGGAGAATGACCGTTACGGGAACTTCGTGCCATCTATGGCAGAAGACTGGTCAGTATCTCAAGATGGTTTGACTTACACTTATACAATTCGTAAAGATGCTAAGTGGTACACTTCTGAAGGTGAAGAGTATGCACCTGTGAAAGCTCAAGACTTTGTAACAGGTCTTAAATATGCAGCTGATAATAAGTCAGAAGCCCTTTATCTTGTTCAAGAATCCATTAAAGGTCTTGATGCTTATGTTAAAGGTGAAGTAAAAGACTTCTCAGAAGTTGGAATCAAGGCAATTGATGATCAAACTGTTCAATACACTTTGAATAAACCAGAAAGCTTCTGGAACTCTAAGACAACTATGGGTGTTCTTGCACCGGTCAATGAAGAATTTCTTACTTCAAAAGGAAGTGACTTTGCCAAAGCAACAGATCCAAGCAGTATCCTTTATAACGGTCCTTACTTGTTGAAATCATTGGTAGCTAAATCTTCAGTAGAATTCGAAAAGAATCCAAACTACTGGGATAAGGACAATGTTCATATTGATAAAGTAAAACTATCATTCTGGGATGGTCAAGACAATAACAAACTTGCAGAAAACTTCAAAGATGGAAGCTTTTCAATGGCTCGTCTCTTCCCAACAAGTGCAAGTTATCCTGAACTCGAAAAAGAGTTTAAAGACAACATCGTTTATACACCTCAAGATTCTTCAACTTACTTAGTTGGGACAAATATTGACCGTCAGTCTTACAAGTACACTTCTAAGACTACAGATGAGCAAAAGACATCAACTAAAAAAGCTCTCCTTAACAAAGATTTCCGTCAAGCTCTTGCCTTTGGTTTTGATAGAACTGCTTATGCTTCTCAAGTAAATGGAGAAAGTGGAGCAACAAAACTTCTTCGTAACTTGTTTGTACCACCAACATTTGTTCAAGTTGATGGTAAAAACTTTGGTGACTTAGTTAAAGAAAAATTAGTAAGCTATGGTGATGAGTGGAAAGATGTCAATCTAGATGACGCTCAAGATGGTCTTTACAATCCTGAAAAAGCGAAAGCAGAATTTGCTAAAGCTAAGACAGCTCTCCAAGCAGAGGGTGTTCAATTCCCAATTCACTTGGATATGCCAGTTGACCAAACAAGTACTACAAAAGTACAACGTGTTCAATCGTTAAAACAATCACTTGAAGCAACATTAGGAGCTGACAACGTAGTTGTTGATATCCAACAACTTCAAAAAGATGAAGTTCTCAATGTTACCTACTTTGCTGAAACAGCTGCTGGAGAAGATTGGGATCTCTCAGATAACGTTGGTTGGTCACCAGACTATATCGACCCATCTACTTACCTTGATATCATCAAACCATCAGTCGGTGAAAATACTAAGACTTATCTAGGATTTGATTCTGGTACAAACAACGCCGCTGCCAAACAAGTTGGTTTGGAAGACTACGAAAAGATGGTTGTTGAAGCTGGAAATGAAAACACTGACATTTCAAAACGTTATGACAAATATGCTGCAGCTCAAGCTTGGTTGACAGATAGTGCATTGATTATTCCAACAACTTCCCAAACTGGACGTCCAATGTTGTCTAAGATGGTGCCATACACTCTTCCATTTGCTTACTCAGGTAACAAGGGAACAAGTGAAGCCCTCTTGTACAAGTACCTTGAACTTCAAGATAAACCAGTAACTGCTGAAGAATATCAAAAAGCTCAAGATAAATGGAAGAAAGAAAAAGAAGAATCTAATAAAAAAGCGCAAGAAGATCTTGCTAACCATGTAAAATAAAAAAATGGAGTTAGTTATCTAACTCCATTTTTTTATATTCTAAAAGAATTCGGTTTATCGAGGATTTCTATTTATATTTGGCTCGTTAGTATTTGCATTAATTGCGTTGTTTGCATTATTTGCATTGTTTGTTGTTTCATGAGTCGTTTCATGAGTTGTGTCTTCTGTAGAAACGATTGGGGCCTCAGTCACTATAGGTTGTTGGGTTGTTGGATTCGTCCAGTTATTGCGAGCGCCATTTTTAAAGACATATCCACCACTTCGATGAAGACCTTCAGGCATTGTCCAATCACCAGGGTGATCATTTTCAGCGAGATATTCCATCATTGAACGATAGATGCTACCAGCAACTCTAAATCCGTCACCAACAATTGGTGTCAATCGATTGGAGTAACCAGTCCATACTGCCATTGAGTATTTACGTGTATAGCCAACAAACATTTCATCAGGAGCGACATACTGATCGGTTTTGATATGATTCTCAATTTCAGCATCAGTATAGTTTGATGTACCAGTTTTACCCGCTTGAGGTAACCAAGAAATGTAAGCACCAGTACCGTTTCCATAATATAGTACTGTTTTCATCATCTCGGTCATCATATAAGCTGTTGTTTCTTTCATAGCACGAGTACCAGGGTCGGAGAATTCCTTAGAACTTCCGTCACTGAATACTACTTTGTTGATGTACATTGGCTTATAATAAGTACCACCATTCGCAAATGCGGCATAAGCTGCAGCCATTTTTTCACTACTTGCACCGTACTGTTTACCTGATTCGGTCGTATTACTTGAAATTGCATTTGCGTATACCATAGTTGGATAATCAATGCCTAATCCATTTAGGAAACCTTTTGCTTTATCGAGTCCAACTCTATCGAGAGTTTCAACGGCTGGGACATTACGCGATTGTTGGATAGCAGTTTGAAGGGTAATATTACCATAATAACCCCTATCCCAGTTGTAGACTGGAGTGCTAGTACCTGGGAAGTTATATGGTACATCCTTGAGCATGTAGGCAGTAGAGTCATAAATGTCATACTCTAATGCAGGAGCATAGTCTGTGATTGGTTTCATGGTAGAACCCCAGTCACGGTTAGTTTCAACAGCTTGGTTAATACCGAAAGATACGTTACTAGCTTGGTGACGTGAACCAAGCTGAGCAATAACTTTACCATTTGTAACGTCTACGATAGTAGAAGCAGCTTGAAAATCATCGTCTGGGTACTCGACATATTCGTTAGTATTGTAAACATCCCAGAGTCGTTTTTGAACATCTTGGTCTACGTTGGTGTAGACATCCATTCCAGTAGTTAAAAGGTTGTAGCCTGTCTCTGTTTCAACTTGTTCAATCACTTCTTTGAGGTAATTGTCTAAGTATGGAGGATAGGAGTTGCTTCCTTTAAGACTTTGTAAACCATCAGTGATTGGTGTATTTATAGCAGTTTCGTATTGCTCTGCAGTTAGATAACCTTGTTTTTGCATCTCTGATAGGACTAGATTACGACGTTCAGTGGCTTCTTCTGGGTGAGAATAAGGATCGTATTGGTTAGGTGCCTGTGGCATTCCGGCTAGAAGAGCAAGTTGTGGAATTGATAGGTCTTTTAAATCTTTACCATAGTAACTTTGAGCTGCAGTTTGCATCCCATAGTTACCATTTGACATGTATACCTTATTGATGTAATATGTCAAAATTTCTTGTTTAGTTGCAGTTCTTTCTAACTGAATAGCTAGCCAAGCTTCTTGGGCTTTACGTGAGATTGTTTGGTCTGACGAAGAAGTTGAAAAGTAAGTTAATTTTATCAACTGTTGCGTCAAGGTTGAACCACCTTGGAGGCCACCTCTACTAGTTAAGTTTCGCAGGAAAGCTCCAGCTATTCGAATGCTATCGATTCCTCTATGGTTAAAAAAACGGTGATCTTCGATAGAGACAATTGCATTGACTAGTTCAATAGGAATTTCATTGCTTTGAGCATTGACACGACGCTCGGCTCCTAAGTCAGCAATCAATTCGTTTTTACTGTCGTAAATTTTACTTGAAGTTGTTGCGACAAGTTTGCTTTCAGAAAGTTCTGGTGCTTTAGATACATAGTAGAAGAAGACACTTCCACCAATCAATATTGCAGCAATAAAGGCTGCTAAAAATCCAATTCCTAGATATTTAGCAATGCGCCAGATAAGTTGTTTGTTCATATTGTTTTACCACCTAGTAAATGTTGTTTGACGATATCGAGATAAGGTATTTGAGGGAAGGCTTGTTGTTCAATCACATAACCATGCTCTCGAATATAATCAAGCGGCATTGATTTTTTCCCCATATCCTGTTGAAAAAAACGGATAAGGTCAATCGCCGGTAATAAATATGTTTCCTGATAAGAAGAAAAATGGATTAGGACGAAGCAAATTCCCTTTTGTTCAAGAACCTGTTCCATATGCTGTATCTGATGAGAATGGAAGTTCTTCATCGGGAAAGCATTTTTTTGTCTGGTTTCCTTTGCTTCGAAATCGATGTAAAATCCTTCATAAACACCCGAGTAGTCAGTAGTTGAAGCTTGTCTAAAATAGGCTTCAACAATTTTAGCGCGACTCCGTTGAGGGTAGTCGACCCGAACAATCTGAACAGGGGTTGGCTTTTTGTGAATGACTGCTATTCCATGTGATAGATAGTAGTCATTGGTAGCATTAATCATCTTTTCAAAGCTCATACCTCGATTTGCGAAATTTTTAGTTTGAGGTAGAGAAGTTTTGCTTGGTTTAGATGAAAGTTTATGTGGATAGTTGACCATAGTCCTCCTTATTGGTACAATAACATCACTCTATTATACCACAAAGGTTTTCAGAAAGGGTGAAAAAATGCATACAGCCTTGGTTTTGGGATACTCAGCTTTTGATTTGGGAGTGTTTAACGAAAAGGACATTCGCTTAAAAATTATCAAAAAAGCCATTCGAAGAGATTTGGAAAGATTGGCTGAGGAAGGGTTGCAATGGCTAGTGTTTACAGGTTCTCTTGGTTTTGAACATTGGGTTTTAGAAGTCGCCAAGGAAATGAAAGATGACTATGGATTTCAACTAGCGACTATTTTTGATTTTGAAACACATGGATCGAATTGGAATGAAGCAAATCAGATCAAATTGAGTGATTTTAAACAGGTCGATTTTATCAAGTATGCCTATCCGGCTTATGAGCATAAAAGCCAATTGAGAGATTACCAGATTTTTTTACTTGAAAATACAGATGGAGCCTATCTTTTTTATGATCAAGAAAACGAAACAAAACTGAGATTTTTTTACGAACTGATGAAAAAGAAAGACAACTATATTACAAAAAGATTAACATTTGAGGATTTAAACGAAATAGCCGAAAATTTTTCCGAAAATTGAGGCTTTGACCTTGCTTTTTGTTTGCCTTTTTTTATATAATAATACTAGTAACTGAGAATGGAGAGAGACATGGCAAGTATTATTTTTACAGCAAAGGATATTTTTGAGCAGGATTTCGGAAGAGAAGTACGTGGATACAGTAAAGCAGAGGTAGATGAATTCTTAGATGACGTTATCAAGGATTATGAAACTTATGCAGCGTTGGTTAAATCATTGCGCTTGGAAGTCGCAGAATTGAAAGAACAATTGGCGAACAAACCTCAAGTGGAACCTGTATCTGTAACGTCTGAGCCTGCTGAGCTTGGAAGTACGACTTCTATGACTAACTTTGATATCTTGAAACGCTTGAATCGTCTTGAAAAAGAAGTATTTGGAAAACAAATCGTAGAAAATTCTGATTTCTAAGAATCATACAGTTGTGCAATTTTTGGATAATCGCGTGGAGAGTTTATCTTTTCATGAGGAAAGTCCATGCTAGCACAGGCTGTGATGCCTGTAGTGTTTGTGCTAGGCGAAACCATAAGCCTAGGGACGAGAAATCGTTACGGCGAGTGAATAGACTAAGTTTTCGGATATGTTTTAGTAGCTCTGAAAGTGCCACAGTGACGAAGTCTCTCTGGAAACAGAGAGAGTGGAACGCGGTAAACCCCTCAAGCTAGCAACCCAAATTTTGGTCGGGGCATGGAGTGCGCGGAAACGAACGTAGTACTCTGACTGCTAGCAGCTTCTAGCTGTTAGTGGTAGACAGATGATTATCGAAAGAAGTGGTCCTAGTCACTTCTGGAACAAAACATGGCTTATAGAAAATTGCATATAGGTTGGGGCTGAGAAATTTTCTCAACCTCATTTTTTAAAGGTGAACAAGAGAAAGGTCTTTAAAGACTGACATGAAACAAACATTTAATTTAATCGCGACTGCTGCAGCAGGCTTAGAGGCTGTTGTAGGTCGGGAAGTGCGTGCACTTGGCTATGACTGTCAAGTTGAGAATGGTCGCGTTCGCTTTGAAGGAGATGTAAAGACAATTATTGAAACCAATTTGTGGCTACGAGCTGCAGATAGGATTAAGATTGTTGTTGGGACTTTTCCTGCAAAAACATTTGAAGAACTTTTTCAAGGAGTTTTTGCCTTAGATTGGGAAAACTATTTACCACTTGGAGCGCGTTTTCCAATTTCAAAGGCTAAGTGTGTCAAATCAAAACTTCATAATGAACCTAGTGTTCAAGCTATTTCTAAAAAAGCAGTTGTGAAGAAGTTGCAGAAACATTATGCTCGACCAGAAGGTGTTCCGCTGATGGAAAATGGTCCAGAGTTTAAAATAGAGGTTTCAATTCTTAAAGATGTTGCGACTATCATGATTGACACAAGTGGCTCTAGTCTTTTCAAACGAGGTTATCGTACTGAAAAAGGTGGTGCTCCTATTAAAGAGAACATGGCAGCAGCAATTCTGCAATTATCAAACTGGTATCCAGATAAACCTTTGATCGATCCAACCTGTGGTTCAGGGACCTTCTGTATTGAGGCAGCTATGATTGCTCGTAATATGGCGCCAGGCTTACGCCGTTCCTTTGCTTTCGAGGATTGGAACTGGGTTAACGACCGGTTAATTCAGCAAATTCGTACGGAAGCTAGCAAGAAGATTAATCGTGAGATTGAGCTAGACATCATGGGCTGTGATATCGATGGCCGCATGGTGGAAATTGCTAAGGCAAATGCTCAGGCTGCAGGGGTTTCTAAGGATATACACTTTAAGCAGATGCGCGTGCAGGATTTGCGAACAGATAAGATTAATGGGGTTATTATTTCGAATCCACCATATGGGGAACGCTTATCAGATGACGCAGGAGTAACAAAGCTCTATGCTGAGATGGGAGAGGTATTTGCACCACTTAAAACCTGGAGTAAATTTATCCTGACCAGTGATGAAGCTTTTGAAAGTAAATATGGTAGTCAGGCAGATAAAAAACGGAAACTCTATAACGGTACCTTGAAAGTTGATTTATATCAATATTTTGGTCAACGTGTGAAAAGGCAAGATGTTAAAAAAGAAAGGAATGCAGATGAGTAAGAAAAGACGCGATCGTCATCATAAAGGTGAGCAAGAATCTAAATTTGAATTTGAAGAGGCTAAAGATTTAACGGTTGGTCAGGCTATTCGTAAGAACGAAGAGGTTGAAGCAGGTGTGACTCCAGATGATACCATCTTAGACAAATATATCAAGCAACACCGTGAAGAAATCGAAGCAGACAAATTTGAAAATTTACAAACGAAAAAAGAGGAATCCACTCAAAGCTTGGACGATATGATTCAGGAAGTGAGAGAAACAACTGAACAAGAAAGTGCATTAAGTTCAGAAGAGGAAGCAATTGCTCTTGCAGTAGCTGCAGAGACAACTGAAATCGTTGTTCAAGAAGCTGAAGAAGAGGAAACGAGAATTCTCGAGCAACCTTTTAAGGATGAATTGGAAGCTGTTGAAATGACTGAGGTAGAAAACTCCGAAGTGGGAGTGGTTTATGAGGAAAATGAAGATCAGCTACAACCTTTTTCTCGTTCTACTGAAGTTGATGATGAACCAAAAAATAAAAAGAAATGGGCGATTTTGTCAGCCATTATTTTGCTATTCCTCTTGATTTTTGGAGGTGGCTATTACGTTTATCGTCAGATTGCGCGCTCTTCTCAAGAACTTCAAACTAAGGCTGCAGATTCAGGCTTGGTAAGCAATCAGTCGGTCTATGAACAATTTAATGCGCTCTACGACACGTTTTATACTGATGAAAACAAAACAGCTCTTAAAAATAGCCAGTTTAGTCAACTGAATCAATTGAAGGAACTTCTAGATAAACTTGAAGGAGCGAGAGAACATACTCTAGCCAAATCAAAATATGATAGCTTAGAAACACAGATAAAAGCAATTCAAGAAGTAAATTCTCAATTTGAAACTCCAGCTATTACAGATGGTGTTTTGGATACAAATGCAAAAATTAAAGCGGATGCTAAATTTACAGATATCAAGACTGGTAATACAGAAATTGATAAACTTCTAGACAAAGCAATCAGTCTTGGTAAGAGTCAATTAGCAAGTACAACAACAAGTGCAGCTTCAACGTCAGCCGCTAGCCAAGAAGCGTCAAGCCCAACGACAGAAAGCAGTCCATCTACTTCAACAAATGAGACTGCGTCATCTACGAATGGTGGCTTGTCGAGCGAAGGCGTTAATTTGCAAAGAAGTGTCAGTCGAGTACCGTATAATCAAGCCGCTGTAAGTGATAGTAGTAATCCTGCTTGGACTTTTGCAGATGGTGTCCTTGAACGAATACTTGAGACATCCCGTGCACGTGGATATATCACTGGAAACCAATATATCTTGGAACCTGTAAATATCGTTAATGGCAATGGTTATTACAACCTTTATAAACCAGATGGAACTTATCTCTTCACTCTAAACTGTAAGACAGGATACTTTGTTGGGAATGGTTCTGGCCATGCGGATGATTTAGACTACTAGTCAAATTGTTATAAAATTCTTTCTTTTCACAGATAAACGTGATAAAATAAAACATATTAAATAAGAGGAGTGTCACATGACAAAAGCAAACTTTGGTGTTGTTGGTATGGCCGTAATGGGTCGTAACCTTGCCCTTAATATTGAATCTCGTGGCTATACAGTTGCCATTTATAACCGTAGTAAAGAAAAAACAGAAGATGTTGTTGCTTGCCATCCTGAAAAGAACTTTGTGCCAAGCTATGATATCGAAAGCTTCGTAAACTCTATCGAAAAGCCACGTCGTATCATGCTTATGGTTCAAGCAGGACCTGGTACAGACGCAACCATCCAAGCCCTTCTTCCACACTTGGACAAAGGCGATATCTTGATTGATGGAGGAAATACGTTCTACAAAGATACTATCCGTCGTAACGAAGAGTTGGCAAACTCAGGTATCAACTTCATTGGTACAGGTGTTTCTGGTGGTGAAAAAGGTGCCCTTGAAGGTCCTTCTATCATGCCTGGTGGACAAAAAGAAGCTTATGAATTGGTAGCAGATGTTCTTGAAGAAATCTCTGCAAAAGCACCAGAAGATGGTAAACCATGTGTGACTTACATCGGTCCTGATGGAGCTGGTCACTATGTGAAAATGGTCCACAATGGTATCGAGTACGGTGATATGCAATTGATTGCAGAAAGCTATGACTTGATGCAACACTTGCTTGGACTTTCTGCAGAAGACATGGCTGAAATCTTTACTGAGTGGAACAAAGGCGAATTAGACAGCTACTTGATCGAAATCACTGCGGATATTCTTGGACGCAAAGACGACGAAGGTCAAGATGGTCCAATCGTAGACTACATCTTGGATGCTGCAGGAAACAAGGGAACCGGTAAATGGACTAGCCAATCAGCTCTTGACCTTGGTGTGCCATTGTCACTGATTACTGAGTCAGTATTTGCGCGCTACATTTCAACTTATAAAGAAGAACGTGTACACGCTAGCAAGGTACTTCCAAAACCAGCCGCTTTCAAATTTGAAGGAGACAAGGCTGAGTTGATTGAAAAGATCCGTCAAGCCCTTTACTTCTCAAAAATCATCTCTTACGCACAAGGTTTTGCGCAATTGCGTGTAGCTTCTAAAGAAAATAACTGGAACTTGCCATTTGCAGATATCGCATCTATCTGGCGCGATGGATGTATCATCCGTTCTCGTTTCTTGCAAAAGATTACAGATGCTTACAACCGTGATGCAGACCTTGCTAACCTTCTTTTGGATGAGTACTTCTTGGATGTAACAGCTAAGTATCAACAATCAGTTCGTGATATCGTAGCTCTTGCTGTTCAAGCAGGTGTACCAGTACCAACCTTCTCAGCTGCCATCACTTACTTTGATAGCTACCGTTCAGCTGACCTTCCAGCAAACTTGATCCAAGCACAACGTGATTACTTTGGTGCCCACACATATCAACGTAAAGACAAAGAAGGAACATTCCACTACTCTTGGTATGACGAAAAATAAGTAGGTCAGCCATGGGGAAACGGATTTTATTACTTGAGAAAGAAAGAAATCTAGCTCATTTTTTAAGTCTGGAACTCCAAAAAGAGCAATACCGAGTTGATCAGGTAGAAGAGGGTCAAAAAGCCCTCTCCATGGCTCTTCAGACTGACTATGACTTGATTTTACTGAATGCTCATCTAGGGGATATGACAGCCCAGGGTTTTGCAGAACAGTTGAGTCGGACTAAGCCAGCTTCGGTTATTATAGTCTTGGACCATCGAGAAGAATTGCAAGACCAACTTGAAACAATCCAGCGTTTCGCTGTTTCATATATCTACAAGCCAGTCATTATTGATGATTTGGTGGCTCGTATTGCAGCAATTTTCCGAGGTCGGGATTTTATCGACCAACACTGTAGTCAAATGAAGGTTCCGACATCCTATCGCAATCTGCGTATGGACGTAGAACATCATACTGTCTATCGTGGTGAGGAAATGATTGCCCTCACACGTCGTGAATATGACCTTTTGGCTACCCTTATGGGAAGCAAGAAAGTTTTAACTCGAGAGCAGTTGCTGGAAAGTGTTTGGAAGTATGAAAGTGCGACCGAAACCAATATCGTGGATGTTTATATCCGTTATCTACGTAGCAAACTTGACGTGAAAGGTCAAAAGAGCTACATTAAAACCGTGCGTGGTGTTGGTTACACCATGCAAGAATAGAAAAGCAGTTGCAGTTTTGTAACTGCTTTTTTTGAGTTGTTGAAATGTTGACATATGATTTAATCTTTGCTACAATCATTTTGGAGGAAACAAGAATGAAATTTTTGAAAAAAATGATGCAAGTCGGTTTGGCAGTATTCTTTTTTGTTTTGTTAGCAACAAATACAGTATTTGCGGACACTACAGGTGGACAGTTTGTCGATAAGGACAATAGAAAATATTATATAAAAGATGACCATAAAGCAATCTATTGGCATAAAATAGACGGTAAAACTTACTATTTTGGTGATAAAGGAGAAATGGTAGTTGGCTGGCAATATATAGAAATTCCTGGAACAGGTTATCGTGATGATTTGTTAGATAACCAACCAGTTAATGAAATCGGTCTTCAACACAAGTGGTACTATTTTGATAAAGATGGCGTACTACAAGAGTTTGTTGGCTGGCAACAATTAGAGGCTAAGTATTCGTTAACTGTTGGCAAAAAGCATGGTGAAGGCTTTGAAGGCCCAGAAGTTCTTAAATTAGCAAACTACTACTTTGATCAAGATCACTCATTAAAAACAGGTTGGCTTTATGATCAGTCTAACTGGTATTACCTAGCAAAAACAGGTTCTTCAGGAAAAGACTACCTTGGTGGAGAAAGACGTGCTGGTTGGATTAACGACAATTCGACTTGGTACTATCTCGATCCAACAACCGCTGCAATGCAAACTGGTTGGCAGTATCTTGGTAACAAGTGGTACTATCTCCGTTCATCAGGTGCTATGGCGACCGGTTGGTATCTAGATGGTTCAACTTGGTATTATTTAGATGCTCAAAATGGTGATATGAAAACTGGCTGGATTTATGTCGATAATACTTGGTATTATCTTCGTTCGTCAGGAGCTATGGTGACAGGCTGGTTCCAAGTTAATGGGAAATGGTACTATGCTTATAGTTCAGGTGCCTTGGCTGTGAATACTACTGTAGGTGGCTACTACGTCAACTATAATGGTGAGTGGGTTCAGTAATGAAAACAAGCGATTGTGAAGGAAACAATCGCTTTTTTTGTGAAAATATAATAAAATAGAAAGGAATAAAGTTCTAAAATTTTATCTAGAAACAGACGCTTTTCGTCTGATAGTAGGATTAAATGACAAAAGAAGTTGGTGTCGGTCAGGCACATAGTAAAATTATTTTAATAGGAGAGCATGCAGTGGTTTACGGCTATCCAGCCATCTCTTTGCCTCTTTTAGAGGTTAAAGTGACTTGTCGGGTGGTTCCAGCAGCGACACCATGGCGTCTTTTTGAAGAGGACACCTTGTCCATGGCAGTTTATGCTTCCCTAGAGTATCTGAATATCAAAGATGCATACATCCGTTGCCAAATTGACTCTGCTATTCCAGAAAAACGTGGAATGGGTTCTTCGGCAGCCATTAGCATTGCGGCTATTCGCGCTGTATTTGATTATTACCAAGCAGAACTACCGCGATATGTGTTAGAAATTCTGGTCAATCGCGCTGAGATGATTGCCCATATGAATCCTAGTGGATTGGATGCTAAGACCTGCCTTAGTGACCAGCCTATTCGTTTTATCAAGAATGTTGGTTTTGAAGAACTAGCCATGGACTTGTCGGCTTATCTGGTCATTGCAGATACAGGAGTCTATGGACACACTCGTGAAGCTATTCAAGTTGTAGAGAGCAAGGGTAAGGAAGCTTTACCTTTCTTGTATGCACTTGGAGAGTTGACCCAGCAAGCAGAAGAAGCAATAAAAACAAAAGATGTCGTGAAGCTGGGAGAGATTCTTACCAAAGCACATGGAAATCTAAAGGAAATTGGAGTTAGTAGCTCTGAGGCAGATGCCTTGGTTGAAACTGCTCTCGAACATGGCGCTTTAGGTGCCAAGATGAGTGGTGGTGGTCTAGGAGGCTGCATCATCGCCTTAGTAGCCGACTATCACCAAGCTCAAGATTTAGCTGAAAGATTAGAAGAGAAAGGAGCTGTTCAGACATGGATCGAAAGCCTGTAACAGTACGTTCCTATGCCAATATTGCTATTATTAAATATTGGGGAAAGAAAGCAGAAAAAGAGATGGTTCCTGCGACTAGCAGTATCTCTCTAACCTTAGAAAATATGTATACGGAGACGACCCTTTCTCCTTTACCAGCAGATGCAAAGGCGGATGCTTTTTACATCAATGGTCAGTTGCAAAATGAAGCTGAACATAAAAAGATGAGTAAAATCATTGACCGCTACCGTCCTGAAGGAGCAGGGTTTGTTCGTATCTATACCAAGAACAATATGCCAACAGCAGCAGGCCTTTCTTCAAGTTCCAGTGGTTTATCTGCCTTGGTCAAAGCTTGTAATGCCTATTTCCAACTTGGGCTGAATCGCAGAGAATTGGCCTTGGAAGCTAAGTTTGCGTCGGGTTCTTCATCTCGTAGTTTTTATGGCCCCTTGGCAGCCTGGGACAAGGATAGTGGAGAGATCTATCCAGTTGAGACTGACTTGAAACTAGCTATGATTATGTTGGTCTTGGAAGACCAGAAAAAACCAATTTCCAGTCGAGATGGGATGAAGCTTTGTGTCGAAACTTCTACGACTTTTGATGAGTGGATTCGTCAATCTGAACAAGATTACAAGGATATGTTAGTCTACCTCAAGGAAAATGACTTTAAGAAAGTTGGAGAATTGACAGAGAAGAACGCCTTGGCTATGCATGCTACGACAAAAACTGCAACTCCATCCTTCTCTTATCTGACAGATGCTAGTTACGAGGCAATGGATTTTGTTCGTCAGCTTAGAGAAAAAGGAGAATCTTGCTACTTTACCATGGATGCAGGGCCTAATGTAAAGGTTCTTTGTTTAGAAAAAGACTTGGAACACTTATCAGAACTTTTAGGTCAACGCTATCGCTTAATCGTTTCAAAAACAAAGGATTTGAGCCAAGATGACGATTGTTAAAACTTGTGGGAAGCTCTATTGGGCTGGGGAGTATGCCATTTTAGAACCAGGACAGTTGGCGCTAATCAAGGCTATTCCCATCTATATGACGGCTGAGATTAAAGCGTCTAATAATTATCGACTCTACTCAGATATGTTTTCCTATAGTGTAGACTTGCGACCGGATTCTTCTTATGCCTTGATTCAAGAAACAGTTGCCTTGGTGGAGGAGTATCTAACTGCCCAAGGAGTTGAACCGCAGCCTTTTTCTTTAGACATTCGTGGGAAAATGGAGCGTGAGGGGAAGAAATTCGGCTTGGGTTCTAGTGGCAGTGTGGTTGTTTTGGTCATAAAGACCATGCTTGCCTTCTATGAAAGATTAGCTGACAGAGAACTCTTGTTTAAATTGGCGAGTGCTGTACTTCTTAAACGTGGGGACAATGGCTCCATGGGGGACATTGCCTGTATCGTATCAGAAAACCTCGTCCTCTATCAGTCATTTGACCGCGAGAAAGTGGCACAATGGCTAGAAAAGGAAGAACTGCAAGCTGTATTAGCACGTGACTGGGGCTTTTCTATTAGGAGTGTTGAACCGGTCTTGACATTTGACTTTCTGGTTGGTTGGACCAAGGAAGTGGCTGTATCAAGTCACATGGTCAAGCAAATCAAGGATAATATGAACTCTAGCTTTTTACAGACTTCAAAAGAAACAGTAGCCAACTTGGTAAAGGCTTTGGAGGTAGGTCAAGAAGAAACCATTATTGACTTGCTGGAACAAGCCAGCCAACTTTTAGAAGGCTTGAGTTCAGATATTTACACACCTTTGCTAATGCAATTAAAAAATGCCAGCCGAGACTTGAAAGCTGTTGCTAAGAGTAGTGGTGCTGGTGGAGGAGACTGTGGGATTGCACTTAGCTTTGACCAAGATTCAACCACATTACTGAAAAAACGCTGGGCTGATCTTGGGATTGAGCTCTTGTATCAAGAAAGGATAGGACATGACGATAAATCGGAAGGATGAACACATCCGCTATGCCCTTGAACAAAACAGTACTTATAATAGTTTTGATGAAGTTGAACTGATTCATTCTTCGCTACCCTTATATGACTTAGATGAAATTGATCTTTCGACAGAATTTGCAGGACGAAAATGGGATTTCCCATTTTATATAAATGCCATGACGGGTGGAAGCGATAAGGGGAGAGAAATCAATCAAAAATTGGCTCAGGTGGCTGAAGCTTGTGGGATTTTATTTGTAACGGGTTCCTACAGTGCTGCTCTCAAGGATCCTTCAGATGACTCTTTTTCAGTCAAAACTAGTTACCCTGACCTCCTTCTTGGAACCAATATTGGCTTAGACAAACCTGTAGAACTAGGATTACAAACAGTCAAAGAGATGAATCCCCTTCTCTTACAAGTTCATGTTAATGTCATGCAGGAATTGCTCATGCCAGAGGGTGAACGTCAATTTAGATTATGGAAGCATAATCTGAAAGATTATGCTAATCAGATTTCTGTACCTCTTGTTTTAAAAGAAGTCGGCTTTGGTATGGATGTGAAAACCATTGCTAAGGCATACGAGATAGGGATAAGAACAGTTGATTTGTCTGGTCGTGGGGGAACGAGCTTTGCCTATATCGAAAACCGTCGCAGTGGACAGCGTGACTACCTCAATGACTGGGGGCAATCGACCATGCAAGCTCTTCTGAATGCCCAAGACTGGAAAGACAAGATGGAACTTTTAGTTAGTGGAGGAGTTCGCAATCCACTAGATATCATCAAATGCTTGGTGTTTGGAGCCAAGGCAGTTGGTCTATCACGCACTATGTTAGAGCTGGTTGAAAATTACTCTGTTGATGTCGTTATTTCCATTGTTGAAGGTTGGAAGGAAGACCTACGCTTGATTATGTGTGCCCTTAATTGTAAAAAAATTGAGGATTTGCAAGAGGTCGACTATCTCCTATATGGGAAATTAAAAGAAGCAAAAGACCAAATGTAAAGAAAGAGGTCGGGATTTTAGTCCCGACCTCTTTATCATTCCTCAGACGGATGTGACTTTTGGGATTTGTGATACAATTAAATAGAGAGGACGGATACATGCGAAAATTTCAAATTTTTCTATTTATTGAAGCTTGTTTATTGACAGGAGCTCTGATTATGATGGTATCAGAGCATTTTTCCCGTTTTCTACTGATTTTGCTCTTGTTTTTACTGCTAATTCGATATTATACTGGAAAACAGGGAAATAACTTTATTTTAGTGGCGGTGAGCATCCTATTTTTCTTTATCATCATGCTCAATCCCTTTGTCATTTTAGCCATCTTTGTAGCCTTGATTTACAGCCTGTTCCTGCTTTACCCTATGATGAACCAGGAAAGAGAAGATACCAATCTGGTTTTTGAAGAAGTTGTGACAGTAAAGAGGGAGAAAAATCGTTGGTTTGGAAATCTCCACCATTTTTCAAGTTACCAGACCTGTCGTTTTGATGATATCAATCTCTTTCGCCTTATGGGGAAGGATACCATTCATCTAGAGCACGTGATTTTGAGCAATCATGATAATGTCATTATCTTGAGAAAACTGGTTGGTACGACTAGAATTATCGTACCAGTGGATGTAGAAGTCAGCCTAAGCGTCAATTCTCTGTACGGAGATTTAACCTTTTTTGACCAGCCTAAACGTGCTTTGCGTAATGAGCAATTTCATCAAGAAACCAGAGATTATCTCAAGAGTCCCAAGAGTGTTAAGATTCTTTTGACAACGATGGTTGGAGATGTTGAGGTGGTGAGAGGATGAAAAAGCAACCCTATATTTTAATTGGTGTCACCTCTTTTCTCTTTGTCGCTTTTCTGTTTCGAAGTATTTTTAAGGTCTTAGATTTGGAGTGGACTTCTCTCTTCCAAGATTTAGAAAAGACAGAAAAAGTCCTATTTCTAGCTTTGATGTTTAGTCTTGCCCTTGCTTTTTTATTGGTCCTATTTTGGACAATGGTTGACGAAATTTCAAGAAGAAGAATCCAAGCAAATCTTAAGAATCTGCTGGCTGGTAAAGATATTAAAAGTCTAGGGGATGACGACTTAGACGCAAGTTTTAAAAACCTGTCAGGCAAGCTTGGTTTATTGACAGAAGCCATTCAAAAAGCGGACAATCAAGCCTTGGTCAAGGAAGAAGTGATTATTGAAAAGGAGCGCAAGCGAATCGCGCGTGACTTGCATGATACGGTTAGCCAAGAAATTTTTGCTGCCCATATGATTTTATCAGGACTCAGTCAACAAGCTTCCAGATTAGACAAAGAGAAGATGCAGACACAACTCCAGAGTGTAACAGCTATTTTGGAGACAGCCCAAAGAGATTTGCGTATTCTACTCTTGCATTTGCGTCCTATTGAACTGGAACAAAAGAGTCTGGTTGAGGGGATACAGTTGCTTCTCAAAGAATTGGAAGAAAAAAGTGAACTCAAAGTCAGTTTTAAATATGAGGTAGACGAATTGCCTAAAAAGATTGAGGAGCATGTCTTTCGTATCGTCCAAGAATTGATTAGTAATACTCTCCGTCATGCCCAAGCTTCTTGTCTAGATGTTTATCTTTATCAAACGGAAACTGAATTGCAGTTGAAGGTAGTAGACAATGGTCTCGGTTTTCAGTTAGATGATGTTGATGAACTAAGCTATGGACTACGGAATATCAAAGAACGAGTGGAAGATATGGCAGGGACCGTACAACTACTAACAGCACCGAAGCAGGGTTTGGCAGTGGATATTCGGATCCCCTTGCTTGATTGATTAACAAAAGGAAATAAAATGAAACTATTATTAGTAGATGACCACCAAATGGTGCGTCTTGGTTTAAAAAGTTATTTTGAACTACAAGATGATGTAGAGGTTGTTGGAGAAGCAACTAATGGAGCCGAAGGGATTTCCATGGCCTTGGAGCTTCGTCCAGATGTGATCGTCATGGATATTGTTATGCCTGAAGTCAACGGAATTGACGCAACTCTAGCTATTCTCAAAGAATGGCCGGAGGCTAAAATTTTGATTGTGACTTCTTATCTAGACAATGAAAAAATCATGCCAGTCTTAAATGCTGGGGCTAAAGGCTATATGCTCAAAACTTCGAGCGCAGATGAGTTGCTACACGCAGTTCGTAAGGTAGCAGCCGGTGAATTTGCAATTGAACAAGAGGTCAGCAAGAAGGTAGAATATAACCGTAATCACGTCGAACTGCACGAAGAATTAACTGCGCGAGAACGCGATGTCCTTCAACTGATTGCCAAGGGCTATGAAAATCAGCGCATTGCAGATGAGCTCTTCATCTCCCTCAAGACGGTGAAAACCCATGTTTCCAATATTCTTGCCAAACTTCAGGTCAGTGATCGTACCCAGGCAGCTGTTTATGCTTTTCAACATCATTTGGTGGGTCCTGATGAATTTTAGAGGATATAGGATATAACTGAAGCATGGACGAAAAGCGCATCCATTACTTGAAAAAATTCGCTACTATATGGTATAATGGACTGTATTAAAAATTTTAAGGAGAAATGACAGAATGTCTGTATCATTTGAAAACAAAGAAACAAACCGTGGTGTCTTGACTTTCACAATCTCTCAAGACCAAATCAAACCAGAATTGGACCGTGTATTTAACTCAGTAAAGAAAACTCTTAACGTTCCAGGTTTCCGTAAAGGTCACCTTCCACGTCCTATCTTCGACCAAAAATTTGGTGAAGAAGCACTTTACCAAGATGCAATGAACGCTCTTTTGCCAGACGCTTATGAAGCAGCTGTTAAAGAAGCTGGACTTGAAGTAGTTGCTCAACCAAAAATTGACGTAACTTCTATGGAAAAAGGTCAAGATTGGGTTATCACTGCTGAAGTTGTTACAAAACCTGAAGTAAAATTGGGTGAATACAAAAACCTTGAAGTATCAGTTGATGTAGATAAAGAAGTAACTGACGCTGATGTTGAAGAGCGTATCGAACGTGAACGCAACAACTTGGCTGAATTGGTGATCAAAGAAGGTGCTGCTGAAAACGGCGACACTATTGTTATCGATTTCGTTGGTTCTATCGACGGTGTTGAATTTGACGGTGGAAAAGGTGAAAACTTCTCACTTGGACTTGGTTCAGGTCAATTCATCCCTGGTTTCGAAGACCAATTAGTTGGACATTCAGCTGGTGAAACTGTTGATGTTATCGTAACATTCCCAGAAGACTACCAAGCAGAAGACCTTGCAGGTAAAGAAGCTAAATTCGTAACAACTATCCACGAAGTTAAAGCTAAAGAAGTTCCAGCTCTTGACGATGAACTTGCAAAAGATATCGACGAAGAAGTTGAAACTCTTGACGAATTGAAAGAAAAATACCGCAAAGAATTAGCTGCTGCTAAAGAAGAAGCTTACAATGATGCCGTTGAAGGTGCAGCAATCGATAAAGCAGTTGAAAACGCTGAAATCGTAGAACTTCCAGAAGAAATGATCCACGAAGAAGTTCACCGCTCAGTAAATGAGTTCCTTGGAAACTTGCAACGTCAAGGTATCAACCCTGACATGTACTTCCAAATCACTGGAACTACTCAAGAAGACCTTCACAAACAATACGAAGCAGAAGCTGAGTCACGCACTAAGACTAACCTTGTTATCGAGGCAGTTGCGAAAGCTGAAGGATTTGACGCTACTGAAGAAGAAATCCAAAAAGAAATCGAGCAATTGGCTGCAGATTACAACATGGAAGTTGCCCAAGTACAAAGCTTGCTTTCAGCAGACATGTTGAAACACGATATCACAATCAAGAAAGCTGTTGAATTGATCACAAGCACTGCAACAGTAAAATAATCTGAAAAGATAAAAAACCACCGGATCGGTGGTTTTTTTGTGCTTTATTTTCCGAAAAACTCATCAAGGTCATCTTGGCTAATCCCAATCATGGCTGGGATACTAGTCCAGTTTTCTTCAGTCAGAATGTAAGGTTGATGAGGGTTAATCTGATTTGTGGGTTCGAGAATAGGCTCGTTTAGTTCCTCAGAGATTTCAGTTAAGTCGCTGAAACGTTCAATCAGATAGGTTTTTCGAGCTGTTCCGATATGTTTAGTTGCATAATCAAAGGCTTGAAGTTCACCGAGTAGGATGAGTTTGCTTTTAGCCCGAGTAATAGCAGTGTAGATGAGATTACGCTCTAGCATGCGCTTGCTAGCACTGGTGATGGGAAGAAACACAACTGGGAATTCACTTCCTTGAGATTTATGGATACTCATGGCGTAGGCAAGACGAATCTTGTACCATTCGTTGCGTGGATAGACGACTTCGTTCCCATCAAAATCAATCATCATTTCATCTTGTTTAGATTCAGTGTATTTAGCAGGAATGAGGTCCGTGATGTAGCCTAGATCTCCGTTAAAAACGTTGACTTCTGCATCGTTAACCAAATGAATGACCTTATCTCCACTACGATACTGAAACTGACTTGCTTCAAAACTAATCTGTCCCTTTTGAAGAGGATTGAGCAGTTCTTGCATGAGTTGATTGATGGCATCGATTCCTGCTGCTCCACGATACATAGGAGCTAGAACTTGGATGTCTCGTGCAGGGATGCCACTTCTGATGGCAGCGTCTAGGATTTTTTCAATGGTCGCTGGGATCTGGTTACTAGCGATTTCAAAGTAGGAACGGTCTGCTTTTTTCTGAGTGAAATCTGCAGGTAAAATTCCCTGACGAATCTGACTCGCAAGTGTGACAATGGTTGATTCTTCGCTCTGGCGGTAGATTCGTTCCAAGCGTGTTTGCGGAATACTTGGAATCTGGAGCAAATCAGCTAGAGCTTGACCTGGGCTAACCGAAGGCAACTGATCACTATCTCCTACGATGAGAATTTTACTAGTAGAGGAAATATTTGAGAAGAGTTGATTGGCTAGCCAAGTATCTACCATTGAGAACTCATCTACGATGATAAAATCAGCATCTAGATAATCTTCTAAATGGCTAGTGTCGTCATCTCCAGTCATACCCAAGTGGCGGTGAATGGTTGCACTTGGCAAGTCTGTTAGCTCATTCATGCGACGAGCCGCACGACCAGTTGGAGCAGCAAGGAGAATCGGTAGATTACTTTTATTTCGAAGGTCCAGTCCTTCTAATAGAGCATAGACGGCAATAATCCCATTGATAACAGTGGTTTTTCCAGTACCAGGTCCGCCGGTCAGGATAAAGACCTTGTTTTGGATAGCATCGCAGATTGCCTGTTTTTGAATGGCATCGTATTGGATGCCTAATTCTTCCTCAACAATTGCGATCTGCTCCTGGATGATTTCTGTTTCTTGTTTATCGGTTTCTTCTTTTTCAAGGATACGAATGAGGTGATTGTGAATCCCTTCTTCTGCAAAAAAGAGACTGTTATCAAAGATTTTAGTGTCAACCTGTTGGACTTTTTCTTCTTCAATGAGATTGGACAATTCTTGAGCAAGTTGACTTGGTTCCAGTTCTACAGGACGTGAGGATTCCAGTAGATTTAGAGTCTTTTCTAATAAGTCTCTAGCTTCAACATAAGTATCCCCACTTTCCATACAAGCGTTTAAAAGGCTATGAATGAGTCCTGCTCGGAAACGTTCAGGTGCTTGGCTTTCAATGCCCAATTCTTGTGCTAATTGGTCAGCGATGGTAAAGCCTAAGCCCTTGATATCTTCTACCAACTGGTAGGGATAATTTTCAACGATATCAATAGTTTCCTCTTTGTAGGTATCCTGAATTTGAATAGCTAATTTATTAGGAATGCCATAGTTGGCAAGCTTGGCCAAGATCATTTCAGTCCCGTAGTTGAGACGGAGTGAAGATACAAAGGCCTCACGACTTTTAGAAGACAGCCCTGAGATAGTCTCAAGTTTTTCAGGATGTTCCAGAATTTCATCGATAGTATTTTCCCCATAGAGTTCCACAATCTTTTGGGCAGTTTTGAGACCAATCCCTTTGAAATGGCTACTTGAGAAATACTTGACTAAACCCTTACTAGTTGGTTTTGCTCTTTCGTAACGGGAAATCTGCAGTTGTTCTCCGTATTTGGAGTGTTGGACAATCTGCCCCCAGAAAGTGTATTCTTCTCCCTCGATAACATCAGCCATGGTCCCTGTAACAATGATCTCGAAATCATCAAAGTCCTCAGCATTGGTATCCTCTATATCTAAAAGGAGAATACGGTAAAAGTTGCTGACATTTTCAAAAATAATACGTTCAATCGTACCTGTAAAATAGACTTCCATATAATTCCTTTACATTCCTGAATGAAATTTATCATTCAGAATAGAATGAGAAGAGGCTGAGATTAGTATTCTCGGCCTCTTAGTGATATTAGACTGTTCCAATACGTTTGAGTGGCCAAAAACGGAATTTTGCCTCTCCAATGATATCTTTTGCTTTAAAAGTACCAACATGTCGGCTATCACTAGATACCAGACGGTCATCACCAAGTAGGAGGTATTGCCCCTCTGGAACAGTGAAGGTGAAGCTAGTGTTGTAATTTACATCTAACGTGAAAGCTTGAGCTTTTTCAGCAATGCTTCTGAAATACTCGCCTTTTTTTCCATCCCAACCTTCTCCAGTATAGGTAGATTGGAGTTTATCCTCTTTAAATCGTTTGAGGTATTCTGCCAAATATGGTTCATCAGTTTCTTGACCATTGATATAAAGTTTGTCGTTTTCAAAACGTACGGTATCACCCGGTGTACCGACAACACGCTTAACGATATCCTTGTTTCCGTCGTCCTCATGGGCAACTACGATATCGAAGCGATTGATAGGGAGGTGTTTGACAACAAAGAGGATTTCTCCATCAGCTAGAGTAGGGTCCATAGAGTGTCCTTCTACACGCACATTACTCCAAAGAAAGATACGACTAAGCCCTACTAGTGCGATAAGTAGGAAGATAATTCCCCATTCTTTTAAAAAATTTATAATGTATTTCATAATTTACCTTTCTAGCATTTTTTTTGCTTTTTCAGTATTTTTAAAGTGTAGTTTGGCGCAGAAATTGAGTCCCTGCATACCGTAAGCTTGAAGAACTTGGCTAGCTATCTTGTCGGAAGCCGTTCCAGCCCCACTTGGAAGTTGAAAACCAAGTTCTCGGCCTAGATTTTCAAGATTTTCTAGGAAGAGATCACGCGCAATAATGGAGCTAACTGCAACAGCCAAGTACTTGCCCTCAGCTTTTTCCTCTAGCGTGACTGGATTAGGAAAATGATTGGCTTCATTTTTTAGATACTTTTCATAGTTCTGTGAGCTTGTAAAGGAGTCAATAACAATTTTTTCAGGCTCAACTCCCTTTTGAAGGAGGAGAAAGATTGCTTGATTGTGAAGAGCTACCTTAACAGAAACAGCGTTGTAGCGTTCACCAATGACTTCGTTATATTTACTTGGCGAAAGAAGGAGTGCTTGATGCTGAATCTTCTCCTTAAGAATGGGAGCAATCTGACGAATCTTTTGGTCAGTTAGTGTTTTAGAATCTCCAACCCCAAGTTTTCGTAACAAGTCATGCTGATCAGGAGTTACAAATGACGCCACTACAGCCAGACCACCGAAGTAGGAACCATTTCCGACTTCATCTGTTCCAATTAAGGGGAAATTTTGCCCGCTAACTACTTGTGCTACCTGATAACCAAAAAAGCTAGCATAGCTTTCAGCAGCTTCCCCTTGCAAGAGGACTTTCCCAGATGTATAGACGGAAACACTGGCTTGAGGAAGTTTTAAAAAGTAGCGAATATAAGGATTTTTACTAGGAGTGAGTGCATGTTCATGCTTTTGAACAAAAGTCTGAATTTCCTTTTCACTCGGAGTTAATGTGATACTTGCCATAGTCTCTATTGTACCATAAAAGCGCTAGAATTGGTAAAAACTGACAAACTTAGTGAAATTTGGTATAATATCGTGAGGTGAATTTTATGGCAAATTTAAATCGATTCAAGTTTACATTTGGGAAAAAAACATTAACGCTGACAACTGAACATGACAATCTTTTCATGGAGGAGATTGCTAAAGTTGCGACGGAAAAGTATGAAGCAATCAAAGAACAAATGCCTGGAGCTGATGATGAGACAGTAGCTATTCTCTTAGCGGTTAACTGCTTGTCAACACAGCTCAGCCGTGAGATTGAATTTGATGATAAGGAGCAAGAGTTAGAATCGCTCCGTTATAAAGTGGTTGCGGCTAAACAAGAGCAGAGTAAGATTGAGGATTCCCTATGATTTCCATTCTACTCTTATTAATCCTTGCTTGGAGCTTTTATATTGGCTACCGCAGAGGAATTATTTTACAAGCATATTATCTTGTAGCAACGATTGTCTCAGCTTATTTTGCAAGCAAATATTACCTAGCTTTAGGACAGAAGTTCAATTTATTAATCCCTTATGCTAATCCGCAGGAAGGACAGGGAACTTTCTTTTTCCCACCCAATCAACTTTTCCAACTAGATAAAGTTTTTTATGCAGGTGTCGGCTTCCTCTTAGCCTTTACGATTTTTTACTGCATTGGCCGTTTGTTTGGTCTTTTTCTAAACCTAGTACCAAGTGAGATACTTGATGGGAAATACTACCGTATCGGTGCGGGTGTGCTATCAATCGGTGTGACCTTGTTTGTCCTCCAGATGATGCTAACGATTCTCGCGACTGTGCCATTACAAATTGTTCAAAATTCACTTGAAAATAGCTTTGTAGCTAGACATATCATCCAAAGCATTCCATTCACAACTAATTTTATTAAACATCTTTGGGTTACTAAAATAATCGGTTAAAAAGGGCGGGAACTATTCCTAGCCTTTTGTTTACAATTTCGAAAAGTAAGAGATTGATTTAAAGAGTTGAAAATAAGAAAAGCCATAACTTTTATACTAAGGAAATAAGATGAATACAAAAATACTAGAAACGTTAGAATTTAACAAGATTAAGGCTTTATTTGAACCTCATTTTTTGACGGAACAAGGACTAGAACAGTTAAAAGAGCTAGTCCCAACAGATAAAGTTGATAAAATTAGACAGGCCTTTGCAGAGATGAAGGAGATGCAAGAACTCTTTGTTGAGCATCCTCATTTTAGCATTTCGGCAACAAAAGATATTGCGGCTACCTGTAAACGTTTGGAGATGGGTGCTGATCTCAACATAGAGGAATTTCTCCTTCTCAAACGTGTCATATTTGCCAGCCGTGAACTGAAAAATTTCTATGATAATCTTGAAAATGTACGCTTGGACCACTTGGCAAATTGGTTTGAGAAACTTCATGATTTCCCACATCTACAGGGCAATCTCCAGGCCATCAATGAAGCTGGATTTATTGAGAATTTTGCTAGTGAGGAACTAGCACGAATCCGTCGTAAAATCCATGATAGCGAGAGCCAAGTTCGTGACGTCTTGCAAGACCTTCTCAAACAAAAGGCTCAGATGTTGACTGAAGGCATCATCGCTAGTAGAAATGGTCGCCAGGTTCTTCCTGTCAAAAACACCTATCGTAATAAGATTGCCGGTGTGGTTCATGATATTTCTGCCAGCGGGAACACTGTCTATATCGAACCGCGTGAAGTAGTCAAGCTGAGTGAGGAAATCGCCAGTCTTCGTGCAGACGAGCGCTATGAAATGATGCGTATCCTGCAAGAACTCTCTGAGCGAGTGCGACCTCATGCGGCTGAAATTGCTAATGATGCATGGATTATTGGGCATTTGGACTTGATTCGGGCTAAGGTTCGCTTTATCCAAGAGACAGGAGCAGTAGTGCCACAAGTCTCTGAAGGACAGGAGATTCAACTCCTTCATGTTCGTCATCCCTTGGTGCAAAATGCTGTTGCTAATGATGTACACTTTGGTAAGGATCTAACAGCCATCGTTATCACTGGTCCCAATACGGGTGGTAAGACCATTATGCTTAAAACCTTAGGTTTGACGCAATTGATGGCTCAGTCAGGTTTGCCGATTTTGGCGGATAAGGGAAGTCGTGTGGGGATTTTTGAGGAAGTCTTTGCGGATATTGGAGACGAACAATCCATCGAACAAAGTCTTTCAACCTTCTCTAGTCACATGACTAATATTGTTGATATTCTTGGTAAGGTCAATCAAAACTCGCTTTTGTTGCTAGATGAGCTTGGAGCAGGAACAGATCCCCAAGAAGGTGCAGCCCTTGCCATGTCTATCCTAGAAGACTTGCGTTTGCGTCAGGTCAAGACTATGGCAACCACTCACTATCCTGAACTCAAGGCCTATGGGATTGAAACGGCTTATGTTCAAAATGCCAGCATGGAGTTTGATACAGCTAGCTTGCGCCCGACCTATCGCTTTATGCAGGGAGTACCTGGTCGAAGCAATGCCTTTGAGATTGCTAAACGTCTAGGGTTGTCAGATGTCATTGTAGGCGATGCTAGCAAGCAGATTAATCAAGACAATGATGTCAATCGTATTATTGAGCAATTGGAAGAGCAGACGCTTGAAAGCCGTAAACGTCTTGAGAATATTCGCCAGGTCGAGCAAGAAAACCTCAAGATGAACCGTGCGCTTAAAAAACTCTACAATGAGCTCAATCGTGAGAAGGAAACAGAACTCAATAAGGCGCGTGAGCAAGCTGCGGAGATTGTTGAATTGGCTCTAGTTGAGAGTGATGATATTCTTAAAAATCTTCACAGTAAATCTCAACTAAAACCACATGAAATTATCGAAGCCAAGGCCAAACTCAAGAAGTTAGCACCTGAAAAAGTAGATCTTTCTAAAAACAAGGTCCTCCAAAAGGCTAAGAAAAAACGAGCTCCAAAAGTTGGGGATGATATCATCGTTTTAAGCTATGGTCAACGAGGTACCTTGACTAATCAACTCAAGGATGGTCGCTGGGAAGCTCAAGTTGGCTTGATTAAGATGACGCTTGAAGAAAAAGAGTTTGACTTAGTACAAGCTCAACAAGAAGCGCCAGTCAAGAAAAAACAAGTTAACGTGGTCAAGCGTGCTGCTGGTAAAGCACCGCAGGCTAGACTTGATCTTCGTGGCAAACGCTATGAGGAGGCTATGGAAGCCTTGGATGCCTTTATCGACCAAGCCCTGCTCAACAACATGGCCCAAGTGGACATCATCCATGGTATCGGTACAGGAGTCATCCGTGAAGGAGTAACCAAATATCTCCAAAGAAACAAGCAAGTCAAGAGCTTTGGCTATGCGCCACAAAATGCAGGTGGTTCTGGAGCGACTATCGTAACCTTTAAAGGCTAACCAAGCTATAGAATGAAATGTCAAAAGAGTACCTATCACTTGATAGGTACTTTTTTGATGAATTTATTTTAATCATTATTGTTAGTGAGTATTTTAAAAGGGGACAATCGTTTTATAGCCAAAAAAATTGATGAAGCCTTGTCTAGCTGAGCTTTATTTATGCTATACTGATAGTAACGTCATTTTCGGAGGTTGGTATGAAAAAACTCCCCTTAGCCTTTTCAGGTTGCTTATTGGGATTGGCTGGAGCAGGAAATCTCATCTTGGATATTTTTCCGCTTTTATCACACATCTTTAGTTTGTCTGGCTTGATTTTGTGGTTTTATTTTTTGGTAAGCCACCTCAATAACTGGCATGAAAGTAAGCAAGAATTAAAGAAAGCCCCTGTTTTGTCAGGAATGGCAACCTTTCCCATGGCAGGGATGATTTTATCAACGTATTTATTACGAATCTTACCCCCGAACATGAGTATTGTTGCACAGATTCTCTGGTGGTTTGCTTTTCTTCTAGATGTTTACCTCATCTTATACTTTACAAAGAACTATGTCTTGGTTAAACAAAGGGCCAGTGCAACACCAACTTGGACGGTTCTTTATGTAGGAATAGCAGTAGCGAGCTTGACCTACCCCGTGGTGGGCATTGTTGGGATTGCCTATGGAGCTTGGATTTTTGGTTTTATCTTAACCCTTATCCTTTACCCTCTAATTTATCAAGATTTGAGGAAAAATCCATTACCGCTCGCTTTGCTGGGGCAAGAAGGAATCTATTGTGCTCCATTTTCTCTCCTTTTGGCAGCATTAGTGAGAGTAGGAGGATACAGTCTTCCTAGTTGGATTTTACTAGTTATGATTCTTGCATCACAGAGCTTCTTTTTCTTTGTCCTTAGCCGCTTGCCAAGGATTTTAAAACAAGGTTTCCAACCAGCCTTCTCAGCCCTAACCTTTCCAACCATCATCACAGCAACTTCCTTGAAAATGGCTCAAGGTATCCTTCAGTTTCCAGTCCTTAACCTCCTCGTTTGGTTAGAGATTATCATTTGTTTAACAATCCTCATCTACGTATTAGTCGAATATATGCGTTATTTAAGAAAATAAAATAACCCCTAGCACGGAGAAGTGTTAGGGGTTTGTTTTATATTTAGTTCGAGATGTATTTTGGAACTATTCGAAACAACACAGCTCTAAAACCAGGAAACATTGATACTATCAACCTACATATCTCATTTAGACAGCTTCCCTTATCTTTTTTTGTATTCTTCAAAACTATATCTTGTACAAATTATTTAATCTTTCTAACTCTAATACATTCATATATACTTCTACTCCAGTAACTACCCCCTTACTATAAATAATTCCACAAGAAAATACAATCCTCTTCTCACTCAAAATATTTGACAATATTACAAATGATTCCAAAACATAATCCTCTATAGTAATAAAACAATTATTTTCATCTTTAAAAAACTTTATAAATCCAATATCCTTACACCTATCACCCAAATGAAACCTAAGTGATTTTAAAAAATAATCAAAAAACACATCATTTTCCATAGAAAAAACCTTCATTTTTAAAATATTCTTTTATAACATACAAAAAATAAGTTTTGGAACTATTCGAAACAATACAGCAAGTTAAAATAAGACTTTGTCCGTATCCAACTTAAAAAAGTGCGTACCGATTCGGTTGCTAGAAAACCATCTGTAAAGAATGGCTTTTTCGTTTTGTAAAAGGAATGAGGCAAACTGTCTTTAAAATCATAAAACGCATAACGTCAGGAATTCAAAAAGATTGATATTATGCGTTTTATCATGAAAATATTTACTGAATTTTTGCAATAAAGTGAGCTTTTGTCCATCTGCTTTTAAACAATAATCCAAGTAGTTTCTTACTTTTCCTTATGTAGTGATAAAAAGCAGTAGACCATAGTCCCAAAGATTGCTCCAATACTAAGACCAAAGACCAGTAAGGGGATCATTATCTCTGTTTGGATGATTTTTTCCAAGAAAGTTGAAAGGGACATCTGTTGAACGAAGAGTTTATGAAAGAGCAACAGAGCAAATAAGCCAATCTCAATACTTATAAATACCAACCAACTACGAACTTTTATTTGGCGTTTGCTGTAGGTTTTGTAGATGATTTCTGATTTGTCATCCTTTTCAAGATGAAGCTCTTGTACGGCTCTTTGAGCTTTTATACTCATGAACAGAATGAGTCCAAAATAGAGGTAGGGCATAAGCGATCGAACAATTTCTATAAAGCGTCCGAACAAAATATAGAACAGGAAGAGAAAGAAGGAAGAGTAAAAGATTTGGACCATGGAACGGGCGCAAGCCTTGTAGATAACCTCTTGACGGCATTCGTCAAAAGGCCCTTGTATATGAAAGAAATTTCGAAGTAAGCGAGTTGTTAAGTCTTCTTTTTGCATGGATAATTTCTCCTAAATGAACGATGTTACTTTGTTGCTTTTACGAATTGATAGAGATAATAAAGATAAGTGATAGAAGAAAGGGTAGCGATAGTGAATAGTAAATAATATTTCCAATCGCTTGAAATAACCGTCAGTTGTGGCAAGGATATAATCATAAAGCATAGTGCTAAGTTGAGTATACGCGTTTTTTGGGAATCTATCTTTAGATAAGTCAGTCCTTTGTTGAGTGCTGGAACAAAGACAAGAACAAGGACTGTTTCGTAGATGGGCAAGTTCCCTGAAATGATGATGAAGGCGAGTAGAGAACTGAACAAAAGATGATAGGTAAGTAACGTTACTAGTGATTTCATAAGCTTTCTCCTAATCCTTATCCTGCACTTTTTTAGCTCTTGTAATGCGACGAGAGATGAGGAACTGTATGCTTGCTCCGAAGAAGATAGAACCGAGAATGCTTGATACACCATTTCTTATAGTGAGAAGAGAATTAAAATAGTCCGGACTTTCACCTATGAGTATACTGAGAAGAGGAGTTATAAAAAACATCCATAGACCAAAGAACAAACCTGCTTTAAGACCTGGGTAGTGTAGTTGCTTACTTTCTTTCTCACTCAGCATATCTGGTTCAATAGTTGTAATCCCTGTTTTTTGCATTTGGTAGGTGAGATAGCTAGCAGCGATGAGGGCAATCACTAAAATCAGAGGAGGCTAGACCAGAGCCACTAGTTGAGGAAATTTATAGGCTAGAACGAGTGGAATAAGATTTCCGAAAATCATCAGATAAAAGAGGATGATAAAGACTTGGTTACCGATACGATCGGCCTCGCGCCGTTTGTATTCGTCAAGGGGCTCAGAAATGCCGTATGTGCGTTTGATCAGTTTTTCAGTGAAGGTTTCTTTTTTCATTTTTTCTCCTTTTGTTAAAAATCATCTTCCCAAAAAAGACTGTTGAGGTCTGTTTGGAGGCTGCGGGCGAGATTGAGACAGAGTTCCAGGGTTGGATTGTACTTGTCGTTTTCAATCATATTGATGGTTTGTCTCGAGACACCGATATCCTTGGCGAGCTCAAGCTGGGACATGCCCAGTTCCTTGCGGAATTCTTTCACACGATTCATGCTTCCTCCTTTTTAGATTGTGTCACATATATTTGATTATAGTATATTCTTTTGAAAATAAAATGTCAACTATTTTTGACATATTTTTTGCTAGAAAAAAAGATTGGCCTAGCCAATCCTTTTATTTTAATTCTGATGCATCTGGTAGGTAAGAACCACCGAGATAAGTTTTGCTGAGTTTTTCAAGGGTTCCGTCTTGGTAGAGTTCTTTGAGGACCTTGTCAAATTGTTCTTTAAATTCTTTTTCGTCGCTTGAGAAGATAATGTAGTTATTTGGATTATCATTGCTTTCCAAGTCGACTACGTTCAAGTCTAAACCTCGGTCTTGGATAATCTTTTGAACAGAGATTTTATCAAAGATTAGGAAATCAAATTCACCGTTGGCGAGGTCAGTCAAACGCTTAGCCACATCTTCGCCAGAATATTGGATGGTAGCAGGATTATCGGAGTGACTTTGATTCCAGTCTGTAACAACCTTGGCAGTAGAAGTTCCAGTGTCATCCTGAGTAGTTTTACCAGCGATGTCTTGAAGAGAGGTAAGAGCCTTTTCTTTTCTGCTCACGAGAACCAAAGGATTTTTTGCGATAGGTAGCGAGTATAGGTATTTGTCGGCTCTCTCTTTGGTGTAGCTCAAGTTGTTAGCAGCAGCTTGGTAACGACCAGCATCAACTCCAGGGAAGATACTCTCCCAAGCAGTTTTTTGAAATTCAATCTTGTATTGACCCAGTTTTTCATCAACCGCTTTTAAAACTTCAACATCATATCCAGTCAAATTACCATCTTGTTCAAAGTCAAAAGGTGGGATGTCTCCGGCAGTGGCTACGACAATGGTTTTAGGGATAGCAGTGGAAGTTGAAGTACTATCCTGTTTAGATTGTCCACAGGCCACTAACAAGGGACTAATGGCTAATAATAAGAATAATTTTTTCATGTGTGTCTCCTTTACTTAATGGTATCTAGCTTACCAGACAATCAATCAAATAGCCAATATATATTTTTTATGGAAGTGATAGAAAAATATTGTAATTTTCAGTTTGAGTTTGTAATCTAAAATTTAAATCAGAAAAGAAAAAGATAATTTAGGCCACTAATGAAAAATCTCTGCAAGCTCTTTCAGAATGTGGTAAAATGGAAGCAATAGAAATAGAAAAGGAAATCAATTATGAAATTTCTTGAGTTAAATAAAAAACGTCATGCGACTAAGCATTTTATTGATAAACCAGTTGATCCCAAGGATGTTCGAACAGCTATTGAAATCGCAACCTTGGCACCGAGTGCTCACAATAGTCAGCCTTGGAAGTTTGTTGTAGTTCGTGAGAGAAATGCTGAACTAGCAAAATTGGCTTACGGTTCAAACTTTGAGCAAGTAGCATCTGCCCCTGTAACCATTGCCTTGTTTACAGATACTGACCTAGCTAAACGAGCTCGCAAGATTGCCCGTGTTGGTGGAGCAAAGAACTTCTCGGAAGAACAACTTCAGTACTTTATGAAAAATCTTCCAGCAGAGTTTGCGCGTTACAATGAACAACAAATCAGTGACTACCTAGCCCTTAATGCAGGGTTGGTTGCGATGAACTTAGTCCTTGCATTGACTGACCAGGGAATCGGTTCAAACATTATCCTTGGTTTTGATAAATCAAAAGTCAACGAGGTCTTGGAAATTGAAGAACGCTTCCGTCCAGAACTTTTGATCACAGTAGGATACACAGACGAGAAGTTGGAACCAAGCTACCGCTTGCCAGTAGATGAAATTATCGAAAAAAGATAGGAAGTAAAAATGACAGTTATTGATTTTACAGCAGAAGTAGAAAAACGTAAAGAAGCCCTCTTGGCTGACTTGTTTAGCCTTTTGGAAATCAACTCAGAACGTGATGACAGTAAGGCAGATGCGGAGCACCCATTTGGACCTGGTCCAGTAAAAGCCTTGGAAAAATTCCTTGAAATTGCAGACCGTGACGGCTATCCAACAAAAAATGTCGACAACTATGCAGGACATTTTGAGTTTGGTCAAGGAGAAGAAGTTCTTGGAATCTTTGCCCACATGGACGTGGTGCCAGCTGGTAGCGGTTGGGATACTGATCCTTACACGCCAACTATCAAGGATGGCCGTCTTTATGCGCGTGGAGCGTCAGATGACAAGGGTCCAACTACAGCATGTTACTATGGTTTGAAAATCATTAAAGAGCTTGGCCTTCCAACTTCTAAAAAAGTTCGCTTTATTGTCGGAACTGATGAAGAATCAGGCTGGGCTGACATGGACTACTATTTTGACCATGTAGGACTAGCAAAACCAGACTTTGGTTTCTCTCCAGATGCTGAATTCCCTATTATTAATGGTGAAAAAGGAAATATCACAGAATACCTCCACTTTGCTGGTGAAAACAAGGGTGCAGCTCGTCTTCACAGCTTCATAGGTGGTTTGCGTGAAAACATGGTGCCAGAATCAGCAACTGCAGTCGTTTCAGGGGACTTGGCTGACTTGCAAGCGAAACTAGACGCATTTGTTGCAGAGCACAAACTTAGAGGAGACATTCAAGAAGAAAACGGTCAATACAAGGTGACTGTAATTGGTAAATCTGCTCATGGTGCTATGCCTGCTTCAGGTTTCAACGGTGCAACTTATCTAGCCCTCTTCCTCAGCCAGTTTGCTTTTGAAGGACCTGCAAAAGACTTCCTTGACATTGCTGGTAAGATTCTCTTGAATGACCACGAAGGCAAAAACTTGAAAGTGGCTCATGTGGATGAAAAGATGGGTGCCCTTTCTATGAATGCTGGTGTCTTCCGCTTTGACGAAACAAGTGCTGACAATACCATTGCCCTTAACTTCCGTTATCCAAAAGGAACAAGTCCAGAGCAAATCAAGTCAGTTCTTGAAAGCTTGCCAGTTGCTTCAGTTAGCCTTTCTGAACATGGACACACACCTCACTATGTAGCAATGGAAGATCCACTTGTACAAACCTTGTTGAGCGTGTATGAAAAACAAACAGGTCTTCAAGGGCATGAACAAGTTATCGGTGGTGGAACTTTTGGTCGTCTCTTAGAACGTGGTGTAGCCTATGGTGCTATGTTCCCAGACTCTATCGACACTATGCACCAAGCCAACGAATTTATCGCCTTGGACGATCTCTTCCGTGCAGCAGCTATCTATGCTGAAGCTATCTATGAATTGATCAAATAATGCTATAGAAGTCTGAGATTTTATGCTTAGACTTCTTTTTGGAGGGAGAGTAGATGTCTCAAATCGAAAGAATCAAGCAAGCCATCATGGCTGACCCACAAAATCAACACTATACTGAGCAAGGAATCGAACCTCTCTTTGCAGCACCAAAAACAGCCCGTATCAATATCATTGGGCAAGCACCTGGTCTTAAAACTCAGGAAGCGGGGCTTTACTGGAAGGATAAAAGTGGCGACCGCTTGCGAGAGTGGATGGGTGTGGACGAAGATACTTTTTACAAGTCAGGTTATTTTGCAGTTATGCCAATGGATTTCTATTTTCCAGGGCATGGAAAATCCGGTGACTTACCGCCTAGACCTGGTTTTGCAGAAAAGTGGCACCCTAAACTTTTAAAAGAATTACCAGATATTCAATTGACGCTTTTGATTGGTCAGTATGCTCAGGCTTACTATCTGCATGAGAAAGTTAGTGGCAAGGTAACAGACCGTGTGCATCGCTTTAAGGATTATTTGCCAGATTATTACCCTTTGGTTCACCCGTCACCTCGGAACCAAATCTGGATGAAAAAGAATCCTTGGTTTGAAGCAGATGTTTTGCCTAACTTGAAAGAAAGAATTCAAAAAATTCTCGGAGAAGAAAAATGAAAGAAATTACTTTTAATGATTTTTACCAACTATACCAGAAAGAGTCGCTTTCTGTATTAGATGTGAGAGAAGTAGAGGAATTTGAGGCTCTTCATTTAGAAGGCGCTCGTAATTTACCTCTCAGCCAATTAGCTGATACTTATAAACAACTAGATAAGGATAATCTTTACTACGTGATTTGTAAATCAGGAATGCGTTCAGCACGCGCTTGTCAATTTTTAGCAGAACAAGGATATGAGGTTATCAATGTCCAAGGTGGCATGGATGCCTTAGAATAAGAAAAAAACTCCCTTTAAGACCGAAAATAAGAAAGGTTTTAAAGAGAATTTATTTTCTCTAAAAATCAGAAAATTGAAAACATTTTAAAATTTTTCCGAGATAGCCTTTTCAAGCCTTTAATCATGTTATACTAAGAAAGTATTTTATTTTTTATAAGGAGAGTTTATGGCTAAAAAAGGTGCTTTAACAGGATTACTCCTGTTTGGAATATTTTTTGGTGCGGGTAATTTGATTTTCCCCCCTACCCTAGGTGCTCAATCTGGGGAACGCTTTCTCCCTGCCATTGCAGGATTTGTACTTTCGGGTGTCGGACTTGCGGTCTTGACCTTGATCATCGGGACCTTAAATCCTAAGGGATATATCTATGAGATTTCTACAAAGATTTCCCCTTGGTTTGCAACGATTTATCTAGCAGTTTTGTACTTGTCGATTGGTCCATTTTTTGCCATTCCACGTACTGCAACAACTTCTTATGCAGTAGGGATTAGTCCCCTCTTGGCAGATGCTGACAAAGGTCTAGGCTTGATTGTCTTTACCCTTATCTACTTTGTAGCAGCATACTTAATCGCGCTTAATCCTTCAAAGATTTTGGATCGTATCGGTCGGGTTTTGACACCAGTTTTTGCCCTCTTAATTATCATCTTGGTAATTCTTGGAGCCTTTAAATATGGTGGGAATGCTCCACAAGTAGCTACAGCAGCTTATCAAGCTTCAGCATTTGGAGCAGGATTCCTTGAAGGATATAATACTCTAGATGCTCTCGCATCTGTTGCCTTTAGTGTAATCGCGGTTGAAACCTTGAAACAACTTGGATTTTCGAGTAAAAAAGAGTACATCTCAACCATTTGGGTAGTCGGAATTGTCGTAGCACTTGGCTTTAGTGCCCTATACATTGGCCTAGGTTTCCTTGGAAATCACTTCCCAATGACAGAAGAAGCGATGAAGGGTGGAACTCCAGGGGTTTATATCTTGTCACAAGCGACCCAAGAAATCTTTGGTTCAACAGCTCAATTATTCCTAGCAGCCATGGTAACAGTAACTTGCTTCACAACGACTGTAGGTTTGATTGTTTCAACTGCGGAGTTCTTTAACGGACGTTTCCCACAACTCAGCTATAAGGTTTATGCGACTGTCTTTACCTTGATTGGTTTTGCAATTGCCAACCTTGGTCTTGATGCAATCATCAAATATTCTATCCCTGTCCTAGTTATCTTGTATCCAATTACCATTGTGATTGTTATGATTGTGATTGTGAACAAGTTTGTACCACTTTCAAAACCAGGCATGCAATTGACGATGGGTCTTGTTACAGCTATTGCCGTAGCTAGTGTCTTAGGAAGTTCATTTGAAGTGACCTTCCTTGCAAACATTGTGAATGCTCTACCATTTGCTAAGGCTTCCTTACCATGGTTAGTACCAGCGATTATTGGTATTTTACTTTCCCTTGTTCTTCCAAATAAGCAAAAGAGTGAAGCTTTTGAGATGGAATAAAAAAACTTGGCGTTGGCCAAGTTTTTTTCTATTACTCTTAGTTCGTTTTTTCCTTATAACCAAGGTCTGTTAACATTTTCTTAGAGGCTTTAAAGCTAACGTTTTTCCCAACACCTGAGTATTCTTCTGGTAAAGCTTTTCTAAGTTCGTCAATGCTTGCAACTGAAAGGTCAATCTCAAGATCTTGTACGACTTTACCATCTTTAATCTCGACAGATAAAGTTACCCCCTTGAGGCCCTTATATCCTTTGTAGGTTTCTTCGACAAGATTTTTTAAATCATCTGCAGTATTGTTTAGGACTTCGGGGTCAGCGACATTGTGAGCAGTTTGTTTCACAACGTTATCACCGTCAACTGTATAGGTCAATGTTGACTGGACACCAGGCTGAGAATCGTTTACAAAAGTTACAGTTTTTAGCTCTGATTTCTTTTCACTTGTTTCAGCCTCAGTGGTTTTTACCTCAGTTGACTCTACTTTTGAAGAGTTAGAAGTTGTTGATGACTGTTTTGAACATCCCAACAAGAATGCCAGCGGTAGAGTTAAGAAAAGCGTCATTTTGAAAAATTTATTCATATTTTTTCCTTTCTTCCTAAGAACTGCTCTTATTATACCATAAAATACTTTTGTATTCAAATTATCCTAGTTTTCTATTTTCACACATACTAAGATGTAAAAAATGATATAATGGTAGCAAGAGGTGAAGAAATGAATCAAACTGTAGAATATATCAAAGAACTAACTGCTATCGCATCGCCAACAGGTTTTACGCGTGAAATTACGAATTATTTGGTTGAGACTCTTGAAAAACTAGGTTATCAACCAATCCGTACTGCCAAAGGTGGTGTCAACGTTACTGTCAAAGGAAAAAATGACGAGCAACAGCGCTATGTGACTGCCCATGTGGATACTTTGGGAGCTATCGTTCGTACTGTTAAAGTAGACGGTCGTCTCAAAATGGATCGTATCGGTGGTTATCCTTGGAACATGATTGAAGGCGAAAACTGTACAGTTCATGTGGCTAGTACAGGTAAGACTATTTCAGGTACCATTTTGATCCACCAGACTTCTTGTCATGTATACAAGGACGCTGGCACTGCTGAACGCACGCAGGACAATATGGAAGTACGTTTGGATGAAAAAGTGACCAATGAAAAAGAAACACGCGCACTTGGTATTGAGGTTGGTGACTTTATCAGCTTTGACCCACGAACTGTCGTAACTGAGACAGGCTTTATCAAATCGCGTCATTTGGATGATAAGGTCAGTGCAGCTATCCTTCTAAATCTCCTTAAAGTCTATAAGGAAGAAGGGATTGAACTTCCTGTCACTACGCATTTTGCCTTCTCAGTCTTTGAAGAAGTGGGGCATGGTGCTAACTCAAGTATCCCAAGTCAAGTTGTTGAATATCTAGCAGTAGATATGGGAGCAATGGGAGATGACCAGCAGACGGATGAGTACACAGTGTCTATCTGTGTCAAAGATGCTTCAGGCCCTTATCACTATGAATTCCGTCAACATCTGGTTGCCCTAGCAAAAGACCAAGACATTCCATTTAAACTCGACATCTATCCATTTTATGGTTCAGATGCTTCTGCAGCTATGTCAGCTGGAGCAGAAGTCAAACACGCCCTTCTCGGAGCTGGTATTGAATCTAGTCACTCTTATGAGCGTACTCATATCGATTCTGTAGTTGCTACTGAGCGTATGGTGGATGCTTATCTCAAGAGTGGATTGGTAGACTAAGATGTGCTTGATTTGCCAACGAATTGAATTGATTAAGGCAGGGGAAAATCCCTACTTTGTAAAAGAACTGGAAACAGGCTATGTTGTCATCGGAGACCACCAGTATTTTGAAGGCTATACTTTATTCCTGGCAAAAGAACATGTGACAGAATTACATCATCTGCATCCAACTGTCAAATTCCGCTTTTTAGAGGAAATGAGCTTAGTTCAGGAAGCTGTCTCTAAGGCCTTTTTTGCTGAAAAGATGAATGTAGAGTTGTTGGGAAATGGAGATGCCCATGTCCACTGGCATATTTTTCCGAGACGAGAGGGTGATATGAAGGGACATGGTCTTAATGGTCGTGGTCCAGTTTGGTGGGTCCCATGGGAAGAAATGGTTGCTGAGGAATATCACGTTAAAGATCGGAGACTGGAAAACTTGATTGCGACATTATCAGAAACTTTAAACCAGATAGTAAAATGAAAGGATTAAAGATGAAGAAAAGATATCTTGTATTATCAGGATTATTAGCCTTGACATTAGCGGCTTGCTCACAAGAAAAGCCAGCAACTTCAGAAACTCAGACTTCAACGGAAGAAAAAACTGTCCAAGAAGGAACTGCGGGAAGTAAGTCTCAGGCAGCTAGTCAAAAGAAAGCAGAAGTAGTAGACAAAGGAGATCACTACAGCATTCAAGGCAAGTACGATGAGATTGTTGTCGCTAATAAGCATTATCCTATGTCAAAAGACTATAATCCAGGGGAAAATCCTACCGCTAAAGCAGAACTGTTGAAACTCATTGCAGCTATGCAACAAGCAGGATTCCCGATTAGCGACAACTATAGTGGTTTTAGAAGTTATGAAACTCAAACTCAGCTTTATCAAAACTATGTAGATAAAGATGGCAAGGCTGAGGCTGACCGTTATTCTGCAAGACCTGGTTACAGTGAACACCAAACTGGCCTTGCCTTTGACCTAATAGGAACAAATGGAGATTTAGTGACAGAAGAAAAGGCTGCTCAATGGCTTTTAGACCACGCCGCAGACTATGGCTTTGTCGTTCGTTACCTTAAAGGTAAGGAAAAAGAAACGGGTTATATGGCTGAAGAATGGCACCTTCGCTATGTTGGCAAAGAAGCCAAAGAAATCGCTGCAAGTGGCCTCAGTCTGGAAGAGTATTATGGCTTTGAAGGTGGAGACTATGTTGATTAGTCGCAAAACACCTTGCAAGAATGCTTGAAATTTGATAAAATGAATAATAATTAAATAGGAATCTGCAAGACTAGTATCTCAGGGGAAGTATATCAGGGAGGAGAGCCGTGACTGAAAGTTCTCTATATGAAAGCTGGGTGAATTCACTTGCCTATGGATTCAGAAATAAAGGTCTGGCTTGTCAGATAAAAACGGATGGTACCGCGTGTCAACGCTCCGAGTGGAGTTTTTGACATGTGGTTTTCTTTTTATCTTACGAGTGACTGATGGAGGAATTATGTCAACTATTGAAGAACAATTAAAAGCGCTTCGTGAAGAAACGCTAGCTAGCTTGAAGCAGATTTCTGCTGAAAATGAAAAAGAGCTGCAAGAATTGCGCGTCTCTGTCCTTGGTAAAAAAGGTTCCCTTACTGAAATCCTGAAAGGGATGAAAGATGTTTCTGCAGAAATGCGTCCTGTTATCGGGAAACACGTCAATGAAGCTCGTGATGTTTTGACAGCTGCATTTGAAGAATCAGCTAAGCTCTTGGAAGAAAAGAAAGTGGAAGCTCAACTAGCAAGTGAGAGCATTGATGTTACACTTCCAGGTCGTCCAGTTGCGACTGGTCACCGTCACGTCCTCACACAAACTAGTGAAGAAATAGAAGATATCTTCATCGGGATGGGTTACCAAGTAGTGGATGGTTTTGAAGTAGAACAAGACTACTACAACTTTGAACGTATGAACCTTCCAAAGGATCACCCAGCTCGTGATATGCAGGACACTTTCTATATCACAGAAGAAATCTTGCTTCGTACTCACACGTCTCCAGTTCAGGCGCGTGCTATGGATGCCCATGATTTTTCAAAAGGTCCTTTGAAGATGATCTCACCAGGACGTGTATTCCGCCGTGATACGGATGATGCAACCCACAGTCACCAGTTCCACCAAATCGAAGGTTTGGTTGTTGGGAAAAACATCTCTATGGCTGACCTTCAAGGAACCCTCCAGTTGATTGTGCAAAAAATGTTTGGTGAAGAGCGTCAAATCCGTTTGCGTCCATCTTACTTCCCGTTCACAGAGCCATCTGTTGAGGTGGATGTTTCATGCTTTAAGTGTGGAGGAGACGGCTGTAACGTATGTAAGAAAACTGGTTGGATCGAGATTATGGGTGCCGGTATGGTTCACCCACGTGTCCTTGAGATGAGTGGCATCGATGCAACTGTTTACTCTGGTTTTGCCTTTGGTCTTGGTCAAGAGCGTGTAGCTATGCTTCGTTACGGAATCAACGATATCCGTGGATTCTACCAAGGAGATATCCGCTTCTCAGAACAGTTTAAATAATGATTAGAAAAGTGGAAATAGCAGATGTTGAGGTGTTGGCAAAAATTGCCAAACAAACCTTTCGTGAAACATTTGCTCATGATAATACGGAAGAGCAGTTACAGGAATACTTTGAAGAGGCTTATAATCTGAGAGTTTTGTCAACTGAGTTGGAAGATCCTGACTCTGAAACCTATTTCATTATGCATGAAGAGGAGATAGCTGGTTTTCTCAAAGTCAACTGGGGAAATGCTCAAACCGAGAGAGAATTAGAGAACGCTTTTGAAATTCAACGTCTCTATGTGCTACAAACATATCAAGGATTTGGACTTGGTAAGCAACTATTTGAATTCGCTTTGGAACTTGCAGAAAAAAATGGTTTTTCCTGGGCTTGGCTAGGTGTTTGGGAGCATAATACAAAAGCTCAAGCATTTTATAATCGATATGGTTTTGAAAAATTTAGCCAACATCGTTTTATGGTTGGGCAAAAGGTAGATACGGATTGGTTACTGAAAAAGAAATTAAGGTAAGAAGATAATTCTTCTAATGAAATGATAGGAAAGGAAAAAAACTAGAGTGACAACTGTCATTCTGGAGAATTAAATTATGCTTGTATCTTATAAATGGTTAAAAGAATTGGTGGACATTGATGTACCATCACAAGAGTTGGCTGAAAAAATGTCAACTACAGGGATCGAGGTAGAAGGTGTGGAATCACCTGCTGCTGGTCTCTCAAAAATTGTCGTTGGTGAGGTCTTGTCTTGTGAAGATGTGCCCGAAACACACTTGCATGTCTGCCAAGTCAATGTGGGTGAAGAAGAAGCCCGTCAAATCGTCTGTGGAGCACCAAATGTGCGTGCAGGCATCAAGGTCATGGTGGCTCTTCCAGGTGCTCGCATTGCGGACAACTACAAAATCAAAAAAGGGAAAATCCGTGGCTTAGAGTCACTAGGGATGATCTGTTCACTTGGTGAGTTGGGTATTTCTGACTCTGTTGTACCGAAAGAATTTGCAGATGGAATCCAAATCTTGCCAGATGATGCAGTTCCAGGTGAGGAAGTTTTCTCCTATCTAGACTTGGATGATGAAATCATCGAACTTTCCATCACTCCAAACCGTGCAGATGCCCTCTCTATGCGTGGCGTGGCGCACGAAGTAGCAGCTATCTATGACAAGTCAGTCAATTTTAAAGAATTTACTTTAACAGAAACAGACCAAGTTGCAGCGGATGCTCTTTCTGTCAGCATTGATACGGACAAGGCTCCTTACTATGCAGCTCGTATCTTGGACAATGTGACTATCGCACCAAGTCCACAATGGTTGCAAAACCTCCTCATGAACGAAGGTATTCGTCCTATTAACAATGTCGTCGACGTGACCAACTATATCCTGCTTTACTTTGGTCAGCCTATGCATGCCTTTGACTTAGATACCTTTGAAGGAAACGACATCCGTGTGCGTGAAGCACGTGCTGGTGAGAAATTAGTGACCTTGGATGGGGAAGAGCGTGAGTTGGAAACAACTGACTTAGTCATTACTGTTGCTGATAAACCTGTTGCCCTTGCAGGTGTCATGGGCGGACAAGCTACAGAAATCTCTGAAAAGTCTACTCGTGTCGTCCTTGAAGCTGCTGTCTTCAATGGCAAATCTATCCGTAAGACAAGTGGTCGCCTCAATCTTCGCTCAGAATCATCTTCTCGCTTTGAAAAGGGAATCAACGTGGCAACCGTTAATGAAGCCCTTGATGCGGCAGCAAGTATGATTGCGGAATTGGCTGGTGCGACCGTGCGGAAGGGTATCGTTTCAGCAGGCCACTTGGATACATCTGATGTGGAAGTTTCTTCAACTCTTGCAGACGTTAACCGTGTCCTTGGTACTGAGCTTTCCTACGCGGATGTAGAGGATGTTTTCCGTCGTCTAGGATTTGGCCTTTCTGGAAATGCAGAATCCTTCACAGTTAGCGTTCCACGTCGCCGTTGGGATATCACTATCGAAGCAGACCTCTTTGAAGAAATCGCTCGTATCTATGGATATGACCGTTTGCCAACCAGTCTTCCAAAAGACGATGGTACAGCAGGTGAATTAACAGCGACACAAAAATTGCGCCGTCAAGTTCGTACCATTGCAGAAGGGGCAGGCTTAACTGAAATCATCACCTATGCACTGACAACTCCTGAAAAAGCGGTTGAGTTTACCATTCAACCAACTCATTTGACAGAGCTCATGTGGCCAATGACTGTGGATCGTTCGGTCCTCCGTCAAAATATGGTTTCAGGTATTTTAGATACAGTTGCCTACAACGTAGCGCGTAAGAATAAAAACTTGGCTCTTTATGAGATTGGAAAAGTCTTTGAACAAACAGGTAACCCAAAAGAAGACTTGCCAAATGAAATCAACAGTTTCGCCTTTGCTTTGACTGGTTTAGTCGCTGAAAAAGACTTCCAAACAGCAGCTGTTCCTGTTGACTTCTTCTATGCTAAGGGAATCCTTGAAGCACTCTTTACTCGTTTGGGTCTTGTAGCGACCTATACAGCAACGCAAGAGATTAAGAGTCTTCACCCAGGACGTACAGCCTTGATCTCACTCGGCGACCAAGTTCTTGGTTTCCTTGGGCAAGTGCATCCAGTCACTGCTAAGGCTTATGATATCCCTGAAACTTATGTAGCCGAGCTTAACCTTTCGGCTATTGAGGCAGCCCTTCAACCAGCAGAAGCCTTTGTGGAAATTACTAAATTCCCAGCAGTCAGCCGTGATATCGCCCTTCTCCTCAAAGCAGAAGTGACTCACCAAGATGTGGTAGACGCCATCAAAGCTGCTGGCGTGAAACGTTTGACAGATATCAAACTTTTCGATGTCTTCTCAGGTGAAAAACTAGGACTTGGTATGAAGTCCATGGCCTACAGCTTGACCTTCCAAAATCCAGAAGATAGCTTGACTGACGAAGAAGTCGCACGCTACATGGAAAAAATCCAAGCATCGCTTGAAGAAAAAGTGAATGCAGAAGTGCGTTAACAGTCTAAAATCCATCCTGAGGGATGGATTTTTTTGTCTTTGTAAATGCCGAATATTGGAAAGAAAAATGAAGTTGTATTTTATTCGTTTTGATATAAAAAATACCTAGTAAATTCTACTAATAAAAATGTACATAAATCCTTGTAATAACTAAAAAAAGGAGTATAATGAGGGTAAGATTAGTAGGAGGTGGATTATGTTAGAAGTCCGCAATCTTGAAAAAAGTTTTGGTCCCAAACAAGTCTTGTTTGGCGTTGATTTTCAAGCTCAGCCTGGAAGAATTTTAGGTCTAGTTGGAAAAAATGGAGCTGGGAAAACAACCATTTTCCACAGTATTTTGAAATTTTTAGATTATCAGGGAGAAATTCAGTTTGATGGCCAGGAAATTCGTCAGGAAACCTATGCTCAGATTGGCTATCTACCCGAAGAACGTAGTCTCATGCCTAAGTTGACAGTTCTAGAGCAGGTTCGTTACCTAGCGATGTTAAAAGGAATGGATGCAAAAGAAGTCAAAGAAAAACTCCCTCAATGGATGGAGAAACTGGAAGTTAAGGGGAAATTGACAGACAAGATTAAGAGTCTCTCAAAAGGGAATCAACAGAAGATTCAACTGATTATTACTTTAATGCATGAACCAGATCTGATCATTCTAGATGAACCTTTTAGTGGTCTGGATCCAGTCAATACCGAATTGCTCAAGCAGGTTATCCTCAAAGAAAAAGAACGTGGTGCAACCATTATCTTTTCAGACCACGTCATGACCAATGTCGAAGAGCTATGTGATGATATCCTTATGATTCGTGATGGGCGTGTCGTCTTGCATGGACCAGTCCAAGATGTTCGTAATCAATACGGCAAAACGCGACTCTTTGTTGCAAGTGAAAGGAGCCAGGAAGACTTGGAAAAACTCCCACATGTCATTCATGCTAGCTTGACCAAGCAGGGAATTTGGAAGCTCATCCTAGATGACGAAAATGCTGGACAGGAGCTCTTTGCTATCTTGACTCAAGGACACTATATCGCGACCTTTGACCAGCAAGCTCCGACAATTGATGAAATCTTTAAACTAGAATCAGGGGTGGAAGTATGAGAAATATGTTGGTTGTAATCAAAGAAACTTATCTACGTCATGTCAAATCCTGGAGTTTCTTCTTTATGGTAATCTCGCCCTTTCTCTTTATCGGCTTATCTGGAGGAATTGGCTATCTTCAAAGTTCCTCTCTGGCTCAGAATAATAAGGTGGCTGTAGTTAGTTCGGTGCCTGCTGTAACAGAGAGTCTTAAATCGACCAATGGCATTAATGTTGACTATAAGGATGAAGCAAGCGCCCAAGAAGCCATCAAGGATGAAAAAATAAAAGGTTATTTGACCATTGATCAAGAAGGTAGTATTCTCAAGGCAGTCTATCACGGTGAAACTTCACTAGAGAGTGGCATTAAGTTAGCTGTGACAACTAAGTTGAATGAGCTTCAATACCAACTCAATCGTTCGGAGGCACATTTATCTCAGGAACAGGAACAGCACTTGGCACAAACGATTCAATTCTCAGAGCAGATTGATGAATCTAAGGAAAGTAAAAAGATGGTCCAAACCTTTGCGGCAGCAGGACTAGGCTTCTTCCTCTATATGATCTTGATTACTTATGCCAGTGTCACTGCTCAAGAGGTAGCCAGTGAAAAAGGGACAAAAATTATGGAAGTGGTCTTCTCAAGTATTCGTGCTAGTCACTACTTTTACGCACGTATGATTGCCTTACTTCTTGTCATTTTGACTCATATTGGTATTTATGTTGTAGGCGGACTTGGAGCTATCTTATTCTTTAAGGATATGCCTTTCTTGGCTAATTCAGGTATTCTAAGTCATTTGGGAGAAGCTTTTTCTCTGAACACCTTGTTGTTTGTCTTGGTTAGTCTTTTCATGTACGTTGTCTTGGCTGCCTTCTTAGGTTCTATGGTTTCTCGACCTGAAGACTCTGGTAAGGCCTTGTCTCCTTTGATGCTCTTAATTATGGTAGGTTTTATAGGGGTAACCGCCTTAGGGGCTTCTGGGGATAATTTGGTTTTGAAAATTGGATCTTATATCCCATTCATCTCAACCTTCTTTATGCCTTTCAGAGCTATTAATGGTTATGCAAATAGTATCGAGGCTTGGATTTCTCTTGCGATAACAGTTGTATTTGCTGTGACTGCAACAGCCTTTATCGGACGTATGTATGCCAGCCTAGTCCTTCAAACAGATGATTTAGGTATCTGGAAAACCTTTAAACGAGCTTTAAGCTATAAATAAAGTAAGGGACCTGTGAGTGTATCTCCCAGGTCTTTTTATTCGCTGAAATATTTCACATTAATTTCTTCTAAACCTTTGACTAATAAAGAAAATTATCGTACAATAAAGAGTACATGATAAAATGAGACCAGAGTTTATATACTCTGGCATTAGTAGTAAAAAAAGAGGAGAAACGCTTTGGAATTAGAAGTATTTGCTGGGCAAGAAAAAAGTGAACTATCTATGATTGAGGTGGCTCGTGCCATCTTGGAACAACGTGGTCGCGACCACGAGATGCATTTTAGCGATTTGGTCAATGAAATCCAAAACTATCTTGGTACCTCTAATAGCGATATTCGCGAAGCACTACCTTTGTTCTATACAGAGTTGAACTTTGATGGTAGCTTCATCTCTCTTGGAGATAACAAGTGGGGCCTTCGTTCATGGTATGGAGTAGATGAAATTGACGAAGAAATCATTGCTCTTGAAGAAAGTGACGATGAAGAAGTAGCACCTAAGGCTAAGAAAAAACGTGTTAATGCCTTTATGGATGGAGATGCTGATGCCATTGATTACGGTGCAGATGATCCAGAGGATGAGGACGCCTACGAAGAAGATCCAGCTCTTTCTTATGATGATGAAAATCCAGACGATGAGAAGAACGAAGTAGAAGCCTACGACGCCGAAATCAACGAAATCGCACCAGATGATCTTGGGGAAGATGTTGATCTTGTTGAAGAAGATGACGAGGATTCTGAGGAAGAAGAATAATAATACCAAACAACAAGGAAATCTCCTTGTTGTTTTCTTTTCTGCAGTAGAACTATAAATCTAGTAAAGAATGACATTTGACAAATGTACCAAATTGAGGTAAGATATTGTTCGGGCACCTCTTTTAGAGGTCGGAGCTCCCTAGTTATTAGGGAGCTATTTTTGTTTTTCCGGGAACTTTTATCTTGGATTGTAGTATTTGATGAAGATCTTGTTTCCGATCTCCCCTTCTAGGAAACAGGGTTTTGAGCATTTTAGAAAGAGGAATCTATGTCTACGAAATATATTTTTGTAACTGGTGGTGTGGTGTCGTCTATTGGAAAAGGGATCGTTGCGGCGAGCCTAGGACGGCTCTTGAAAAATCGTGGTTTGAAGGTAACCATTCAAAAGTTTGACCCTTATATCAATATCGATCCGGGAACCATGAGTCCTTATCAGCACGGGGAAGTCTTTGTGACAGATGATGGGGCTGAGACAGATTTGGACTTGGGTCACTACGAACGTTTCATCGATATCAATCTCAACAAATATTCCAACGTGACAACTGGTAAAATCTACAGTGAAGTTCTTCGCAAGGAACGTCGTGGAGAGTATTTGGGAGCAACTGTCCAAGTCATTCCTCATATTACAGATGCCTTGAAAGAAAAAATCAAGCGTGCCGCTCTAACGACGGACTCTGATGTTATTATTACAGAGGTTGGTGGAACAGTTGGCGATATTGAGTCCCTTCCATTCTTAGAGGCGCTTCGTCAGATGAAGTCTGATGTGGGTGCAGAAAATGTCATGTATATCCATACAACCTTGCTTCCTTACCTCAAGGCGGCTGGAGAAATGAAGACCAAGCCGACTCAACACTCTGTCAAAGAATTGCGAGGTTTGGGAATCCAGCCAAATATGTTAGTCATTCGTACAGAAAAACCAGCAGGACAAGGGATTAAAAACAAACTAGCCCAGTTCTGTGATGTGGCACCAGAAGCAGTTATCGAGTCCTTAGACGTAGATCATCTTTACCAAATTCCGCTTAATCTGCAAGCTCAAGGCATGGATCAAATCGTCTGTGACCATTTGAAGATTGATGCACCGGCAGCAGATATGACAGAGTGGTCAGCTATGGTTGATAAGGTTATGAATCTAAAAAAACAAGTCAAAATTGCTCTTGTTGGTAAGTATGTCGAGTTGCAAGATGCCTACATTTCTGTCGTAGAGGCCTTGAAACACTCTGGTTATGCCAATGATACAGAAGTCAAGATTGATTGGGTCAATGCTAACGATGTGACAGCTGATAATGTAGCGGAACTATTAGATGACGCTGATGGAATTATCGTTCCAGGTGGTTTTGGTCAACGTGGGACAGAAGGTAAGATTCAAGCGATTCGCTATGCTCGAGAAAATGATGTACCAATGTTGGGAGTCTGCTTGGGAATGCAATTGACTTGTATCGAGTTTGCCCGTCATGTTTTGGGACTTGAAGGGGCTAATTCAGCAGAGCTTGATCCTGATACAAAATATCCGATCATCGATATCATGCGTGATCAGATTGATGTTGAGGACATGGGGGGAACCCTTCGTTTGGGACTTTATCCTTCTAAGTTGAAACGTGGTTCTAAGGCAGCAGCAGCTTATCATAACAAAGAAGTGGTCCAACGTCGCCACCGCCACCGTTATGAGTTTAACAATGCCTTCCGTGAACAGTTTGAAGGTGCAGGATTTGTCTTCTCGGGTGTTTCACCAGACAATCGCTTGGTCGAAATTGTGGAAATCCCAGAAAACAAATTCTTTGTGGCTTGTCAGTACCATCCAGAACTTTCAAGTCGTCCAAATCGTCCTGAAGAACTTTACACTGCTTTTGTAACAGCAGCTGTTGAAAATAGTAAATAGTAGAATAAACCTTTGAGAGTCATCTCAGAGGTTTTTATTTGTTTTCAGTATTATGAAAATCTGGAAAATCGGCTCTGAATTTGGTAAGATAAGATTATGGATTTTGAAAAAATTGAACAAGCATATACCTATTTACTAGAAAATGTCCAAATCATTCAAAACGATTTGGCGACAAGCTTTTATGATGCCTTGATTGAACAAAATGGGATCTATCTCGATGGTCAAACCGCTCTGGAGCAAGTCAAAAAAAATAACCAGGCCTTAAAACGTTTGGCACTTCGAAAAGAGGAGTGGTTACGGACCTATCAATTTTTGTTAATGAAGGCAGCGCAAACAGAGCCTCTTCAAGCAAATCACCAGTTCACACCGGATGCGGTTGGTCACTTGATGATTTTTATCATTGAACAACTTTTCCCTGCTGAAAATGTGAGCTTATTGGAATTGGGATCTGGGATGGGAATTCTTGGAGCTAGTTTCTTAACGTCTATGAACAAAAAGATAGATTACCTGGGAATAGAACTTGATGACCTCTTGATTGACTTGGCGGCAAGCATGGCAGAAGTAATGGATCTTCAAATGGGCTTTGTCCAAGGAGATGCAGTACGTCCACAAGTATTAAAAGAAAGTGACATCATTGTGAGCGACCTGCCTGTCGGTTACTATCCAGATAATCAGACAGCCTCACGTTATCAAGTAGCGGCTAAGAATGAACATACTTATGCTCATCATTTGTTAATGGAACAATCACTCAAGTATCTCAGGACAGGAGGCTATGCGATTTTTCTAGCTCCAACAGATCTCCTGACAAGTCCTCAGAGTGACCTTTTGAAATCATGGCTGAATGAACAGGCCCAACTAGTGGCTATTGTGGCCTTACCAGAGGATCTCTTCGCTCAAGGAGCTCAGTCTAAGAGCATTTTTGTCCTACAAAAGAAGACAGGAGAAGGAGTTGAACCATTTGTTTATCCACTTACCAGTCTTCGTGACCCTGAAATTTTGATGGAATTTAAGGAAAATTTTCAAAATTGGTGTCAAGGGCATGAAATCTAGTGCAAATTTTGGTATAATAGTTGAAAACGCTTAAAAAGGGGAATAAATTTATGACAAAAACCATTGCAATTAACGCTGGAAGCTCTAGCTTGAAATGGCAACTATATCAAATGCCAGAAGAAAAGGTGCTTGCAAAAGGTTTAATTGAGCGAATCGGATTGAAGGATTCTGTTTCAACAGTTAAGTTTGATGGTCGTTCTGAAGAACAAGTTCTTGATATTGAAAACCATACCTTGGCTGTTAAGATTTTACTTGATGACTTGATTCGTTTTAATATTATTAAAACTTATGATGAAATTACTGGTGTCGGACACCGTGTTGTTGCAGGTGGAGAATACTTCAAAGAGTCTACAGTTGTTGAAGGTGCTGTCTTAGAAAAAATTGAAGAACTAGGCCTTCTTGCTCCATTGCACAACCCTGCAAACGCAGCTGGGATTCGTGCCTTCAAAGAATTGTTGCCAGATATTACAAGTGTAGCAGTCTTTGATACATCATTCCACACAACAATGCCAGAGAAAGCCTACCGTTATCCATTACCAACTAAGTACTATACAGAAAACAAGGTTCGTAAATACGGAGCACACGGTACAAGTCACCAGTACGTTGCTCAAGAAGCAGCAAAACTTTTGGGACGTCCACTAGAAAAGTTGAAATTGATCACTTGCCATATTGGTAACGGTGCTTCTATCACAGCTGTTAAAGGTGGTCAATCAATCGATACATCAATGGGATTCACTCCACTTGGTGGTGTTATGATGGGAACTCGTACAGGGGATATTGACCCAGCCATCATTCCTTATTTAATGCAATATACAGAGGACTTTAACAAGCCTGAGGACATCAGTCGTATTCTTAATCGTGAGTCAGGATTGCTGGGTGTTTCAGGGAAGTCTAGTGATATGCGTGATGTGATTGCTGCAATGGAAGCAGGGAATCATGATGCTGCTTTGGCATTTGAAATGTATGTTGACCGTATCCAAAAACACATTGGACAATACTTGGCTGTCCTAAACGGAGCAGATGCTATTATCTTTACTGCTGGTGTTGGTGAAAATGCAACTCTTGTGCGTGAGAAAGTTATTTCAGGTATCTCTTGGTTTGGTTGTGATGTAGACCCGGAGAAAAATGTCTTTGGAGTAACTGGAGACATCTCTACAGAAGCTGCAAAAATTCGTGTCCTTGTCATCCCAACGGATGAAGAACTTGTGATTGCGCGTGATGTTGAGCGTTTGAAAAAATAAATGAACAAAAAATCGACCTTCTCGAAAGAGAGGTCGATTTTCTTTATGTTATTGAGGAATGTTTACCATTTAGTTAGGGAGACTTCACCACTATTGAGCCAAATTTTTTCACCAGTAGCTAATTCTATCTGCAGTTGACCCTGGTCAGAGATATCACAAGCTTTTCCTGAGATGATTTCTTGATCTTTCTTAAAGGAAATTTCTTTGCCTAAAACAATTGATTGTTTTTTATAAAGGTAAAGCAGCTCATCGGCCTCAGTTTCGTAGAAACATTTCCAGATTTCTGCAATCAGCTCGTTGCGAGTGATTGGGCTATTTTGAGAAAAGAGACTTCCAGCTTTCCCTTGTAGGTTTTTTGGAAAATCAGCGATAGAAAAGTTGATACCAACACCAATAATAACATCTGTGACAAGGCCGGTTTCGACAGAAGTGATGGCTTCAGTTAGAATACCGGCTATTTTTTTCTGATTTAGGTATAAATCATTTACCCATTTGATATCTAAATCAATCAGACAAAGGTTTTTAACAGCCTTATAAATTGCAGCTGCAGTCAGGAGTGTATAGGCTGGCAAATCTAGATAAGAGAGATTTGGCTTGAGGTGGAGAGACATGTAAATTCCACCTTGTTCTGGAGAATAGTAGGGGCGTTGAAATCGACCACGTCCCATAGTTTGGCCTGTTGATAGGTAGAGTGTATCTCCTTTGGCACCAGCTTCCATGGCCTCCTTAGCATCACTCTGGGTTGATTTGGTGATAGGTTTAAATTGAACTGAGATTGGGCTGTTAGCTTCTATTTCTTGAGGTAAGATTAGGTCACCGTGAAGAAGTTTGTAGCCACGGTTTTTGATGCTGTCAATTTCTAAACCTTCCTGCTGGAGGCGTTGGATAGCCTTCCAAACAGAGGTGCGAGAGAGGTTTAATATTTCAGCGATTTTCTCTCCGCTTAAATAATCTGTTTCATGAGCTAAGATTTTGTAAACTTCTTGGTAGGATTTCATAGTAGAGCCTTTCCTGGGAAATTAATTTTATTGTACCACAATTTTACAAAAGATTGACTGCTTTTAGTGGAGGAATCCGGGTTCCCTATAAATTTTTACCAAGTTTTAGTTAGGATGAGAAGGACAAAGTGGTTTTCAAATCATTTGAAAAATGGTAAAATGTTTTAATAGCTTATATCTGGGCTATATAGCGCAGAAAGAAAGGATCTGTTGTGAAATCAATAGGTATCATTGAAAAATTGAAAGGCTTATCCAAGCAAGAGCTAGTCTTACTAGCTGTTATTCTAAGTATTTTCTTGCCTTTTTATATTTTCGTTATTATTTTTATCGCCTACTTAATAGGTCTAATATTTACAGGAGAGATGAAGGGGATATTAAAACGATTATCCCACCATTCTATCTTACTTTTATTTATCGGCTATAGTGGTGTTATCTCTCTTTTAGCTCAAAATGTGATGGGGATGGTTTCCACCTTAGGAATGTTCCTCTTTGCAATTTTCTTTTACTATTACCAAGCCCATTTAACCCCTAAGTTTTTCAGATTAATATTGCAATCGGTTATGTCGCTTAGTGTGCTAGCATCAGTTTTTGCAGCTTTAGAGCATTTTCAGATTGTAAAGAAATTTGATTATACTTTCTTATCACCTAAGATGCAGGTCTGGCATCAGAACCGTGCAGAAGTAGCCTTCTTTAATCCTAATTATTATGGGATTATCTGTTGCTTCTGTATTATGATTGGATTTTACCTAATTAGTACGACACGATTGAGATGGTTGAGAATTTTCTCTCTCATTGCAATCTTTGCGAATTTATTTGGTTTGAATTTCACCCAAAATAGAACAGCTTTTCCAGCCATTATCTTTGGTGCGATTATTTATCTTTTCACTACCATTAAGAACTGGCGTGCCTTCTGGCTCAGTATCGGAGTATTTGGTGTTGGTCTAGCCTTCCTCTTCTCGAGTGATTTGGGAGTTCGAATGGGAACGCTCGATTCGTCTATGGAAGAACGAGTGTCAATCTGGAATGCAGGTATGACCTTATTCAAACAAAACCCCTTCTGGGGTGAGGGGCCCCTAACCTATATGCACTCTTATCCTCGTATTTTTGCTCCTTATCACGAACATGCTCATAGTATATACATTGATACGATATTGAGTTACGGTGTGGTAGGAACGGTATTATTAGGGATTGCTTCTTCAGACCCAATTCGAAAATTAATTGATATGAGTCAGGAGTCGAGCAAGCGTCCAATTGTTGGTCTTTATCTTTCGTTCTTAACAGTAGTTGCTGTGCATGGGATTTTTGATTTGGCCCTCTTTTGGATTCAATCCTCCTTCATTTTCCTTTTAGTAATGTGTAGTTTGCCATTAAAACATAGTATGATTGGAGAATTTGTTGAATAGACAAAAAGATAGTAGAAATGAGATTTTCTACTATCTTTTTTATTATTGAATAGCTTGAAGTAAATCTTCAGCTTGTTTTTCTAGAGAAGCAGCGATACTATCTTCAAGGATTAATTGACCATCTGCCCAGGCAGAATCATTAACACGGGCTGCGGTAAAATCACCAACAACCTGTGTACGGATAAATGGCAAGAGGTCTTTGTAAATCGCAAAGAGTTGATCGTGTCCTGCATTTGCTACAGATGATACTGTAACAATCTTATCTTGAAGAGCAGATGCTCCACGAGTGTCAGACAAGTCAATGGCGCGTGAAAGCCAGTCAAGTAAGTTTTTCACAGTCCCTGGAATTGAGAAATTGTAGACTGGAGAGAAGATCCAGATTGCATCTGCAGCTTGAACAGCTTCTCGAGCCGCTGAAACAGCTGGAAGTGTAGGAACTTCAAGGTCTTGGCTAAAGAGAGGAATGGCTGAGTAGTCAAGGTAACTTACCTCGGCTTTGCCAGCAAGTGCCTTTTCAGCTTCTAGTGCCATTTGGTGGTTGAATGAACCTTCACGAAGTGAACCAACGATAAATAATACTTTTTTAGACATAGGGAGTCTCCTTTAAATTTCAATCTTTTAATCAGAATCACTCTGTTGTTATAATATATGTTACAACACGATAAAATCATTTGCAAGGGATATGCTCAGAAAATAAAATCAATAGAATCTAAGTTTTTAATTAAAAATGAAGACTGTAGAAAAGTCTATAAAAACACGGCTTGAAGTTATGTAATGATATCCTAAAAACGTATTGAAAATCCAGATTCCTCCCCTAACTTCACTTGTAATTCACTAGGATAGATGGTAAAATAGACGAGTGAAAAAGAGACAGAAAAAAGAAAAAAATTCCCTATTATTTCAGTACATTATTGGTATAACTTTGTTAACTCTAGTCATCACTTCTTCCTTTCTCTACTTGGTATGGCTCAGCATGAAGCCTTATCAAACTGCTAAGGTAGAAGGTGAAAGACTCGCTAAGCAGTATGCAAATCTAGAAACGGTTAGCCAGATTGATATCTTCAATGGTTTAGAAAGCTATTATAGTGTTCTTGGCCAAGATAAGAACCAGAAATCAGTTGCTGTCTTAATAGAGAAAAGTAGCAACAATATTTACGTATATCAACTAGAAAATGGTACTTCTCAAGAAAAAGCAGAAGCAGTTGTCAGAGAAAAAGGAGCAACTGAGATCGACAAGATTACCTTCGGACGGTACGCTGAAAAGCCTGTCTGGGAAATCAAGTCTGGAGGAAACTATTATCTAGTAGATTTTGAATCTGGCGCCTTGGTCGAAAAGGAGAAACAATGAAATTATCCAAACGTGTCTTAGAGATGGAAGAAAGCGTTACTCTGGCTAGTGATGCAAGAGCAAAGAAGTTAAAGGCTGAAGGAAAAGACGTTCTTTTCTTGACTTTAGGTCAGCCCGATTTTCATACTCCTGAAAATATTCAGGATGCTGCGGTTGCAGCCATTCGAGATGGTCGCGCGTCTTTCTATACGGTAGCATCAGGTTTGCCTGAGTTAAAAGCAGCCGTCAATACCTATTTTGAACGATATTATGGTTATTCTGTGGCGGCTAACGAAGTGACTTTTGCGACTGGTGCCAAGTTTTCCCTTTATACTTTCTTTATGGCTGTTATCAACCCTGGAGATGAGGTAATCATTCCTACTCCTTACTGGGTCAGCTATGGGGATCAGGTTAAGATGGCAGAAGGCCTTCCAGTCTTTGTCCAAGCCAAGGAAGACAATCACTTTAAAGTAACTGTGGAGCAATTAGAAGCAGCTCGAACAGGTAAGACCAAAGTCTTGGTACTAAACTCACCATCTAATCCGACTGGGATGATCTACTCTCGTGAGGAATTGTTAGCCATCGGAAATTGGGCTGTTGAACATGGTATTCTCATCCTGGCTGATGATATTTATGGTCGTTTGGTCTATAACGGGAATGAGTTCGTACCAATCTCTAGTCTTTCAGAAGCTATTCGCAAACAAACTATTGTCATCAATGGAGTGTCTAAGGCCTATGCTATGACAGGATGGCGTGTTGGTTATGCAGTAGGTGATCCAGAAATTATTGCTGCTATGAGCAAATTGACTGGTCAAACAACTTCTAACCTGACTGCGGTATCTCAATACGCAACAATCGAGGCCTTAACTGGTCCGCAAGACTCCGTAGAAACCATGCGTCAGGCTTTCGAGGAACGTCTCAATACCATTTATCCTCTCTTGTGCCAAGTCCCTGGCTTTGAAGTAGTCAAACCGCAAGGAGCTTTCTACCTCTTCCCAAATGTTAAAAAAGCTATGGAGATGAAAGGCTATACAGACGTAACAGCATTTACAACGGCTATTCTTGAGGAAGTTGGCCTAGCCTTGATAACAGGTGCTGGATTTGGAGCACCAGAGAATGTCCGTCTCAGCTATGCGACAGACCTAGATACACTCAAAGAAGCTATTCGTCGTCTGCACAAATTTATGGAAAAATAAGAAGCTAAACCTCCGTCCTTTTGGCGGAGGTTTTTGTAGCTAAAAACTTATGAATTTCTGTCAAACTAGCTAGCTATCAGGCATTATTTGTGGTACAATAATGAGTAATAATGTCTTTGGACAAGTTAAACGAAAAAAGGAAGATAAAACATGACAAAACGTGTAACAATTATCGAAGTAAAAGATTACGTTGGTCAAGAAGTCACTATTGGTGCTTGGGTTGCTAACAAGTCAGGAAAAGGAAAAATTGCCTTCTTGCAATTGCGTGACGGAACTGCCTTCTTCCAAGGCGTGGCTTTCAAACCAAACTTTATCGAGAAATTTGGTGAAGAAGTAGGTCTTGAAAAATTTGATACGATCAAACGCCTAAGCCAAGAAACTTCTGTTTTCGTGACAGGGATTGTCAAAGAAGACGAACGCTCAAAATTTGGTTATGAGTTGGATATTACAGACATCGAAGTCATCGGTGAATCTCAAGATTACCCAATTACTCCAAAAGAACACGGTACAGACTTCTTGATGGACAACCGCCACTTGTGGCTTCGTTCACGCAAACAAGTAGCAGTGATGCAAATCCGTAACGCTATTATCTATGCAACTTATGAGTTCTTTGATAAGAATGGTTTCATGAAATTTGATAGCCCAATCCTTTCAGGAAATGCTGCAGAAGATTCTACAGAACTGTTCGAAACAGACTACTTCGGAACACCAGCATACTTGAGCCAATCAGGACAGCTCTATCTTGAAGCAGGTGCTATGGCTCTAGGTCGCGTCTTTGACTTTGGACCAGTATTCCGTGCGGAGAAATCAAAAACTCGCCGTCATTTGACTGAGTTCTGGATGATGGATGCGGAGTACTCATACTTGACACACGACGAGTCACTTGACTTGCAAGAAGCTTATGTTAAAGCGTTGCTTCAAGGTGTTCTTGACCGTGCTCCTCAAGCCTTGGAAACATTAGAACGTGATACAGAGCTCTTGAAACGCTACATTGCTGAGCCATTTAAACGCATTACTTACGACGAAGCGATTGATCTCTTGCAAGAGCATGAAAATGAAGCAGATGCTGACTACGAACATCTTGAGCATGGAGATGACTTTGGTTCACCACACGAAACTTGGATTTCAAACCACTTTGGTGTACCAACCTTTGTGATCAACTATCCATCAGACATCAAAGCTTTCTACATGAAACCAGTTCCTGGGAACCCAGATCGCGTGCTTTGTGCAGACTTGCTTGCACCAGAAGGTTACGGAGAAATCATCGGTGGTTCCATGCGTGAGGAAGACTACGATGCCCTTGTCGCTAAGATGGATTCACTTGGAATGGATCGTACAGAGTACGAATTCTACCTTGACCTTCGTAAATATGGTACAGTACCACACGGTGGATTTGGTATCGGTATCGAGCGTATGGTAACCTTCGCAGCTGGAACTAAACACATCCGTGAAGCTATTCCATTCCCACGTATGTTGCACCGTATCAAACCATAATAGCCATAAAAACGCCGTCTGGCGTTTTTATACTCTTCGAAAATCAAATTCAAACTACGTCAGCTTCACCTTGCCGTACTCAAGTACAGCCTGCGGCTAGCTTCCTAGTTTGCTCTTTGATTTTCATTGAGTATTACTTTAAATGAAAGAGGTGGAGAAAATGTAGGCAAATCTAAGTAAGTCTTTTAGAAATAATCATATTACATATTGAAAGAGAGAAAACAATGTTTAAAAGAACTTACAAACGCAATATTCCACTCCTAGCAGGTCTGGAATTTACATCTTATTTTGGGATTACCAGTTTTTGGATTTTATTTTTCATTCAAAATGGTCTTTCCTTACTTCAAATTGGTCTATTAGAAAGTATCTTTCACGGGACCAGTCTCTTGTGTGAAATCCCATCTGGTATGTTGGCCGATCGATTTAGCTACAAGACCAATCTCTATTTGGCTCGCTTGGCCAGTATTGTGTCCTCTATCTTGATTTTGTTTGGTCAGGGGAATTTTTGGATCTATGCGATTGCCATGATGGTTAGTGCTTGGTCTTATAATTTTGACTCGGGAACCAGCACCGCTTTCTTATATGATTCTGCGGTAGAAGCGGGTCAAAAGGACAGATATCTTCAGATTTCTAGCTTTTTGTCTGGTGTGGCAGAAGTAACTCGAACCCTAGGTACAGTTGTCGCAGGCTTCTTTATTCACGGAGCATTGGCTTGGACCTATCTAATTGCTATTGGATTATCTTTTCTTTCTATAATCTTGATTTATTTTATGAAAGAACCAATTGCTAAGAGAGGAAGAAATGAAGTCTTAACCTTTAAAACGATTGTCCTGCAAGTTCGAAAAGAATGGCAGGAAAAACCAGTACTCTTTTACTGGATGATGACTTATCAGCTAGTCGGGACACTCATGTGCATGTTTTACTTTTACTATCAGCAGAAAATAAGTGACTTAGCAGAATGGCAGGTTTCACTGGTCATGCTGATTGGTAGTGGCTTAAATCTTATAGCAGTTTATGTAGCTAGTCAAATCGGAAAAAAATGGAATAGCAATCGAGTTTTTCCGACTCTTGTTGCACTAACGGGCTTGGCCTTACTATTGGTGTTTTTTGGAACTCCCTTTGCTTTTCTTCTCGTATATCTTTTAACCGATACACTCTATGCAGTTTATCAACCAATCTATTTTAATGACTTACAAGGCTATTTACCGTCCAGTGTAAGAGCAACTATGCTTAGTATCAATTCTATGCTCTTTAGTTTATCTATGATTGTCATTTTCCCATTGACAGGTTGGTTGATTGATTATTGGGGTCTTGAAGCTGTCTTTTTAGTTCTAGGCCTTATCTTACTATTAACCTATCCTATCTTAAGAATTGGTCTAAAAAGGATGGGCAAGCTATTAAATCGGGACTTAAAAACTGAATAAAGCACGAAACCCTATTTGCCCAAAGAAAGATCCTGTGGTACAATAGCAAGAAGAAAAGGAGAAGAGCATGATTGATGTAGAAGAAATTCTAAGTAAGATGAATCCCAATCAAAAGATCAACTATGACCGTGTCATGCAAAAGATGGTCCAAGTTTGGGAAAAAAATGAAGAAAGACCAACTATTCTCATGCACGTCTGTTGTGCTCCCTGCAGTACCTACACTTTAGAGTACTTGACTAAGTATGCCGATGTGACCATTTATTTTGCTAATTCCAATATCCATCCCAAGGCAGAATATCATAAGCGTGCTTATGTGACCCAAAAGTTTGTCAGTGATTTTAATGAGCGAACTGGCAATAACGTCCAATATCTAGAAGCACCTTATGAACCCAATGAATACCGTAAACTGGTTCGAGGTTTGGAAGAAGAACCTGAAGGTGGCGATCGTTGCAAGGTTTGTTTTGACTATCGTTTGGATAAGACAGCTCAAGTAGCTATGGACTTAGGATTTGACTACTTTGGTTCGGCCCTGACGATCAGTCCTCACAAAAATTCACAAACCATCAATAGTATCGGGATCGATGTGCAGAAAATCTACACCACTCATTATCTTCCGAGTGATTTTAAGAAAAATCAAGGTTATAAACGCTCTGTAGAAATGTGTGAAGAGTACGATATCTATCGTCAATGTTACTGTGGCTGTGTCTATGCTGCCCAAGCCCAGAATATCGATTTGGTGCAGGTCAAGAAAGATGCGACAGCCTTTATGGTTGATAAGGATATCGAGAAAGATTATTCCCATATCAAGTTTACCGTTACGAAGTTAGACATTTAAACGAAAACCTGCCTTAAGGCAGGTTTTTTGATTTTAAAAAAACTAGGGCAGACACCCTAGTTTGACAACTTTACCGATTCTTTAGTTCTACGTAGCGTTTGTACCAAATGTTGACATAGGCTTCTGAGAAGGGGCCTCGTTCGTTGTTGATCCAATCAACAAGAATCTTGACATGCTCTTTCAAAATATAGTCTAAATCATCAGGATAATTCATCTTGCGCTTGTGACGTTCATACTCTTCGACGTCCAAGAGGCGTTTTTCGCCATCTGTAAAAACTTTAACATCTAAATCATAGTCGATGTATTTTAAAGCTTCTTCGTCTAGATAGTATGGGCTAGCCATGTTGCAGTAGTAGGAAATCCCATTATCACGGATCATGGCAATGATATTAAACCAATATTTTTTGTGAAAGTAAACAATAGCCGGCTCTCGAGTCACCCAACGACGACCGTCACTTTCGGTAACAAGTGTGTGGTCGTTGACGCCGATAATAGCGTTCTCTGTTGTTTTTAGTACCATGGTGTCTCGCCAAGTACGGTGAAGACTCCCATCATGCTTATAACTTTGAATTGTAATAAAGTCGCCTTCTTTTGGAAGTTTCATAACTAACCAACTTTCTACAATTTATAAGTTTATCGTTTACTATTGTATCACATTTTTGTTTAAAGTTCTTAGTTTTTCATGAAAAAATTAAAGATATTCTCTGAGAGCGCTGGCTATATCCGAAAAATCGTAGCCTTTTCGTGCTAAAACTTGGGTTAAACGCTGCTTGAGTTCGTATCCGTCATACTTACGCGAATATTTCCGATATTGCTTATCCAACTCTTTAAAGATTAGTTCCTGAACGGTTTCCTCTTCGATCTGGCTATCCAGTTGGTCAAAGGCTGTTTTAGATTCCGAGTAGGAAAACCCTTTGTTGGTAAGATTTTGGATTATCTTATCCTGTAGAGCGCGAGCAGGCAATTTACCCTGATATTTTTTCAGTAGTTTTTCGGCTGTACGCTCTGCGACTTCTGTCAGATCAAATTCTTGTAAGACGTCTTGGATAACAGCCTTAGCAACTCCTTTTTGAGAAATCTTTTGTATGAGCATGTAGCTTCCCTTGTCACCAGATAGCTGATTGGAATTGATGATCGCATAGGCATACTGACGGTCATTGATCCAGTTATCATCCTTGAGGGCTTGGATGACTTGTGGTATGATTTTCTCATCAATCTCATGTTTAACTAAATAGTCTCTGACTTCCTTTTCAGTACGAGCCTTGAAGGATAAGTGGTAGAGCGCCAAGTTTTTTCCGTAGGAAAATTGTGCAAAGGTCTGAATTTCTGCAAACTCTTGAGGACTAATTTCCTTATCCTTGGTCAACATAAAGCGAACAATGGTATCCTCTGTAATATAGCAGGTTTGGTCGCTATCAAGTTCTAGCAGATAGAGACGTTTTTTCTTTTCTAGTTTTGTGATTTTCATGGTTTTCCTTTTATCCAAACGCTTCAAAGGCAGCAACGAGTCGAAGTTTATGCACATCGACCTGTTCTCTCCCATAATAGTCAAGAAATAGTTCAGCGTATTTAGGGTCATGTAGGTTATAGTTGAGGGACCAAACTGCCCAAAAGAGATCGATATGTCGGTCACTGAAATCAGCTAAGCCAAGGTCAATAAAGCAAGAGAAGTGGTCAGCATCTTTTAGAATAAAGTTCGGTAGACAGGCGTCCCCGTGAATAAAGGCATCTGTCTTTAAAAGGTGCCCATCTTCTCGAATGAGCTGGAAGGCCTCTTCGCGACTGCTAATCCGGAATTGGGGTAGGAGAGCCTTGGCATAGAACTCACCTTTTTCATAGTTTTTCAAGGCTCTGTCTTTATAGGCCTGTAAATGATTTTCTGATGGGAAATTTTGCGGATAAAAGCTGTGAAGTTTTTTAAGAGCCTCGGCCATGGTTCGGCAAATTTTATCTGGCTGATCTAAAAAAGCGAGAGCATCATGGCCAATAGCCTCTTTCGTCAGAAGGTAGTCTTTATTTATAGATAGATAGTGGATGACTGGAGTTCCTATTCCTTCTTGTTCAAACAAACTTGCAATGCTAGCTTCTCGCTCTAATCTTCCCTTTTGATCTATTTTCAAATAGTAACCTGAATCAAGATAGAGAACCCTTGCGCCTGAATGAGAAGAGCTGTCAGAAAGAGTTGCTCCCTCTATATAAGTTCGTAATTGCTCAGGAAAATCCAATGGGGAAAAATGAGATATCTTTGTATTCATGGTTTTATTGTAACATATTCTTAAACATTGAGAAACTACGTGGTATAATAGACTTATGAGTCTTAAAGTCAAACAAAAAATTCCATTAAAAATTAAGCGTATGGGGATAAACGGGGAAGGTATCGGATTTTTCCAGAAAACCCTTGTTTTTGTTCCTGGAGCTCTCAAGGGAGAAGATATCTATTGTCAGGTGACTTCCGTTAAGCGTAACTACGTTGAGGCTAAACTCCTTGAGGTCAATAAAAAATCTAAGTTTCGAGTGGTACCAGACTGCACCATTTATAATGAGTGTGGTGGCTGTCAAATCATGCATCTGCATTATGACAAGCAGCTGGAATTTAAGACGGACCTTCTCCATCAAGCTCTGAAGAAATTTGCACCCGCTGATTACGAAAACTATGAAATCAGACCAACTATTGGTATGCAGGAACCCAAATATTATCGAGCTAAACTACAATTCCAAACTCGAAAGTTTAAGGGGCAGGTCAAGGCTGGTTTATATGCTCAGAATTCCCATTATTTGGTCGAGTTAAAAGACTGCCTAGTCCAAGACAAGGAAACGCAAGCTATTGCCAATCGAATGGCAGAGCTCTTGACCTACCATCAAATTCCGATTACAGATGAACGGAAAATCCTTGGGGTTCGAACCATCATGGTTCGTCGAGCACGGAAAACTGGGCAAGTTCAGATCATCATTGTGACCAATCGTCAATTAAATCTGACTCAATTTGTGAAAGATTTAGTCAAGGATTATCCTGAAGTAGTGACTGTCGCAGTCAATACCAATACCGCTAAAACTAGTGAGATTTATGGGGACAAGACAGAGATTATTTGGGGACAGGATAGTATTCGTGAGGGTGTATTAACCTATGAGTTTTCTCTCTCACCACGAGCTTTTTACCAACTCAATCCTGAACAGACTGAAATTCTCTATAGTGAAGCCGTTAAGGCCTTGGACGTAAATGAGAATGACCATCTGATTGATGCCTATTGTGGTGTTGGAACCATTGGTTTTGCCTTTGCCAAAAAAGTTAAAAGTCTGAGGGGGATGGATATTATTCCAGAAGCTATTGAGGATGCCAAAGAAAATGCCAAGCGCATGGGTTATACCAATACTCACTATGAGGCTGGAACTGCAGAAGAAATCATCCCTCGTTGGTACAAGGAAGGCTATCGTGCCGATGCCTTGATTGTGGACCCGCCTCGTACCGGTTTAGATGACAAGCTCTTGGATACCATCGTTAAATACGCTCCTGAAAAGATGGTCTACATTTCCTGCAATGTATCTACCCTGGCGCGTGATTTAGTCCGCTTGGTTGAAGTCTATGACCTGCATTATATCCAGTCGGTTGATATGTTTCCACACACTGCGCGGACGGAAGCAGTGGTTAAATTGACCAGGAAAAAGCTAGACTCTAAATAGAAATGACGACTGGAAAGTATTTGAAAAGAAGACTTCTAGTTACAGAGTAAGATTTGCAAGCTCCCTCTATTTATGATAAAATAAGTAGAAAATAAAATGAAAAAAGAGGTATGTGAAATGTCACGTAAACCATTTATCGCTGGTAACTGGAAAATGAACAAAAACCCAGAAGAAGCAAAAGCATTCGTTGAAGCTGTAGCATCAAAACTTCCTTCATCAGACCTTGTTGAAGCTGGGATTGCTGTACCTGCTCTTGACTTGACAACTGTTCTTGCTGCTGCTAAAGGTTCAAACCTTAAAGTTGCTGCTCAAAACTGCTACTTTGAAAATGCAGGTGCTTTCACAGGTGAAACTAGCCCACAAGTTTTGAAAGAAATCGGTACTGACTATGTTGTGATCGGTCACTCAGAGCGTCGTGACTACTTCCACGAAACAGATGAAGACATCAACAAAAAAGCAAAAGCAATCTTTGCTAACGGTATGCTTCCAATCATCTGTTGTGGTGAGTCACTTGAAACTTACGAAGCAGGAAAAGCTGCTGAATTCGTAGGTGCTCAAGTTTCAGCTGCTCTTGCTGGATTGACTGCAGAACAAGTAGCTTCATCAGTTATCGCTTATGAGCCAATCTGGGCTATCGGTACTGGTAAATCAGCTTCACAAGACGATGCACAAAAAATGTGTAAAGTTGTTCGTGACGTTGTAGCAGCTGACTTTGGTCAAGAAGTAGCTGATAAATTACGTGTTCAATACGGTGGTTCAGTTAAACCTGAAAACGTTGCAGAATACATGGCTTGTCCAGACGTTGACGGAGCTCTTGTTGGTGGTGCATCACTTGATCCAGAAAGCTTCTTGGCATTGCTTGACTTTGTAAAATAAGCTTCAAATATCTGAGACAGACAGTTCCCTCCCACGAGGTTAAGACTGCCTGTCTTCTTTTTAGTAAAAAGGCGTGCGTAAGCACGCTCTTTTCTGCATTTTATACTCAATGAAAATCAAAGAGCAAACTAGGAAGCGAGCCGCAGGCTGTACTTGAGTACGGCAAGATGAAGCTGACGTGGTTTGAATTTGATTTTTGAAGAGTATTAGAAGAAAAAGAAAGGAGAATCATGCTGTATATTTGGTCTTATCTCAAACGTTATCCCAAGTGGTTAGTGTTAGACTTCTTCGGAGCTATTTTCTTTGTGATTGTCAATCTTGGGCTACCGACTGTTCTTGCTCGTATGATTGACCAGGGGATTAATCAAGGTAATGAAGAAAAGCTCTATTTTTGGGCTATCGTAATGTTGGTTATTATCGTCTTGGGGACATTTGGGCGGGTTGTTCTATCCTATGCTGCTAGTAAACTGACCACCAATATGGTTAAGGACATGCGAAATGATGTTTATGCTAAATTACAAGAGTATTCTCATCACGAATATGAACAAATTGGTGTTTCTTCATTGGTGACTCGTATTACCAGTGATGCCTTTGTCCTTATGCAGTTTGCAGAGCAGACGCTTAAGTTGGGTGTTATCACTCCCATGATGATGCTGTCGAGTATTCTCATGATTTTCTTAACCAGCCCCTCACTAGCCTGGATTGTCGCTTTTTCCGTTCCTTTCCTAGCTGTAGTAGTCCTTTATGTGGCAGTGAAAACGCGCCCCTTATCTGAAAAACAACAGAAAACACTGGACAAGATAAATCAATATGTCCGTGAAAATTTGATGGGCTTGCGAGTGATTCGTGCTTTTGCTCGTGAAGACTTCCAAGAAAACCGTTTCGAAGAGAAAAATGCGATCTATGCGGATAATTCAAATCGTTTGTTCAAATTGACTGGTTTGACAGAGCCGCTTTTTGTGCAAATCATTATTGCCATGATTGTAGCTATCGTTTGGTTTGCTCTAGATCCTCTCAAGCAAGGAAGTTTGCAGATTGGGGATTTGGTAGCCTTCATCGAGTATAGTTTCCACGCTCTCTTGTCTTTCCTTTTCTTGTCAAACCTCTTTACCATGTATCCACGTACGGCTGTGTCTAGTGAGCGTTTGAAGGAAATCATAGATATGCCTATTTCTATTGATCCAAATGAGGAAGGAATTCAAGAAACAGAAACACATGGTTACTTAGAATTTGATAATGTGACCTTTGCTTATCCTGGCGAAACGGAAAGCCCTGTTTTGCATAATATTTCCTTTACTGCTAAACCGGGAGAAACCATTGCTTTTATCGGTTCGACTGGGTCAGGTAAGTCTACTCTAGTTCAGTTAATTCCACGTTTCTACGATGTTACACTGGGGAAAATTAAGGTCGATGGTGTTGATGTCCGGGATTACCGTCTCAAATCACTCCGCCAGAAGATTGGGTTTATTCCACAAAAAGCCTTGCTCTTTACAGGGACTATCGCAGATAATCTCCGTTACGGAAAAGAGGACGCCAGTCATGAGGACTTGCACCAAGCAGCTGATGTAGCCCAAGCCAAAGACTTTATCGAAAGTCGAGAAGAAGGTTTTGCAACTCATCTGGCTGAAGGGGGAAGCAATCTATCAGGTGGTCAAAAACAACGATTGTCGATTGCCCGCGCAGTCATCAAGGGTCCAGATATCTATATCTTTGATGATTCCTTCTCAGCCTTGGACTACCGTACAGATGCTATCTTGCGCCGTCGTCTCAAGGAAGTGACTCAAGATGCTACGGTATTGATTGTTGCGCAACGTGTTGGAACCATTATGGATGCGGACCAGATTATCGTCCTTGATAAGGGCGAAATCGTTGGTCGTGGACGTCATGAAGAATTGATGGAAACCAATGACATCTATCGAGAAATTGCTGAGTCGCAGTTGAAAAATGCATCTCTGACAGAAGAATAGGAGGTAAAGGATGAAACAACAATCTAGTCTAGCTCGTCTATGGAACTATTTAAAAGCCTACCGTTTCTCTGTTTTCTTTGCAGTCTTCTTGAAAATAGTCAGCGTCATAATGAGTGTTATTGAGCCATTCATATTGGGGCTTGCTATCACTGAGTTAACCAGCAACCTCCTTGCCATGGCAAATGGTGTTGCAGGAGCAGGTATTAATACTGGCTATATCGCAGTGATTCTGGTGATCTATCTCTTGCGTGGTCTTTTTTATGAGTTGGGTTCTTACTACTCAAACTATTTCATGACCAATGCTGTCCAGTCTATGATACAGGATTTGCGAAATGAAATGAGCGAAAAAATCAACCGCATCCCTGTGTCCTACTTTGACAAGCACCAATTTGGAGATTTGCTGGGACGTTTTACTAGTGATGTAGAGACCGTATCTAATGCACTCCAACAATCCTTCTTACAGATTATTAATGCAGTCTTTACCATTCTTTTTGTTATGGGAATGGTCCTCTATCTCAATCTTCAGCTGGCTATCATTGTTATCTTGTCGATTCCAGTGACTTATTTTGGAGCTAAAACGATTCTAAATCGTTCGCAGCCATACTTTAAACAGCAGGCAGCTATATTGGGACGTATGAATGGATTTGTACAGGAAAACTTGACAGGTTTCAATGTCTTAAAACTTTTCGGACGCGAAGAAAACTCTCAAGAGAGATTTGAAAAGATTACGGATGAATTGCAACAAGTCGGATTCAAGGCAAGTTTTATTTCAGGTTTGATGATGCCTGCCTTACACATTGTATCTGACTTAACTTATCTGATAGTCGCTGTCCTAGGAGGATTGCAGGTTATTGCAGGACGCTTGACGATTGGTAATATGCAGGCTTTCGTTCAATATGTATGGCAAGTCAGCCAGCCAATCCAAAATATCACTCAGTTAGCTGGGCAAATGCAAAGTGCTAAGTCTTCGCTTGATCGTGTCTTCGAAGTTTTAGATGAACAGGAAGAAGTTCAAACTACTGAAGTGAAAGAACTAGCACCATTGACAGGTCAAGTTAGTTTCAAAAATGTCGATTTCCAATATGTGGAAAACAAACCATTGATTCGCAATTTCAATCTGGATGTTGAACCAGGAGAAATGGTAGCCATTGTTGGTCCTACTGGAGCAGGAAAAACAACCTTGATTAACCTTCTCATGCGTTTTTATGATGTAACTGCTGGAGCTATTTTAGTGGACGGTCAAGATATTCGAGACTTATCTCGTCAGGACTATCGTCGCCAGTTTGGTATGGTCTTACAGGATGCTTGGCTCTATGAAGGTAGCATCAAGGAAAATCTTCGCTTTGGGAATCTTGAAGCAACAGACGAGGAAATCGTTGAAGCGGCTAAGGCTGCCAATGTAGACCACTTTATCCGCACTCTTCCTGGCGGTTATAACATGGAAATGAACCAAGAATCAAGTAATATTTCTCTTGGTCAGAAACAGCTTTTAACCATTGCGCGTGCCCTCTTGGCAGATCCAAAAATTCTAATCCTTGATGAAGCGACATCATCAGTTGACACCCGTTTAGAACTCTTGATTCAAAAAGCTATGAAGCGTTTGATGAAGGGAAGAACAAGCTTTGTCATTGCACATCGACTTTCGACAATTCAGGAAGCTGACAAAATTTTGGTGCTGAAAGATGGGCAGATTATCGAACAAGGAAATCATGAAAGTCTTTTGGCTGCGAAAGGTTTCTATTATGATCTTTATCAAAGTCAATTTTCTGGTAAAGACACAGAAAAGAACTAAAAATTACAGTTTCCTATTCTTAAATTATCAGTCTATTAAGACTTTTCTAAGATAGTACACTTTCCTTGCTATCGAATGCTGGGAGTAGTATACTTGTACTATAACCACTGATAAAGTGGCTATAAAAAATGAAAAGAGGTAATAAACATGGTTGAATTGAAAAAAGATGCTTTAAAAGACGTAACAACATTATCTAAATCAGCGCCAGAAGCGCTAGTAAAAACAAAGGAAGTGCTTAACCAAGCAGTAGCAGACTTGTATGTGGCTCATATTGCCCTTCATCAAGTACACTGGTACATGCGTGGACGTGGATTCATGGTATGGCATCCTAAGATGGATGAATACATGGATAGTCTAGATGCTTACCTTGATGAAATCAGCGAACGTTTGATTACACTTGGTGGCAAACCATACTCTACTTTGACAGAATTCCTTCAACACAGTGAAATCGAAGAAGGAGTTGGAGAATTCCGTAACGTTGAAGAAAGTTTAGAGCGTGTTCTATCTATTTATCGTTACCTCATCACACTCTTCCAAAAAGCATTGGATGTAACTGATGAGGAAGGTGATGATGTTACTAATGATATCTTCGTTGGTGCTAAGGCTGACCTTGAAAAAACAGTCTGGATGCTTGCGGCAGAATTAGGACAAGCACCTGGTTTGTAAGATACTGAATTTTTCTAAAAATCCGTAGAAGTTTTCTACGGATTTTTTCTATTCAGGAGGGCATTCCAAAACAGTCTTTTTTGAAGATTTTTGATAAAATAGAACTATCAATGAAAAGGATGAAAGCATGACAAAGAAAATCGTAGCCATTTGGGCACAAGATGAAAAGGGTGTAATCGGGAAAGAGGATCGCTTGCCTTGGCATTTGCCAGCAGAGTTAAAACATTTTAAAGAAACAACCTTGAATCATGCCATTTTAATGGGTCGTGTAACCTTTGATGGGATGGGTCGACGATTGCTTCCAGGACGTGAAACCTTGATTTTGACGCGCAATCCCGAAGAGTCAATCGAGGGGGCTCTGGTTTTCCAAAATGTTGAGCAGGTTTTAGACTGGTATCAAAACCAGGATAAAAATCTCTATATCCTTGGTGGCAAACAGATTTTTCAGCTTTTTGAACCTTATCTCGATGAGATTATTGTGACACAAATTCATGCTCAAGTTGAAGGGGATACCTATTTCCCAGAAGATTTTGACTTGACTGTTTTTGAGATTGTTGCAAGCAAATCTTATAGCAAAGATGAGAAAAATATTTATGATTTTACCATCGAATATAGAAAGAGAAAGGAAGTCTAATGGAGCGCAGTATTTTTGGATTTTTTACAGCTCTTTTGTGTGCTGTCTGTTTTGTAGCTGGAACACACGCTTTTCGTAAAAAGCGCTTTGGACTTGCTACTCTACTTTGGCTTAATGCCTTTACAAACTTGGTGAATAGCATTCATGCTTTTTATATGACCTTATTTTAGAGAGAATGAATAATTAGAACGGAAGGGAATCATGCCTACAAATAGGAAAAATGATATGATGGTTTATTGCTCATTTTGTGGCAAAAGCCAAGAAGAAGTTAAAAAAATAATTGCTGGGAACAATGCCTTTATCTGTAATGAATGTGTGGAGTTGGCTCAGGAAATTATTCGTGAGGAGTTGGCTGAGGAAGTTTTGGCGGACTTGTCTGAGGTACCAAAACCAATCGAACTCCTAAATATTTTGAACCACTATGTGATCGGTCAAGATCGTGCTAAACGTGCTTTGGCAGTGGCTGTATATAACCACTACAAACGCATCAATTTCCATGACACTCGTGAAGAGACTGAAGATGTTGATTTGCAAAAGTCAAACATTCTAATGATTGGCCCAACTGGATCAGGGAAGACTTTCCTTGCTCAGACTCTTGCTAGAAGTTTGAATGTACCTTTTGCTATTGCAGATGCAACAGCTCTTACTGAGGCTGGTTATGTGGGTGAAGACGTTGAAAATATCCTCCTCAAACTCTTGCAGGCAGCTGATTTTAACATTGAACGTGCAGAACGTGGAATTATCTACGTAGACGAAATCGACAAGATTGCTAAGAAGAGCGAGAATGTTTCTATTACACGTGATGTTTCTGGTGAAGGTGTGCAACAAGCCCTCCTCAAGATTATCGAAGGTACAGTAGCAAGTGTTCCTCCACAAGGTGGACGCAAACATCCACAACAAGAAATGATTCAAGTAGATACCAAGAATATCCTCTTTATCGTGGGTGGTGCCTTTGATGGAATTGAAGAAATTGTCAAACAGCGTCTTGGTGAAAAAGTTATCGGTTTCGGACAAAATAGCAAGGCTATTGACGAAAACAGCTCATACATGCAAGAAATCATTGCAGAAGATATTCAGAAATTCGGTATTATTCCTGAATTGATTGGACGCTTGCCTGTCTTTGCAGCCTTGGAGCAGTTGACAGTAGATGACTTGGTTCGCATTTTGAAAGAGCCAAGAAATGCCTTGGTTAAACAATACCAGACCTTGCTTTCATATGACGATGTTGAGCTTGAATTTGACGATGAGGCTCTCCAAGAGATTGCTAACAAAGCTATTGAACGTAAGACTGGTGCGCGTGGTCTTCGCTCAATCATCGAAGAAACCATGCTAGATGTTATGTTTGAAGTTCCAAGTCAAGAAAATGTGAAAACAGTTCGTATCACAAAAGAAGCAGTTGATGGAACAGCTAAGCCAATCCTAGAGACAGCCTAGAGGTGACTATGGAAATCAATACACACAATGCTGAGATTTTACTGAGTGCTGCCAACAAGTCCCACTATCCGCAGGATGAACTTCCTGAAATTGCTCTTGCAGGACGCTCAAATGTTGGTAAATCGAGCTTTATCAATACCATGCTCAATCGTAAAAATCTAGCTCGTACCTCTGGAAAACCAGGAAAAACACAACTCCTCAATTTCTTTAATATTGATGATAAGATGCGTTTTGTAGATGTGCCTGGTTACGGTTATGCCCGTGTGTCCAAAAAGGAACGCGAAAAATGGGGACGCATGATTGAGGAGTACTTAACCACTCGAGAAAATCTTCGAGCAGTGGTTAGTCTCGTTGACCTTCGTCATGATCCGTCAGCAGATGATGTACAGATGTACGAATTTCTTAAATATTATGAGATTCCTGTCATCATTGTGGCGACCAAGGCAGACAAGATTCCGCGAGGTAAATGGAACAAGCACGAATCAGCCATTAAAAAGAAATTAAACTTTGATCCAAGTGATGATTTTGTCCTCTTTTCATCCGTAACAAAAGCAGGAATGGATCAAGCTTGGGATGCTATTTTAGAAAAATTGTGAGGAATACATATGGCAAAAACAATTCATACAGATAAAGCTCCAAAGGCAATTGGGCCTTACGTTCAAGGAAAGATCGTTGGGAACCTTTTGTTTGCTAGCGGTCAAGTTCCTTTATCTCCTGAAACTGGAGAAATCGTAGGAGAAACGATTCAAGAACAGACTGAACAAGTTTTGAAAAACATTGGAGCTATTTTAGCAGAAGCAGGTACAGATTTTGACCATGTTGTTAAAACAACTTGTTTCTTGAGTGATATGAACGACTTTGTACCTTTCAATGAGGTATACCAAACAGCCTTTAATAAGGAATTTCCAGCTCGTTCAGCTGTGGAAGTAGCTCGTCTTCCTCGCGATGTAAAAGTCGAAATTGAAGTCATCGCTGAGATTGGATAAGCGAGTTGAAGTTTGGTTCTTCCAAACTTCTTTTGATATAAGGAGACTATGATGACAATGAAACAACTTCACCTGGTGATTGTAACAGGGATGAGTGGTGCAGGGAAAACTGTAGCCATTCAATCCTTTGAAGATTTAGGATATTTTACTATTGATAATATGCCACCAGCTCTATTGCCAAAGTTTTTGCAGTTGGTAGAGACCAAGGATGACGACCACAAGTTAGCCCTAGTGGTGGATATGCGAAGCCGCTCTTTCTTCTCAGAGATTCAGGCTGTCTTGGATGAATTGGAAAATCAAGATGATTTGGACTTCAAAATTCTCTTTTTGGATGCTGCTGATAAGGAATTGGTGGCACGTTATAAGGAAACTAGAAGAAGTCACCCTCTTGCAGCAGATGGTCGTATCTTGGACGGTATCAAGCTGGAACGTGAACTCTTAGCTCCATTAAAAAATATGAGCCAAAATGTGGTTGACACAACAGAGTTAACTCCTCGTGAACTTCGCAAGACTATTGCAGAGCAATTTTCGGACCAGGAACAAACGCAGTCTTTCCGTATCGAGGTCATGTCATTTGGGTTTAAATACGGCATTCCAATTGATGCCGATTTGGTATTTGATGTTCGCTTTTTACCAAACCCTTACTATCTGTCAGAACTTCGCAATCAGACAGGTGAAGATCAGGCAGTTTATGACTATGTCATGAACCATGAGGAATCTGAAGATTTCTACCGTCATTTGTTAGCCTTGATTGAACCAATCCTACCAGGCTATAAAAAAGAAGGCAAATCAGTCTTAACTATTGCGATTGGTTGTACTGGTGGTCAACACCGAAGTGTTGCTTTTGCGAAACGATTAGCCAATGATTTAGCTAAAAAGTGGCCTGTAAACGAAAGTCATCGTGATAAAGATCGAAGAAAGGAAACGGTAAACCGTTCATGAGAAAACCAAAAATTACGGTGATTGGTGGGGGAACTGGTATTCCTGTTATTCTGAAAAGTTTACGGGAAAAAGATGTTGAGATTGCTGCTATTGTAACAGTAGCAGATGATGGAGGCTCTTCAGGAGAACTTAGAAAAAATATCCAACAATTGATACCTCCTGGGGATCTTCGCAATGTCCTCGTAGCCATGTCTGATATGCCTAAGTTTTATGAGAAAGTATTTCAGTATCGCTTTTCTGATGAGGCAGGTGCTTTTGCTGGTCATCCATTAGGAAACATTATCATAGCTGGATTATCTGAAATGCAGGGTTCGACCTATAATGCCATGCAATTGCTGAGTAAATTCTTCCATACTACAGGGAAGATTTTCCCATCAAGTGACCATCCTTTGACACTCCATGCTGTCTTTAAAGATGGATCAGAAGTAGCTGGGGAAAGTCACATCGCAGACCATCCAGGAATGATTGACCATGTCTATGTTACCAATACTCTGGATGATGAAAAGCCACAGGCAAGTCGCCGAGTTGTCAATACCATTCTTGAGAGTGATATGATTGTTTTGGGACCGGGTTCCCTCTTTACTTCGATTTTGCCTAATATCGTCATCGAAGAAATCGGTCAGGCACTTCTTGAAACTAAGGCAGAGGTTGCCTATGTCTGCAATATTATGACTCAACGTGGAGAAACGGAGCATTTCTCAGATAGTGATCACGTAGTAGTCTTGCATCGTCATTTGGGCCGTCCATTTATCGATACTGTCCTTGTTAATATCGAAAAGGTTCCGAGGGACTATATGGATACCAACCGTTTTGATGAGTATTTGGTGCAGGTTGAGCATGATTTTGAAGGTTTGCGTAAGCAAGTCCCACGTGTCATTTCATCCAACTTTCTACGCTTGGAAAATGGGGGAGCCTTTCACGATGGTGATTTAATCGTAGATGAGCTCATGCGGATCATACAGGTGAGAAAATGAGTTTTACAGTAGCAGTAAAAGAAGAAATTTTAAGTCAGCATCACCTGAGTCGTTATGAATTGTCAGCTATTATCAAGATGTCCGGTAGTATTGGTTTATCGAGCTCTGGTTTGACCTTGTCCGTCATTACAGAAAATGCTAAGTTGGCCCGTCATCTCTATGAATCTTTCTTGCACTTTTATGGCATCAAGTCTGAGATTCGTCACCACCAGAGAAGTAATCTACGGAAAAATCGCGTCTATACTGTATTTACGGATGAGCGAGTCCAGGAACTTTTAGCAGATTTGCGTTTGGCCGATTCTTTCTTTGGTTTGGAAACAGGTATTGATCCAGATATTTTAGGAGATGAGGAAGCAGGTCGTGCCTATCTCTGTGGTGCATTTTTAGCAAATGGGAGTATTCGGGATCCTGAGTCAGGCAAGTATCAGTTAGAAATAAGTTCTGTTTATCTGGACCACGCCCAAGGGATTGCTTCGCTCTTGCAGCAGTTCTTGCTAGATGCTAAAGTGATCGAACGAAAAAAGGGGGCAGTGACCTATCTTCAGCGAGCGGAAGATATTATGGATTTCCTGATTTTAGTGGGAGCCATGGAGGCGAGAGATACTTTTGAAGGCGTCAAGATTCTCCGAGAAACTCGCAATGATCTCAATCGTGCTAATAATGCAGAGACAGCAAATATCGCTCGTACGGTTTCTGCGAGTATGAAAACTATCAACAATATCAGTAAAATCAAAGATAGAATTGGCTTGGATAATCTTCCAGCAGATTTGCAGGAAGTAGCGCATTTGCGCATTCAACATCCGGACTACTCTATCCAACAATTGGCAGACAGTTTGACAAATCCACTCACAAAAAGTGGTGTTAATCATCGACTGAGAAAGATTAATAAAATCGCCGAGGAACTATAAAACCACGAATCCTAGGATTCGTGGTTTTTTTCTTATAAACTTGTAGAGTGTTTTGGTTGTACTTTTTGCTCTGGGTCAATGTAATTAATGGCATTGTTGACAGCAGTTGGTGCTTCACCAAGACCTGTTGCAATCAAGTCAATCTTACCATCGTAGTAGCAGCAGTCACCGATAGCGTAAATTCCAGCTTGGCTTGACTCCTGCTTGCTATTGACGATAATCTTGTGACGGTTAAGGTCAAGTCCCCAGTTTTTAAGATTACCAACTGATGATTTGAAGCCATAGTTGACAAAGAGGTGGTCGAGTTCAATAGTTTCGGTCTCATCGAATTTGACTTTTGTGATTTCAAGCTTGTCAAGAGTTTTTCCATCTCCAAGAAGTTGACTTGGCACAAATGGTGTTTTGATACTAACAGATGATTCTTGAAGGGCTTGGACACTATGTTCAAGCGCACGGAAGTTGTCTCTACGGTGAACAAGTGTAGTTGGAGCAATCTTTTCAAAAGCTAAGGCCCAGTCCACAGCAGAGTCTCCTCCACCCAGGATGGTTACTTTCTTGCCAGCATATTGTTGAATGTTAGAAACGTGGTAATGGATATTTTCATAACTATCAACACCATCCAATTCAAGTGGACGCGGTTTAAAGGCACCTCCACCCATAGCGATAATGACAGCTTTGCTAGTATGAGTTCCTTTAGTGGTTGTAATCTTAAAAATATCATTCTCTTTTTCAATATCAAGAACAGTTTCATTGAGATGTGCTGGTGTATCAAAACCTTTTAGTTGTTCTAAGAGGCGATTAGTTAGTTCTTCACCAGTGAGATTTGGGAAACCTGGGACATCAAGAATTTGTTTTTCAGGATAAAGAATGGCAGGTTGACCACCTAATTGGGGAAGAGAGTCAATGATTTGTACTTTAGCTTGACGTAAATTTGCATAAAAGGCTGCGAAAAGACCAACTGGGCCACCCCCTATGATGGTAATATCATATAATTCAGACATGGTTTCTCCTTATTTCATTTTTATCATTTTATTCTATCATATTTTCTGCCAATTTAAAATGAGGTAAGGGGGAGAAAATTTCCATTAAAAATGGTATAATGAAGAGAAGCTTTTTTGGAGAGGGGACACAGGATGAATTTTCAGCAATTATCTAATCTTCAATACTGGTCTAGTTTGTTTTCCAGTCCTTGGAGTATTGCGATAAATGTGATTGATATTCTAATCGTCGCTTATATCTTATATCAATTTACAAAATCAATTGCAGGAACCAAGATTATGATTCTGGTTCGAGGCGTTTTAGTTTTTATCTTAGCTCAGATTGCGGCTAATTTTTTGGGCTTGACGACTATTTCCTGGTTGATTAACCAATTGATTACCTATGGAGTTATCGCAGCGGTTGTTATCTTTTCTCCAGAAATTCGGACAGGTTTGGAACGATTAGGTCGAGCTACGGACTTCTTTTCAAATACTCCTATGAGTTCAGAAGAGCAGATGGTACAGGCTTTTGTAAAATCGGTTGAGTATATGAGCCCGCGAAAGATTGGAGCTTTGGTAGCTGTTCAACGTGTGAGAACCTTGCAGGAGTACATTGTTACAGGAATTCCTTTGGATGCTAAGATTTCTGCTGAGTTATTAATTAACATTTTTATCCCTAATACGCCTCTCCATGACGGTGCAGTCATTATCAGTGGAGATCGGATTGCAGTAACTTCTGCCTATTTACCACTGACTGAAAACACAGGTATTTCCAAAGAGTTCGGAACTCGTCACCGTGCAGCCATTGGTTTATCAGAAGTTTCAGATGCCCTTACTTTTGTTGTATCTGAAGAAACTGGAGGTATATCCATCACCTACAATGGTGTCTTCAAACATGATCTAAGTTTGGAAGAATTCGAGGAAGAACTACGTCGTATTCTGATACCTAAGGATGCACAAGAACCAAGCTTAAAAGAACGTCTATTAGGAGGCTGGAATAATGAAAAGAAATAGTCTTTATATCATCTCCTCACTCCTCTTTGCATGTGTCCTGTTTATCTATGCGACATCAATCAATTATCAAAACAATACCAACGCAAGACAAACTAAAACTGAAACCTATACCAATACAGTAGTCAATGTACCGATTGATATTCAGTATGATAGTGAGCAATATTTTATCAGTGGTTTCAGCTCAGAAGTAACGGTATTTTTGACGGGTTCGAATCGAGTCACCTTGGCTAGTGAGATGCAAGAGAGCACTCGTAAATTTAAAGTGACTGCTGATTTGACCCAGGCTACAGAAGGAACGATTGAAGTTCCCTTGACCATTGAAAATCTTCCAAGTGGTTTGACAGCTGTAGCAACACCACAAAAAATTACAGTCAAGATTGGTAAGAAAGTTACTCGAGATAATGTACCTGTTGTACCTCAAATTGATTCTAGTCAAATTGATGAGAAGATTATAATCGAACGTGTGACTGTTTCTGATGAAAAAGTTTCAGTAACTAGTGATGCGGATACACTATCTAAGATTGATCGGATTGTTGCAGTTTTACCAACGAGTGAACAGATTACAGGAAACTATTCTGGATCAGTTCCTTTGCAAGCTGTTGATAAAAATGGGGCTGTCTTACCAACAGTGATTACACCTTTTGAAACTACTATGAAAGTAACGACCAAAGCTGTCAGAACAACAAGTAGCACAACCACAACAAGTAATACTTCATCTACCGAAAACTCTTCAACGACAGCAGCAGAGACGAAGTCAGAATCTTAAAATAAACATTAAACTAGAAAAGGAATGATAAAATGGGTAAATATTTTGGAACGGACGGAGTCCGTGGAGAAGCAAACGTAGAATTAACGCCAGAATTGGCCTTTAAATTGGGTCGCTTTGGAGGATATGTCCTCAGTCAACATGCGACAGAAGCGCCTAAGGTTTTTGTTGGACGCGATACACGTATCTCAGGTCAAATGCTAGAAGCAGCCTTGATTGCTGGTCTTCTTTCTGTGGGAATTCACGTTTATAAACTTGGTGTACTTGCTACGCCTGCAGTAGCATATTTGGTGAAAACTGAAGGAGCGAGCGCAGGTGTCATGATTTCAGCTAGCCACAACCCAGCCCTTGATAACGGGATTAAATTCTTTGGTGGCGATGGCTTTAAGCTAGACGATGAAAAAGAAGCAGAAATCGAAGCCTTGCTTGACGCCAGTGAAGATACTCTCCCACGTCCAAGTGCTGAAGGATTAGGTACTGTTGTTGATTACCCAGAAGGATTACGCAAGTATGAAGCCTACCTGGTTTCAACTGGAACAGCTCTTGAAGGGATGAAGGTAGCCTTGGATACTGCAAATGGAGCAGCTTTTACAAGTGCTCGTCAAATTTTTGCAGATTTGGGTGCTCAAATTACTGTCATTGGAGAAACTCCAGATGGTTTGAACATTAACTTTAATGTTGGTTCGACTCATCCAGAAGCCTTGCAAGAACTTGTAAAAGAAAGTAAATCTGCCATTGGTTTAGCCTTTGATGGGGACAGCGATCGTTTGATTGCAGTAGATGAAAATGGTGAGATTGTCGACGGTGATAAGATTATGTATATCATCGGTAAATACCTTTCTGAAAAAGGTCAATTGGCACAAAATACAATTGTAACAACAGTTATGTCCAACCTTGGTTTCCATAAAGCCTTGGATCGTGAAGGCATTAATAAAGCTGTCACTGCTGTTGGAGACCGCTATGTCGTTGAAGAAATGAGAAAATCAGGCTACAATCTCGGTGGAGAACAGTCAGGTCACGTTATCTTGATGGACTACAATACAACTGGTGATGGTCAGTTGTCAGCAGTTCAATTGACTAAGATCATGCAAGAAACAGGTAAGAGCTTATCTCAGTTGGCTTCAGAAGTAACAATTTACCCACAAAAATTGGTTAATATCCGTGTGGAAAACACCATGAAAGACAAGGCCATGGAAGTACCAGCTATCAAGGCTATTATCGATAAGATGGAAGCAGAAATGGCAGGCAACGGACGTATTCTCGTTCGCCCAAGTGGAACTGAGCCACTCTTGCGAGTCATGGCTGAAGCACCAACAACTGAAGAAGTAGATTACTATGTGGATACCATTGCTGAAGTTGTGAAAGCAGAAATCGGAATTTAGGAAAGTTAGCAGAAAATAAGAAAATATGTTACAATGTCAAAGTAAATTGTAACCATGGAGAATATGATGAATTTAAAACGTGAACAAGAATTTGTTAGTCAGTATCACTTTGATGCTCGTAACTTTGAATGGGAAAATGAGAACGGAATTCCTGAAACAAAGGTTGATGTGAACTTCCAACTACTTCAACATGACCAAGAAAATCAGGTGACTTCTCTCGTAGTTGTTTTGAGCTTTATGATTGTCTTTGATAAATTTGTTATCAGTGGTACTATTTCTCAAGTCAACCACGTTGAAGGTCGTATCGTAGATCAACCAAGTGACTTTAGTCAAGAAGAAGTTGAGACGCTTGCTCGTCCTTCTTTGGATATGCTAAACCGTTTGACTTATGAAGTAACGGAAATTGCACTAGACTTACCAGGAATTAATTTGGAGTTTTAAAAAAATGAAATTAGCGGTCATAACAGACTCATCTGCTTTTCTACAAGCGGAAACCTTGCGGAAAGAAGATTTATTTGTGCTTGACATTCCTGTGAATATCGACGGACAGGAGTATGTTGAAGGTGTAAATCTAACCGCTCAAGAATTTTATGAAAAAATGGCTCGTTCATCTGAACTACCTAAAACAAGTCAACCAAGTATTGCAAAGTTGGATGAAATTTTATCGTCATTAAAAGAAAAGGGCTATACTCATGTTTTGGGTCTCTTTCTATCTTCTGGAATTTCAGGGTTTCACCAGAACATCCAGTATATGACGGATGAGTTCGAAAGTCTAACCATCGCTTTTCCTGATACTCGAATTACAAGTGCACCACTAGGATTCATGGTGGAAAGTGTGTTTCAATGGTCTGAGCAGGGTGATGATTTCCAGTCTATACTAGATAAGTTAACCGAACAGATTGAAAATACTTCAGCCTTTATCATGGTAGATGACCTTGATCATCTGGTTAAAGGTGGTCGTTTATCAAATGGCGCAGCTATTTTAGGGAATCTTCTTAGCATTAAACCAATTCTATATTTCAATGACCAAGGTGTTATCGAAGTTTATGAGAAGGTTCGTACAGAGAAGAAAGCAACAAAACGTTTGGTTGAAATTGTTAAAGAAGCAACAGCTAATGGCAATTACCAGATTACTGTCATTCACGGGAATGCTCCTCAAAAAGCAGCTGATTTGCTTCAGCTTTTGTTAGACGGCGGAGTAGCTACAGACATTTCAATTGCAACCTTCGGTAGTGTCATCGGGACTCACCTTGGAGAAGGAAGTATTGCTTTAGGTTATACACCAATCGTCTAGATTGTTCTTACAGGCTTTGTATCTTAAAATTGAACACGGACTATCTGCCTCTTGAAAAAAGATGCCTGTCTTGCCTTTCGTGGAAAGTCAGCGCCATTCCCTATTTTTCATGGGCAGCTAACGTCCTTTGTATCTTAGAATTGAACACGCCTGGAACCCTATGTGAAAAAGATAGTTCTTCCAAGGAAAAGAAACTCCTTGATCAGAACTCCTATTTTCACTTTGTGTTCTTGCAGGCTTTGTATCTTAGATAGGAGTAAAGATGAGTATTCGAGTGATTATTGCTGGTTTTAAGGGAAGAATGGGCCAATCTGCTTGTCAGATGGTTTTGTCTGATCCTGAACTTGAACTAGTAGCTGTTTTGGATCCTTTTGAGTCTGCATCTGAATGGCAAGGAATTCCAGTATTCAATGATAAAAATGACTTAGCAGGCTTTGATGCCCATGTTTGGGTGGACTTTACTACACCAGCTGTCGCCTATGAGAATACACTCTTTGCTCTTGAACATGGCTTTGCTCCAGTAGTAGGAACGACAGGTTTCACCAGTCAAGAAATCGAAGAATTAAAAGAATTGTCTCGTTTCAAAGGCTTGGGTGGATTGATTGCTCCTAACTTTGCCTTGGGTGCTGTCTTACTGATGCAATTTGCAGCACAGGCAGCTAAATACTTCCCAAATGTGGAGATTATTGAACTTCACCATGATAAGAAAAAAGATGCTCCAAGCGGGACAGCTATCAAAACAGCTGAGTTGATGGCTGAAGTTCGTGAGTCTATTCAACAAGGTGCTAGCGATGAGGAAGAACTCATTGCGGGAGCACGAGGAGCTAACTTTGATGGTATGCGAATTCATTCGGTCCGTTTACCTGGTTTGGTAGCTCATCAAGAGGTCATTTTTGGAAATCAAGGAGAGGGATTGACTCTGCGTCATGACTCCTATGATCGTAGCTCCTTCATGACAGGGGTGAATTTGGGAATCAAAGAAGTTGTCAAGCGTCATGAGCTTGTCTATGGATTAGAACACTTACTATGAAATTAACAAAAATGCCTTCTGAATTTCAGAAGGCTTTACCAGTATTAGAAAAAATTAAAGAAGCAGGATTTGAGGCTTATTTTGTGGGTGGCTCTGTTAGGGATGCCATTCTTAACCGCCCCATCCATGATGTGGATATCGCGACTTCATCTTATCCAGAAGAGACCAAGCAGATTTTTCCACGCACAGCTGATATCGGCATTGAGCATGGGACCGTTTTGGTTTTAGATGGAGATGAAGAGTACGAAGTCACCACTTTTCGAACAGAGGATGTCTATGTAGACTATCGGAGACCAAGTTCTGTTTCTTTTGTTCGTTCACTCGAAGAAGATCTCAAACGCCGAGATTTCACAGTCAATGCCTTTGCCTTGGATGAGACAGGGAAAATCGTTGATTTATTTGATGGTCTCAGAGATTTAGAAAATCAAGTCCTGCGAGCTGTCGGTGTAGCTAGTGAACGTTTCAATGAAGACGCGCTACGCATCATGCGTGGCTTTCGTTTCCAAGCTAGTCTTGGTTTTGAACTCGAGCAAGAAACGTTTGAAGCGATGAAGGCCTTAACGCCACTCTTAGATAAAATTTCTGTGGAGCGCATCTTTGTTGAGTTTGATAAGCTTTTACTGGCTCCCTATTGGCGAGTAGGTTTATCTTCTATGATTGAGAGTCAAGCTTATGACTATCTTCCAGATATGGTAGGCAGTCAGGAGAAACTCCAGTCTTTGTTTGATTTAGAAAAAGATTTTACTTTTGAATCTTCTGAGCAAGCTTGGGCAGCACTTTTATGGGTTTTAGAAGTGGAAGATGCTCAACAATTTTTGAAACATTGGAAGACTTCACGCCAATTTGCTAAGCAAGTACAGAATTTGCTGTCTATTTTGGCTCTCCGAGAAGAAGGGGAACTAGGTAACCGTGATTGTTACCGTTTTGATTTGGACTTGCTTCTACAAGCTGAAAATCTTCGCAGAGCTCAAGGGAAGGAAGTCAATCCACAAGCAATCACAGAAACCTACGAGAGCTTGACTATTCATGATAAGAAAGAGATGCAAATTAATGGTGGCATTCTCATCAAGGAATATGGCTATCATCCAGGTCCAGAATTAGGAGATGTTTTAGAGGAAATTGAGTACGCTATTGTGGATGGTAATCTAGATAATGAAGTGGAAGCCATTCATGCATACTTAAGGGAGAGAAAATGAGTGATTTTATCGTTGAAAAACTAAGTAAATCAGTTGGTGATAAGACTGTTTTTAAGGATATTTCCTTTATTATCCATGACTTGGATAGAATCGGTCTTATCGGTGTCAACGGAACTGGGAAAACGACCCTTCTAGATGTGCTTTCAGGTGTTTCAGGTTTTGATGGCGATATTAGCCCTTTTTCAGCAAAGAGTGATTACAAGATTGGTTACCTGACTCAAAATCCCGAATTTGATGATAGCAAGACTGTATTGGATACTGTTTTATCCAGTGACCTCAAGGAAATCCAGTTGATTCGGGAGTATGAACTGCTTATGCTCAACTACAGTGAGGACAAGCAGGCGCGTCTAGAACGGGTCATGGCGGAGATGGATTCTCTCCAAGCATGGGAAATCGAAAGTCAGGTCAAAACGGTACTCAGTAAACTAGGTATTCAAGAATTATCAACTCCTGTTGGAGCTTTGTCGGGTGGTCTTCGTAGACGGGTTCAATTAGCGCAAGTGCTTTTAGGAAATCATAATCTCTTGCTTCTTGATGAGCCAACCAACCATCTGGACATTGCGACCATCGAGTGGCTGACACTTTTCTTGAAGAATTCCAAGAAGACCGTTCTCTTCATCACCCACGATCGCTATTTCCTGGATGCTCTTTCTACGCGAATTTTCGAATTAGATAGAGCTGGTTTGACAGAGTATCAGGGGAATTACCAAGATTATGTCCGTCTCAAGGCTGAACAGGATGAGCGTGACGCAGCTCTTCTTCACAAAAAGGAACAGCTTTACAAACAAGAATTAGCTTGGATGAGACGACAACCCCAAGCTCGTGCAACCAAGCAACAGGCTCGGATCAATCGATTCCATGACTTGAAAAAGGAAGTTTCAGATACTAGCCTTGAGACAGACTTGAGCATGAATTTTGAAACTAGCCGTATCGGTAAAAAAGTTATCGAGTTTAAGGATGTTTCCTTTGCCTATGACGATAAACCGATTCTGAAACATTTTAATCTTTTGGTACAAGCCAAAGACCGTATCGGAATCGTCGGGGACAATGGTGTTGGGAAATCAACTCTTCTTAATCTTATTGCAGGAAGACTTGAAGCGACTGAAGGACAAGTTATCATCGGTGAAACAGTTCGTATCGCTTATTTCTCTCAACAAATCGAAGGTTTAGATGAAAGTAAGCGGGTTATCAATTACCTGCAGGAAGTGGCAGAAGAGGTTAAGACTAGCGGTGGTACTACGACATCTATTGCAGAATTACTAGAACAATTTCTTTTCCCTCGTTCAACGCACGGTACCTTGATTGAAAAGCTGTCAGGTGGAGAGAAGAAACGTCTGTATCTCCTCAAATTACTCCTTGAAAAACCCAATGTGCTTCTCTTGGATGAACCGACAAATGACCTAGACATTGCGACCTTAACAGTTCTAGAAAATTTCTTACAAGGTTTTGCAGGACCAGTCTTGACAGTTAGTCACGACCGCTATTTCCTTGATAAGGTAGCAACTAAGATTCTTGCTTTTGAAGACGGGACCATCCGTCCTTTCTTTGGCCATTATACAGATTATCTAGATGAAAAGGCCTTTGAAGCAGAAGCAGTAACACAAAATCAAAAAGTTGAGAAGGAAAAAGTCGTCAAAGTACGTGAAGAAAAGAAACGGATGACTTACCAAGAAAAGCAGGAGTGGGCAAGTATTGAAGGTGATATCGAAGCCTTAGAAAACCGCATCTCTTCTATAGAGGAAGAAATGCTAGCAAATGGTTCTGACTTTGGGAAACTAGCTACCCTTCAAAAAGAGTTAGACGAGAAAAATGAAGACTTGCTGGAAAAATATGAACGCTATGAATATTTAAGTGAGTTAGTATAATGGAAGAAACAATTATTAAATGGAGTAGTAAGAAAATCGTCTTGAGCCTTATTCTTTATCTACTAGAATTGGCTCTTCTACTTTGGATCCTTTCGTTTTTGCTGAGCTATCCCGAAGAAGCACCTGCGGGATTGGTGGCTTTAATTCTCTTTATCGGTTTCTTGATCCTCATCGTTGGCTTCATTTTGTATCAACATTTGCGACGGCTTTTTTCTGATAAAGAGTATTTGAAATGTACGGCTCAAGGATTTTTCTATAAACCATTTCCAAAGAAAGACTGGCAGTTTTATTCCTGGGAACAGGTAGAAAAGTTTGCTCTCACGAGAATTAAGGGCAGTAGAAATGCAAGGGATTTTTATATGATTGAGGTTCAGTTTTATGACAAGGAACTTTTAAAATCCAACTTTTTCTGGTATCGTCTTCGAAGTAGATTTACAAGTTCAAAACATTCTAACGTTTTGAAAATCCCAATCTATTTGCTGGATGTTGGCTTACCAAAGAGAGTATTTGAAACCATGTCTTACTTTGAGCGAGAGTGGCGCATCCAACAAAATCGCGAGCGAAATCAAAGCTCTAAAAGCAAAAAGAAGTAAAGATTTCATTGAGCGAGTGAACCTCCGAATTTTATGAAGGACTGAGGGGCTTTGGAAGGATATTCCAAGGCTTCTTTATATTTTGCTTTTCTAGGAATTATGGTATAATAGGGAGTAAAAACTTTAAAAGAAAGAAACGCTATGAACTTAAAAGATTACATTGCAAGTATTGAAAATTATCCACAAGAAGGAATTACTTTCCGTGATATCAGCCCATTGATGGCAGATGGAAATGCCTACAGTTATGCTGTTCGTGAAATTGTTCAATATGCTACTGACAAAAAGATTGATATGATTGTAGGACCAGAAGCACGTGGATTTATTGTTGGATGTCCAGTTGCTTTTGAGTTGGGAATTGGTTTTGCACCTGTTCGTAAACCAGGGAAATTGCCACGTGAAGTGATTTCAGCTGACTACGAAAAAGAATATGGTGTTGATACTTTGACCATGCACGCAGATGCTATCAAACCAGGTCAACGTGTTCTTATTGTAGATGACCTCTTGGCAACAGGTGGTACTGTTAAAGCGACAATCGAAATGATTGAGAAATTAGGTGGTGTCGTAGCTGGTTGCGCCTTTTTGATTGAGCTTGATGAGCTAAAAGGTCGTGAGGCAATCGGAGATTACGATTATAAAGTTTTGATGCATTATTAATGAAAAACAGTCCCTAGGGCTGTTTTCTCTTCATCGGATATAAAAATAGGCTATATCTAGTTAGAGAAAAACTATAATTGAAAACTATATCTTCTTACAGTATAATAAAGGGAAGAAGTGTCATCAGCTTGATTTTTCCATTTGATGACAGTCAGGTTACTTGAGTCCAGTATGATACAGTTAGGAGATTTCCATGCCGATTCGAATTGATAAAAAATTACCAGCAGTTGAGATTTTACAAACAGAAAATATTTTCGTCATGGATGATCAACGGGCGGCTCATCAGGATATCCGACCCTTGAAAATTCTTATTTTAAATCTAATGCCGCAAAAAATTGTAACAGAGACTCAACTCTTAAGACATTTGGCCAATACTCCTCTGCAATTAGATATTGACTTTTTATATATGGAAAGTCACCAATCAAAAACAACTCGCTCAGAGCATATGGAGACTTTTTATAAGACCTTCTCGGAAGTCAAAGATGATTATTTCGATGGTTTGATTATCACAGGGGCTCCAGTTGAGCACCTTCCATTTGAGGAGGTTGACTATTGGCAAGAGTTTACCCAAGTTATCGATTGGTCTAAGACTCATGTCTTTTCGACCTTGCATATTTGTTGGGGGGCACAGGCAGGTCTATACTATCGCTATGGCGTAGATAAATACCAGATGGACCAGAAACTTTCTGGGATTTATCCTCAAGATGTTTTGAAAGAAGGTCATCTCCTATTGAGAGGTTTTGATGATTTATATGTATCCCCTCATTCTCGCCATACAGAAGTTCACAAAGAAGATATCCTGAACAAAACAAATCTAGAGATTTTAGCATCAGGAAAAGAGGTGGGAATCTCTATCCTTGCGAGTCGAGATTTGAGAGAAGTCTATAGCTTTGGGCATTTAGAGTATGATCGCGATACGCTTGCAAAGGAATATTTTAGAGATCTAGATGCTGGTTTAGATCCACATATACCAGAAAATTATTTCAAAAATGATGACATTCATGAACTCCCATGTATGCGTTGGAGTTCATCTGCAGCTCTCTTCTTTAGTAACTGGGTAAATTATGCAGTTTACCAAGAAACGCCGTTTGAGTGGAAAAGTGTGGAAGATGATGTGTCTCATTTTGGATATTTATAAGAGGAATTATGACATATTTAGATGCTTTCAAATCAGGAAACTTAGTGTTACCGAGTAACCTGCTCTTACATTACAATCAACTGTTCTCGTCAAGCGATGATTTCTTGGTTTGGCAGTTCTTTTACCTACAGAATACAACGGCTTTAGGTGAATTGTCTCCAAGTCAGATTGCTGAAAAAATCGGCAAAAATGTCACTGAAGTCAATCAGGCTATTTCACGATTGACTGAGAAAGGGTTGCTCCAATACCGAACCATTGAACTTAATGGCGAAATAGAAGTAATCTTCGATGCAACTCTTGCCTTGGAGCGCCTAGACCAACTTTTTGAAAAACAAGCTCCAAACCAGGTCCAATCTGCTCCAAATGATTTAAAGATCGTGGTAGATACTTTCCAACAGGAGCTAGGTCGTCTATTGAGCCCATTTGAAATTGAAGACTTGGAAAAGAGTTTGAAAGAAGACGGAACTAGTGCGGATTTGATAAAAGAAGCCTTACGAGAAGCTGTTCTAAATGGAAAACCAAATTGGAAATATATCCAAGCTATCCTACGAAACTGGCGTCATGAAGGGATTAGGAGTGTAGCCCAGGTAGAAGCGAAACGTCAGGAGAGAGAAGCAACCAACCCTCAAAATGTTCAGGTTTCATCTGATTTTAAAAATGCCATGGATCTTTGGAAAGACTAATATTTAGCAATAAAAAAACTTGCCTATGGCAAGTTTTTTTGTGTTCTTAATAAGTAAGTCCCCAAACACTTAGAGAACGTTCAGCAACTGGGAAATCACCATATCCTTCAGCATTAATAGTCACTTGGTCTGAATGGTTGCCAAGCAAATCAACAAAAGTATGATCAGCCCATTCTGGACCTACAAACATGGTTTTGTAATTCTCTTGAGCGTTTGAGATAAGAATGGCAAGAGGCGATTGGTTGTCAGCTCCAGAACGAACCCAACCGATACAATTAGGGTCATCAAAGTAGTCCGTCTGTTCTCCATAAGCCAAATCTTTTCGGATAGCTAAGAGACAGTCAAGAACTTCTTTAAAATCTTGCTGAGCATATTGACCAGAGATACCATAGTAGTCTCCGTAAAAGACACAAGGGAGACCCTGCTCGCGCAAAAGAATAAGAGCATAGGCTGCTGGTTTAAACCATTCTTCTACAGTAGATTCTAAAGCTTGTCCTCGTTGAGTATCATGGTTTTCGACAAAGGTTACAGCCTTATCTGGTTTGACTTGAACTAAACTATCATCAAAAATGGTACGCAAATCGTAGTCTGCACCAGCTTGGCTTGCCTCAAAGAGGTTCATATGAAGTCGGACATCTACAAGGTCAAAGCGCTCTTCAATCTTTTCGAGATAGTCAAGGTTGGCGTCCTTGTCTGGATTCCAGAATTCTCCAAAGACATAGAAGTCTTGTCCATATTTCTCTTTGATGTCACGAATGAAATTACGCATAAAGAAGGAGTCGATATGCTTGACTGCATCTAAACGAAAACCAGCTACGCCAGTCGTTTCCATGAACCAATCAGCCCAATCGTAGATATTTTGTATGACTTCTGGATGCTTAAAATCTAAGTCCGCATACATGAGGTAGTCATAGTTACCATTTTCATTATCGACTAATTCTTCGTGGGCCCACCCCTTATTATCTCCCTGGATAAGGTAGATACCAGACTTCCGTCTTTTGGCATCATAGTCAGTTCCAGTGAAATGGTACCAGTGCCAGTGGAAATCATTGTAGGTGTTTTGTCTTCCATCAAAAGTAAAGTTTGTCCAACCATTGATGGTAAAAGGTTCTCCAAGTTCAATAGTGCGATCTTCTGGGTCAACTTCAATAACCTGGAAGGATTCTAAACGGTCTGCAGCTGCCTTGTGGTTTAAGACGACGTCAGCCATAGGTTGAATCCCATGTGATTTAAGTGTTTGAATGGCTTGAAGATAGTCTTCTTTGAAACCGTACTTGGTACGCACAGTTCCTTTTTGGTCAAATTCACCGAGGTCAAAAAGGTCATAGACACCATAACCGACATCTTTTTCGTTGGTAGCTTTAAAGGCAGGTGGCGTCCAGACGTGGCTAATTCCTAGATTTGCAAGGTGCTCAGCATCATCGGTAAGTCGCGTCCAGTGTCGTCCATCGTGGGGAAGGTACCACTCAAAATACTGCATTAGGGTTTGATTTTTCATAGATAGTCCTCATACTTAACAATTTGAGAATCATTTTACCACAAAGCAAGCAAATGCGCAAACGTTTGCGCTATAAAAATAGACCTCAGGATGTGAATGTCTATTTTTACGGTAATAGAATGAAATTTCTCAACACAAATGACCATTCTCATTAGAAATCAATCAAGCAGAAACGAAAAGCTTGGATTGTTCCTATGACATCAATGGAGAAATCACTTTCTATTTTGTGAATTTTCAACAAATTTGATATAATTGTATCTATGAATAAAGTATTCGTCAGTCGGCGTGTCGAAAAAAAGCTCCGCAAAGGTCAGGTTCTTTTGGAAGAAGTTGATTTTCCAGACTTATCTGAAACTGATCAGGAAGTTGAACTTTTCAGCCAAAGCAAAGAATTTTTAGGAAAGGCTTATTTATCTCGTCAAAATAAGGGAATTGGTTGGTTTGTAACCAACCAGAAAGTTTCTTTTAATCAAACCTTCTTTGAAAGCTTGTTTGAAAAAGCCAAACAAAAACGTTCTTCCTACTATCAAGAGGAGTTGACAACAGCCTTTCGTTTGTTTAATCAAGAAGGCGATGGATTTGGTGGAATGACGCTGGATCTCTATGGAGATTATGTTGTTTTCTCTTGGTACAACTCCTATGTTTATAGTCTTCGCCAAGAGATCATAGCAGCCTTCTCTCAGGTATTTCCAGAAGTCCTAGGTGTCTATGAAAAGATTCGCTTTAAAGGTCAAGATTATGAGTCTGCCCATATCTATGGTCAAGAAGCAGCTGAATATTTCACTGTTCTCGAGAATGGAGTCTTGTACCAAGTCTTTATGAATGATGGTCTTATGACAGGGATTTTCTTGGATCAGCATGAAGTTCGTGGGAGCTTAGTTGATGGTTTAGCAATGGGGAAATCCTTACTCAATATGTTTTCCTATACAGCAGCTTTCTCAGTTGCTGCAGCTATGGGGGGAGCTAGTGAAACAACTTCTGTAGACCTAGCCAAACGTTCAAAAGAACTATCAGAAGCTCATTTTCATGCCAATGGTTTGAGTCTAGACAATCATCGACTGCTTGTCATGGATGTCTTTGAATACTTTAAATATGCTAAAAGAAAAGGTTTAAGTTATGACGTGATTGTTCTGGATCCGCCTAGCTTTGCCCGAAATAAAAAACAAACCTTCTCTGTAGCTAAGGATTATCACAAGTTGATTTCCCAAAGCCTAGAGATTTTAAACCCAGGTGGAATCATTATTGCTAGTACCAATGCGGCTAATGTTTCCCGTCAAAAATTTACAGAACAAATCGACAAAGGATTTGCAGGTAGAAAGTATCAGGTTCTTCATAAATATGGACTTCCAGCAGACTTTGTCTACAATGAAAAAGATGAAAGTAGTAATTACCTCAAAGTGATTACCATGAAGGTTAGTAAATGAAATTAATTGTTTCTGTCATGCCAAGAAGTATAGAAGAGGCTCAGGCTATTGATGTTATGCGGTATCATGATGCAGATATCATTGAGTGGAGAGCAGACTTCTTACCCAAGGAAGCTATCTTGCAGGTAGCGCCAGCTATTTTTGAAAAATTTGCAGGTCGTGAGCTTGTTTTCACTTTACGTACTCGTGCCGAGGGTGGTCAAATTGAGCTCTCTTCAGAAGAGTATGTTCAAATTATCAAGGAAGTGGCACAGCTTTATCAACCAGATTATATTGATTTTGAGTATTTTAGCTACAAGGATGTTTTTGATCAGATGTTGGACTTTCCAAATCTCGTCTTAAGCTACCATAACTTCCAAGAGACACCTGAAAATCTAATGGAAATCTTGTCTGAGTTAACAAGTTTAAATCCTAAAGTTGTGAAAATAGCTGTTATGGCTAATACAGAACAGGATGTGTTGGATCTGATGAACTTTACACGTGGCTTTAAAACACTGAATCCTGAACAAGAATATGTAACGATTTCTATGGGAAAAGTGGGCAAGGTCTCTCGTATTACTTCAGATGTGACTGGTTCTAGTTGGTCTTTTGCAAGTCTAGATGAAGCTAGTGCACCAGGACAAATTTCACTATCTAGCATGAAAAAAATTAGGGAGCTTCTAAATGAAGATTGATGGCTACACACGTTTAGCAGCTGTAGTCGCAAATCCTATCAAACACTCCATTTCTCCCTTTATTCACAATAGCGCTTTTGAAGCAACCAATACCAGTGGTGTTTATCTTGCTTGGGAAGTAGATGCTACTGAACTAGCAGAAACAGTTGCTAATATTCGTCGCTACCAGATGTATGGAATCAATCTTTCCATGCCTTACAAGGAACAAGTGATTCCTTATCTGGACCAGTTGAGCGAAGAGGCTTGTTTAATTGGTGCAGTTAATACAGTTGTGAATCGAGAAGGAACATTAATTGGATATAACACAGATGGCAAGGGATTCTTTAAGAGCTTGCCTTCTTTTAAAATATCAAGGAAAAGACTGGTTTTGTTAGGAGCAGGCGGTGCAGCCAAGGCAATTTTGGCACAGGCAATCTTGGATGGAGTGAGTCAGATTTCTATCTTTGTTCGTTCTTCATCCATGGAAAAAACAAGACCTTACTTAGAAAAAATACAGAATGCGACTGGATTTAGAGTAGATTTATTTGCATTAGAGGATGTTCAAGATCTTCAAGACAGCATCACTAAAGCTGATCTCTTGGTAAATGCGACTAGTGTGGGCATGGATGGATCTTCTCAGCCGATCCCGACCAGCATCGTTTTACCAGAGAAGCTTTTGGTGGCAGATGTGATTTATCAACCCTTTGAAACACCGTTTTTAAAATGGGCAAAAAACCAGGGAAATCAATCTATCAATGGCCTTGGCATGCTGCTTTACCAAGCTGCGGAAGCTTTTGAGTTATGGACAGGCAAGGAAATGCCAACAGATCAAATCTGGGAATTATTAAAACAAAAGTACCAATAAAGAAAAAGGAGACCTGCTATGAAAATTAGAATAGACCTTCCACATCATCCTTACGATATTCAGATTGAAAAAGGATGCTTGTATCAAGCAGGAAAATGGTTGCGTGAACTTTGGCAACCACAAAAGATTGTTATCATAACGGATAACCGTGTGGCTTCACTCTATGCAGAAAAGGTTAAATTGAGTTTGGAGGATGCTGGCTTTCAAGTGGCAGTTTTTGACTTTTTAGAGGGCGAAGAACGAAAAAATTTGACTATAGTTCAAAAAGTCTATGAATTTTTAGTTAAGCAAGGTTTAACTCGTAGTGATGGCATCGTTGCCCTCGGCGGTGGTGTAGTTGGTGATTTGGCTGGTTTTGTGGCTTCAACCTACATGCGAGGAATTCATTTCGTTCAAATTCCAACTAGTTTGACTGCCCAGGTTGATTCCTCTATCGGTGGAAAAACTGGAGTTAACACCCCTTTTGCCAAGAATATGGTGGGGACTTTTGCTCAGCCGGATGGTGTTTTGATTGACCCAACTGTTCTTGAGACCTTGGGTAAGAGAGAGTTGATTGAAGGAATGGGTGAAGTCATCAAGTATGGCCTGATCGAAGATCCTGAGCTTTGGGACCTTTTATCTAAAATGGATGGTTCTATGGAAAGCATTTTGGAATATTCCGAGAGTTTGATTGAGCATTCTTGCCAGGTGAAGCGCAAGATGGTGGTTGAGGATGAGTTGGATAATGGCATTCGTTTATATCTCAACTTTGGTCACACAATTGGCCATGCCATCGAAGCAACTGCTGGTTACGGAAAAGTCATGCACGGTGAGGCAGTAGCTATGGGAATGGTTCAGGTCTCTAAGGTAGCAGAAGAAAAAGGCCTCATGCCAGTGGGAATAACCCAGTCTATCCGAGAGATGTGTCAGAAATTTGGTCTTCCTGTTGATTATGAAAACTGGGATGTTGACAAGCTCTATCAGGCTTTGACTCATGACAAAAAAGCGCGTGGCAATACCATGAAATTAGTTTTGGTACCAGAACTTGGTTCAGCGATGATTCACCCAGTTTCTCTCGAAGAAATGAAAGATTACTTAGTAAAATAAGGAGAATGTATGAGATATTTAACAGCAGGAGAATCACATGGTCCTCGTCTGACAGCAATTATTGAAGGAATTCCAGCAGGACTGCCTTTGACTGCAGAAGATATCAATGAGGATCTCAAACGTCGCCAAGGCGGTTACGGTCGTGGTGGACGCATGAAAATCGAGAGTGATCAGGTTGTCTTTACTTCTGGAGTTCGTCATGGTAAGACGACAGGTGCTCCTATTACCATGGATGTCATTAACAAGGATCATCAAAAATGGCTGGATATCATGTCTGCCGAGGATATTGAGGATAAACTTAAAAGCAAACGAAAAATCACTCATCCTCGACCAGGTCACGCAGATTTAGTTGGCGGGATTAAATACCGCTTTGATGACTTGCGAAATTCTTTGGAACGTTCATCTGCCCGTGAAACAACTATGCGGGTTGCAGTTGGAGCAGTAGCCAAGCGGCTTTTAGCTGAGCTTGATATCGAAATTGCTAACCATGTTGTTATCTTCGGTGGTAAGGAAATCAATGTTCCAGAAAATTTAACAGTCGCAGAGATTAAGAAACTGGCTGCCCAGTCAGAAGTTTCTATCGTCAACCAAGAACGTGAGCAGGAGATTAAGGACTATATTGACCAAATTAAACGTGACGGAGATACCATCGGTGGAGTTGTTGAAACGGTTGTCGGAGGTGTTCCGGTTGGTCTTGGTTCTTATGTCCAATGGGATCGTAAACTAGATGCAAGGCTAGCTCAAGCTGTTATTTCTATCAATGCCTTTAAGGGTGTGGAGTTTGGTCTTGGTTTTAAAGCAGGCCATCTTAAGGGTAGCCAAGTCATGGATGAAATCCTCTGGTCATCAGAAGATGGCTATACTCGTCGGACTAATAACCTTGGAGGTTTCGAAGGTGGAATGACCAACGGCCAACCGATTATCGTTCGTGGAGTTATGAAGCCAATTCCGACTCTCTATAAGCCGTTGATGAGTGTCGATATTGAAACTCATGAGCCTTATAAGGCAACGGTGGAGAGAAGTGATCCAACCGCTCTTCCAGCAGCAGGTGTCGTTATGGAATCAGTCGTAGCAACAGTTTTGGCTCAAGAAATCCTTGAGAAATTCTCCTCTGATAATCTGGAAGAATTAAAAGAAGCTGTTGCGAAACATCGGGAGTATACAAAGAATTATTAAGGAGTTCTTATGGCAAAAACCATCTATATCGCAGGACTAGGTTTGATTGGTGCTTCCATGGCACTCGGAATCAAGCGGGATCATCCTGATTATGAAATTTTAGGATACAATCGTAGTCAAGCGTCTAGAGATATTGCCTTGGAGAGAGGAATGATTGACCGAGCGACGGATGATTTTGCCAGTTTTGCTCCACTTGCAGACGTCATCATTCTTACCCTGCCAATCAAGCAAACTATTGCGTTTATTATGGAATTGGCCAACTTGGACTTGAAAGAAGGTGTCATTATTTCTGATGCTGGATCGACCAAGTCAGCTATCGTGACTACAGCTGAGAAGTGTTTTGCTGATAAGTCCGTTCGCTTTGTGGGGGCCCATCCCATGGCAGGAAGTCACAAGACAGGAGCTGCCTCTGCAGATGTTAATCTTTTTGAAAATGCCTATTATATCTTCACACCTTCGAGTCTAACGACACCAGATACGCTTGAAGAAATGAAAGACTTGCTGTCAGGTCTTCATGCTCGTTTTATTGAAATCGATGCTGAAGAGCATGACCGAGTGACTTCTCAGATTAGCCATTTTCCGCATATCTTAGCATCAGGCCTGATGGGACAAACTGCAAGTTATGCTGAAGAGCATGAAATGGCGCGACGCTTTGCGGCAGGTGGATTTCGAGATATGACTCGGATTGCCGAAAGTGAGCCTGGTATGTGGACTTCTATCCTCTTATCCAATCGGGATACCATTATTGAACGCATCGAGGACTTCAAGGGCCGTTTGGACGAGATTGGACAAGCTATCAGTAAGGGTGACGAAAACCAAATCTGGAATTTTTTCAATCAAGCGCGTGAGCAACGTCAGGCTATGGAAATCCATAAACGTGGTGGTGTAGATAGTTCTTATGACCTTTATGTAGATGTTCCCGATGAGGAAGATGTGATTTTACGCATCTTGGAATTGCTACGTGGAACTTCTTTGGTCAATATCCATATCAATGAGGAAAACCGTGAGGATGTTCACGGGATTCTGCAAATTTCCTTTAAGAATGCTCAGGACTTGGAAAGAGCTGAGCAAGTCATTACAGAAAATACTGACTACACAGTCGTTATTAAATAAGGAGGACAATTATGTCAAATATTTATGATAGTGCAAATGCACTAAGTCGTGGACTACGCGAATTGCCTGAATACAAGGCAGTTAAAGAAGCTAGAGATGCCATCCAAGCGGATGCAGAAGCAAGCAAAATTTTTGCAGATTATATTGCTTTTCAACATGAAATCCAAATCATGGCACAAACTGGTCAAATTCCAGATGCTTCTTTCCAAGAAAAAATGGAAAGTTTTGGCAAGCAGATTCAAGGAAACTCTCTCTTGTCAGAATTCTTTGCCAAACAGCAACAACTTTCTATCTACCTTTCTGATATTGAAAAAATTGTCTTTGAACCAATATCAGAACTTTTAAAATAAGAATTTACCTCATAAAGTCAGGAATTTTCAAGAAATTTCTGACTTTTTATGATAAAATAAGAAAAAGTATTGTCAGTATGAGGGCCGGTATGAAATTAAAAACAAACATTAAGCACTTAAATGGTAGTATTCGCGTACCTGGGGATAAGTCCATCAGTCATCGCTCTATCATTTTTGGAAGCTTGGCTGAGGGTGAAACGAAGGTTTATGATATCTTGCGTGGTGAAGATGTCTTGTCAACCATGCAGGTATTTCGTGACCTCGGCGTAGAGATTGAGGACAAAGACGGTGTCGTTACCATTCAAGGTGTTGGGATGGGTGGATTGAAAGCCCCTCAGAAAGCCCTGGATATGGGGAATTCTGGGACATCTATTCGTTTAATTTCAGGTGTCCTTGCTGGTGCAGACTTTGAAGTAGAGATGTTTGGAGATGATAGTCTTTCCAAGCGCCCTATGGATCGTGTGACCCTTCCTTTGAAAAAAATGGGAGTTACAATTTCAGGTCAAACAGAGCGAGACTTGCCACCGTTGCACTTAAAAGGAACAAAAAGCTTAAAACCTATTCATTACGAATTGCCAATCGCTTCTGCCCAAGTTAAGTCAGCTTTGATTTTTGCAGCATTGCAGGCTCAGGGTCAGTCAGTCATCATTGAAAAGGAGTGCACTCGTAACCACACAGAAGATATGCTCCAACAATTCGGAGGTGATTTGAGTGTCAATGGTAAGAAAATCACTGTTCAAGGGCCACAGAAACTAAGTGGACAAACGGTTGTCGTACCAGGAGATATTTCTAGTGCAGCCTTTTGGTTAGTAGCAGGTTTGATTGTGCCAAATTCTCGAGTGGTACTTAAGAATGTCGGTATTAATGAAACACGTACAGGTATTATCGATGTTATCCGAGCTATGGGTGGGAAATTAGAGATTACTGATATTGATCCAATTGCCAAGTCTGCAACCTTGACTGTTGAAACTTCAGACCTAAAAGGGATAGAAATTGGTGGAGCCTTGATTCCACGTTTAATTGATGAATTGCCGATTATCGCGCTCCTTGCTACCCAAGCTCAAGGTCAAACAGTTATCAAAGATGCAGAAGAACTCAAGGTCAAAGAAACGGATCGCATTCAAGTTGTCGCAGATGCTTTAAATAGCATGGGAGCAACTATTACTCCTACAGCAGACGGCATGATTATCAAAGGGAAATCTTCCCTCTATGGAGCCAAAGTCAACACCTTTGGAGACCATCGAATCGGCATGATGACAGCCATTGCAGCTCTCTTGGTTGCAGATGGAGAAGTTGAATTGGATCGAGCCGAAGCTATTAATACTAGCTACCCAAGCTTCTTTTATGATTTGGAGACTTTGATTCATGGCTAAGGTTTTACTAGGTTTTATGGGTTCAGGAAAAACTACTATTGCTAGACAGCTGGATTCTGACTTCGTAGATATGGATGCCTTGCTGGAAGGCCGACTGGGGATGCCGATTGCTCGTTTCTTTGAAGAAAAAGGAGAGGCTGCCTTCCGCCAACTAGAAGAAGAAGTCCTAGCTGACTTGCTAAAGACAGATAAAGTTATTTCTACAGGCGGAGGGATTGTCATTTCTCCACGTAATCGTGCCTTGCTCAAACAAAATCCAGACAACATCTACCTTAAAGCAGATTTTGAGACCCTGTACCAGCGAATTTCAGCCGATGAGGATAATCAACGCCCACTATTTTTAAAGAATAGCAAGGAAGATTTGGCTGTGATTTTTAAAGAAAGACAGGCTTGGTATGAGGAAGTGGCTAGTCAGATTGTAGATGTATCAAGTTTAAACCCAGATGAAATTATAGAGGAACTGAGATGAAAATTGCCTATCTAGGTCCCAAAGGATCTTTTTCGCACCATGTGGTGCAAACGGCTTTTCCTCATGAGGAACTAGAGCCTTTTTCAAATATTACAGACGTTATCAAGGCTTTCGAACAGGGCTTAGTAGACTATTCAGTAGTGCCAGTTGAAAATTCCATTGAAGGTAGTGTTCATGAGACCTTAGACTATCTTTTTCACCAAGCTCGAATTCAAGCTGTGGCGGAGATTGTGCAGCCAATTCATCAACAGTTGATGGCGGTGCCAGGGCAAGTTAAAATTGAGAAAATCTTTTCTCATCCGCAGGCCTTGGCGCAGGGGAAGAAATTTATCGATGAACATTATCCAGACGCTCAACTAGAAGTCACTGCCAGTACAGCATACGCTGCGCGCTATGTTTCAGAGCATCCAGATCAGCCTTTTGCGGCCATTGCCCCCAAAAGTTCGGCTGGAGAATATGGTTTGGAATTAATTGCTCAAGACATTCAAGAGATGGAAGCCAATTTCACTCGCTTTTGGGTGTTAGGTTCCAAGGCACCGCAAATGCCCTTGAATGCAAATGCTAAGAAAATGAGTCTAGCATTGACCTTGCCAGACAATCTACCGGGAGCCTTATATAAGGCGCTTTCGACCTTTGCTTGGCGCGGGATTGACCTAACTAAGATTGAGAGTCGCCCCTTAAAAACAGCACTAGGTGAGTACTTTTTTATCATTGATGTGGACTATGCTGATAAAGAATTGGTCCATTTTGCTCAAAAAGAATTAGAAACGATTGGGATCCACTTTAAAGTGCTAGGAGCTTACCCTATCTATACCATACAGGATAAAGGGAAGGAGAAGGAATGACTAGAGAAAATCCTCTGACACACCATGAGAAACTACGTTACGACTATCTATTAAAAAACATCCACTATCTGAATGATAAAGAAAAGAGAGAGTTTGCTTTTTTACAAGCTAAGCTGGATGGTCAACAAGAAGCTCGTTCAGTTGCCGTAGAAGAAGCAGAAAACCAAGACTATACGGAACCTAACACAGGTCTTCCGAGTTATACTAATCGAAGTCGTGCTAGTCGACGTTGTAGTCTACCGCAACAAAAAGCTAAAATTCCTAAGCAGAAGAATCCAAAGAAAAAAAGAGTCTTTCGCTTTAAACGCATACTTGCTTGGTTAGGAATGCTGTTGCTTTGTGCTGCAGTAGGAATGATTTTCATGTTCTTGAAAGGTTTCCAGTCAGCCAATCCGAATGGCTCAAGCGGGTCGAAAGATGCCAAGGCTGCCCAAGTTGAAGTTTTCAATGGACAGGATACAAGAGATGGTGTCAATATTCTTATTTTAGGGACAGACGGCCGTATTGGACAGAATAGTGCAGAAACACGGACAGATTCTATTATGGTTCTGAATGTAAGTGGTAAAGATAAAAAACTTAAGCTTGTAAGTTTTATGCGAGATAACCTAGTTTATATTGATGGTTATAGCCAAGTTATTAACGGACAAAAACAAACTGACCACAAGTTGAACTTAGCCTACGAATTGGGGGAACAAGAAGGAAAACAAGGGGCTGAAATGGTACGTAAGGTCCTTAAAGATAATTTTGACCTAGATATCAAATACTATGCTCTTGTAGATTTCCAAGCCTTTGCGACTGCCATTGATACCCTTTTCCCTGATGGTGTGACTATTGATGCTCAATTTTCAACTCTAAATGGTGTTCCAGTTACAGAAGCTACAGTCGGTGATGACTTGCATGCGACAGAAACCGAGTCACCAACACAAACTATTAAAGTCGGAACACAACAAATGAATGGTTCTACTCTTCTCAACTATGCACGTTTCCGCGATGATGATGAAGGGGACTATGGCCGTACTCGTAGACAGCAACAAGTCATGACTGCTGTTTTACAGCAAATTAAAGATCCTACAAAACTTTTCACAGGTTCAGAAGCACTTGGTAAAGTATTCGCCATGACATCGACAAACCTTCCTTATACTTTCTTATTAACCAACGGTTTATCCGTCCTCGAAGGAGGTCAGAACGGTATTGAAAGACTAACAGTACCGGAACTTGGAGACTGGGTAGATGACTATGATGTCTATGGAGGTCTAGCACTTCGAGTGGATCAAAAAGCCTACCAGAATAAGCTAGCCCAAATGGGATTCAGATAAAAAAATTAATTAAAATCAAAGCTTGAGACATCTAACTAAATGGGTGTCTCAGGCTTTGATTTTTCACATGGTTAGATGGATTTTTTGACCATTTTTATGGTATAATGAAATGATGTAATTCTATAGAAGAGGATGAGAATGAGATGAGTGATTTAAAGGCAATTCAAGCCCGTAGCTTAGAGATGGCTGAATATTTTGTCGCCTTTTGTAAAGAGCATGGCTTGCTCTGTTATTTGTGTGGCGGAGGAGCAATTGGAGCTTTACGAAATAAAGGTTTCATCCCTTGGGATGATGATTTGGACTTCTTTATGCCACGAAAGGACTATGAAAAACTAGCAGAATTATGGCCTCAATATGCGGATGAGCGTTACTTCTTATCAAAGAGTTCTAAAGACTATGTAGACCGTAACCTCTTTATCACCATTCGTGATAAGGAGACGACTTGTATCAAGCCTTATCAACAAGATTTGGATCTTCCCCACGGCTTGGCTTTGGATGTTCTTCCCTTGGACTATTACCCTAAAAATCCAGCAGAGCGTAAGAAACAGGTCCGCTGGGCTTTGATTTATTCTCTATTTTGTGCACAAACCATTCCAGAAAAACATGGAGCTATCATGAAGTGGGGTAGTACCATTTTACTAGGGTTGACTCCTAAATCGCTTCGCTATCGTATCTGGAAAAAGGCTGAGAAAGAAATGACCAAGTATGGACCAGCCGAAAGTGATGGCATTACAGAATTATGTTCAGGGCCAGGATACATGAAGAAAAAGTATCCAATTCAGGCCTTTGAAGACAACATCTTCCTACCTTTCGAAGGAACAGAAATGCCTATTCCGGTTGGTTATGACGCTTATCTTAGCACAGCTTTTGGTGACTATATGACACCACCGCCTGCAGACAAGCAAGTACCTCACCACGATGCCGTAATAGCAGATATGGATAAGAGCTATACAGAATATAAGGGAGAATACAATGCAAGAAAAAATTAGTATCATTGTTCCTGTATACAACGTAGAAAATTATCTTGAACGATGTGTTGAGTCGATTTTAAAGCAGACTTATACCAATTTTGAATTGCTTCTTATTAATGATGGTTCGACAGACCAGAGTGGTGACTTGTGTGATCAGCTGGCTTCTAAAAATGAGAATATCAAGGTTTTTCATCTTGAGAATGCTGGAGTCTCCAATGCTAGAAATGTAGGTATTCAAAACTCAACCGGAGAATGGATAACTTTTGTTGATAGTGATGATTTTATTACGCCAGATTATTTGGAAACTTTGATAAGCGCAGTAAGAACAGATATTTCTGTTGGTTTCTCAGTTGCTCGTTTGCATCATGTAAAAAATGGACAAGTGACAGATTTGCCTGATTTTTCAGGTCAAGAGTCAGTATGGTCTGCTGAGCAAACCATGAAAGAACTATTGATGACTGCTCGAACTTCTTTTTTCCCTGTTGCAAAATTATTTAAAAAGGAATTAATTGAAGATTTTAAATTTAGTACAGATTATCATTTAGCAGAAGATGCTCTATTCTTAACAGAAGTTTTGCTTGAAACAAAATGTAATAGTGTTTTTATAGATAAACCAATATACTATTATGATCATAGAGAGGGAAGTGCAACTACATCTGTGAATAATCATGTTTTTGATACTATAGAAGTATATAAAATCATTATTCCTAAAGTTTATCAATGTTTCCCTCAATTAAAACCCGAATTAGTAAATAGAGAATCTTGGTCTTATATTACAGTCTACGATAAAATAATCTTCACAGATTCGACAGAATATAAAAAAGAGAAAACTCAATTGAGAAAGTGGATATTTAGTCATACCTCACAAATATTGAGAGATCCTTATTTTACTAGTTTTCGGAAAATAGCCATTTTGTCACTAAGAATTTCTCCATGGATTTATAGACAAATTGTAGGCTTGAATAAATAATGTTATTAAAGGAGTTGAAGATGAATTTTTCAAAAACGAATGAATGCTTTGAAAAATCAAAACTGTGGATTTCTTATCTTTTTATTTTCATTTCGATTTTAAGTATGAGTTCGCTAATTTATAAAGTAACCAATCCGATTTATAAGGGACTTTCAGCAGTTGTTGTTCTGTCAATTTGTTTAACTTTATTTTTTAATTGGAAACGAATAGAGATAGATAAGAAGTTTCTTACCCTATTTGGTCTTTTAGTGGGCAGTCACTTTTTATCAGCGCTCATTAATAGATCTGTACACCTGCTCGGAAATATGGTTGAAATTTTCTTTATGCTGGCTTATGTTTTATTATTTACCATGGTAAAACCTAATCAGCTAAGGAAGTTGTTAGGTATGATTGCAGGAACCATACAGATTGTCTCATTTGCTTCGGCTATATTTGCTTTTGCTTTATTACTTTCAAGAGTTTTAATTCTATTTCAGATTGGAGAGAACTCTTATTATTACGGAGTAATGAATGGCCGATTATGGGGACTTGTTAACCCTAACGCCAGTGCGATTTTCTCATACATTAGTATAGTTTTTGCTATGTATTTAATACATAAGGGAAGCAAATACTCTGTTTATTTTAAAATTAATAATATCATTCAGTTAGTTTATTTTGCAACTATGCAGAGTAGGGGCGCACTTTTATCAGTTCTTCTAATGCTAGTATTCTATTGTGTTTTTGTCGCTAGGGGAAAATTTGCCAAAAAATGGCTAACTTTTCTAGTAGCTAGTATCTTATTAATAGGTAGCAATATTGGTATTAGTTATTTAACATCGGTATATATTTCAGCGGCCAAGGCAACTGTAATTGACTTAAATAAAGGTGAATCTTATTCTGAAACTGATTCGGATGTTGCTAAGAAAAATGGGGAGCTTCACTTGATTGAAACAACTCCAAGTGGACGTACATATATTTGGAAAAATGCAATCAAAATGGGACGTGCAAAACCTCTATTTGGTTATGGTGTTCGAAACGTATCAGATTATTACACAAAATATTTTAGTAAATTTGAAATTAAAAACTCACTTATTGGAGGTAATTTCCACAATATCTTTGTTACCATTTTTGTGAGTTCCGGATTCTTGGGCCTCTTTTCTTTCATACTTATCATTGTTTATGTAGGTTTCCGCTTTGTTTCTTACTTGATTAAATCCAAGAAAAATACTGAAAAACTGATTATGACTCTATTCTTTGGAATTTTATTTGGTCAGTTGTTTGAGAGCCAAATTATGTATTCAACCAACTTCATCAACATCATTTTTTGGTTAGTTGTGGGATATGGTCTAATGATCTGTGAAAAAGAAAAAAATATTCGTTACAAAGAAGTAACTGATATTTCTGAAATTCAACAAATGGAGTTAGGAATCATGGAGTATATCCATGAAGTGTGTCATAAAATTGGTGTCAAATACTTCTTGTCCTATGGTAGTTTAATTGGTGCAGTTCGTCATAAAGGCTTTATTCCTTGGGACGATGACATGGATATTTGTATGCTTCGTGATGATTATGAAAAGCTGCAAGATTATATGATTGCACATCCAGACGAGCGCTATGAATTAATGTCTTATAAAAATAATGTCAATTATGTCTATCCATTTATGAAAGTTCAAGACAATCACACCTATTTGGTTGAAGAAGATGTTCGAATTGATTCAGATATGGGGATTTATGTTGATATTTTCCCCGTAGATGGTTATGAAGATGATCAGGCATTTAAGGACAAGATGACCAAGATTATTAAAAAGCGTCAATTAAGTTGTTACACTTTTAAAGGAATTACCAATACTAAAAGTGTAGTAAATTCAATTATCCGCTATATTTCTGTTATTATCTTTTATTTCACTAACACAAATAAGTATGTTTCCCAGATTGATGAATTGGCTAAATCTAGAAAAGTAGAAGATTATGAATTGGTGGACTATGTTGTCTATAAAGATATGAATAAGCCCGTTTGGAAACGTGAGTGGTTAGAACAAGTTGAAGCTGGTAGCTTTGAAGGTAAGAAATTTATGATTCCAAAACATTATCATGAAGTTTTAATTTCAGATTATGGAAATTATATGCAGTTACCACCAGTTGAGCAACAAGTTTCGCATCATGACTTCAAATTGTGGAAGATTACTGAAAACCAATAGATTATTATTTAAACAAAGAAGTAGAGATTAGGAGCGATAAATAATGTCTGAAAAAATCTTAAGCCTTGAAGAAATCAAGCAAATTGAGCTTGGAATTCTAGAATACTTACACCAAGTTTGTGAAAAACATGATATCAAATATTTTATCGATTTTGGCACTTTATTAGGTGCAGTTCGTCATAAAGGTTTTATTCCTTGGGATGATGATACAGACATTTCTTTAGCTAGAGATGAATTTGAAAAGTTATATGCAGTTCTAAAAAATGATAACCACCCATACTATAAGCTGATTTCTTTTAGAGAAACCAAGGGATATCCATATAGTTATATGCGAGTTTACGATATTCGAACACGGAGAGATTCGAATCTTTTAGATTCAAGTGTTGTTCTTGGAACTTGTGTAGATGTCTTTCCGTATGATGGTCTTGTTACAGACGAACAAGATCGTAAGAAAATGAAGCTCTATAAGCAATTAATTCGTCTATCGTCGTTAAACTTTAAGGGAATTAAATATGAAAATGGAGGAATTAAAAATCTTCCTCGTTATATTGCATCAGCAATATTTAGATTTACTTCTCCTCAATTATGGAATCAAAAACTTGAACAACTTGCATTAAAATACAGTGTTGAAAATTCTACAGACTTAGTTTGTTCAACTTATGACTCTTACTATCCAGCTGGTATTAAAAAAGAATGGTTGTATGATACAATTGATATGCCGTATGAAAATCTAATTCTAAAAGTACCAAGAAGATACCATGAGATTCTTGTCTATGAGTTTGGTGAAGATTATATGACCCCACCCCCTGTTGACCAACAGACACCAGGGAATGAAAACAATTATTGGATTGATTAATGAAAGAGTATATAAAAAAGAGAAAGTTGAATGCCTTATGAAAACTATGAAAAAATCAATATTACTTAGTGCCTTGATCTTATCGGCATCAATAATTCAAGCACAAACAGTGAATGCAGATACTATTTCAACAGGTTCAGGGAATCGTATCCACTTTATCAATACAAAAGCTAACTCTGGAAGTGATGCTATTTTACTAGAAAGTAATGGCCACTATGCTTTGATTGATATGGGAGAGGATTATGATTTTCCGGATGGAACGGATACACGTTATCCTAATCGATGGGGAATCTCTATTAACAATTATCAAGTTTTGGAAGATCGGTTGATTCGCCACCTTGATCAATTAGGTGTCAAGAAATTAGATTTTATATTAGGAACTCATGTTCATAGCGACCATATAGGTGGAGCAGATGAAATTCTTAATCGCTATCAAGTCGATAAATTCTATTTGAAAAAATATTCGGATCAACGAATTACAAGTACTTGGGGATTGTGGGATAACCTCTTCAATTATGATAATGCTCTTCGTGCTGCACAGAATAAGGGAGTTACACTTATTCAAGACATAAAAGATGAAGATAGCAAGTTCAAATTTGGGGACATGGATATTCAGCTTTATAATTATAAAAATGAATATGATTCTGATGGGAACCTAAAAAGAGTTCTTGATGATAATTCCAATTCAATTGTTGCAGTAGTAACTGTAGCAGGAAAAAGAATTTATCTTGGTGGTGATTTGGATAATGCTGAGGGAGCTGAAGATAAATTAGGGCCTGTTATTGGAAAAGTAGATATGATGAAATGGAATCACCACTACGATGCCAAGGTTTCTAATACAATTGGTTTCATTGATCACCTTTCTCCTAGTATGATTATCCAAACAACTGGAGGAGATATTAACCTCGCTTCAACGAGAGACTATCTAAAAAATAAAAATATTCAAGTGATTCATGCATCAAGTAAAACTCAGGATGCAACTGTATTTGATATTAGTGATAAAGGTTTTACAAATGTTTCAGGAGATTTTCCGAATATTCCTAATGTTGATGAGAAATGGTATCAAGAAGATGGTTACTGGAAGTATCGTTTAAAAGATGGTCAGATGGCTATCGGTTGGCAAGATATTGCTGGTGCTACATATTTCTTTAACGGAAAAGGTCAAATGCAGAGTGGTCGTTGGCTCCGTATCACTGACGAATGGAATGGAGAACCAAAATTTAATGACTACTATCTAAACAATGATGGTAAAATGCAGACGGGTGGTTGGTTCTATCATGATAATACTTGGTACTACATCCAGTCAAACGGTGCAAGACGTTACAATGAACTAGCTGAAATTGGTGGTCAAAAATACCTCTTTGATAAGGATGGTAAAATGCTGACTGGCTTACAAGTATTTAATGGTAAAAAGCTGTTGTTTGCAAGTAGTGGAGCTTTAGAGACAGATGAGACAGGATCTGGTTGGAAAAAAATTGAATCAAACTGGTACTACTTTGATGAAGAAGGAAAACAAATAGTTGGTAAAAAAGAAATCAATGGAGTAACCTACTACTTTGATAATAAGGGAGTTATGCAAACAGGTTGGACCTTGATTGAAGGGCATTGGAACTATTTTGCAAGTTCTGGTGCAATGAAAACAGGCTGGATCAAGGATAAAGATACTTGGTATTACTTGGATAAAGAAGGAATCATGCTAACAGGCCTTCAAGAGATCGAAGGTACTCGTTATTATCTAAATGCAAGTGGAGCCATGCAAACAGGTTGGAAATGGTTTGATAATCATTATAGCTACTTCACAAGCAGTGGAGCGATGAAAACAGGTTGGCTCAAAGAAAATGGACTTTGGTACTATCTAGATAAAGAAGGTATCATGCAAACAGGCCTCCAAGAAATCGAAGGAACTCGCTATTATCTAAATGCAAGTGGAGCTATGCAAACGGGCTGGAAGTGGTTCGATGACTCATACAGATTCTTTACAAATAGTGGAGCGATGAAAACAGGTTGGCTCAAAGAAAATGGACTTTGGTACTATCTAGATAAAGAAGGTATCATGCAAACAGGCCTTCAAGAAATTGAAGGAACTCGCTATTATCTAAATGCAAGTGGAGCTATGCAAACGGGCTGGAAGTGGTTCGATGACTCATACAGATTCTTTACAAATAGTGGAGCGATGAAGACAGGTTGGCTCAAAGAAAATGGACTTTGGTACTATCTAGATAAGGATGGTATCATGCAAACAGGCCTTCAAGAGATAAATGGGGCACGCTATTACCTCAATGCAAGTGGTGCCATGGAAACTGGTTGGAAACAACTGAATGGTAACTGGTACTATTTCCAAACAAATGGTTCTCTCCTAAGAAATGGAACAAGTCCTGACGGGTACAAGCTCAATGCAGATGGAATTTGGACGACTGTTACAACCGAGGAAACAACTCAGGAACAAACTGTGGCAAAAAGTCAGGGGCACATTTTCGAAACAACAGAAGTTGAGAGAACTCAACAAACAGAAAGCTCATCTGTTGCGTCTGAGGGGAAAAATTAATCTACTAAATCTAAGACACAAACGAATCAAGAAAAGAAATAAGTTTCTAACTGATTTTTAATTAAATTTTTCTACAATAAAAACACCTATAAAGCTTAATAAGCTTTATAGGTGTTTTGTTAACTTCGTTTAATTTTAGCACGAACTAGATCAAGCGCATAATGAAGTGTTTTATCTTTGATAATAAAGAGTGTGATAGCGTAATAGATACCACAAGCTACGATTGTAGAAAGAACCATGCTAATCATCTTCATCGTAACTTCATAGCTATGAACTTGGAAGAGAATTTTACAGATATAGTAAATTGGAATAAAGCCTAGTGACACAATTGTGTAGCGAGTTAATGTTCCAAAAATTTCTTTCAAATCCAAGAGTTTATGCTTCTGAATAAAGCGGATTTCAAGTAGAACCACAATTGCCTCAGCAATAATCGTTGTCCCGATGTAATAGGCAGGAGTAAAGATGTTGTTGAAAAGGAGCAGAGAGTTTAGGATGACATTGACACCGCCACCGATAAAGTAGAAAGCTGTTAATCGGTTTTCATGGTCATTGATAAAGATAATTTGCTTTCCAAGGATTAATTCGATAGCCCAGATAATGGTTCGAAAGGCAAAGACGCTTGTTACAATTCCTGCTTCTATATATTTCTCAGAAGAGTAGATAACTGTCGCATAAGTTCCTAAAACCATGATTCCGATGCTAGTCGGAATCATGAGGAAGAAAAAGAGAGATGCACCTTGGTTGACCAGATACTTATAAGAATGAAAATCTTTTTTTCCTAAGTAGTAACCAAGTCGAGGAATGCTGACATTGATAGCTCCACTCAGGACACTAGCAATCAGCATAACAATACTTGAAGCAATAGTGTAGTAGGAGATGTAATTCTCATCAGGTCCTTTGGTAATGAACATACGGTCTAGCAAGGTGTAGAGCATATTGGCATTTGCTAGAAGCAACATGGTTAGAAGAGGCTTAGATGCTTTGATGAGTTCAATAACTTCGATCTTGACAAAGGAAACTTCTCGTTTAATCCATAGGAAGCTGAGTAGATAGTTGATAATGGTTGTTGCACTCATGATTGTAGCATAAGGAACAATATCATCAGGTGTCCTAACGAAAGCGAAGATAGCGACTAACATTCCAATACGAATCACGAGTGTTTTATAAAGGATAAAAGAATAATTCTCATAGGCTTCATTCATCCATTCGATATTCAGAAATTGGAAGAGAGCTTGGATTCCAAGGATATAGTAAAGAATTTTTAGATTGACAATACTAGTATCAAAATAAATAAAGAGGAAATAGATAGCTGTTGTTACAACTGAAGTAATGAGCGAAATATAGAACAACTTAGAAAAGACATAATTAATCTTATTTTTGTCATCCTTTACTTTACTAATTGCTCGAATCCCATAATTGTAAATCCCAAAGGCAGCTAGTGGAATGACAAAGCTCGCCCAGGTGTTAGCTGTGTTAAAGTAGCCATAATTTGATTTACTAAGAATCCGCGTTAGATAGGGATTAGTAATCAGGGGAAAAACGATGTTTAAAATATTGACCAGCAAGCTGGCCAAAGCATTAACTTTTATATTTTTCATGGAACTTTCTTTCTTACATTCTAAAATAGATACTAGTATTATATCACATTCCAACGCCATTCTTTTGATAAAATCATTTAAATCTTGTATAATAGATAGAACTGAAAGTATGAGGTTACGAACTATGAAAATGAAACAAATCAGTGATACCACACTAAAAATCACCATGTCTTTAGAAGATTTGATGGATCGTGGAATGGAAATCGCAGACTTTCTCGTTCCACAAGAAAAAACAGAAGAGTTTTTCTATGCCATTCTGGATGAGTTAGAGATGCCAGACAGTTTCTTGGATACAGGTATGCTTAGCTTCCGAGTGACACCGAAGCCTGATAAGGTCGACGTCTTTGTAACCAAGTCTAAGATTGACCAAAATTTGGATTTTGAGGATTTGGCAGACCTTCCTGACATGGATGAACTAGCAAAAATGTCTCCAGATGAGTTCTTGAAAACATTGGAAAAGACCATGGCAGAGAAAACTAAAGAAGACATTGAAGCTATTCAATCTCTAGAGCAGGTTGAAAAAGAAGAGGAAGCAGCGATTGATGAAATTGCTGAGGTGGATGAAGGGAAAAGAGAACCTTATGTCTACTACATCCTACGCTTTGACGACTTAACTAGTTTGGTTTCTTTTGCGAAAACAGTTGATTACCAAATGGAGACTTCAGAACTTTACAAAATGAACGACCAATACTATCTAACAGTCTTGGTTGATGTAGAAGATCATCCAAGTATTTATCCAGCTTGGTTATTGGCTCGCATGCGTGAATTTGCAGATGATAGTGATATTAGCCGTTCAGTTCTCCAAGAATACGGTCAAATCATCATCAATCACGATGCCGTCCAAGGACTCCAAAAAGTTTGAAGTATTTGAAAAAAGACAGAGAAATAGAATTCTCTGTTTTTTCGTTTTAGATTTGAATTTGATTAGGTTTAGACTATACGATAATTTTTGTAAACTCAATTGAGGTGCTATAGATGAATACTTTCTATTACGTCACTTAGCTTGCTAAAATAATGAAAAAACGATATCATAGAAAGAAATAAGCGAGGTAAAGTATGGACCAAGGACATTTACAAAAAGAGGTAGAGGAAATCCTAGAAGATGTGTTGGCAAAGGCTTCTCTCCATGAGGGGGCTCTCTTTGTTTTGGGCTTATCTTCCAGTGAGGTGATAGGAGGACACATCGGGAAAGCCTCTAGTCAAGAAATTGGAGAATTAATTGTTAAAAGAATCTTAGAAATCTTATCAGCTAAAGGAATCCACCTAGCAGTTCAAGGGTGCGAACATGTTAATCGGGCCTTGGTAGTAGAACGAGAGGTTGCAATCAAATACAATCTTGAGATTGTTAGTGTTCTTCCGACACTGAACGCTGGAGGATCAGGGCAATTGGCGGCCTTTCGCTATATGAAAGACCCAGTTGAAGTTGAATTCATCAAAGCTGATGCAGGACTCGATATTGGAGATACGGCTATAGGGATGCATATCAAGCATGTGCAAGTACCTATTCGTCCAGTTTTGAAATCTATTGGCCATGCCCACGTAACTGCCCTTGCTAGTCGTCCAAAACTGATTGGAGGGGCGCGTGCTCAATATCCACAAGATGCTATTAGGAAATTGTAAAATGGAAAAGAAACAAGTTGAAAAGGTTATAAAATATTCTATTAGAAAGTTCTCTGTTGGAGTCGGTTCTGCTGTTATCGGAGCCGTACTTTTCGGTGCTAACAACCTCTTGCTTGATCAAGTAGCAGCTAATGAAGTTTGTGAGCCAAATCAGGTACACTATCGTTATTTAGCAGAGCAAGAGCTGACAGAAGCTGAAAAGGCCCTTATTCATAAGGACCTCCCTTCTGATTTAAAACAAGATGATGTTGTTTATCTTGTCTATAGAAAAAAAGAAGTTCATACGCAACATTTACCAAATACTGGAAGTAAGGAGTTAGGTCTGGTTGGTTTTGGTTTTGCGACAGTTTCACTTGCTGTACTTGTGATCTCTAAGAAGCGACGTAATAAGATAGCAGGTGTTCTATTTATTGGTGCACTTGGAGGTAGCTACTTTGTTCCTCAGACGATTCAAGCTTTTGAAAATCAAATTCTTTTATCTTATAACCAAACAATCTCTGCTTGTAGTCAAGAAGATTTAGCCAACGGAGTTATTCAAATTGATGGATATGACTACATTGGTTACTTCAAAGAAGCTGATTTGAAGGTTTCAATGCCTGAAAATAATCAAGGCAATAACTTGATTACAGATAAAGTGACACAAGAAGCTCGTGAAGGCGAATCACTTGTTCAACCAGAGCTTCCAACCTACAGCGAAGAGACTACAACTACAGCAACACAGGGAGAAACTCAAGGAAGCGAATCTCTCGTTCAGCCAGAACCTCCTGTTCATACAAGTGAAGAAACAACAGAGAGCACCCAAGAAGAAGCTCCTATTGGTGAATCCCCTGTCAAACCAGAGTCTCCAGCCCAACCAGAGAATAGTACAGCTAAGGGTACTCAAGAAGAAGGTCATGTAGGCGAATCTCCAATCCAACCGGAATTACCAGCCTATACAGGAGAAGTAACAGCCAAGGGCACTCAAGAAGAAGGTCATGTAGGCGAATCTCTTGTTCAGGAAGAACTTCCAGCCTATACAGGAGAAGTAACTGATAAAGGAACTCAAGAAGAAGGCCATGTAGGCGAATCTCCAATCCAACCGGAATTACCAGCCTATACAGGAGAAGTAACAGCCAAGGGTACTCAGGAAGAAGGTCATGTAGGCGAATCTCTAATCCAACCGGAACTCCCAGCCTATACAGATGAAGTAACAGCTAAGGGCACTCAAGAAGAAGGACACGAAGGTGAACCTCTCATTCAACCGAGCTTGCCAGAATACAATGTGACTGAGTCAACTGTGACTGAAACAGAAACTGTTACAATTCCATATTCTACAGAATACCTATCGGATTCTAATCGCTATACAGACGAAGAAAGTGTTGTTCAAAAGGGTGAAGTTGGTAGTCAACTCATACATCGTGTCTATAAAACTGTAGATGGGGAGAAAGTTGGCGAAGCTATCACCACTAGTACGGAAGTTGTTAAAGCTCCTGTAGCTGAAAAAATCAGTCGCGGAACCAAAGCAATTGAAGGCCAAACCGAAGAAGTTTCTGTTGAAGAAGTTCCTTTTAAAACGATAACGGAACAAGATTCTAGTCTACTCAAGGGAACTGAAACAGTTGCTCAGGTTGGTAAGAATGGTAAGAAGAAAATTACTAAAGTCTACAAGACTATCAAGGGTGTGAAAACTGCAGATGCACCTACTGTTTCAGAAGAAGTTCTTGAACAGGCACAAGACCACATTATCAAAAAAGGTACTAAGGAATTAGAAAAACCTACTCTAACATTAACTAAAGTTGATACAGAAGAATTGAATCGAAGTGCAAATGCAACTTATAGCCTTAAAAAACCAGATGGAGTGACTATCAAATCTATTCAAGCAGTGTTGAAAAAAGGCGATCAAGTTATTAAGACATTTGCTATTTCAGAGTCTAATCTTGCGACAGCTTTAGCTGATTTAGATTATTACAAGGATTATACACTTGCAACGACCATGGTGTATGATCGTGGTAATGGTGACGAGGAAGAAGTTCTTAAGGAAGAACCATTGAGAATCGACCTTAAAAAAGTTGAAGTCAAAAATATTAAGGAAACAAGCTTAATCAGTGTGGATGACCAAGGTAATGAGACTGATACTAGTCTCTTGTCCGAGAAACCATCGAATGTTAAGCCATACTACTTAAAAGTTACGACTTACGATAACAAGGTTACGAAACTAGCTGTTGATAAAATCGAAGAAGTTACTGTAGATGGAGATAAACTATACAAGGTAACTGCAAAAGCACCAGATTTGATTCAACGTACTGCAGAAAATCGTTTCACTGAAGAGTATGTACACTATTTGCCTAAACCAAAAGCTCATGAAGGTGATGTGTATTACGACTTTTATGAACTTGTAAAAGCTATGCAAGCAAATCCTACTGGTACCTTTAAGCTTGGTAGCAATATGAATGCTAATAATGTACCACCGGCTGGCAAATCTTATGTAACCAATGCCTTTAAAGGTTCATTAGGAAGTACTGATGGTAATAAATTTGCTATTCATAATATCACTAGACCATTATTTGGAAACATTGAAGGTGGTTCTGTTAAGGATCTCTTACTGGAAAATGTCAATATTGATATGCCTGGAGTTGATCGAGTAGCTCCAATCGCAGGTGTTATCAAAAACAATGCAACTATTGAAAATGTCAAAGCAACCGGAAGTGTTGTTGGTAACAATGATGTAGCTGGTATTATCAATAAAATTGATGGTAGTGGAAAAGTAAGTAATGTCGCCTTTATCGGTAAACTTCACGCTGCTGGCAATAGAGGAGGCTATTTAGCTGGTATTCTTGGTGAAAACTGGAAGGGTGTTGTTGAGAAAGCATACGTTGATGCTGAGATCACTGGTAATAAAGCAAAAGCTGCAGGACTAGTCTATTCGTCTCAAAATGGTGCTAATAACTACACGGTCGGTACAGAAGGGGTCCTAAGAAATTCAGTTGCTAAAGGTTCTATCGAACTGAAAGAAGCCGTTCAGTCTGGTGGATTGCTGGGTACTAACTGGGCCTTAGGTACTATTGAAGACAACATCACTATGATGAAAGTCAAAACAGGTGAGATGGTGTTTGGTCATTCAGATATTGATGCTGACGACTACTTCACATATTCAAGAACCAAACGTAATTATAGTGTTGATGACGTGAGTGAAGGTAAAAAATCCTTTAACAATTCACGTAAAATTCCAAGTATCTCACTGGAAGAAGCCGAGAAGAAAATTAAAGCAATGGGGATCACTGCTGATAAATTTACCAGCAGCAAACCTATTGAAGACAAGCTTAATAACAGTCTAAACAAAGACGATCAGTACAAAGCAATTGATAGTTATGATGCAACTCGTGAGCTAGCTTACCGTAATATTGCAAAACTTCAACCTTTCTATAATAAAGAGTGGATTGTAGACCAAGGTAATAAATTAGCTGCAGGAAGTCCTCTCTTGACTAAAGAAGTATTGTCTGTAACTGCTATGAAAGGCAATACCTTTGTTACGGAATTAGCTGATGCTGATCATATTATGATCCACTATGCAGATAAGACAAAAGATATCTTTACCATTTCACCTAAAGATTCAAAAGTGAAACAAGTGAAAGAGTACGGTATTGCAGAACTTGGTGAAGTTTTTTATACTCCGAATATGGTTGACAAGGACCGTAGTGATCTCATCAATGCTATTGTTGAAAAATTGAGTCCTGTGGAATTACAATCTGACCCAATCTACACGCACCTTGGTAGAACTGGTTCAAACAAAGTTAATGCTATTAAGAACCTTTATCTTGAAGAGACCTTCAAAGAAGTTAAGGATAACCTTACTAAATTTGTGAAACAGTTGGTTGAAAATGAGGATCATCAATTAAACACAGATGAAGCTGCTAAACGTTCTTTGATCAAGAAAATTGATGATAACAAGGCAGCGGTTCTCCTTGGCCTATCTTACCTTAACCGTTATTACGGAGTGAAGTTTGATGATTTCAATATCAAGCAACTCATATTGTTCAAGCCAGACTTTTATGGTAAGAATGTAAGTGTATTAGACCGTTTGATTGAAATTGGTTCAAAAGAAGATTATGTCAAAGGAACTCGTACACACGATGCCTTCCGTGAAGTAGTTGCTAAAAATACTCTTTCTGGCAACCTAAATGACTTTCTGAAATATAACATGGAGCTCTTTACAAAAGATACAGACTTGAATGATTGGTTTATCAAAGCAACCAAAGATAATGTCTATATCGTGGAACCAAAAACAACAAATCCTGATTTTGCAGATAAGAAACACAGAGCCTATGAAGGCTTAAACAACGATATGCATGGCAAGATGATTTTACCACTCTTGAACTTAAAAGATGCCCATATGTTCTTGATTTCAACTTACAATACAATGGCTTATAGTTCATTTGAGAAATATGGTAAGAATACCTCTGCAGAGCGTAATGCCTTCAAAGCTGAAATTGATAAGGTTGCTAAAGGACAACAGAATTACTTAGATTTCTGGTCACGTCTATCTCTAGATAAAGTACGTAATCAGCTCTTGAAGAGCAATAATATGGTTCCAACACCTGTACTGGACAACCAGAATTATAAAGGCATTAGTACTGACCGTTATGGCCATACAAACAGTGGTAAAGATGTGGCACCTATCCGTGAATTGTATGGACCTACAGACCGTTACCATGCGACTGATTGGCGTATGGGAGCTGTTGCTCGCGTTTATGCGAATCCATATAAGGATGATTCTGTCTTCTTTATGGTGACGGACATGATTAGTGATTTTGGGGTATCTGCCTTTACTCATGAAACAACTCACGTCAATGACCGAATGGTATACCTAGGTGGCTCAAGACACCGTGAAGGAACGGATCTTGAAGCATTTGCTCAAGGAATGTTACAAACTCCGTCAGTATCAAATCCAAATGGTGAGTACAAAGCCCTAGGTCTCAACATGGCTTATGAACGTCCAAACGATGGAAATCAATGGTATAACACCAACCCAAATGACCTTAAATCACGTGACGAAATTGATCGTTACATGAAGGGCTATAATGACACTCTCATGCTTCTAGATTATCTTGAAGGAGAAGCTGTCCTCAATAAAGCAAATCAAGATTTAAACAATGCTTGGTTCAAGAAAGTAGACAAACAGTACCGAGGAAACAACACCAAGAATCAATTCGATAAGGTTCGACCTTTAAGTGATGATGAAAAGACTATTCCTTTGCATACAGTAAATGATCTCATTACCAACAACTTTATGACCAATCGTGGTCCAGGTAATAGAGTTTATAATCCATCTGACTTTGATTCTGCTTATGTGAATGTTCCAATGATGACCGGTATCTATGGTGGTAATACCAGTGAAGGTGCTCCTGGAGCTATGTCATTCAAACATAATACTTTTAGAATCTGGGGTTACTATGGCTACGAAAAAGGCTTCCTAAACTATGCTTCTAACATGCTAAAAGCTGAATCTAAAAAAGCTGGTAAAGATACTCTAGGTGATGACTTCATCATTAACAAGATTTCTGAAGGAAAATTCAACAATCTCGAAGATTGGAAGAAAGCTTACTTCGAAGAAGTAGTGAATAACGCTAAAAATGGAATTCAATCTATTGAAATCGATGGTAAAACATACAATAGCTATGAAGACTTGAAGCGTGCATTTGCTGAAGCAGTTGATAAAGATAAGACCACTCTAAGTAATGGTTCTGTCAAATTTGACAACACCGTATCACTTAAAGAAAAACTCTTTAAGAAACTTCTTCAACAAACAGATAGCTTTAAAACTTCTATCTTTAAATAATCAATTGACTCTCACCTGCTAAGCAGGTGGGAGTTTTTTGTGTTCCAAAAGATGCCTTATTTTCCAAACAGATTTCAAGTATTTTTAGGGTGATAGGTATATAATAGAGCTATAATACAATATCTATATTCATATGATGAGCGAGAAAGGTGATGAAAATGAAAAAATGGCAAGCAACTATATTGGTCTGCGCTAGTCTGGTTTGTCTATCGGCTTGTAACAATCAGATGGAGAGCCAAGCTGATAAGCAAAACGGAGACAAAAATGAACAAGTTAGTTCTCAAATTGCAAAACAAGGAGAAGCAGTTACAGACTTTTCACTGACGGGAGTTGATGGGAAAACCTATCGCCTATCAGATTATAAAGGCAAAAAGGTCTATCTCAAATTTTGGGCATCTTGGTGCTCTATTTGTCTAGCTAGTTTACCTGATACCGATGAGCTTGCGAAAGAAGCAAGTGATGACTATGTCATCTTGACAGTGGTTTCTCCTGGTCAAAAAGGAGAGCAGTCAGAAGAAGACTTCAAGAAATGGTATCAAGGCTTGGACTATAAAGATTTACCAGTATTGTTAGACCCTTCGGGACAACTTTTAGCGAGTTACGGAGTTCGTTCTTATCCGACTCAGGCCTTTATTGATAAAGAAGGCAAATTGGTGAAGACTCAACCAGGCTTTATGGACAAGGAAACTATTTTAGAGAATTTAAAGACTATGAATTAGAGGCTTATTATGAATGATAAATTAAAAATAATCCTGTCGATTGGAATCATTATCTTCCTTATTTTAGGAGTTTTATTTCTTTGGGAAAAAAGAAGCGCTAGCTACACTGATACCTCTCAAATTGAGAAGGCAGCAGTTAGTCAGGGGAAACATGCTAAGAAAAATACTGAGCCAAGAAAAGATGCTGACCTACATGATATTTATCTAGCGGGAGGTTGTTTCTGGGGTGTCGAAGAGTATTTTTCACGAGTAGCAGGTGTGACAGATGCTGTTTCGGGCTATGCTAATGGTAGAGGAGAAACAACCCAGTATGAATTGATTGGCCAAACCGGGCATGCTGAGACTGTTCATGTGACCTATGATGCCAATCAAATCTCTTTAAAAGAAATCTTGCTTCATTATTTCCGGATTATTAATCCAATCAGTAAGAATAAGCAGGGAAATGATGTGGGGACTCAGTACAGAACAGGAGTCTATTATACAGATGAGAAAGATTTAGAAGTCATCAACCAAGTTTTTGATCAAGTTGCTAAGAAGTACGACGAACCTATAGCGGTTGAAAAAGAAGCCTTAAGAAATTTTATCGTGGCTGAGGACTACCACCAAGACTATCTCCAGAAAAATCCTAATGGATATTGCCATATCAATGTCAATCAAGCAGCCTATCCTGTTATTGATGCAAGTAAATATCCAAAACCGAGTGACGATGAATTGAAAAAACTTCTCTCTCCTGAAGAGTATGCTGTGACTCAAAACGGTCAAACAGAACGTGCCTTTTCAAATCGTTACTGGGATAAATTTGAAGCAGGTATTTATGTGGATGTTGCGACTGGCGAACCCCTCTTTTCTTCGAAAGATAAGTTTGAATCGGGCTGTGGTTGGCCTAGCTTTACCCAGCCTATCAGTCCAGATGTTGCGACCTACAAGGAAGACAAGTCTTATAATATGGTCAGAACAGAAGTCAGAAGTAGAACAGGGGATTCTCACCTAGGACATGTCTTTACAGACGGGCCTAAGGACAAGGGAGGTCTACGCTATTGTATCAATAGTCTATCCATCCGTTTTATTCCTAAGGATCAAATGGAAGAAAAGGGTTATGGTTATTTGTTGGATTATGTCGAGTAAACTTGAGATTTAAATCAATCATAAAAAAGCCAGATCTCCTGTTGGGGTCTGGCTTTTATGGTATACTTAGGATATGCATAGAAAAACAGTGATTGATTTTAGGACTTTGGGCGAGAGATACACCTTCACTCAACCTATCAAAGAGTTAAAAACGAGAGATTTAGCAGAAGTGTCAGACTTGCTGGCACAAGTAGAAAGCTACCAAGAGCAGGGCTATTATGTGGTAGGTTATGTCAGCTATGAGGCTGCACCAGCTTTTGAGGAGAAGTTAGCAGTCCACTCAGTTCCCTTACTGGGAGAGTATCTCCTCTATTTCACCGTTCATGACAGTGTAGAAAAATCCAGTATCCCTCTGACTTATGAGAAGGTGGATTTGCCTTCAAACTGGCAGGAAGTAACTTCTGCAGAGGACTATGAAAAGGCTATTGCCCAAATTCACCATCATTTAAGGCAAGGGGATACCTATCAGGTCAATTATACTGTCCAACTCAAGCAGCATTTAAGTGCTAATCCTTTTACTATCTACAATCGCATGGTGGTGGAACAGGAAGCAGGTTATAATGCCTATGTTGAACATGACGACATGGCAGTGATTTCCATGAGTCCAGAACTCTTTTTTGAGCAAAATGGGCGTGAGTTGACCACTCGTCCTATGAAGGGGACGACTAAACGTGGTCTGACTGATGCTGAAGACTTGAAAGAGGCGGTTTGGTTGGAACAAGATCCCAAAAATTGCTCAGAAAATATGATGATAGTAGACCTCTTGCGCAATGACATGAATCGCCTGTCTGAGGTTGGAAGTGAGCATGTGGAACGTTTATGCCAAGTGGAGCAATATTCAACGGTTTGGCAGATGACTTCGACTATCAAGAGTCAGTTACTACCGAATGTTGACCTAGTAGAAATCTTCCGATCACTCTTTCCTTGTGGATCCATCACAGGAGCTCCCAAGATAGCGACCATGGAAATTATTAAGAACTTGGAACCACAACCGCGTGGAGTTTACTGTGGGACGATTGGTCTTTTACTTCCCAATGGGCGACGGATTTTCAATGTGGCTATTCGAACTATTCAACTGCATCAAGGACAAGCCATCTATGGAGTCGGTGGAGGCATTACTTGGGATAGTACTTGGGAGTCAGAATACCGTGAAGTCCATCAAAAAGCGGCAGTTCTCTATCGTAAACAGCCTCGTTTTCAACTGATTACAACAGGAAAAATTAGCCAGAGGAAATTACTTTTTGAAACTCAACATCTTGAAAGACTACAAAAGGCTAGTCGTTATTTTGCCTTTCCATTTGATCCAGAAGTTCTGAAACAAAAGATAGAGGAGGAGTGTCAAGCCTGTGACTTCCATCAAGAATATCGACTGCGAATCAGTCTCAGCAAATCTGGAGAGATTGAAATTGAACGACAAGTATTGACACCACTTAGCTCTAGTTTTTGTCAGGCCAAGCTTTGTCAGCAAGAAGCTGATTTGCAACAGGCATTTACCTACTTTAAGACGACATTCCGACCACATTTGACAGTGGGAGATCAGGAAATCATTTATCACACTGCTGGTGGAAAATTGCTTGAAACCTCTATTGGGAATCTGGTCTTAAAAATGGATGGCAAGCTCTATACACCTCCTAGTCAGCTAGGCCTGTTACCAGGGATTTATCGTCAACATTTACTTGAAAGTGGGCAGGTAGAAGAGAAGGTCTTGACCATAGAAGATTTGGCACAAGCAGAAGCTATCTATGGCTGTAATGCAGTTAGGGGATTGTATGAGTTGTCAGTAAAAAAGGAGCATTAAATGAAACTAATATTTTTACACGGTTTGGGACAGTCAGCAGATAGTTGGAAAGAAGTTCAGGATTTTCTCGCAGATTATCCCTCTGAAGCCCTAGAGTTATTCCCTTCCGGAGTTGCTACCTACCAAGAAGCTAAGGAGCGCATTTATCAGCACTTGTCAGAGGAGACAGAACCTTTTGTCTTAATCGGTTTGTCCTTAGGGGCTGCACTTGCATTAGAATTGTCAAGTTACAATCTGCCAAATCTTCAGGCCTTGATTTTATCAGGTTGTCCATTGAAACTAGCGGGAAACATCCCTTTTTATATTCAATCTCTGATATTTAAACTACTCCCAAAAAGGATATTTGAGAAGCAGGGAGCAGACAAATCGCTTTTAGTTGGAGTATCTGAAGAATTAAAAACACTTGATTTAAGAGAGATTGCAAAGAATTGTTCATATCCAACTTTTTTAATCTGTGGTAGTCAGGATAAGCCTAATCTAAAGTCTATGAAAGATCTGCAACAACTGATTCCAAATTCTCAGTTTCAGATTATTCCTGATGGACCTCATGTTCTGAATAGGGCCAAACCAAAAGAGTTTGCAGAAATAACTAGAAGTTTTCTTGAATTGCAGAAATAAGTTTGATAAAATAATATCGAGATTAATATTATAATTTTAGGAGGAAATCATGAACAAACGTCATTTATTAAAACTTGGTCTAGCTTCTTTACCTGCTCTAGCTTTGTTTTTACATCCAGTTGTGGCAGATGAAAGTATCCATTTTTCAAGCTGTAAGGAAGCTTGGTAGAATGGTTATGCAGATATTCATAAGGGAGAACAAGGGTATTCTGCTACTTTAGATAAAGATCATGATGGGATTGCCTGTGAATCAAAGAATGCGCCTAAGGGTGTTTTATAAGAGAAAAAGTCGAGTACATCTCAAACTAACACCAATGTAGCACCTACCCCAAGTGTAGCAGCTGAAAGTGGCTGGGTTCGTCAAAATGGGTCTTGGTACTATTTTTCTGAAAATGGGAAAACAGTAACAAATACTTGGCAGGGTGCTTACTATCTCAAGTCAGATGGAAGAATGGCTGAGAATGAGTGGGTATACGATAACTATTACCAAGCCTGGTATTACCTTAAATCAGATGGATCTTATGCACGTAATGCTTGGCAGGGAAGTTACTATCTCAAATCAGATGGTAAGATGGCTCAGGGTGAATGGATTTATGATTCTTACTACCAAGCCTGGTATTACCTCAAATCAGATGGAGCTTATGCGCATAATACTTGGCAAGGTTCATATTACCTCAAGTCAAATGGGAAAATGGCTCAGAATGAGTGGATCTATGATTCTTCTTACCAAGCCTGGTATTACTTGAAATCAGATGGATCTTATGCTCGCAATGCATGGCAAGGAAATTACTATTTGAAATCGGATGGTAAAATGGCTAAGAATGAGCGAGTGGATGGTGGACGCTATTATGTAGATGCTTCTGGTTTGTGGAAACCATAGAGTAGAAATAATCTGGAAAGGTAATGCAAAGCTTTGCACAAATCTAACGATTTTGTTATACTATGTCTGTAAGCATTTCCATTAATAAATATAAAGGAGAAAAAGATGAGTCAAAAGATTATTGGGATTGACCTTGGTGGAACTTCTGTCAAGTTTGCAATTTTAACTCAAGAAGGAGAAATCCAAGAAAAATGGTCTATTAAAACTAACATTTTGGATGAAGGAAGCCATATCGTAGACGATATGATTGAATCAATTCAACATCGTTTGAACTTGCTTGGATTGTCAGCTACGGATTTCCAAGGGATTGGTATGGGTTCACCTGGTGTAGTTGACCGTGAAAATGGAACTGTTATCGGAGCCTACAACCTCAACTGGAAAACTCTTCAACCAATCAAAGAAAAGATGGAAAAAGCCTTGGGTATTCCATTCTTTATTGACAATGACGCTAACGTAGCTGCTCTTGGTGAGCGTTGGATGGGGGCCGGTGAAAACCAACCAGACGTTGTCTTTATGACTCTGGGTACAGGTGTTGGTGGCGGTATCGTGGCAGAAGGCAAATTGCTCCACGGTGTTGCAGGTGCTGCAGGTGAACTTGGACACATCACTGTTGACTTTGACCAACCAATCCCATGTACTTGTGGTAAAAAAGGCTGTCTTGAGACAGTAGCTTCAGCAACAGGTATTGTCAACTTGACTCGTCGTTATGCAGATGAGTATGAAGGTGATGCAGCCTTAAAACGCTTGATTGATGACGGAGAAGAAGTAACTGCTAAAACCGTCTTTGATTTGGCAAAAGAAGGGGACGACCTCGCTTTGATCGTTTACCGTAACTTCTCACGTTACTTGGGTATTGCATGTGCCAACATCGGTTCTATCCTAAATCCATCAACAATCGTTATCGGTGGTGGAGTTTCAGCTGCTGGGGAATTCCTTCTCCAAGGTGTGCAAAAGGTTTATGATGAAAATACCTTCCCACAAGTTCGTACAACAACGAAATTAGCTCTTGCGACTCTAGGAAATGACGCTGGAGTTATCGGAGCAGCATCTCTTGTCTTGCAATAAGAAACAAAAGAAGGAGAAAATCACTATCTTGAAGCGAGTGATTTTCCTCCTTTCTTTTTTTATGCTATACTAGTTAAGAATAAACGTTGAGGAGAGAGTAAATGACAAAAGCAGATAAGATTTTTAAAGAAAATATTGAGCGAATTCTCAATGAAGGAGTCTTTTCAGAACAAGCTCGTCCCAAGTATAAGGATGGAACAGTTGCCAACTCCAAGTACATTACAGGTGCTTTTGCAGAGTATGATTTGTCTAAGGGTGAATTTCCAATTACAACCTTGCGTCCAATTGCTATCAAATCAGCCATTAAAGAAGTGCTCTGGATTTACCAAGATCAATCAAATAGCCTGGAAGTTCTCAATGATAAGTACAATGTTCACTACTGGAATGACTGGGAAGTAGGAGATACAGGGACAATCGGTGAGCGTTACGGGGCTGTTGTTAAGAAGCATGACATCATTAACAAGATTCTCAAACAGTTGGAAGCTAATCCTTGGAACCGTCGTAATATCATCTCTCTCTGGGACTACCAAGCCTTCGAAGAAACAGATGGCCTTCTTCCGTGTGCCTTCCAGACCATGTTTGATGTCCGTCGAGTAGATGGGGAAATTTACCTGGATGCAACCTTGACCCAGCGTTCTAACGATATGCTGGTTGCTCATCACATCAATGCCATGCAGTATGTAGCTCTTCAAATGATGATTGCCAAACACTTTGGTTGGAAAGTTGGAAAATTCTTCTATTTTATCAATAACCTTCATATCTATGACAATCAATTTGAACAAGCTCAGGAATTGCTCCGTCGTGAACCTTCAAATTGCCAACCACGTTTGGTCTTGAATGTACCAGACAAGACCAACTTCTTTGATATTAAAGCAGAAGATTTTGAGTTGGTTGACTATGATCCAGTGAAACCGCAATTGAAATTTGATTTGGCTATTTAAGAACAACAAAAGAAGTTGGAATTTCCAACTTCTTTTTGTTTATTAGCGTGATACGCGACGGCGAGCTGCTTTTTTACGGTTTTCTTCGATGAAAGCTGCTTTTTGTTCTTCTGGTTCAATCACTTTCTTTTTGAATGCGTATACTGCACCTGCAACAGCAGCCACAGTTCCTGCAACACCTGTTACGAGACCTTTAGCAAATCCTTTAGCCATGAGTCTTCCTCCTTTTATTTATAAATCAGACGGAAATAGCTTAAGAGATAGCATTTTTCTGCCTGTCCATTTTGTGATATAATAATAGTAACGAAAAAATGGGAATTTTTCAAGGAAAAACGATGAAAACAAAAATAATTGTGATTGTTGGTCCAACAGCTGTTGGAAAGACTGCACTAGCCATTGAAGTTGCTCAGCGATTTAATGGCGAAGTAGTCAGTGGAGATAGCCAACAAGTCTACCGAGGGCTAGATATTGGAACGGCCAAGGCTAGTCCAGAGGAGCAGGCAACTGTCCCTCATCACTTGATTGATGTGAGAGATGTAACCGAGTCTTACTCGGCTTTTGATTTTGTTTCAGAGGCCAAGACAGCTATTGAGGATATTCAAAGCCGAGGTAAGCTTGCAATTATTGCTGGTGGGACTGGACTTTATATCCAGAGTCTGCTAGAAGGCTATCATCTTGGTGGGGAGACACCCCATGAGGATATTTTAGCTTATCGTGCTAGTCTAGAACCTTTTTCAGATGAGGAGTTAGCACATCTGGTGGATCAAGCAGGCCTTGAAATTCCCCAATTTAATCGTCGCCGTGCTATGCGTGCCTTGGAAATTGCTCATTTTTCTCAAGATTTGGAAAATCAGGAGAGTCCTTATGAAGCTCTGATTATTTGTCTGGATGATGAGCGGAGTCAATTGTATGAACGGATTAACCACCGAGTGGATTTGATGTTTGAAGCTGGACTTCTAGACGAAGCCAAGTGGTTGTTTGACCATTATCCAGATGTGCAGGCTGCTAAAGGGATCGGTTACAAGGAACTCTTTCCCTATTTTCGAGGAGAGCAGAGTTTGGAGGAGGCTAGCGATAGTCTCAAGCAAGCGACTCGCCGATTTGCCAAGCGCCAGCTAACCTGGTTCCGTAATCGTATGCAGGTGACCTTTTATCAAATAGGAGAATCTGGTGTGACAGACCGTATTTTAAACCAGATTGAGGAGTTTTTAAATGATTGAAACGGAGAAAAAAGAGGAGAGGGTCCTGCTGATTGGTGTTGAACTCCAGGGTATGGATAATTTTGACCTCTCCATGGAAGAGCTGGCTAGTCTGGCTAAGACGGCTGGTGCAGTCGTAGTCGATAGTTACAGACAAAAACGAGAAAAATACGATTCCAAGACCTTTGTTGGTTCTGGTAAGTTGGAAGAAATTGCTCAAATGGTGGACGCAGAAGAAATCACGACAGTCATCGTCAACAACCGTCTGACACCACGGCAAAATGTTAACCTCGAGGAAGTTCTCGGTGTCAAGGTCATTGACCGGATGCAGTTGATTTTAGATATCTTTGCCATGAGAGCTCGAAGCCATGAAGGGAAGCTCCAAGTTCATCTAGCTCAGCTTAAATACCTCTTGCCTCGTTTGGTTGGTCAAGGGATTATGCTTAGCCGTCAGGCAGGAGGGATTGGTTCTCGTGGTCCAGGTGAAAGCCAGCTGGAACTTAACCGTCGAGGCGTTCGCAACCAAATTACAGATATCGAGCGTCAGCTCAAAGTCGTTGAGAAAAATCGAGCGACAGTTCGAGAAAAACGTTTGGAGTCAAGCACCTTCAAGATTGGTTTGATTGGCTACACCAATGCTGGGAAATCAACTATCATGAACACCTTGACCAGTAAGACCCAGTATGAGGCGGATGAGCTCTTTGCGACTCTGGATGCGACGACTAAGAGCATCCATCTGGGGGGCAATCTACAGGTAACCTTGACAGATACCGTTGGATTTATCCAAGACCTACCGACAGAGTTGGTGTCTAGTTTCAAGTCGACCTTGGAAGAAAGCAAGCATGTAGATCTTCTGGTTCATGTTATTGATGCCAGCAATCCTTACCATGAGGAACATGAAAAAACAGTCCTTTCTATCATGAAAGATTTGGATATGGAGGATATTCCTCGTTTGACCCTTTATAATAAAGCGGATTTGATGGAGGATTTCACGCCTACCCAAACCCCATATGCATTGATTTCTGCCAAGTCGGCGGATAGTCGTGAGCAGTTGCAGGCTTTGTTGTTAGATAAGATCAAGGACATTTTTGAACCCTTTACCTTGCGTGTACCTTTTTCTAAATCATATAAGATTCACGATTTAGAGAGTGTTGCTATCCTAGAAGAAAGGGATTATCAAGATGACGGCGAAGTCATCACAGGCTTCATTTCTGAGAAAAATAAATGGAGATTAGAAGAATTTTATGACTGATATCAAATCATTAGCTCTCAAGTATGGTGGCTATACAAGTTTAGACAAGGTCTATCTGGACCAACTTTTAGCTGGTAGGTCTGAAGAGGAGCAACTAGCTCTCATTACACCTCCACCCAGCGTAGTGAATGCCTACTTTGCCGAGCTCTACCAGAAAAAGAGCCCAGAGGCTGCGACCGATTATTTTGCAGAAGTCAGCCAAGAACTGAACCTCTATAATGCTGAACCAAGTTTCGCTTTGGAAAGCAAGCCCTTTATTCGCCTCAATCTATCTGGTAAATCCTTTGGATTTTGCTACGAGAAAGAAGGTCTTGGTCGCATTTTCTCAGAGAACGAGGAAGCAATTACGGATGAATTACTCTTTGAGATAGCGCAAATTTTTCCCCATCAGCTAGTTTTTGAGGAGTCTGGTAAGATTTACATGAAGGCGATTGGTGAAGAGGAAGTAGTCAGCCTGGAAAATCTCACAGCCTTGACAGATCTGGAAAATTTAGCAGATGGAAGAAAGCGACTTAAGGGATATAGCCAAGAGGATTTACTACAAGAAGCTAGAGCTTTTTCTGGCAAGCTTTATTATCGCTCGGAAAACCGCACCGCTATGTTATATATTGATTAATTAGAAAGTAGCAAATGGATATTCAATTTTTAGGAACGGGGGCTGGTCAGCCCTCTAAAGCCCGCAACGTTTCAAGTCTCGCCCTGAAACTCTTGGACGAGATTAACGAAGTCTGGCTCTTTGACTGTGGAGAAGGAACGCAAAATCGCATTCTGGAAACCACGATTCGACCACGCAAGGTCAGCAAAATTTTTATCACCCACTTGCATGGAGACCATATCTTTGGTTTACCTGGATTTCTTTCTAGCCGTGCCTTTCAAGCAAATGAAGAGCAGACAGATTTGGAAATCTATGGTCCCCAAGGCATCAAATCTTTTGTCTTGACCAGTCTACGAGTGTCAGGTTCACGCCTGCCCTATAAGATTCATTTTCATGAGTTCGACCAAGCTTCTCTTGGGAAAATTCTTGAAACAGATAAATTCACGGTGTATGCGGAAGAGTTGGATCACACTATTTTCTGTGTGGGCTACCGTGTCATGCAAAAGGACCTAGAAGGCACTCTGGATGCTGAAAAATTAAAGGCTGCCGGCGTACCTTTTGGACCACTCTTTGGAAAAATTAAAAACGGTCAGGATGTCATCCTAGAAGACGGCACCGAGATTAAGGCAGCAGACTATATCTCAGCGCCACGTCCAGGTAAGATTATCACTATCTTGGGTGATACTCGAAAAACTAATGCCAGTGTTCGTCTGGCTGTCAATGCAGATGTCCTTGTCCATGAGTCCACTTATGGTAAAGGTGATGAGAAAATTGCCCGCAATCATGGCCACTCAACCAATATGCAGGCTGCGCAGGTGGCAACAGAAGCGGGAGCCAAACGACTCTTGCTCAACCATATCAGTGCACGCTTCCTTTCAAAGGATATTAGCAAGCTTAAGAAAGATGCGGCATCGATTTTTGAAAACGTCCATGTGGTCAAAGACTTGGAAGAAGTGGAAATCTAGAAGTTTGAGAAAGGAAAAGTATGTCTACTATTCTCATTACAGGTGCTAGCGGGGGTCTAGCCCAAGAAATGGTCAAACTCTTACCTCAAGACCAACTCATTTTGCTTGGTAGAAATAAGGAAAAACTAGTTCAGCTATACGGAAATCATCCTCAGGCAGAATTGATTGAAATTGATATTACCGACGATCAAGCCTTAGAAGAACTGGTTGCTGAACTCTATCAGCGTTATGGTAAGATTGATGTCTTGATTAACAACGCTGGATATGGGATTTTTGAAGATTTTGACAAGATTTCTGATCAAGACATTCATCAAATGTTTGAAGTCAATACTTTTGCTTTGATGAATCTGTCTCGTTTGGTTGCTTCTCGTATGAAGGAGATTCGAAAAGGTCATATCATCAATATCGTCAGCATGGCAGGATTGATAGCGACTGGCAAGTCTAGTCTCTATTCAGCGACCAAGTTTGCGGCCATCGGTTTTTCAAATGCTCTTCGCCTTGAGCTCATGTCCTATGGTGTCTATGTGACGACGGTTAATCCCGGTCCTATCCGTACAGGGTTTTTCGACCAGGCTGACCCAGACGGCAGTTATCTAAAATCAGTTGACCGCTTCCTACTCGAGCCAGATGCAGTAGCTAGAAAGATTGTCAAAACCATAGGAAAAAATAAACGGGAACTCAATCTCCCAGCCTTGCTAAATTTAGCTCATAAATTTTATACCCTCTTTCCCAAGTTAGCAGATAAGTTAGCTGGGGAAACTTTTAATTATAAGTGAGAAAGTTGTTCCCTTGAGGAATGGCTTTTTATTTTTTTCGGTTGCTAATTTGTAGAAAAATACCACATGAAAAACAGACAGTTTATAACGATTTAGCCACTTTAAGGTATAATAGTGATAAGAAAGCAGAAAAGAGAGGATAAACTTCGAGTCTAACATAACTGAAAGTATATCTATAGCCGAAGCTTATGAAGTCAAGATAAAATAGGATTAAAAGAACTTGACCTTTTTCAGATTGATTAGACTGTAAATTGGAGTTAGGAATATTCTTAGAATAGATGAAGAAAATAAAAAAATAAAAAATGTTAAAACATCTTGACATTTTATATATTTGGAGTATAATAAAAAATGTAAAGGGCTCTTAACATTGTTTTAACAGATTGGAGGAACAGGACCATGAGAAAAATGGATGAAATGGACAGAGCGATTCAGCTACGTTCTGAGGAATGGGGTTATAAAACTGCTCTATTTGGCTTATGTGGATGGACAGTATTTAATATTTATCAATCTATTACAAAAGGCATTGAACTTGAAATGTTACCATGTCTGATTTTATGTTTATCTATTTCTGTTCAAGGATTTGCACAAACTGCCATAAAACAGAAAATGATTGACGGTGATGAAGATTTCAAAGAACCTAATAAACTTGTTCAAGGAATATTTTTGATTATTGTTATCCTTATCGTAGTTTTGGCGATTGGCATTTATTGTTTTCAGAAAGACTAAAGCTGTATGAAAAATAATATCAAACAGTTAAGAAAGTCTGAAGGACTACGTCAGGAAGATATGGCAAGAATATTAGGCGTTAGTCGACAAACCATAATTGCTATAGAGAATGACAAGTACAATCCTACACTTGAACTAGCAATGAAAATTGCAAGACTGCTACGACTACATGTTGAAGAAATTTTCATTTTAGAAGATTAAAGATATCAGATAGCATTTATTCTAATCATCTGATTCGTAATGATAGAGAGTTTTCCAGTTCATGGAAACTCTCTTTTTAAAGCTCAAAAAGAGTCTACTCAATTTTACCCTTGTCCATCAATATACCTATCGTAAAACTAGTATAAAAATTGCAAATAAACAGCTAAAATAGTATACTAGAACTAGCAATTATGAAAACGTTTGTGTTTTATTAATTTTAGGAGACAAATGATGGAATTAACAGCCATTTATCATAGACCAGAATCAGAGTATGCTTATCTTTACAAAGAAGGTCAGCTACATATCCGAATTAGAACGAAGAAAAATGATGTCCAGAAGGTTATCTTACACTATGGAGATCCCTTTATTTTCATTGAGGATAAGTATGAAGCTAAGAAAGAAATGACCAAAGTAACCTCAGATGCCCTATTTGACTATTGGCAAGTTACGGTATCGGTTGATTTCGCTCGCATTCAGTATCTCTTTGAGATCCTTGATGAGGAAGGTCAGGGTGTTTTTTACGGTGATAAGGGGTGTGTAGAACATACTCAAGAAAACTTGGATGCTGAAGGGAATGGCTTTAAGCTTCCTTATATTCACGAAATCGACGGATGTCAGGTTCCTAGCTGGGTTTCAAATACCGTTTGGTATCAGATTTTCCCAGAACGCTTTTCCAATGGAAACCCTAATTTGACTCCAGATGGAGCTCGAGAGTGGGATGCTGCCATTGCACCTAATATTGATGATTTTTTTGGTGGAGATTTACAAGGGATTATTGACCACTTAGACTATCTTAAAGATTTGGGAATCACAGGACTTTACCTATGTCCGATTTTTGAAGCAACAACCAATCATAAGTACGATACGACGGATTATTTTGAAATTGACCGTCACTTTGGAGACAAGGAAGTTTTTCGTAATTTAGTCGAGGAAGCCCACAAACGGGGCATCAAGATTATGCTAGATGCTGTTTTCAATCATATCGGCTACCAGTCTACTCAATGGCAGGATGTTCTAAAGAACGGAGAAAAGTCACCATATAAAGATTGGTTCCATATCCAAGAATTTCCAGTTACTGAGGATAAACTTCAGAATCCAAGAGAACTCCCTTATCATACCTTTGCCTTTGCTAGCTATATGCCTAAGTTGAATACAGCTAATCCGGAGGTTAGGGACTATCTTTTAAGTGTTGCGACCTACTGGATTGAAAATTTTGATATCGATGCTTGGCGCTTGGACGTTGCCAATGAAATTGACCATCAGTTCTGGAGAGATTTCAGAAAGGCGGTTCTCGCTAAAAAGCCTGATTTGTATATTTTAGGTGAAATCTGGCATACTTCTCAGCCTTGGCTACAAGGGGACGAGTTCCATGCTGTCATGAATTACCCGCTCTCTGAAAGTATCAAGGATTATTTCTTGCGTCAGCGTAAAAAGACGGAGCAATTTATTTCAGAAATCAACAGCCAGTCTATGTACTACAAGCAACAAATCTCAGAGGTGATGTTTAACCTTTTAGATTCTCATGATACAGAGCGTATCCTTACAACTGCCAAAGGAAATATCCAGCATGTCAAGGCTGCCCTAACTTTCCTCTATCTTCAAAAAGGGACCCCTTGTATCTATTACGGAACAGAGTTGGCCCTAATTGGTGGACCAGACCCTGATTGCCGTCGTGTCATGCCTTGGAATCGTGTTTCTGAAGACAATGACATGCTGAATTTTATGAAGAAATTAATCAAGGTTCGTAAGGACGTTGCAAGCATTATTCAGCATGGAAATTATCGCTTGGAAGAAGTGGAACCAGATGTTCTTGCCTTGAGCTGGAACTACCAAGGAAAAGAAGTTCAGGCAATCTTTAATCAGTCTTCTGAGAATTTTGTTTTAGAAAGAGACTCTGTTGATTTAGCTAGTCATTGCCATCTTAAAGATGGACAAGAGGTCATCTTACCAGATGGATTTGTAGTTTATATGATAGACTAGCATGGTTCATTGGAGTATTATGCCATATCAGTAAAAAAATAAATTAGAAGGTTGTTTCTATAAAGGAGCGACCTTTTATTTTGTATATGATTTAGTAATTCTGTCACATAATGCCTCAATACAGTTTTTTATATCCAATATTTTCTACTAATTTTAGTAATCATAGTCTGAAGTATGCTTTTTTCGACAAACTATTGATGTATCTATTGTAATTGTATAAAATATGAATGAAGATGATGACTCATGAAAATAAAGAGCAAGGATGGGCGAACATATTGATTGATAATCGAGTAAGAGAATTTAACCAAAACTGGCATTTCAAGCTCAATGCCAATGCTAAAGATGCGGTCAAGCCAGATGCCGATGTTTCTAGTTGGAAGAAATTAGACCTTCCTCATGACTGGAGTATCTACAATGACTTTGACCATGACTCACCTGCCCAAAACGAAGGTGGGCAACTTAATGGTGGTGATGCTTGGTATCGTAAGACCTTTAAACTCGATGAAGAAGACCTCAATAAGAATGTTCGTATCACATTTGATGGGGTTTACATGGATTCTCAGGTTTATGTAAATGGACAGCTAGTTGGTCACTATCCAAATGGTTACAACCAATTCTCATATGACATCACTGACTATCTCCATAAAGACGGTCGCGAGAATGTCGTAGCAGTGCATGCCATCAACAAACAACCAAGTAGCCGTTGGTACTCAGGAAGTGGGATTTACCGTGATGTTACCCTTCAAGTCACAGATAAGGTCCATACTGAGAAAAATGGAACAACTATCTTAACTCCAGACCTTGAAAAACAACAAAATGGTAAGGTAGATACTCATGTAACAAGTAAGATCGTCAATACTGATGATAAAGATCATGAAATTCTTGCTGAGTATCAAATCATTGAACGTAATGGTCAAGCTGTAACGGATCTAGTTCGTACAGCTAGTCAAGTCTTGAAAGCTCATCAATCAGCTAGATTGAATGCTATTTTACAAGTTGATAAACCAAAACTTTGGACGGTGCATAGCGACCAGCCTGCCCTTTACGAATTGGTGACACGTGTCTATCGTGATGGTCAATTGGTCGATGCTAAGAAGGACTTGTTTGGTTACCGTTACTATAACTGGACACCAAATGAAGGCTTCTCTTTGAATGGTGAACGCATTAAATTCCATGGGGTTTCTCTTCACCATGACCACGGGGCTCTTGGAGCTGAAGAAAACTATAAGGCAGAATACCGTCGTCTGAAACAAATGAAGGATATGGGTGTGAACTCTATCCGTACAACTCACAACCCAGCTAGTGAGCAGACTTTGCAGATTGCTGCTGAGCTTGGTTTGTTGGTCCAAGAAGAAGCCTTCGATACTTGGTATGGTGGTAAGAAACAGTATGACTACGGTCGCTTCTTTGATAAAGATGCTACTCACCCAGACGCTAAAAAAGGTGAAAAATGGTCTGATTTTGACCTTCGTACCATGGTTGAACGAGGTAAGAACAATCCAGCTATCTTCATGTGGTCTATCGGTAATGAAATCGGTGAAGCAGACGGGGGACCTCGTTCTCTAGCAACCGTTAAACGCTTGGTTCAAGTTATCAAGGCTGTTGATAAGACGCGCTATGTCACTATGGGAGCAGATAAGTTCCGTTTTGGTGATGGTAGTGGTGATCATGAAAAGATTGCAAATGAACTTGATGCCGTTGGATTTAACTATTCAGAAGACAACTACAAGAAACTTCGTGCGAAACATCCAAATTGGTTGATTTACGGATCTGAAACTTCCTCAGCTACTCGTACACGTGGAAGTTATTTCCGTCCAGAACGTGAATTGGTCCACAGCAATCAGGCTTACCGTAATTACGAGCAATCAGACTACGGTAATGACCGTGTTGGTTGGGGTAAAACAGCAACAGCATCTTGGACTTTTGACCGTGACAATGCAGGTTATGCAGGTCAGTTCATCTGGACAGGTACGGACTATATCGGTGAACCTACTCCATGGCACAACCAAAACCACACACCGGTTAAAAGCTCGTACTTTGGTATCGTAGATACAGCTGGTATTCCAAAACATGACTACTTCTTGTATCAAAGCCAATGGGTTTCTGCTGAGAAGAAACCAATGGTTCACTTGCTTCCTCACTGGAACTGGGAAAATCCTACTCTAAAAGCGAATGTAGCGGATGCAGCTGGTAATATTCCAGTCCGTGCCTATTCTAATGCGGCAAGTGTAGAACTATTCTTGAATGGTAATACTCTAGGTAAGAAGACATTTACTAAAAAACAAACAAGTGATGGACGTACTTACCAAGAAGGTGCCAATGCGAATGAGCTCTACCTTGAATGGAAGGTTGCTTTTGAACCAGGTACATTAGAAGCAGTAGCTCGTGACGAAGCTGGTAACATCGTTGCTCGTGATAAGATTGTGACCGCTGGAGAACCTGCAGGAGTTCGTTTGGTCAAAGAAGAAAATGCTATCGCAGCTGACGGAAAAGACCTCACTTATATCTATTACGAAATTGTTGACAGTAAAGGTAACGTAGTTCCTACAGCCAATAATCTTATTCGCTTCCAGTTGCATGGACCAGGTCAGATTGTTGGTGTGGATAACGGGGAACAAGCCAGCCGTGAACGTTACAAAGAACAAGCAGATGGTTCATGGATTCGCAAAGCCTTTAATGGTAAGGGTGTTGTGATTGTCAAATCAACTGAGCAAGCAGGTAAATTCACCTTGACTGCTCACTCTGATTTCTTGAAATCTGGTCAAACAACTATCTTCACAGGTAAGAAAGACCAAGAGGAAAAAACTGTTTTGGGTACAGAGGTTCCTAAAGTTCGTACAGTAATCGGTCAAGCAGCGAAAATGCCTTCAAAAGTAGGATTTATCTACAGTGATGGCAGCCGTGCAAAACTTCCAGTAGAATGGTCCGCAGTTGATGTCAACCAACCTGGTATTTTTACTGTTAAAGGTGTGGCTGACGGAAGAGATGTAGAAGCGCGTGTTGAAGTCTTGGCGCTCGAAGCAGAATTACCTGTAGTTAAGAGAATTGCACCAAGTACAGATCTGAGTACGGTTGATCCATCTGTTACCTATGTATTGTCAGATGGTACTCTAGGAAACTATGACGTTGATAGGTGGGAAGTTGCAGCTGAAGATCAAGCTAAATTAACTATCCCAGGCTCTCGTATCCAAGCCAAAGGAATTTCAGGCGATGATGAAATCGCTGCGACCTTTGTAGTCGCAGAAGGTCAAGCGGCCTCACCAGTAGTACCGACTGTAACTGTTGCAGACCAGCCTGTAGAAGGGCTCTCAACTGACCAACCGGTTCTATACCATAAACTTGCTTATGGAGCTACTTTGCCTGAAGTCAAAGCTTTAGCTGAAAATGCGAAAGTGACTGTTATTCAAGCTAACGAAGCAAATGGTATGCGTGCTAGTATTTATGTTCAACCAAATGATGGTGGAGCACTTCAGACTTATGCTATCCAATTCTTACAAGAAGCTCCTCAGATTGAACGTTTAAGCCTAGAAGTTGAAAATGCAGACGCACTGAAAGAAGACCAAACAGTTGGTATCAAAGTCTTGGCTCATTATCAAGATGGAACTCAGGCCGTATTAAAAGCTGACAAGGTATCCTTCTCAACATCAGGTGAAGGAGACGTAGCTGTTCGTAAAGGTATGCTTGAATTGCATAAACCTGGTCAAGTAACTTTGAAAGCTCAATTTGAAGGAGCTGAAGGTCAGATTGACTTGAACATTCAGGCAAATACTGAAAATAAAGTTGTCCAGGCCATTCGTCCAGTAAGTGTCGTGACAGGTTTGAACCAAGAACCAAGTCTACCTGATACAGTAACGGTAGAGTACGATAAAGGATTTCCAAAAGTTCACAAGGTAACTTGGCAAGCAGTTGCTAAGGAAGACCTTGCTAAATACCACAGCTTTGATGTTCTAGGTAAAGTAGAAGGAATTGAAAACAAAGCTCATGCTAAAGTTTCTGTAGAAGGTATCATTGCAGTCGAAGAAGTGACTACAACAACCCCAGTTTCAGAAGCTCCTCAATTACCAGAAAGTGTTCGTACTTACCACTCAAACGGCCAAGTATCTTCAGCTAAAGTGACTTGGGATGCTATTGACCCAAGCCAATATGCAACTGAAGGTAGTTTTACCGTTACAGGACATGTGGAAGGGACTCAGATACCAACGAAACTTCATGTGCGTGTTTCTGCTCAGACAGAAACTGGTGCAAACATTTCTGACCAGTGGACAGGTTCAGAGTTGCCACTTGCCTTTGCATCAGACTCAAATGCAAGTGACTCAGTAGCCAATGTCAATGACAAACTTATCTCATTTAATGATCAACCGGCAAACCGCTGGACAAACTGGAAACGTACTAGTGAAGCATCAGTGGGAATCCTATTTGGTGACTCTGGAATCATGTCTAAACGTTCGGTTGACAATCTCAATGTTGCCTTCCACGAAGACCACGGTGTTGGTGCACCTAAGTCTTATGTCATCGAATACTATGTAGGAAAAGATGTTCCAATAGTTCCTAAGAACCCAAGCTTTGTAGCTAGTGAAGACCACGTCTTTAACGATGACAATAACTGGAAACAAGTGACAAATCTTAAAGCTCCAGATCAAGTGAGAGCTGGAGAAATGAATCACTTTAGCTTTGATAAAGTCAATACCTATGCGGTTCGTATCCGTATGGTTAGACCAGATGGCAAATGGGGTACTTCCATTACAGAAATTCAAATCTTCTCTAAACAAGTAGCTGCAGCTAAGAAAGCTCAAGCTAAAATCCAAGTAGATGGAAAAGATTTGCCAAACTTCAACCCTGGCTTGACTGACTATTATCTAGAAGCTAAAGAAGACCAAGCAGCAACTGTAACGGCAAGTGTATCAGATAATGGTATTGCTACAGTGATTCCAAGCGTGCGTGAAGGGGATCCAGTTCGTGTTGTCGTTAAGGCTGAAAACGGAGATATTCTAGGTGAATACCATCTCCACTTCTGTTGAGCACACACGTGGAAGTAATGAGAAAAACTGAAGCAGAGAGGACCAAAGTGTCCTCTCTTTTCTATCTTATATTTGCTTTAATTCTCACTGCAAAAGAGTTATAATAAAGATGAAAATAGGGATAGAAGAGGAGGAGATAGGATGGCTTACATTGAAATGAAAAATAGCTATAAGAGATATCATACTGGAGAAACAGAAATTGTAGCCAATCGTGACGTCAACTTCGAGATTGAAAAGGGAGAACTGGTCATTATCCTTGGTTCGTCTGGAGCAGGAAAGTCAACGGTCTTAAATATTCTAGGTGGAATGGATACCAATGATGAAGGACAAGTTTGGATTGACGGAATCAATATCTCGAATTTCACTTCTCATCAGAGAACCAACTATCGTAGAAATGACGTTGGTTTTGTCTTTCAGTTTTATAACTTGGTTGCTAACTTGACTGCTAAAGAAAATGTCGAGTTGGCATCAGAAATTGTCTTAGATGCCTTAGATCCTGAGCAAGTTCTAAAGGACGTAGGTCTAGGACATCGTCTCAATAATTTTCCAGCCCAGTTGTCAGGTGGTGAGCAACAACGGGTCTCCATTGCTCGAGCTGTGGCTAAAAATCCTAAAATTCTCCTTTGTGATGAACCAACGGGAGCTTTGGACTACCAGACTGGTAAGCAGGTTCTAAAGATTCTTCAAGATATGTCACGTAAAAAAGGGGCCACCGTTATCATCGTGACCCATAATGCTTCCCTTGCTCCTATAGCTGATCGGGTGATTCAGATGCATGATGCCAGTGTCAAGAGCGTTGTTATCAATCCTCAACCACAGGATATTGATGATTTGGAGTACTGATATGAAAAGGAAGATATATTGGAAAGACCTGCTCCAGTCTTTCACAGGTTCAAAAGGGCGATTTCTATCCATTCTAACTTTGATGATGTTAGGTTCTTTGGCCCTAGTCGGTCTCAAAGTGGCCAGTCCCAATATGGAGCGAACAGCTTGGGATTATCTGAAAGATACTAATACGGCAGATGTGACCATCATAGGAGATTATGGGCTTGATCAGGCAGACCAGGCAGAATTGCAAACTCTATCAGGAGCAGATGTCGAGTTTGGTTATATGACAGATTTGACTCTGGCAAATAGTGAAGATTCCATACGAATCTTTTCAAATACTGATAAGATTTCAAAATTTCAAGTAACGGAAGGTCGTTTGCCTGAAAAAGAAGATGAATTGGCCTTGGCGGACTTTTGGAAAGATCGCTATCAGATTGGTCAAGTCATTTATTTTAGTCAAAAAAAGGGCAGTAATTCTCAATTAAAGCGGGATAGTTATACCATTACAGGCTTTGCCCACTCTCCAGATATTTTTTCAAAATCAGATATGGGGAGTTCAGCCAGTGGTAATGGGAACTTAGCAGCCTATGGAGTTGTAACAAAAGATAACTTTAAGAGCTCTGTTTACACGATTGCCCGCCTGCGTTTTGCTAGCCTAACAGATGTCAATCCTTTCTCTAGTGATTACGAAAAGAAACTCGAGGAAGAAGAGGCAACACTCAAGGAGCTAGTTGCTGATAATGGTCAAGCTCGACTTGAGAAAATGAAGAAAGACGCTCAAAAATCACTTGATGAAGGAAAGAAGCAACTGGACGAGGCAGAGACCAACCTGGTAGCTGGCAAGAAACGTCTACAAGAAACCGAGACTCAGCTTCAAGGACAAGAAGTACAGTTAAGCCAACTTCCAGAACCGCAAAAGAGCCAAGTTTCGAGTCAGATAGACCAAGCTAAAGAACAGCTAAAACAAGAAAAAGAAAAACTAAGTCAAGCTGAGTCAGATTTTGCTAGTGAGAAGGCTAAATGGCAGACCAGTCAGAATGAAGTCAATCTTCTCACAGAGCCAACCTATCATGTTTACAATCGAAAAAGCTCTCCTACTGGTCAAGGTTATCTCATGTATAGTAACTCAGCCATAAGTATTCGTGCCGTGGGAAATATCTTTCCAGTTGTTCTCTATGCCGTCGCAGCCATGGTTACCTTTACAACTATGACACGTTTTGTGGATGAGGAAAGGACCAATGCAGGAATCTTTAAAGCTCTAGGCTACCATAGCAAAGACATCATTGCTAAGTTTGTGATTTATGGTCTAGTTGCTGGAACGCTTGGAACTCTTCTAGGAATTCTAATTGGCCATTATGTTTTAGCACCCACAATCTCACATATCATCACCGAGCGTATGATTGTTGGTGAGAATCAACAGTATTTTTACTGGACCTATAGTTGCTTAGCTCTGGGGGTGAGCTTAGTAGCTAGTGTCCTACCTGCCTACCTTGTATCTCGCAGAGACTTACATGAAGAAACGGCGCAATTATTACTCCCTAAGCCACCAGTCAAGGGTTCTAAAATTCTCTTGGAGCGGATAACATTTATCTGGTCACATTTGAGCTTTACCCAAAAAGTTACAGCTCGCAACATTTTCCGTTATAAGCAACGGATGTTGATGACTATTTTTGGGGTTACAGGTTCAGTTGCTCTCCTCTTTGCAGGACTTGGTATTCAATCCTCTGTGGTTGGAGTGGCAGACAGGCAGTTTAAGGATCTGCAACAATACCAGATGGTTCTCTCTGTTAATACTCGGGCCTCTGATTCTGATAAGGCCAAGCTAGAAGAAAAATTGAAAAGTGATGAGATCGAAGACTACCGTTTGATTTCTTCCAAGCAAATTGAAGAAAAGTATTCCGGCAAGGCTGGAATTCAAACTGTGACCATGATGGTAACGGATCAAGATGACCTGGCTCCCTTTGTTCAATTAGAAAAAAATGGTGAAAAACTGGACTTATCAGATGGAGTTATCCTGACAGAAAAATTAGCCCAGTTAGCAGGTGTTTCAGTTGGTGATAACTTTACAATCGATGGAAAAACCTTTAAAGTTGGCGCTATTACCGAGCACTATGTAGGTCACTTTGTCTATATGAATCAAAAGACCTATGAAGCCATTTATGGGCAAGCAGCCAAGATGAATACTTATCTGGTCCAGCTCAAGGATAAAAGTGAAGTCAACACCGAAAGAGTTGCAGGAGAATTTATGGAGCAGGCAGCTGTCAATGGCCTAGTTCAAAATGCTTCTACCATTCAACTCTTTGAAAGTTTTGCTAATTCTCTGAATCATACCATGGCGATTTTGGTGCTGGTATCGGTGCTACTAGCTATTGTGATTCTCTATAATCTGACAAATATCAATGTTGCTGAACGGATTCGAGAACTCTCAACCATCAAGGTTCTTGGTTTTCATAACAAAGAAGTGACCCTTTACATCTATCGGGAAACCATCATATTGTCACTAATTGGAATGATTGTAGGATTGGTATCAGGCTTTTATCTCCATCAATTTCTCATTCAGATGATCGCACCCGGTACCTTCCGTTTTCAACCGAAGGTCGGTTGGGAAGTGTATCTAATCCCAGTTTTAGCAGTTAGTGTTATACTGACAATTCTTGGATTTTTTGTAAATCATTATCTGAGAAAGCTTGATATGCTAGAAGCCCTCAAGTCGGTTGAATAGTTTTTTATACAAAAAACAAATAAGAAAGCCCTTTGTGGCTTTTTTATTTTCATAAAAATGGTAAAATAGTAAGAGTAGAAATGGAGTTCTAGATATGAAACGAATTGATCAATTTGAAAATAAGAAAGTATTAGTCCTAGGTTTAGCCAAATCAGGTGAGTCTGCAGCTCGTCTATTGGATAAGTTGGGTGCCATTGTAACAGTTAATGATGGCAAGCCTTTTGAGGAAAATCCAGCAGCTCAGAGCCTTCTAGAAGAGGGGATTAAGGTTGTAACTGGTGGTCATCCCTTGGAATTGTTGGATGAAGATTTTGCCCTCATGGTGAAAAACCCTGGTATTCCTTATAGCAATCCTATGATTGAAAAAGCTCTAGAAAAAGGTATTCCAGTCCTGACAGAGGTTGAGTTGGCCTATTTGATTTCTGATGCACCAATCGTCGGTATTACGGGTTCAAATGGTAAGACAACGACCACAACCATGATTGGAGAAGTTCTGACTGCTGCAGGACAAAATGGGCTTTTATCAGGTAACATTGGTTATCCTGCTAGTCAGGTGGCTCAAACTGCAACAGCTAAGGACACCCTTGTCATGGAACTTTCTTCTTTCCAATTAATGGGAATTCAGGAATTCCATCCTGAAATTGCTGTTATCACAAACCTGATGCCAACACATATTGACTATCACGGTTCTTTTGAAGCCTATGTGGCAGCCAAGTGGAATATCCAAAGCAATATGACAGCGGCTGATTACTTAGTATTGAACTTCAACCAGGAATTAGCTAAAGAACTTGCGACAAAGACAAATGCGACTGTAATACCATTCTCAACACTTGAAAAGGTTGACGGAGCTTATCTTGAAGATGGTCTTCTCTACTTCCGTGGTGAAAAAGTCATGGCAGCTGATGAAATCGGTGTTCCAGGTAGTCACAATGTGGAAAATGCTCTTGCAACCATTGCCGTTGCTAAACTGCGTGGCGTTGATGATGAAACCATCAAGGAAACTTTGTCAGCCTTTGGTGGAGTTAAACACCGTCTCCAGTTTGTAGACCAAATCAATGGCGTTAAATTCTACAACGATAGCAAGTCAACCAATATCTTAGCAACTCAAAAAGCCTTGTCAGGATTTGATAATAGCAAGGTTATCTTGATTGCTGGTGGGTTGGACCGTGGCAATGAGTTTGACGAATTGGTTCCTGATATTACTGGACTTAAGAAAATGGTCATTCTCGGTCAATCTGCAGAACGTGTCAAACGTGCAGCGGATAAGGCTGGTGTGCCTTATGTGGATGCAACGGACATAGCGGATGCAACTCGTAAGGCTTCTGAACTTGCGGAAGAGGGAGATGTTGTTCTCCTCAGTCCTGCCAATGCGAGCTGGGATATGTATGCTAACTTTGAAGTACGTGGAGATCTTTTCATCGACACTGTAGCGGAGTTAAAGGGATAATATGAAAAAAATAGTATTTACTGGTGGGGGAACGGTTGGACACGTTACCCTCAACCTTTTGTTAATGCCTAAGTTCATCGAAGATGGCTGGGAAGTCCACTATATTGGTGATAAAAATGGGATTGAGCATCATGAAATTCTCAAGTCAGGTTTAGATGTCACCTTCCATTCGATTGCAACAGGGAAATTACGTCGATATTTCTCATGGCAAAATATGGTTGACGTCTTTAAGGTTGCTTTTGGAATTCTTCAATCGCTCTTTATCATGCTTCGAGTTCGTCCACAAGCCCTCTTTTCTAAGGGTGGATTTGTATCTGTTCCGCCTGTTATCGCAGCGCGAGTATGCAGAGTACCAGTCTTCATCCACGAGTCTGATCTCTCTATGGGATTGGCCAATAAAATTGCCTATAAGTTTGCGACTAAGATGTACTCTACTTTCGAGCAAGCGTCTAGTCTCACTAAGGTAGAACATGTAGGAGCTGTGACCAAGGTTTCTGGTCCAGTTATGGAAGAACCTGAAGAAATGGTGGATATCCGAACTTCTTTCAATGATAAGTTACCAACTCTTCTATTTGTTGGAGGTTCTGCTGGGGCACGTGTCTTTAACCAACTAGTAACAGACCACAAGGAAGAGCTGACTAGTCGCTATAATATCATTAACCTGACAGGTGATGCTAGTTTAAATGAACTAAGTTCAAACCTCTACCGTGTTGACTATGCGACGGAACTCTATCAACCACTCATGAATATGGCTGATGTGGTCATCACTCGTGGTGGTGCCAATACTATTTTTGAACTCCTTGCTATGGCTAAATTGCACGTCATTGTGCCACTGGGGCGTGAAGCCAGCCGCGGAGATCAGATTGAAAATGCAGCCTATTTTGTGAAGAAAGGCTATGCTGAGGAGTTGCAAGAGAGTGACTTGACCTTGTCAACTTTAGAAGAAAAAGTAAATCAACTTTTGACCAACAAAGAGATCTATCAAAACAAGATGAAGAATTCTCAGGAATTAAAATCTGTGGCAGATTTTTATGAGCTACTCAAAAAAGATTTATCATAAGGAAAATTGATGTCAAAGGATAAAAAGAATCAGCACACTCAAGGCAAGGAATTGTCAGAGTGGCAAAAACGAAATCAAGAATATCTTCAAAAAAAAGCTGAAGAAGAGGCGAAGCGTGCCGAAGAAGAAGCACGTGAAAAAGAAGAACAAGTATCAGAGTCTTCTGAAAGCGCTCAAGAAGTGTCAGAATGGCAAAAACAACACCAGGAGTATTTGAGCAAAAGAACGGAAGAAAACTCTACGAGTTCTGAAGAAGTGGACGAAGAATCCGAAAAATCTGAAGAGAAGGATTCGGATACTAGCGATGAGACTTCAAATGAAGAGAAAGATTCGGAGGAAACTCCTCAAGAAGACTCTAAGAGTCAGGATCAAGTAGAAAAAGCTGACGAAAAGGTTAAGAAACAGAAAAAGGTAAAAACCAAGAGTAAACCTCCAAAACCGGCCATTCCTTCTATACATATCTGGCGAGCAGTTACGATCCTCGTCCCAAGTTTTATAATCTTATTCTTGTCTATTTATCTTCTAAGCCCTCTAGCTACAATGAAACATATTGAAGTTACAGGGACGGTTCAGACAAGTGCAGACCAAGTCAAAGAAGCTTCTGGAATTCGTGACAGTGACTATACAATCAGCTTACTTTTAAATAAAGATAAGCATGCGGAAATGATCAAATCAAATCACTGGATTGAATCAGCTAAGATAGTTTATCAATTTCCAGTTCACTTCACCATTGAAGTTAAAGAATTTGAGATTGTAGCCTATTCAGTTTCAGGAGATAACTATTACCCAATATTATCTAGTGGAAGTATTGAATCAACTGCCGTTAGTTCTGACAACTTACCTGAGAAATACATATCTGTTTTATTTAACGATGAGGAACAGATTAAAGCCCTAATTTCTCAGCTAAATGAAGTTAGTCCAGAAATTAAGCAAGAGATTGAGAAGATTGAACTTGCACCAAGTAAGGTAACAAGTGACCTTCTAAAGATTACCATGTATGACACAGACGAGATTTTGGTGCCATTATCAGAACTAGGGAAGAAGTTACCTTACTATAGTAAGATAAAACCACAGTTGACAGTTCCTAGTGGTATTGACATGGAGGTCGGTATCTATAGCTATAGTCTAGTGGATAAGGCTCTGGACGACGAAAGAGTCAAAGCCAAAGAAGAGGAAAAGAAGAAGCAGGAAGAAGAGAAGAAAAAACAAGCTGAGCAAGGAAATCAAGATCAAACAACACAGACGACTCAAACAACACAGAGTCGCTAAGTTTCAGGTGATTCGTTCAGTTACTTGTTTTTACTTGACAAGTACCGCTTTAAATAATAGAATAGTAAAAAACCTTTAAAGCAGTCCAGAGAGGCAGCTAAGGTTAGACGGTGAAAGGGTGGAGACTACCCATTTTTCGTGGAACCTTGCTGTAGGCAGGTTCCTTTTTTCATGCTCTCTAGCTAACAAAGGTAAAAGGAGAAAAGTATGCGCGAAGCTCGTCCAGTTATTGCTCTTGATTTTCCAAGTTTTGAGGCAGTCAAGCAATTTTTAGCTCTTTTTCCAGCAGGAGAGAGCCTCTATCTAAAGGTAGGTATGGAACTCTATTATGCTACAGGACCTGAGATTGTTTCTTATCTGAAAGGCTTGGGACATAGTGTTTTTCTGGATCTCAAACTCCATGATATTCCAAATACAGTCAAATCAGCCATGAAGGTCTTGTCTCATCTGGGCGTTGATATGACAAATGTTCATGCAGCAGGTGGCGTTGAGATGATGAAGGCTGCGCGTGAAGGCCTTGGGAAAGAAGCCAAATTGATTGCTGTCACTCAGTTAACTTCAACCTCTGAGGAACAAATGAGAGAGTTTCAAAATATTCAAACCAGTCTTCAAGAATCGGTCATTCATTATGCTAAGAAAACCGCTGAAGCGGGATTAGATGGTGTGGTTTGTTCAGCTCAGGAAGTGAAGCTCATCAAAGAAGCTACCAGTCCAGACTTTATCTGCCTGACACCCGGCATTCGTCCATCAGGCGCTGCAGTAGGGGACCAAAAACGAGTTATGACACCAGCAGATGCTTATCATATTGGTAGTGACTATATCGTTGTCGGACGCCCAATCACTCAGGTAGCTGATCCAGTAGCAGCTTATCATGCTATCAAGGATGAATGGACACAAGACTGGAAATAAGAATAAAGTAAAAATACAAAGGAGAATCCCATGACACTTGCTAAAGACATTGCTAGCCATCTGTTGAAAATTCAAGCCGTTTACCTCAAACCAGAAGAACCCTTCACTTGGGCATCAGGTATCAAGTCACCAATTTATACGGACAACCGTGTGACGCTTGCCTACCCAGAAACTCGAACTTTGATTGAGAATGGTTTTGTAGAAGCCATCAAGGCAGAATTCCCAGAGGTAGAAGTGATTGCAGGAACAGCGACTGCGGGTATCCCACACGGTGCCATCATCGCTGACAAGATGAATCTACCCTTTGCCTATATCCGCAGCAAACCAAAAGATCATGGCGCTGGAAACCAAATCGAAGGCCGTGTAGCTCAAGGACAAAAGATGGTCGTTGTGGAAGACCTTATTTCAACTGGTGGGTCTGTTCTTGAAGCTGTAGCAGCTGCTAAACGTGAAGGAGCAGATGTGCTTGGTGTCGTGGCTATCTTCAGCTATCAATTACCAAAAGCAGATAAAAACTTTGCGGATGCTGGTGTCAAATTGGTGACTCTTTCAAACTACAGTGAGCTCATTCACCTAGCCCAAGAAGAAGGTTACATCACACCAGAAGGACTTGACCTCCTCAAACGCTTTAAAGAAGACCAAGAAAATTGGCAAAATGCTTAAGATATATAGAAATCAGGTAACCCCTAGGGTTACCTGATTTCTTTTTGTTACATTTATTAGATGTTAATCAACTTTTCCACCTTCAACAACTAGGTCATCTGCTTTAGCAGCATCACCGTAAGTTGGGTGAAGTGTTTTTTCATAAGCCTTGTGGAAGAAGTTTTCTTTACCTAATTTTTCGATTTCTTGGTTGATGTAGTCAAGAAGTTCTTGATTACCTTTTTGGACTGCTGGTGCAATAGTATCTGGGTCACCTAGAGAAGAAATTCCTACCTCATATCCTTTATTTTCAAGCGCCCAAGCTAGAACTTCAGTATTGTCAGTAGAGAAGGCATCTCCACGTCCATCAAGAAGGGCTTGGTAGGCATCGCTATATTGATCGTATTTTTGGAGTTTTACTTCTGGGTGATTTTTCTCAAAGTAAGTTTCAGCAGTTGTTCCTTTTGTAACAATCAAGGTTTTTCCTTCAAGTTCTTTAACGTCCTTGATGACTTTATCTTTTGGTGACACAACACCGAGAGAAACTTTCATGTAAGGAAGGGCGAAGTCAACTTGTTTCTTACGTTCGTCAGTAACTGTAAAGTTAGCTAGGGTGATATCAACTTTGTTTGAAATCAAGTATTCAGCACGGTTGGCAGCATCGACAGAAACGTATTTGACCTTTACACCAAGGTCTTGTGCTAATTGGTTACCTAGTTCGATATCATAACCTTGGTAAGAACCGTCGTTGTCAACATAACCAAATGGTTTTTTGTCTCCAAATACCGCGATTCGAAGTTCACCACTTTTCTTAATTTCATCAATAGTACGAGCTTTGGCAGTTGCCTTTGTAGATGAAGCATCAGAGCTTCCTCCTGAACTACAAGCTGTGACGAAGATAAGCGCAAATGCTAGAGCAAAAACAGTTAGAATTGGTTTAAGTAGTTTCATAATAATCTCCTTTGTTGATTATAGATATGAGCCAAACTGGCTAAAGTCAAAGACGTTTAAAAATTCTTGTGCTCGTTTCGTTTGTGGATTTGTGAAGAATTCTTGAGCAGTTCCTTCTTCAGCAATTTTTCCTTGGTCTAGAAAGATAATGCGGTCCGCAATAGCTTGGGCAAACTGCATTTCGTGGGTTACCAGAATCATGGTACGACCTTCTTGGGCCAAGTCATTGATGAGTTCTAGAACCTCACGTACCATTTCTGGATCCAGTGAAGCAGTTACTTCGTCAAAGAGGATAATTTCTGGATGCATGAGAAGTGCACGAACGATGGCTACCCGTTGCTTTTGTCCACCAGATAATTGACGAGCAAAGCTATGTTTTTTATCTAGAAGTCCGACACGTTCCAGTAGTTGCAGAGCTTCTTCAGTGACTTCTTTTTTGTCTCTCCCCTGAGCCTTGATAGGTCCTAGGATGAGGTTTTGAAGGACATTTAGGTGAGGAAAGAGTTCATAACTTTGAAAGACCATACCGATCTTTTGGCGAACCAGGTGAAAATCTTTTTTATTTTCAACGATGGACTGACCATCAAGCAGGATATCTCCTCCTTGAATACTTTCTAAACCATTGAGGCAGCGAAGTAGCGTACTTTTACCACAACCAGATGGTCCTAGGATGACGACGACTTCTCCCTTTTTAATATCTAGGGAAAGTCCTTGGAGGATTGGATTATCTCCGAAGGATTTTTTTAGTTCCTTGATTTCTAAAATAGTTTCAGACATTTAGTTCCTCCAATGTTTTTCTAGATGAGTAGATAGTTTGGAAATAGGGAAGCAAACTGCGAAATACAAGACTAGGATGGTTCCATATATCCAAAAGGAAGCGGTTGGGATGGTTAAGCGATTGCTATCAATGATTTGTTGTCCAACCTTGGTAACCTCAACAACTCCAATCAAAACAACCAAGGAAGTCGTTTTGATCATACGAGTGACAAGATTGATGGCTTGCGGTAGAAGCCTTCTCAAAACTTGAGGGATAATGATATGGTAGTAGAGTTGCACTTTAGTTAAGCCAAGCGCTTGTCCGCTCTCAAACTGATGTTTAGGCAAGGAAGTGATAGCGCCACGAACCAAGTCACCCATCTCAGCTGTTCCCCAGAGGGTGAAAACGATAATAGCAGAAGTCTCCCCAGAGATATTGATATTAAAGTTTCGAGCTAAGCCAAAGTAAACGATGAAAAGGAGCACTAGCTGCGGCATAATCCGGATAAATTCTAGATATAAGCGTGTCAATAAGCGAATCACTCTAGAATGAGAGGTCATGATAATTCCCATAACTGTTCCGAAAATCATGGATAAGAGGACAGACAGGATAGAAATCCCAATTGTGACTCCCAATCCCTGTAAAATTCTCAGGAGATTATTCCCCTGAAAGAGTACTTGCATTCCCGAATCCTGCATGACGGAGCCTCCTTTCTATCCAACTAAAGACTAGTGAAATAGGTAGAAGCATGATAAGGTAAGCAACCACCAACATGGCTAGTGCGATATCTGTTTCATAGTAGAGTCCAATCAAATCCTTAGCAACATACATTAGGTCAGCAAGGGCAACTGCCGAAAAGACAGAAGTTTCCTTGATGAGGAAAATAACATTGGCGCTAAAGGATGGTAGAGCAACCGCTGTCGCTTGTGGAAGAACCACGTAGCGAAAAACCTGAAATGGAGTAAGCCCAATGGCTAAACCAATTTCATGCTGGGTTTGACTGACGGCTTCTAGCCCGCTTCGGAAGGATTCTGCCATGTAGGAACCACCTAAAAAGATGAGCCCGATTGTTGCACAGACTTCTGAAGAGAGAACAATCCCTATTCGAGGTAGACCGAAGTAGAGAAAGAAAAGTTGTATCAAAAGGGGTGTATTTCGTGACAATTCTATATAGGCTGTTGCCAGTTGGGAGAAAACAGGAACGCGGTAATGCCGGATAACGCTAACAAGTAGCCCAACCAGAAAAGAACCTAAAATTCCCCAGACTGCAATATGCAAGGTCAGAAAAAAAGCCTTTTGATAGAGTGGTAGATATTGTTCAACAATGGACCAATCCAAAAGTAGAACCTCCTATCTAGGAAAATAATACAGTTATTGTAGCATTAAAATAGAGCTTTGAATAATATGTATTTTTTATCACAATGATAGACAAAATCTATTGGAAAGGGAAATTTTAAAATTTTTAGGAAATTTAGTTGACAAATGTAGATTTTGAGAGTATACTGATAATTGTAATTGACAAATGTAGATTTTGGAGGTGTGCTGATGCAGATTTCGGATGCAGAATGGCAGGTCATGAAGATTATTTGGATGCAGGGAGAACAGACTAGTACTGATCTCATAAAAGTATTAGAGAAAAGGTTCAGTTGGTCCAAATCCACGATCCAGACACTCTTGGCTCGTTTGGTGGAGAAGGAATGTTTGACTCGGGAAAAACAGGGCAAGTCCTTTGTCTATTCGGCCCTTTTAACTCTAGATGACAGTAGAGGTTTAATGGTTCAGGATATCAAAGACAAGCTTTGTTCTCGCAGGATGAAGCTCTTGCTAGCTGATTTGATTGAAGAATGTGACTTTACCCTAGCTGACTTGGAAGGCTTGGAAGAAGTGATTTCAAAGAAAAAAGCAAGTGCTGTAACAGAAGTAAAATGTAATTGTATGTAAAGGAGACGCTATGTTAAATCTATTTGTATCTATTGTTGTTTTAGGAATGATTGCTTTTATCCTCTTTTGGTTTTTCAAAAAACCGCAAGAAGATGCTAAGAGAGCCCAACAAAAGAATGGCTATCAGGAGATTCGAGTGGAGGTCATGGGGGGCTATACTCCAGGAACTATTATCCTCAAAAAATCGCAACCAGCTCGTATTATTTTCGATCGAAAAGATCCTTCACCTTGCTTGGACCAAATCGTTTTCCCAGACTTTGGTGTGCATGCTGATCTGCCTATGGGAGACCAATATGTGGTTGAAATCACTCCTGAAGAAGCAGGTGAGTATGGTTTCTCTTGTGGCATGAATATGATGCACGGTAAGATGATTGTAGAATAGGAGAAGAATATGACTGAAATTGTAAAAGCAAGCCTTGAAAATGGCGTTCAAAAAATTCGTATCACGGCAGACAAAGGCTACCATCCAGCCCACATTCAACTGCAAAAAGGGATTCCTGCTGAGATTACCTTTCATCGTGTGACACCTTCAAACTGTTATAAAGAGATTCTCTTCGAAGAAGAAGGGATCCTAGAACCAATCGCTCAAGATGAGGAAAAAGTCATTCGCTTTACTCCTCAAGAATTGGGTGAGCACGAGTTTTCTTGTGGCATGAAGATGCAAAAGGGGACCTACACCGTTGTTGAAAAAACTAAAAAGTCTCTCAGTCTTTTACAGCGTTTTTGGATTACTAGTATCTTTACTGTGCCTCTTGTGATTCTCATGATTGGGATGTCTACAGGAGGAATTAGTCACCAAGTCATGCGTTGGGGCACCTTTTTAGCCACAACACCCATTATGCTGGTAGCTGGAGTTCCATATATCAGAAGCGCCTGGGCTAGTTTTAAAAAGCACAATTCCAACATGGATACCTTGGTTGCTCTGGGAACCCTAGTGGCCTATTTCTATAGCTTAGTAGCCCTCTTCACTGGTCTGCCCGTTTACTTTGAAAGTGCTGCATTTATCCTCTTCTTCATTCTTTTGGGAGCAGTTTTTGAGGAAAAAATGCGAAAAAATACTTCGCAGGCAGTCGAAAAATTATTAGACCTACAAGCAAAGACAGCAGAGGTTTTGCGTGATGATGTTTATGTTCAAATCCCTCTAGAACAAGTCAAAGTTGGGGATCTCATTCGCGTTCGACCAGGTGAAAAAATTGCCGTTGATGGGACTGTGTTAGAAGGTGAAACGAGTATTGATGAATCAATGGTGACTGGGGAAAGTATTCCAGTCGATAAATCAGTTGGAGATGCTGTTATTGGGTCAACTATCAATAATAGTGGTACGATCATCTTTAGAGCTGAAAAAGTTGGTTCTGAGACTATGCTGGCTCAGATTGTGGACTTTGTGAAAAAAGCGCAAACGAGTCGTGCTCCTATTCAAGATTTGACAGACAAGATTTCTGGGATTTTTGTACCAGCAGTTGTCATTTTAGGACTTCTTACTTTTTGGGTCTGGTTTGTTTTACTTGGAGATAGCTTTGTGACTTCACTTCTCTACGGAGTTGCTGTTTTGATAATTGCCTGTCCTTGTGCACTAGGACTCGCGACACCGACAGCACTCATGGTTGGAACAGGACGAAGTGCCAAGATGGGGATTCTTCTCAAAAATGGTACAGTTTTACAGGAAATCCAAAAAGTCCAAACGGTTGTTTTTGATAAGACAGGAACCTTGACCGAAGGGAAGCCAGTAGTGACAGATGTTATTGGTGATGAAAGAGAAGTGCTAAGTTTGGCTGCTTCATTGGAAGATGTATCTCAACACCCGCTAGCTCAAGCTATTGTTAATCGTGCATCTGAACTAGGAATCAGTCTTTACCCAGTGGAAAACTTCCAAGCCTTGCATGGAAAAGGTGTGACTGGGATTATTAATGGTAAACAAGTCTTGCTGGGGAATGCCAAACTCTTAGATGATCTTGCTATTCCACATGATTATCAAGAACGATTTGATTTGCTTGAGAAAGAAGCAAAAACAGTTGTCTTCCTATCCGTAGATGGTCAGTTAAAAGGCTTAATTGCCTTGCAGGATGTCCCTAAGGAAACTGCTCAAGAAGCTATTGCTAAATTGAAAAAACGTGGTCTTAGAACGGTCATGCTTACCGGAGATAATGCTGGAGTAGCCCATGCGATTGCAGAGCAAATTGGAATCGAAGAAGTGATTGCAAATGTCTTGCCAGAGGAAAAGGCACATGAAATTCACAAACTTCAAAAGAATGGCAAATTGGCTTTTGTTGGAGATGGTATCAATGATGCGCCGGCCCTCAGTGTAGCCGATGTCGGAATTGCCATGGGCTCTGGTACAGATATTGCTATCGAATCAGCAGATCTTGTCCTTACAACCAACAATTTACTAGGATTGGCGCGTGCTTTTGATATGAGTAAGAAGACCTTTAATCGTATTCTACTCAATCTTTTCTGGGCTTCTATCTATAACCTCATTGGTATTCCGATTGCAGCAGGAGTCTTTTCAGGACTTGGTTTAGTTCTCAATCCAGAACTTGCAGGATTGGCCATGGCCTTTAGTTCAGTATCTGTTCTAATCAGCTCTCTTATGCTTAATTTTACTAAAGTCGATTAATACTCTTCGAAAATCTCTTCAAACCACGTCAGCTTCACCTTGCCGTACTCAAGTACAGCCTGCGGCTAGCTTCCTAGTTTGCTCTTTGATTTTCATTGAGTATAAAAAGGCGGTCTTAACCGCTTTTTTTGCTATTCTAAAACAGATTTTCAAAACGCTTTCAAACTGTACTGTAATAGAGAATGAAAGTTTCTGAGCACATTCTTATGAATCTGAAATCAAATGTGATAAATTAGGATTGTAAATTTACTGAATCGTTTTCAAATAACATATAAAAGCGTTTTTTGTAAATATATGAAATTATTTTGAAGGAGAGTTATCATTATGACTCAAGGGAAAATTACTGCATCTGCAGCAATGCTCAACGTATTGAAAACATGGGGCGTAGACACTATCTACGGTATCCCATCAGGAACACTCAGCTCACTTATGGACGCTTTGGCTGAAGACAAAGATATCCGTTTCTTGCAAGTTCGCCACGAAGAAACAGGTGCTCTTGCAGCGGTTATGCAAGCTAAATTTGGCGGATCTATCGGTGTTGCAGTTGGTTCAGGTGGACCTGGTGCGACTCACTTGATCAACGGTGTTTACGATGCAGCTATGGATAACACTCCATTCCTTGCTATCCTTGGATCACGTCCAGTTAACGAATTGAACATGGATGCCTTCCAAGAGCTTAACCAAAATCCAATGTACAACGGTATCGCTGTTTATAACAAACGTGTAGCTTACGCAGAGCAATTGCCAAAAGTGATTGACGAAGCTTGCCGTGCTGCCGTTTCTAAAAAAGGTCCAGCTGTCGTTGAAATTCCAGTAAACTTTGGTTTCCAAGAAATCGACGAAAACTCATACTACGGTTCAGGTTCTTACGAGCGTTCATTCATCGCTCCTGCTTTGAACGAAGTTGAAATTGACAAAGCTGTTGAAATTTTGAACAACGCTGAACGTCCAGTTATCTACGCTGGTTACGGTGGTGTTAAAGCTGGTGAAGTAATCACTGAATTGTCACGTAAAATCAAAGCACCAATCATCACAACTGGTAAAAACTTCGAAGCTTTCGAATGGAACTACGAAGGTTTGACAGGTTCTGCTTACCGTGTTGGTTGGAAACCAGCCAACGAAGTAGTCTTTGAAGCAGACACAGTTCTTTTCCTTGGTTCAAACTTCCCATTTGCTGAAGTTTACCAAGCATTCAAAAACACTGAAAAATTCATCCAAGTGGATATCGACCCTTACAAACTTGGTAAACGTCACGCTCTTGACGCTTCTATTCTTGGTGATGCAGGTCAAGCAGCTAAAGCTATCCTTGACAAAGTGAACCCAGTTGAGTCTACTCCATGGTGGCGTGCTAACGTGAAGAACAACCAAAACTGGCGTGATTACATGAACAAACTCGAAGGTAAAACTGAGGGTGAATTGCAATTGTATCAAGTTTACAATGCAATCAACAAACATGCTGATCAAGACGCTATCTACTCAATCGACGTAGGTGACACTACTCAAACATCTACTCGTCACCTTCACATGACACCTAAGAACATGTGGCGTACATCTCCACTCTTTGCGACAATGGGTATTGCCCTTCCTGGTGGTATCGCTGCTAAGAAAGACAATCCAGATCGCCAAGTATGGAACATCATGGGTGACGGTGCATTCAACATGTGCTACCCAGACGTTATCACAAACGTTCAATACGACCTTCCAGTTATCAACGTTGTCTTCTCAAATGGTAAATATGCCTTCATCAAGGACAAATACGAAGACACAAACAAACACTTGTTTGGTTGTGACTTCCCTAATGCTGACTACGCTAAAATTGCTGAAGCTCAAGGAGCTGTTGGATTTACAGTTGACCGTATCGAAGATATCGATGCAGTTGTTGCAGAAGCTGTTAAATTGAACAAAGAAGGTAAGACAGTTGTGATCGATGCTCACATCACTCCACATCGTCCACTTCCAGTAGAAGTACTTGAGTTGGATCCAAAACAACACTCAGAAGAAGCAATCAAAGCCTTCAAGGAAAAATACGAAGCAGAAGAACTCGTACCATTCCGCCTCTTCTTGGAAGAAGAAGGATTGCAATCACGCGCAATTAAATAATTCCTCTCGTGGGACTTAAAAAGATCGGAGCAATCCGGTCTTTTTCTTTTTATGTCTTTTCTGTTAAAATAGAGTCATCATCATATTTGAAGGAGAAAAATATGCCAACAAGTTTCTTTTTATTATTTGGTTTAATGGATTTAGGCTTTGCTGTCTTTACCTATTTTATGTTTGACTATTTTATCTTAAGTAATTATAGAAATGCCAAGAGATGCACCGAAAAAACGGAAGGAGTTATTATCCGATATTCCTATGCTCTTTATAACGGAATTAGCCTTCCAGTGGTTGAGTACACTGTTGATGGAAACCGATATAAGGTCGTCGGGCCAAAATTTCGATCTGCTATTTCAAATACAATCAGTACTCCCTTAGGTTCACTCGTATCTGATGTCAAAATGGACAATTTTGAAGATGGGGAAATTCCTCAGGTTTTAAGATATAAAATTTATAGGAACAGTTTCATCTCTTTAACCAAATCACCTTTAGAAGAGTATTTCCCAGTGGGTAGTAAGGTTGCTGTTTATTATGACCCTAAAAAACCAAAATATTCCTACGTAGAAAGACCTTTAAAACCAGGTCGTTTTACATGGTTGTTCAAATATTCTGTCTACCTGTTTGTATTTATGATGATTGCCATGGCATTCTTTACGCTGTTTATTCTTCCAAATCTTATGAACTAAGAGTTTCTGGTAGATTTTTTAAAAGTATGAAATCCATATCGTTACTATTTTTATAAAATCTTCTCCCTACTTTATAAGATAAGAAAAAGAGTTCAATCAGAACTCTTTTTTTGCTATAATGAAGGGAGAAAAATCAGACAGGAGATCAAGATGTCAGAACCGTTATTTTTAAATTCTGTAATGCAAGAAAAAATCTGGGGAGGTACCAAACTTCGTGATGAGTTTGGCTACGACATCCCAAATGAAAAGATTGGTGAGTATTGGGCGATCTCAGCTCATCCAAATGGAGTGTCTAAGGTAGCTAATGGCCGCTATGAAGGAACAGACCTAGCTACTTTGTATGAGGAACACCGTGAGTTGTTTGGCAACCGTCCTGAGCCTGTATTTCCACTCTTGACCAAAATCCTTGATGCCAATGACTGGCTCAGTGTTCAAGTTCACCCAGATGATGCTTATGGACTAGAGCATGAAGGCGAACTTGGAAAGACAGAGTGCTGGTATATCATCGCTGCAGATGAAGGTTCAGAGATTATTTACGGCCACAATGCTAAGTCAAAAGAAGAACTCCGTCAGCAAATCGAAGACAAAAACTGGGATGCCTTGCTGACAAAGGTTCCTGTTAAGGCTGGAGATTTCTTCTATGTACCAAGTGGGACCATGCATGCTATCGGTGCAGGTATCTTAATCCTTGAAACGCAACAGTCTAGTGATACCACCTACCGAGTTTATGACTTTGACCGTAAGGATGATAATGGCAACTTGCGTGAACTTCACCTCGAAAAATCAATCGATGTTTTGAATATTGGTGAGCCTGCAAATAGCCGTCCTGTGACTGTCAAAGCAGATGATTTACGTTCAACTTTACTTGTCTCTAATGATTTCTTTGCAGTTTACAAGTGGGAAGTCACAGGAAAAGTTGAATTTGAGAAGACGGCTGATTACAGCTTGTTGAGTGTCTTGGCTGGTCAAGGGAAACTGACTGTAGACGGAAAAGATTATCCAATCCAAAAAGGTAGCCACTTTATCTTACCAAGTGATGTTGAAGCTTGGACCTTGGAAGGATCAGATTTAGAATTGATTGTAAGCCATCCATAAAAAGAAAAGACTTGAGAGATATTCTCAAGTCCTTTTTTGTATTTACATAAATTGGGCGATAAAGACCACGATGATGATAATTGGAATGATGAAACGAAGAAGGAAAAGCCAGACTTGGAAAAGTCCTTGTTTCCAAGGTGTTTCATCAAGATGAAGTTCCTCCATGGCTAATGCTTTCTTAAAAATATAGCCTGTAAAAAGAGACAAGCAGAGAGCACCGAATGGCATGAGAAGATTGGAAACTAAGAAATCCATAGCATCAAAGAAGGTCTTTCCAAAGATATGGACATCAGCCATAAGACCATAGGATAGGGCCGAAGGGATACCAAAGACAAAAGTCAATACCCCTAAAATCATACTCCACTTAGCACGCTTACGATTGTCTTGATTGGTGATATTTCCAACATTGATTTCAAGCATAACGACTGAGGAAGTTATCGTCGCAAAGAGGAAAAGTAAAAGAAAGAGGATGTAGAAAATAGTACCAAAAGGCATATTGTCAAAGAGTTGCGGCAAGACAATAAAGAGGAGACTTGGTCCACCTTCAGATTGGATATTAAAGGCTGACATAGCAGGGAAAATCGCAAGTCCCGCCATAATAGAAACTGAGATGTTCAAGGCAACGATGGAAATTCCTGATTGGACCAGCTTGGTCTTCTTGTCTAGGTAGGAAGCGTAGGTCAGCATGGCTGTAACTCCAAGGGATAGGGCAAAGAAAGATTGACCTAGTGCATAGAGAAGTCCAGCACTTGTTAGTTTTGAAAAGTCAGGTTTGAGGAAGTAAACGACGCCTTCCATGGCATTTGGCAAGCTAAGAGAACGCCCGATAATAATGACAAAGATGATAAAAAGTAGAGGCATCATGACCTTAGATGCTCTTTCAATCCCTTTTTGAACGCCGTGTGAAACAATGAAAATGTTCAAGAAGATAAAGGATGCTTGGGCTCCTAAAGCAATAACTGGATTAGAAATGATGGAAGAGAATTGCTGGGCATAATCTCCATTTCCGATTAGGTGGAATAATCTTCCAATCTCGATACCAAGGTATACAAGAATCCAACCCCCAATGACACTATAAAATGAGAGAAGGATAAAAAGAGCAAAGGCACCAATCCAACCAATAAAGTTGTAATTTTGATTGTTTCCAAGCTTGCCAAAGGTTTTGATTGCTGACACGCCAGCGCTTCGACCAAGGGCAAACTCAGCCAGTAGAAGAGGGAAACCAATTAAAATTGTCGAGATAAGAAAGACCAGTAAGAAACTTCCCCCACCATTGGCAGCAGTCATGTAAGGGAACTTCCAAACAGCTCCAAGACCAATAGCAGAACCAGCAGATGCAAGGATGAAGCCCAGTTTTGATCCCCATTGCGATTTTTCAGACATTGTTAAAACTCCAATCTGTTTTTAAAATAAGAAAAGGCCACTTGAATTGTCAAATAGCCCTCTCTCAATTGCTCTTTAAGAGCCTTTTATTTGATTGATAGACTTGATTATCCTATCATGTTTTCTGAAACCTGTCAAGAAAGCGATTTTCAAGTTTTCATAAAAAATATGATAAAATACTTGACTCTACCCTAAGGTAAGGGGATATACTATTCATGTGAGGAGGAAATCATGTACCATATAAAAGAAGCTGCGCAACTTTCAGGTGTCTCCGTCAAGACCCTCTACCATTATGATAAGATAGGACTCTTGGTTCCGTTAAAGTCAGAAAATGGCTATCGAACTTACAGTCAAGAGGATTTAGAACGACTTCAGGTTATCCTCTATTACAAGTATCTAGGCTTTTCTTTAGAAAAAATAGCAGAGCTGTTGAAGGAAGAAAAGACGGACTTGTTACCACATTTGGCAAGACAGTTGGACTATCTAACTCGAGAAAGGCAACATCTAGACACCTTGATTTCAACCTTACAAAAAACCATTCAAGAACAAAAAGGAGAAATAAAAATGACCATTCAAGAAAAATTCACTGGATTTAGCTACCAAGACAATCAAAAATACCACCAAGAGGCGGTAGACAAGTATGGCCAAGAAGTCATGGATCAAGCCCTTGATCGTCAAAAAGGACGAGAGGATGAGGTTACATCAGCCTTTAATCAAGTCTTTCAAGCCTTGGCTCAAAATCTCAAAGCTGGTCTACCGATAACAGCATCTGAAAATCAAGAGGAAGCAGCCAAGCTCTTACAAGCTATTCGTACTTATGGATTTGACTGCTCTATCGAGGTCTTCGGTTATATCGGCCAAGGCTATGTCTATAATCCAGAGTTCAAGGAAAACATTGATAAGTTTGGAAAGGGAACAGCTCAATACACTTCAGATGTTATTGCCCACTATGTTAGAACTCAGACAAAATAAAAATCGGCGGAGTAATCTCTGCCGATTTCTTACTTTAAAGTTTAATCATAATGTAGACTTCCTGCCACCCATCCGGTGCAGAGGGCAGAAGTGATGTTAAAGCCACCTGTGTGGGCATTGATATCCAGTACCTCACCTGCAAAGTGGAGGCCAGGTACCAGCTTACTTTCCAGCGTTTTAGGATTGATTTCCTTGAGACTAACGCCACCTTTAGTGACAAAGGATTTAGCAAGGGACATTTTGCCAGTTACTGGAATTTTAAGAGCTTTGATAGACTGGACAAGTTGGTCGCGTTCTTTCTCAGTTAGCTGTTTAACTTTTTCAGGGTAGCCTTGGACAAAGAATTCTGCTAAGCGTTCTGGCAACAAAGATTTCAAGGCATTTTTTAAGGATTTTTCCCGGTTTTCTTCTAGAAAATTTACTAAGTCGCCTTTAGAAAGTTGTGGCAAGACATCTAAAGATAGGATTTCGCCACCCTTGACAAAGCTTGACATACGCAGAGCAGCGGGACCAGATAAACCAAAGTGGGTAAAGAGCAGATCATGGGTGATGACGTGCTTGCCATAGCTTAGGGTCACATCGTCTAGGGAAATCCCCTGCAAGGCCTTATGAGGAAAATCTGTCAATAAGGGACTTTCAGCAGCCTCAAGTTCGGTAATGGTGTGTTTGAAGTGGCGGGCAATCTCGTGACCAAAACCAGTCGAACCAGTCGAAGGATAAGACTTACCACCTGTTGTGATGATGAGTTTATCACAAGTAAAGGTTTGGTCTGTGGACTTAAGGACAAACTGGTCGTCTATCTTTTTAACAGAAACAATCTCTGTTTGAGTAGCAATTTGCCCGCCTAGTTCCGTAATTTTCTTCTCTAGAGCCTCGATTATGGTACGAGATTTGTCGCTAGCTGGGAAGACACGTCCGTGGTCTTCAACCTTGAGTTTAACACCATTTTCCGTGAAAAAATTAATGATATCATGGTTATCAAACTGTGAGAAGACACTGTATAGAAATCGCCCATTTCCAGGGATGCCAGCGAGTAGATCGTCTAGAGTTCCGTTGTTAGTCACGTTACAGCGACCACCGCCAGTTCCAGCTAATTTTTTTCCAAGTTTCCGATTTTTTTCAATGAGAAGGGTTTTCTGCCCGTAAAAGCTACTGGAAATCGTAGCCATCATACCAGCAGGGCCACCTCCGATGACAATAGTATCAAAATGTTTCATAAGAGTATTGTACCATAAAAAAACAAGAGATGATTAGACATCTCTTGTCAGATTTATTAGTTGATTTCGTATCCCATGAGGAGCCCGCCTTCTTCCGCATAGAAACTGCAGAGTCCAGAAGTTGGGATGATTCTAATGTCAGCTTGTGGGTATTTTTCTCGTAAGAGCTCTGAAAGCTGTTGGCAGAATTTGTCATTGCTACGATGAGCCATGACGATACGCCCACCAGCGTAGCCAGCTTTGATTAACTCTTCATAAGCAGCCTGAAGGGACTTTTTAGGACCACGAGCTTTTTGTAGGAGTTCTAAGGTTCCGGTTTCGCTTGCTTCACCGACCATACGAATATTGAGGAGCCCGACAACTGTACCAATAAGCTTACTCAATCGACCGTTTTTAACCAAGTTATCCACTTTAGCAAGAACGAACAACAACTTCGTTTTTTCTTGGTAAGTAGTAATCACTTCAACGACTTCTTCAAAAGAAAGTCCTTGTTTGATCAAATCATTGATCTTTTCGACGATTAGGTCAACTTCCCCACCAGCTGATAAGCTATCGATGACATGAATCTGAGTATCAGGGTGTTCTTCGAGATAGATATTCTTAGCTAATTGAGCACTATTGTGGCTACCAGAGAGAGTTCCAGTGATAGTCACTACAAAAATATGTTTGGCACCTTCGAATGCTCGTAAGTAATCATCAGGACTAGGGCAGGCTGATTTTGAAGCTTCAGAAGTCGCATACATAGTTTCCATCATCTTATCGATATCCAGATTGGCATCATCGACAAAGACTTGATCTGCTACCTGAATCTTTAAGGGAACACTGACAAATTCAGTATCAAAAGCAAGGTTTTCCAGCTGGCGATAATCACAACCAGAGTCAGCTACAATCTTCCAAGTCATAGAAATTCTCCATCTTTATCACTTATACATTGACAAAGGTTCTGTCTTTTTTTACAATTATATCATGAAAGCCCTTGAAACAAAAGTAGTACCTCTCTGTTGTCACAAGTAGAAAGAAATTGTTATGTCTGAACGTAAAATATCTGAAAAATCGCTTGAAAACCTTAGAAAATCAAATCAAGAATCTAATTTGCTAACCAGAGAAGCGATTGAAACAGCTCTTTTGCAACTCTTGGAGAAAAAGGAGTTGGCTAAGATTAGCATTTCTGAGTTAGTCAAGCGTGCTGGCGTTTCTCGTGCAGCTTTTTATCGAAACTATGATTCAAAAGAAGAGATTTTGGAAAGTGTCTTTAAACGTAGTGTCCATAACATCATGGAGCAATTGAGTCATTACGATGTTAAAACAGACCTTTATCTTGTATGGGTTCACCTCTTTAGAGAAGCCAAGAAAGAAGCTAAGGTTATTCAGCTTGCCCTAGACTATCACTTAGAAAAAATCTTTGTGCAAGCCATGCAAGAATTTTTAGAAAAATACTATGGAAAATCAAAAGGAGTCAGCTCTTACCTGCATTCTTTTTGGAGTTCTGCCATCGTATCAGTTTTGCTTAAATGGATTAAGGATGGAATGAAGGTTCCTGCTGAAAAAATTGCAGATTTACGCCTGCCATTTTTCAAAAAATAAATCAAGAGGAGAGAAGCTATGACAGAAAAAAGACTGGCTTGGGATGAGTATTTTGCTGCTCAAGCCTTATTGATTGCCAATCGTTCAACTTGTAAACGTGCCAAGGTAGGAGCTGTTTTAGTCAAGGATAACAAGGTTATTTCAACAGGCTATAATGGTTCTGTATCAGGAACAGAGCATTGTATAGATCATGACTGTCTGGTGATTGAAGGCCACTGTGTCCGCACTCTTCATGCAGAAGTGAATGCTATACTGCAAGGAGCCGAACGTGGAGTTCCTAAAGGCTTTACAGCTTACGTTACTCATTTTCCATGCCTCAACTGTACAAAACAACTGCTTCAGGTAGGTTGTGAGCGTGTAGTTTATATCAATCAATACCGTATGGATGACTATGCCCAACACCTTTATCAAGAAAAGGGAACAGAATTAACTCACCTACCACTTGAAACAGTGCAGGCAGCTCTCCAAGAGGCTCACCTAATCTAGAAATTATAAAAAAAATAAATGGTTTAGAAAGCTTTTTAAACCATTTTTTGATATAATAAGAAGAATAAATTGAAAGAAGGAATTCTGAAAATGGGAAAACTTGAAGTTATTAATCATCCACTGATTCAACACAAATTATCAATCTTGCGTCGCACTGACACTTCTACAAAAGCTTTTCGTGAACTAGTAGACGAGATTGCAATGTTGATGGGATATGAAGTGCTTCGTGATCTTCCACTTGAAGATGTAGAAATCGAAACACCGATCACAAAAACAGTTCAAAAACAGTTGGCTGGTAAAAAATTGGCAATTGTCCCAATCTTGCGTGCAGGTATTGGTATGGTTGATGGACTATTGAGTTTGGTTCCAGCAGCAAAAGTTGGTCACATTGGTATGTACCGTGACGAAGAAACCCTTCAACCAGTAGAATACTTGGTAAAATTACCTGAAGATATTGACCAACGTCAAATTTTTGTAGTTGATCCTATGCTTGCAACAGGTGGATCAGCGATTTTGGCTGTTGACTCCCTCAAAAAACGTGGAGCTTCAAACATCAAGTTTGTCTGCCTTGTATCAGCTCCAGAGGGTGTGAAGGCACTTCAAGCAGCACACCCTGATGTAGAAATCTTTACAGCAGCTTTGGATGAACGCTTGAACGAACATGGTTACATCGTTCCAGGTCTTGGAGATGCTGGAGACCGCTTGTTCGGAACAAAATAAGATTCTAAAGTGATATTGAGACTAAAGCCTAGTCTTAGTTTTGAAAGGAGGTTGAATTTTTGTATCTGTTAGTAGAATAGAGCAAAAATTTGACCTTTTTTGACCAAAAATATATAATAATCCTATTAATAAAGAAATTAGAAATCAAAAGGAGAAATGAATGATTCCTGTAGTTATTGAACAAACAAGTCGTGGAGAACGCTCGTATGACATTTACTCACGTCTTCTTAAGGACCGCATTATCATGTTGACTGGACCAGTCGAAGACAATATGGCAAACTCAGTTATCGCCCAATTGCTTTTCTTGGATGCCCAAGATAGTACAAAAGATATTTACCTTTATGTAAACACTCCTGGAGGTTCTGTATCAGCTGGTTTGGCAATCGTTGATACTATGAACTTTATCAAGGCAGATGTCCAAACTATCGTTATGGGAATGGCAGCCTCAATGGGGACTGTCATTGCATCAAGTGGAGCAAAGGGTAAACGTTTCATGCTTCCAAATGCAGAATACATGATTCACCAACCAATGGGTGGTACAGGTGGTGGTACTCAGCAGACTGATATGGCCATCGCTGCTGAACACTTGCTTAAAACTCGTAAGACTTTGGAGCAAATCCTAGCAGATAATTCTGGCAAATCTGTTGAGCAAATCCATAAAGATGCTGAACGTGATTACTGGATGAGCGCTCAAGAAACTCTTGACTACGGTTTTATTGACGAAATTATGGCTAATAATTCTTTGAATTAAACTACTAAAGCAAGCTCGACTGAGCTTGTTTTTTTTGATATAATAGAAGGAAGATTGTAAGAAGGAAGTTGAATTATGTTTCAAAAAGAGAATCGGTCTGGTCTGATTATCTATTTATACTATAATCGCGATGCTAAAAAACTCGCAAATTATGGTGATATTTGTTACCACTCAAAAAAACATCGTTACCTACAACTTTATGTCCCAACAGAGGAAGTAGAAGAGCTGGTAAATCGTTTAGGAAAAGAGAAATTTATCAAGAAAGTGAGAGTTTGTCATATCCAAGAATTGGAAACTCCTTTCGTTGGGAACCTTTATAAAACTAGCGAAAACGTTATCATTTAAAAAGTGAGAGAAACTTGTTGACAATTTTCTGATAATTCGGTATATTCTTAACATGTAATTTAAATTGAACATTAAAAGGAGATAAACATGAAGAAAAAATTTGCATTGTCACTTGTAGCTCTTGCAAGTACAGCTCTTTTAGCAGCTTGTGGGGAAGTGAAGTCAGGAGCTTCAAACACAACTGGTAACCCAATTGATGAAAAAGTTGTAAAAATTGGTTTCAACTTCGAAGAAACTGGTGCTGTAGCATCTTACGGTACTTCTGAGCAAAAGGGTGCTCAACTTGCAGTTGATGAAATCAACGCAGCAGGTGGTATCGATGGAAAACAAATCGAAGTAGTCGACAAAGATAACAAATCTGAAACTGCTGAAGCTGCTTCTGTTTCAACAAACCTTGTGACTCAATCTAAGGTAGCAGCTATTGTAGGACCTGCGACTTCAGGTGCAACTGCAGCGGCAGTAGCAAATGCTACACAAGCTGGAGTTCCATTGATTTCTCCAAGTGCTACTCAAGATGGTTTGACAAAAGGTCAAGATTTCCTCTTCATCGGAACATTCCAAGATAGTTTCCAAGGAAAAATCATCTCAAACTACGTTTCAAACAAATTGAACGCTAAGAAAGTGGTCTTGTATACAGATAACTCAAGTGACTACGCTAAAGGTATTGCAAAATCTTTCCGTGATTCATTCAAAGGTGAAATCGTAGCAGACGAAACATTTGTATCAGGTGATACAGACTTCCAAGCAGCTTTGACAAAAATCAAAGATAAAGACTTTGATGCAATCGTATTGCCAGGTTACTATACAGAAGCTGGTAAGATTGTAAACCAAGCTCGTGGTATGGGAATTGATAAGCCAATCATCGGTGGTGACGGATTTAACGGTGCAGAATTTGTTCAACAAGCAACTGCTGAACGCGCATCAAATATCTACTTCATCTCTGGATTCTCAACTACTGTTGATGTTTCAGATAAAGCAAAAGCCTTCCTTGAAGCTTATCGTGCAAAATATAACGAAGATCCTTCAACATTTGCAGCTCTTGCTTATGACTCAGTTTACCTTGTAGCTAATGCAGCAAAAGGTGCAAAAACTTCAGTTGATATCAAGAACAATCTTGCTAAAACACAAAACTTCGAAGGTGTTACAGGTCAAACAAGCTTTGATGCAGATCATAACACTGTGAAAACAGCCTTCATGATGACCATGAATAATGGTAAAGTAGATGCGGCAGAAGTCGTAAAACCATAATTTTATAGATATCGTAAATGGGGAATGAGCTTTTACTCACTCCCTGTTTCGGTATTTATAAAGGGATTATTTTTTTATAAAATCCTAAAAATAAAACTTAGAAAGAGTGAACCATATGCTTCAACAACTTGTCAATGGTTTAATCTTGGGTAGTGTCTATGCCTTGCTAGCCCTGGGTTATACTATGGTTTATGGAATTATCAAGCTTATTAACTTTGCCCATGGTGATATCTATATGATGGGTGCTTTCATGGGTTATTTCTTGATTAATGCCCTCCATTTAAATTTCTTTTTAGCCTTAATTTTGTCCATGATTGGTTCAGCTATTCTCGGCGTAATCATCGAGTTTCTAGCTTACCGTCCACTCCGTCATTCAACTCGTATCTCTGTATTGATTACTGCTATCGGGGTATCCTTCTTGCTTGAGTATGGAATGGTCTATCTAGTAGGTGCCAATACACGTGCCTTCCCTCAAGCAATCCAAACAGTTCGTTATGACTTGGGTCCAATCAGTCTAACAAATATTCAATTATTGATTTTGACAGTTTCGATTGTCTTGATGATTCTTTTGCAACTCATCGTGCAAAAAACCAAGATGGGGAAAGCAATGCGTGCAGTATCTGTTGATAGTGATGCAGCTCAGTTAATGGGGATCAACGTAAACCGTACAATCAGTTTTACCTTTGCCTTAGGATCAGCTCTGGCTGGTGCAGCAGGTGTCTTGATTGCCCTTTACTACAACTCTCTTGAACCATTGATGGGAATGACTCCGGGTATTAAATCATTCGTTGCTGCCGTTTTAGGTGGTATCGGTATTATTCCTGGTGCAGCTCTTGGAGGTTTTGTAATTGGACTATTGGAAACTTTTGCAACAGCCTTCGGAATGTCAGATTTCCGTGATGCTATCGTGTACGGAATCTTGCTATTGATCTTGATTGTTCGTCCAGCTGGTATCCTTGGTAAGAATGTGAAAGAGAAGGTGTAAACAATGAAAGAAAATTTAAAAGTTAATATTCTCTGGTTGCTCCTTTTGTTGCTTGGATATGGTGTGATTAGCTTATTAGTTTCGTTTGGTATTTTAAACCTTTTCCATATTCAGATTCTAGAACAAATCGGTATCAATATTATTCTTGCAGTTGGACTTAACCTTATCGTTGGTTTTTCTGGTCAATTTTCTCTTGGACATGCTGGGTTCATGGCTATCGGTGCCTATGCAGCAGCCATTATTGGTTCTAAATCTCCAACTTACGGTGCATTTTTTGGAGCTATGTTGCTTGGTGCTATCATTGCTGGTTTGGTTGCCTTGGTCGTTGGAATTCCTACCCTTCGTTTGAAGGGGGACTACCTTGCAGTTGCGACACTTGGAGTTGCTGAAATTATCCGTATCCTAATCGTCAATGGTGGTGATTTAACAAACGGAGCTGCTGGTATCCTTGGTATTCCAAACTTTACTAATTGGCAAATGGTATACATTTTTGCCGTGATTACGACAATTGCAACGCTGAATTTCCTTCGTAGTCCAATCGGTCGTTTAACCTTGTCTGTTCGTGAAGATGAAATCGCAGCTGAATCTGTCGGGGTCAATACAACAAAAATCAAAATTATTGCATTTGTCTTTGGAGCTATGACTGCAAGTATTGCAGGTTCCCTTCAAGCAGGATTTATCGGTTCTGTTGTGCCTAAGGATTATAGCTTTATCAATTCTATCAACGTTTTAATTATCGTTGTATTTGGTGGTTTGGGATCAATTACAGGAGCAATTGTCGCTGCGATTGTTCTTGGTATTTTGAATATGTTCCTTCAAGACGTAGCTAGCGTTCGTATGATTATCTATGCTTTGGCCTTGGTACTCGTTATGATTTTCAGACCAGGTGGTCTTCTTGGAACCTGGGAATTGAGCCTATCAAGACTCTTTAAAAAAGGTAAGAAGGAGGGACAAAACTAATGGCATTACTTGAAGTAAAACAGTTAACCAAGCATTTTGGTGGTCTGACTGCTGTTGGAGATGTAACTCTAGAATTGAACGAAGGTGAACTTGTTGGCTTGATTGGACCGAACGGAGCTGGGAAAACAACTCTTTTCAACTTGCTGACAGGAGTTTATGAACCAAGTGAAGGAACAGTAACATTAGATGGCCACTTATTAAATGGTAAGCAACCTTATAAAATCGCATCTCTTGGTTTAGGGCGTACCTTCCAAAACATCCGCCTCTTTAAAGACTTGACAGTTTTGGATAACGTTCTTATTGCATTTAGTAACCATCACAAACAACATGTTTTTGCAAGTTTCTTGCGTTTACCAGCTTTTTATAAGAATGAAAAAGAATTAAAATCCAAAGCCTTAGAATTACTAAAAATCTTTGATTTAGATGGTGATGCTGAAACCTTAGCTAAAAACTTAGCCTATGGCCAACAACGTCGTTTGGAAATTGTTCGTGCCCTTGCTACAGAACCTAAAATCCTCTTCTTGGATGAGCCTGCAGCAGGTATGAACCCACAAGAAACTGCAGAATTGACTGAGTTGATCCGTCGCATCAAGGATGAATTCAAGATTACCATCATGCTGATTGAACATGATATGAACTTGGTCATGGAAGTCACTGAACGTATCTACGTACTTGAGTACGGTCGTTTGATTGCTCATGGGACACCAGATGAAATCAAGAACAATAAACGTGTTATCGAAGCTTATCTTGGAGGTGAAGCCTAATGTCTATGTTAAAAGTTGAAAACCTCTCAGTTCACTACGGTATGATTCAAGCTGTACGTGATGTGAGCTTTGAAGTTAATGAAGGAGAAGTTGTTTCACTTATCGGTGCCAACGGTGCTGGTAAAACAACCATTCTTAGAACATTATCAGGCCTTGTACGTCCAAGTGCAGGTAGAATTGAATTTCTTGGGCAAGAAATCCAAAAAATGCCTGCACAGAAGATTGTGGCATCGGGTCTTTCACAAGTTCCAGAAGGACGTCATGTTTTCTCTGGTTTGACTGTTATGGAAAACTTGGAGATGGGAGCTTTTCTTAAGAAAAATCGTGAAGAGAATCAAGCAAATTTGAAGAAAGTCTTCTCTCGTTTCCCTCGTTTGGAAGAACGTAAAAATCAAGATGCGGCTACTCTATCTGGTGGTGAACAGCAGATGCTTGCCATGGGACGTGCCCTCATGTCAACGCCTAAACTACTTTTATTAGATGAACCATCAATGGGGCTTGCGCCAATCTTTATCCAAGAAATTTTTGATATCATCCAAGATATTCAAAAACAAGGAACAACCGTTCTCTTGATTGAGCAAAATGCTAATAAAGCACTAGCCATCGCTGACCGAGGATATGTTCTTGAGACAGGAAAGATTGTCCTATCAGGAACAGGAAAAGAACTCGCAGCATCAGATGAAGTCAGAAAAGCATATCTAGGTGGCTAAAACAATCCAGTGGATTGTTTTAGTCGGCGGATAAAAATTGCGGCAGCAATTAACATCTAGTCCGAGAGATTGTTTTAGTCGGCGGATAAAGATTGCAAAGCAATCATACAATCTACATAAGTATAAGATTAAGGGCTCTAAGTTGAGCTCTTTTTCGTAAAGTCCTTCAGATTTTTCTGAATCTTGAAAAAGAAATGAAAGCGTTTGATAGCTTTCCGTAAAAAGTGTATAATAAAACTATAAACATAAAGGAGATTTCCTATGGCAGTTAAAGATTTTATGACACGCAAGGTCGTTTATATCAGTCCTGATACAACTGTTGCACACGCAGCAGATTTGATGCGCGAACAAGGTTTGCACCGTCTCCCTGTTATTGAGAATGATAAATTAGTAGGCTTGGTAACAGAAGGGACAATCGCTGAAGCTAGTCCTTCAAAAGCGACTAGTCTTTCAATCTTCGAGATGAATTATTTGCTTAATAAGACAAAAGTAAAAGACGTCATGATTCGAGATGTTGTAACTGTCTCAGGCTATGCAAGTTTAGAAGATGCAACTTATCTCATGCTTAAAAATAAGATTGGTATTTTGCCAGTTGTTGACAATGGACAATTGTATGGAGTCATTACAGATCGTGATGTATTCAGTGCCTTTCTTGAAATCGCTGGTTATGGGGAAGAGGGAATCCGTGTTCGTTTTATCACAGAAAATGAAGTTGGAGTTTTAGGTAAGATTGTTTCTTTAATCGTTGAGGAAAATCTTAATATCTCTCATACCGTTAATATTCCACGTAAGGATGGTAAAATTGTTATTGAAGTACAAATTGAGGGAAGCATTGATCTTTCATCGTTGAAAAAGAAATTCGAGGATGAAAATATTCTCGTAGATGAAATTACAAAAACTTCTGCAAAAAAACTCTAAAAAGAAAAATATAACTTACTTTAAGCTTGCGAAAAAAACTTTTTTCTAGTATAATAGTTTATTGTGAGCAAACCTCACTTACCCCTTGCAAAGGCTTGGGGTCATTAGACCAAAAGGAGGAACATATCAATGGCTAAATACGAAATTCTTTATATCATTCGTCCAAACATTGAAGAAGAAGCGAAAAACGCTTTGGTAGCACGTTTTGACTCTATCTTGACTGACAACGGTGCAACTGTTGTTGAATCAAAAGATTGGGAAAAACGTCGTCTTGCATACGAAATCCAAGATTTCCGTGAAGGACTTTACCACATCGTTAACGTTGAAGCAAACGACGACGCAGCTCTTAAAGAGTTTGACCGTCTTTCAAAAATCAACGCTGACATTCTTCGTCACATGATCGTCAAACTTGACGCGTAAGAAGGTAGACTATGATTAACAATGTTGTACTTGTAGGGCGTATGACACGTGACGCTGAGTTACGTTATACCCCATCAAATGTAGCAGTTGCGACTTTTACTCTTGCAGTAAACCGTACATTCAAGAGTCAAAATGGCGAACGTGAGGCTGATTTTATCAATGTCGTTATGTGGCGCCAACAGGCTGAAAATCTTGCTAACTGGGCTAAAAAAGGCTCTCTTGTCGGGATTACAGGTCGTATTCAGACTCGTAGTTACGATAACCAGCAAGGACAACGTGTCTACGTGACAGAAGTTGTAGCTGAGAATTTCCAAATGTTGGAAAGCCGTAGTGCTCGTGAAGGACAAAGTGGTGGAGCTTATTCTGCACCAACTGCTAGTCATGCAGCAACTACAAATTCAGTACCAGACTTTTCACGTGATGAAAATCCATTTGGATCAACCAATCCTTTGGATATTTCAGATGATGATTTACCATTCTAATGGACAATTAATACTATAAAGGAGAAAAAACATGGCTCAACAACGTCGTGGCGGATTCAAACGCCGTAAAAAAGTTGATTACATCGCAGCAAACAAAATTGAATATGTTGATTACAAAGATACTGAGCTTCTTAGCCGTTTCGTTTCAGAACGTGGGAAAATCCTTCCACGTCGTGTAACTGGAACTTCAGCTAAAAACCAACGTAAAGTAACAACAGCTATCAAACGCGCTCGCGTAATGGCTTTGATGCCTTTCGTAAACGAAGATTAAAAAAGAGGTCCAGTGGACCTCTTTTTCATGAGCTCGAAAACAAGAGAGCGAGTTAAGACCCTTACGGGTCTTTTTTCACGAGATAGTTTTTTTCTGACCTTGGTGTGCTATAATGGCAATAGAAAGAGTAAAGGTGGGTAAGTCAAAGATGAATTGTACGATTAGAAATATGATTAAGTCTGATATTGAATCCTTATCTCATGGATTTATGAATCAAGGTTGGCCTGGTAGAGAGGAAATTTTGGCTAGATATTTTCTGGAACAGGAAAGTGGGGAGAGAGAAGTCTTAGTTGCAGAGATTGATGGTGCTGTAGCGGGCTACGTTACCATTTTGCCCTCTGCTAAACATGGTCCTTTTGCAGAAGTCTATCCAGAATTATCAGATTTTAATGTGTTTGAGCCTTTTCGAAATCAAGGGATTGGGAATCAACTGCTAGAAGAAGCAGAAAAACGAGTCAAGTTTGTTTCGAGTAAGGTCACTCTTGGTGTAGGTTTGCACTTAGGCTATGGCCCTGCCCAGAGATTGTATATCAGACGGGGCTACATTCCAGATGGGACAGGTGTCTGGTATCGAAATCAACCCTTGGAAATGAATGCAACTAGCCAAAATAATGATGATTTGGTTTTGTATCTAGTAAAGGAATTCGGATAAGAGACAAGGATTTTATTGGGGATGTGGGATTTCTCTTCTTTATGGTATAATGGAAGGAGTGAATTGAAGGAGGTATTATAATGGATGCCAAGTTAAGATACAAGGCTAAGAAGATTAAGATTATCTTTTTTGATATAGATGATACTTTACGAAATTCAAAGACTGGCTTTATTCCAAGCACTATTCCAACAGCCTTTAAACAATTACGTGATAAAGGAATCTTGACAGGAATTGCGACTGGTCGAGGCATTTTTGGTGTAGTCCCAGAGATTAAAACCCTCAAACCTGATTTCTTTGTAACCTTGAATGGTGCTTATATTGAGGACAAAAAGGGCAATGTCATTTATAGTAACAAAATCGCTAAAGATAAGGTTGAAGAGTATATTACTTGGACCAAAGAAGTTGGTATTGATTATGGTTTGGTGGGAAGTCATGCTGCTAAACTATCAAGGCGAACAGAGATGATTAGCCAGGCGATTGACCCGATTTATCCTGATTTAGAGGTGGACCCTGATTTTTACCAAAAAGAAGATATTTATCAGATGTGGACCTTTGAGGAGCGGGGAGATGATTTAATCTTGCCTGATACTTTGGCATCGATTTTACGTATGGTACGTTGGCATGAACATTCGTCAGATGTGGTGCCTATTTCTGGTTCTAAGGCAGCTGGCGTTGCCAAAGTGGTAGAGCAATTAGGACTTAAACCTGAAAATGTGATGGTTTTTGGGGACGGACTTAACGATTTAGAGCTCTTTGATTATGCAGGCATTAGTGTCGCTATGGGTGTTTCTCATGATACAATCAAAGAAAAAGCAGATTATATTACAAAAACATTAGAAGAAGATGGCATCTTTGATGCCTTAGAAGGATTTGGTATGGTAGAAAAAGAATTACATTTTCCACAAGTAGACATTGAAACAGTAGAAGGTCCAATTGCGACTATTAAGACAAATCATGGGGATATGCGTGTCAAACTTTTCCCTGATCACGCACCAAAAACAGTAGCCAACTTTATTGCTCTGTCAAAAGATGGTTACTATGACGGTGTGATTTTCCACCGTATTATTAAAGATTTTATGATTCAAGGTGGAGACCCAACTGGAACTGGTATGGGTGGTGAATCTATCTATGGTGAGTCATTTGAGGATGAGTTTTCAGAAGAACTTTACAATGTTCGCGGAGCCCTTTCTATGGCTAATGCTGGGCCAAATACAAATGGCAGCCAGTTCTTTATCGTGCAGAATCAACACTTGCCATATTCTAAGAAAGAAATTGCGCGTGGTGGCTGGCCTGAACCAATCGCTGAGATTTATGCAGAACAAGGTGGAACTCCTCACCTAGACCGTCGTCATACTGTATTCGGTCAACTTGCGGATGAAGCTTCTTATGAAGTTTTGGATGCAATTGCAGGTGTCGAAACAGGTGCAATGGACAAGCCAGTTGAAGATGTCGTAATTGAAACTATTGAAATTGAGGACTAAAATGAAAATCGGTGATAAGCTAAATGGCCGTATTACTGGGATTCAGCCCTATGGAGCTTTTGTTGAGTTAGAAACAGGAGTGACAGGCCTGATTCATATTTCGGAGATTCGGACAGGATTTATCGAAAATATTTACGAGGTTTTAAAAATCGGTGATGAAGTCCAGGTACAAGTAGTAGATTTTGACGAATATACAGGGAAGGCTAGCCTTTCCATTCGTACCTTGGAAGAAGAAAAACATCAACTTCCTAGACGGAGACGTTTTTCGAATGATCGCATCAAACATGGCTTTGCACCGCTTGGTCGCATGATGCCTGTTTGGACAAGAGAAGCCTTAGAACATTTAAAGAAAAACAGTAATTGATATCCTCTCAAATCATTGTGATGTTATTATATTTTGCTATAATAGAAGTATGAACGAAGAACAATTATTAAAATCAGGAGAGCGCATTAATCAACTCTTCTCTACAGATATCAAGATTATTCAAAATAGTGAGGTTTTCAGCTATTCGGTGGATAGTGTACTTTTGTCACGCTTTCCTCGTTTCCCTAAAAATGGGTTAATTGTGGATTTTTGTGCGGGCAATGGAGCTGTTGGACTGTTTGCCAGTAGCCGGACCAAGGCTAAAATTCTATCTGTTGAAATCCAAGAACGCTTGGCAGATATGGCTGAACGCTCAGTGCGTTTAAATGGGCTGGACGGACAGATGCAGGTCATCTGTGATGATTTGAAGAATATGCCTAGTCACATTCAGGGGAGCAAGGTTGATTTGATTTTATGCAATCCGCCTTATTTTAAAGTGGATCCAAATTCTAATCTGAACGAAAGTGAGCATTACCTTTTAGCTCGGCATGAAATTACAACCAATCTTAAGGAAATCTGTCGTAGTGCCCAGAGTATTCTCAAATCAAATGGGCGTTTGGCAATGGTTCATCGACCTGATCGATTATTAGATATCTTAGATACGCTCCAACAGCATAATCTGGCTCCAAAACGTCTGCAATTTGTTTATCCTAAACGGGAGAAGGAAGCTAATATACTTTTGATTGAGGCTATTAAAGACGGCTCCACTAGTGGTTTTAAGGTTTTACCACCACTCATTGTTCATAATAGTGATGGTACTTATACACCAGAAATTCAAGAGATTTACTATGGATCATAAGGCTTATATGTATGTGGTAGAGTGTCGTGATGGTTCCTACTATACAGGCTATACAACAGATGTGAAGAAACGGATTGCCGTTCACAATAGCGGTAAAGGTGCAAAATATACACGCGCTCGATTGCCGGTAAAACTCATCTTTGCAGAAGGTTTTGACAGCAAGGAAGAAGCCATGTCTGCTGAAGCTCTTTTCAAGCGCAAGACTCGCATGCAAAAAGAACATTATCTCAAAGAGTGTCAAAATAAGAATTTAGTAGATACTTTTGAAATGTAATGAGGAGTCCTTTGGCTCCTCTTATTTTTGTCAAAAATTGAAAAAAATGCTACAATAAAGAGAATAAAGAAACGAGGTATTATCATGTCTAAGATTCTAGTATTTGGTCACCAAAATCCAGACTCAGATGCTATTGGTTCATCTGTAGCTTTTGCTTATCTTGCAAAAGAAGCATACGGTTTGGACACAGAAGCGGTGGCTCTTGGAACTCCAAATGAAGAAACAGCTTTCGTCTTGAACTATTTTGGTGTAGACGCACCGCGCGTGATCACATCTGCTAAAGCAGAAGGTGCAGAACAAGTCATCTTAACAGACCACAATGAATTCCAACAATCTGTTTCAGATATCGCTGAAGTAGAAGTTTACGGTGTGGTGGACCACCACCGTGTGGCTAACTTTGAAACTGCAAGCCCACTTTACATGCGTTTGGAACCAGTTGGATCAGCATCATCTATCGTTTACCGCATGTTCAAAGAGCATGGCGTAGCTGTTCCAAAAGAAATCGCAGGTTTGATGCTATCAGGTTTGATTTCAGATACTCTTCTTTTGAAATCTCCAACAACCCACCCATCTGATAAGGTGATTGCGCCTGAATTGGCTGAATTGGCTGGTGTGAACTTGGAAGAATACGGTCTTGCCATGCTCAAGGCTGGTACAAACTTGGCAAGCAAATCTGCTGAAGAATTGATTGATATCGATGCTAAGACATTTGAACTTAATGGAAACAATGTCCGTGTGGCTCAGGTCAATACAGTTGATATTGCTGAAGTCTTGGAATGCCAAGCTGAAATCGAAGCAGCCATCCAAGCCGCAAATGCAGCTAACGGCTACTCTGACTTTGTCTTGATGATTACAGACATCGTCAACTCAAACTCAGAAATTTTGGCTCTTGGTGCTAATATGGACAAGGTAGAAGCAGCTTTCAACTTCAAACTTGAAAACAACCACGCTTTCCTTCCAGGTGCTGTTTCACGTAAGAAACAAGTGGTACCACAATTGACTGAAAGCTTTAATGCATAATCATAGATGGGAAAGCCCATTGTTAAAAAGGAGTTTCGGCTCCTTTTTTGCTAGGAGAGAAGTATGTTAGAAAATGGCGATTTGATTTTTGTGAAAGATGATTCGAATATAGGACAGGCCATCCAGGAATCTACTGGTCACTATAGCCATGTGGCCATCTTTTTGGACGGACAGGTCTATCATGCCACGGTAGAAGGTGGTGTCCTTGCTCAGTCTCCTGAGGAATTCTTTGAAGCTGGAAAAGTCTATGACCTTTATCACTATGAGCAGATTGATGGTGCAGAGGTCAAAAAGCGAGCAGAGAGTCTCTTAGGGGCTCCCTACAATGCGTCCTTTTACCCAGATGGAGATGGTTTCTATTGTTCCCAGTTTGTAGCAGAAATTCTTCCTATTTTTGAGACCATTCCCATGAAGTTTGGAGATGATACACAGGAAATCAGTGATTTCTGGAGAGAATATTATCGAGAGCTGGGGCTTCCTGTACCACTGAATCAGCCGGGGACAAATCCAAGTCAATTAGCAGTATCTCCTCTTTTAGTTTGTAAAGAAAGGAATCTTTATGATTCATATTTTTAATCCATCTCGCTTAACGCGACAGCCATTCTTTAAGGATTTAATTGATTTTCTAGACCAGCATGACGATGTTATCCTCCGTGAAATCAAGGCTCAGTTTCCAGAGATACCAGTTGATAAGTTTTTGGAGGAATACATTAAAGCGGGTTTGATTTTGAGAGAAAACAAACGCTATTATCTCAATCTTCCCTTTCTAGAATCTACAGAATCTCTTGTACTAGACCAGGAAGTCTTTGTGAGAGATAATAGTCCTGTTTATCAAGAAATCCTGGAGAAAGATTTTCAGACAGAATTGCGCAATCAAACAAATGCAGCTATCCTAGAAGAGCACACCGATTTTGCAAGGGAAAAGATGACCTTGTCCAATTACTTCTACAGGGTCAAGTTCCAGTATCCACTGACGGAAGAGCAGCAGAGACTGTATGAAATTTTAGGGGATGTCAATCCTGAGTATGCTCTCAAGTATATGACTACTTTTTTGCTCAAGTTTCTTAAAAAAAATCAACTGATACAGAAACGACGTGATATCTTTGTTGATAGTCTAGTCTTATTAGGCTACATCGTTCAAAACGAAGATGGGAAATATGAGTTGGCTGTAGAATTTGATAAAGAACGATTCGTCTTTAGAAAAAAATAGAAGAAGGCTAGGAATTTTCCTAGCCTTTCTATTGTTTGATTAAAGATAACGTTCAGCGATGGCGGCATCACCTGGATATTCTTCTTTTACACCATTGACGATTTGGTAGCAGTCAGCTCCTTTACCAGCGATAATGACCGCATCCAGTTCTTGACTTGTAACAGACATCGCAGTCTTGATAGCTTGTTCACGGTCAGCAATCTTTTCAACAGGACGATGGATGTAGCTACTAATTTCATCAGCAATGGCCATTGGATCTTCATAGTTTGGATCGTCAGCCGTAAGGAATACTTGAATTTCAGGATGTTGATCGAGGAGAAGTCCAAAGTCCTTGCGACGGCTTTCGCCCTTGTTTCCAGTAGAACCAAGAACTAAAGCAATCTTTCCAGTCTGATGTGTTTCAACAACTGAGATCAATTTCTTCAGGCTATCACCATTATGGGCGTAATCAATGAAAACTTTTGCTCCATTTTTCTGAGTGAGAACTTCCATACGGCCAGGGACACGAGTAGTAGCAATCCCTTTTTTAATGTCTTCAAGACTAGCACCTAAACGAAGGCAAGCAAGTCCAGCAGCGACAGCATTTTCTTGGTTGAAATGTCCAATCAACTGGATATCATAATCGCCAGCTAATTTACCAGTAGCTGAGAAGCTAAAGGCTTTGGAGTTCTCGATTTGGTTACTTGACTGGCTACCGTAGAAGTCATGATCTTGGTTCTCAACTTGTTCTTTTAGAACAGAGAAGTGGTCCATATCGCTATTAATGACAACTGCTCGGCTATTTTTCATCAAGAGACGCTTGTGGTAGAAGTAGTCTTCAAAGGTTGGATGCTCAATAGGACCAATATGGTCAGGACTAATATTGAGGAAGACACCAACATCAAAAGTGAGGCCGTAGACTCGCTTCACCAAGTAGGCTTGACTGGAAACTTCCATAATAAGGTGGCTTCTTCCATTATCAACTGCCTGCGCCATCATATCAAAGAGGTCGATGCTTTCAGGTGTTGTCAGAGCAGACTTGAAGAAAGTTTTTCCGTCCAAAGTCGTATTCATGGTCGATAACATAGCTGGACGATGTTGCTGATTTAAGATATTGTAAGCGAAGTAAGCTGCCGTAGTTTTTCCTTTAGTACCAGTGAAAGCAAGTAATTTTAATTTCTCCTGAGGGTTGCCATAAAACTTCATGGCAATCAAACTCATAGCTTTTTTAATATCGCTAACGACAATAACAGGAATGCCTACTTCGTAGTCCTGCTCGGCTACATACCAACCGAGTCCTTGTGAGATTGCCGAAAGAAGAAATTCCTTCTTAAAAGCAGCTCCTTTTACAAAAAAGAGGCTATTATCTTTTGCTTTTCGGCTATCGTAGCAGATGCTATCAAAAGTTACATCATTAAAATGATAGTGGTAATGTCCTTGGTCGATAATCTCACGGAAGAGATCGTCTTTCTTTAAAATATCTAATACGGTTTCAATCTTTATCATACTTTCTATTGTAAACTGAAAGTCTGAATTTTACAAGTAACAAGGAAAAGTTTATAATGGAAGATAAGGAACATTTCCTAGTGATTAAAAATGAATGAGGAAGTTATGTCTAACGAAAATAATCATCAGCAGGCCCAGATGTTACGCGGGACTGCCTGGCTTACAGCTAGTAACTTTATCAGTCGTCTACTTGGAGCTATTTACATTATCCCTTGGTATATTTGGATGGGGACTTATGCTGCTACGGCTAACGGACTCTTTACCATGGGTTATAATATCTACGCCTGGTTCTTGTTGATTTCGACAGCAGGTATCCCGGTGGCTGTAGCTAAGCAGATTGCTAAATACAATACCATGCATGAGGAAGAGCATAGTTTTGCCCTGATTCGAAGTTTCTTAGGCTTTATGACGGTATTGGGACTTGCCTTTGCTTTGATCTTATATCTCTTTGCGCCTTGGTTAGCGGATCTTTCGGGTGTCGGTAAGGACTTGATTCCCATTATGCAGAGTTTAGCTTGGGCTGTCTTGATTTTCCCGTCTATGAGTGTTATCCGTGGATTTTTCCAAGGGATGAATAATCTTAAACCTTATGCCATGAGTCAAATTGCTGAGCAGGTTATCCGTGTGATTTGGATGCTCTTAGCAACCTTTATCATCATGAAGCTCGGTTCAAAAGATTATCTATCAGCGGTTACCCAATCAACTTTTGCTGCTTTTGTGGGAATGGTAGCTAGTTTTGCAGTCTTGCTTTATTTCCTTTATAAGGAAGGGTTGCTCCAAAAAGTCTTTGAAACACGAGATAAGATTGATAGTAAGAGTCTTTTGGTTGATACGATTAAGGAAGCTATTCCTTTTATCTTGACTGGTTCGGCTATCCAACTTTTCCAAATCTTGGACCAAAATACCTTTATCAATAGTATGAAGTGGTTTACCAACTATAGTAATGAAGACTTAATTGTCATGTTTTCTTATTTCTCTGCCAATCCTAATAAAATTACTATGATTTTGATTTCGGTTGGAGTTTCGATTGGTAGTGTTGGTTTGCCTCTCTTGACGGAGAACTATGTCAAGGGGGATTTACCAGCAGCTTCTCGTCTCGTTCAAGATAGTATCACCATGCTCTTCCTATTCCTCTTACCTGCAACGGTTGGAGTAGTCATGGTAGGTGAACCACTCTATACAGTCTTTTACGGTAAGCCAGATGGCTTGGCTATGGGCTTATTTATCTTTGCGGTCTTGCAATCAACAATTCTAGGCTTGTACATGGTCTTGTCACCAATGCTTCAGGCTATGTTCCGTAACCGTAAGGCGGTCTTGTATTTTGTTTATGGCTCAATTGCTAAGATTGTTCTACAATTACCATCGATAGCTATTTTCCATAGTTATGGTCCTCTCATTTCAACGACCATCGGTCTTATCATTCCAATTGTTTTAATGTATCGCGAGATCTGTCAGATTACAGGTGTTCGCCGAAAGATTATCTTGAAGAGAACAATCTTGATCACTATTTTGACTTTAGTCATGTTCATCCTGGTTGGATTCTTGCAATGGATTATTGGATTTGTCTTCCAACCAACTGGACGTTTCTGGAGCTTCATCTATGTCGCCTTTATTGGTGTAATCGGTGGCGGGCTCTACGGAGTCATGAGTCTCTATACTCGACTTTTGGATAAGGTTATTGGAAAGGCAAAAGCTGACCAGTTACGAGCACGATTAAAATTATCATAATAGTTTATAAATAAAACGAACAATTTGAACTTTTTACGTAAAAAAGTCTAAATTGTTCTTTTTTTCTTGAAAAAATACAAAAAAATATAAAAAATGTAGAAAAATATAAATTTTAGAACATAATCACTTGACTAAAAAAAACAATAGCTGTATAATGATACAAATATTTAAATTTGGAGGTTCTGTTTATGAAAAAGTCTAAGGCAAAATATCTGACGCTAGCAGGCGTTGTCCTAAGTGCAGGTCTGCTATTGGCGGCTTGTAGCAACTCAGCTAGTTCTACTAAAACATATAATTATGTATACAGTAGCGATCCATCTAGTCTAAACTATCTCTTAGAGAATCGTGCAACAACAGGTGATGTTGTGACAAACTTGGTAGACGGTTTGATGGAAAATGACCAATACGGGAACTACATTCCTTCATTGGCAGAAGACTGGACTGTATCCCAAGATGGTTTGACTTATACTTACAAACTTCGTAAGGACGCCAAATGGTATACAGCAGATGGTGAAGAGTACGCCCCAGTTACAGCACAAGATTTTGTGACAGGATTGAAGTATGCTGCGGATAAAAAATCTGAAGCTCTCTATCTCGTTCAAGACTCTGTTGCTGGCTTGGATGACTATATCAACGGAAAAACAACAGACTTTTCAACAGTTGGTGTAAAGGCTATAGATGACCAAACTGTCCAATATACCTTGACTCACCCAGAACCTTACTGGAACTCAAAAACAACTGCGACTATTCTGTTCCCAGTAAATGCAGACTTCTTGAACTCAAAAGGGGATGATTTCGGTAAAGTGGATCCAGCAAATCTTTTGTACAACGGTCCATTTATTCTCAAATCTTTCACTTCTAAATCTGTCATGGAATACAAGAAAAATCCAAATTACTGGGATGCAAAAAATGTATTCGTAGATGAAGTGAAGTTGACTTACTACGATGGAAGCGACCAAGATGCCTTGGCACGTAACTTCATGGAAGGAGTTTACAGCTACGCACGTCTCTATCCAAATAGTTCGAGCTTTGAAGGAATTAAGGAAAAGAATAAAGATAATATTATTTACAGCATGCAAGATGCGACATCCTACTATTATAACTTTAACCTAGATAGACAATCTTATAACCATACTTCAAAAACAACTGATGCTGAAAAGACAGCCCAACAAGAAGCAGTTTTGAATAAATCATTCCGTCAGGCTATCAACTTTGCCTATGACCGTACTGCTTATGGTGCCCAATCTCAAGGGGAAGATGGAGCAACTAAGATTATCAGAAACTTGCTTGTTCCACCATCATTTGTAACACTTGATGGTAAAGATTTTGGTGATGTCGTAGCTTCTAAGATGGTCAATTACGGTCAAGTATGGCAAAATATGAACTTCGCTGATGCCCAAGATGCTTACTACAATGCCGATAAGGCCAAAGAAGTCTTTGCTCAAGCCAAGAAAGAATTGGAAGCCAAAGGTGTTCAATTCCCAATTCACCTGGATTTACCGGTTGACCAAACCTTTAAGAAGGGGGTGTTAGAGGCAAGTTCTTTCAAACAGTCTATTGAATCTGTTCTAGGTGCAGATAATGTCGTTATCGATATTCAAATGCTGACTACTGAGGAAATGGATAGTATTGGTTATCTAGCGAATACAGCTGCACAAAAAGACTATGACCTTTATAACGGTGGTTGGGGACCAGACTACCAAGACCCATCAACTTACCTCGATACTCTTAGCTTAACAAGTGGTGGCTCACTACAAAACCTCGGTTTGGAACCAGGAGCAACCAATTCTAAAGCAACAGCTGTTGGTTTGGATGTCTATACTAAGATGTTGGAAGAAGCCAATGCTGAACAAGATTTGAACAAACGTTATGATAAATACGCTGAAGCACAAGCTTGGTTGGTGGATAGCTCTCTAGCAATTCCAAACGTTTCTAAAGGTGGAACACCTACATTGAGAAAAACAGTTCCATTCTCTGCCGCCTTCTCTCAAGCTGGTAATAAGGGTGTTGAATCCTACAAATACGTGAAATTGCAAGATAAGATTGTCACAACAGCTGAGTATGAAGAAGCTAGACAAAAATGGCTGAAAGAAAAAGAAGAATCTAATAAAAAAGCCCAAGAAGATTTTGCTAAACACGTTAAGTAATGACTCTAAATTTAAAAACGGTAACCTTTAATGAGGTTATCGTTTTTATATAGTTTGAAACTATAACTAGCTCTTGAAAACAAGAAAACGAAGGATCCAAAATAAGTGGTACAATAGTTACTATAGATTTGGAGGTAAAGTATGAGCAAATCATTTCATATCAACACAATTTTAGCCCAAGCAGGTATCAAGTCTGATAAGGCAACAGGTGCTTTGGTTACACCTATTCACTTTTCAACGACTTATCAGCACCCAGAATTTGGTCAATCAACTGGATTTGACTATACCCGCACCAAAAACCCAACTCGTAGCAAGGCAGAGGAAGTTTTGGCAGCTATTGAATCAGCCAAGTATGCTTTGGCGACTAGTTCAGGTATGTCTGCAATTGTGTTAGCCTTTAGCGTTTTTCCAGTAGGAAGCAAGGTTTTGGCTGTCCGTGACCTTTACGGTGGCTCTTTCCGCTGGTTCAATCAAGTGGAGCAGGAAGGACGATTCCACTTTACCTATGCCAACACAGAAGAAGAGCTAATTGCCGAGCTAGAAAAGGATGTGGATGTACTTTATATCGAAACACCAACCAACCCTTTGATGTTGGAATTTGATATTGAAAAATTATCAAAGTTAGCTCATGCTAAGGGTGCTAAAGTTGTCGTCGATAATACCTTCTATAGCCCGATTTACCAACGTCCAATTGAAGATGGAGCAGATATTGTCCTTCATTCAGCGACAAAATACCTTGCAGGCCATAATGATGTTCTAGCTGGTGTAGTTGTGACAGATAATGCTGATTTGTACGAAAAACTCTTTTACAATCTCAACACGACAGGGGCTGTTTTGTCACCATTTGATAGTTATCAATTGATTCGTGGTCTTAAAACATTGTCACTTCGTATGGAGCGCTCAACAGCAAATGCTCAAGAAATCGTAGCCTTTTTGGAACAATCACCTGCAGTCAAAGAAGTCTTGTATACAGGTCGCGGGGGGATGATTTCCTTTAAAGTGGCAGATGAGAAGCGTATCCCTCATATCTTAAACACTTTGAAAGTATTCTCTTTTGCTGAAAGTCTGGGTGGTGTTGAAAGTCTGATTACCTACCCAACCACTCAAACCCATGCAGACATTCCTGCAGAGGTTCGTCATTCTTATGGTTTGACAGATGACCTTTTGCGCTTGTCTATTGGTATTGAGGATGCTAGGGACTTGATTGAAGATTTGCGTCAAGCTTTGGAAGGATAAGACTATGGGGAAATATGATTTTACGACTTTGCCCAATCGTTTTGGACATCATACCTACAAATGGAAAGAAGCAGAGACTGACCGTCAAGTATTGCCAGCCTGGATTGCTGATATGGACTTTGAAGTCTTACCTGAGATTCGTCAGACTGTCCATGACTATGCTGAGCAATTAGTCTATGGCTATACCTATGCTAGTGATGGATTGATTGAAGCCGTTCAAAACTGGGAGGAAAAACACCATAGTTATCGCTTTGAAAAGGATGCTCTAGTCTTTATCGAAGGGGTAGTGCCAGCTATTTCAACAGCCATTCAAGCCTTTACCAAAGAAGGTGAAGCAGTTCTGATTAACACACCGGTTTATCCTCCTTTTGCTCGAAGCATTAAGCTCAACAATCGTAGACTAATCACCAACTCTCTAGTAGAAAAAGACGGACTTTTTGAGATTGACTTTGATCAATTGGAGAAAGACTTTGTCGAAGAAGATGTGAAACTCTACGTTCTCTGCAATCCTCATAATCCTGGTGGACGCGTTTGGGAAAAGGAAGTCTTAGAGAAGATTGGACAACTTTGTCAAAAACATGGAGTTTTGCTAGTATCTGATGAGATTCACCAAGATTTAGCTCTATTTGGAAACAAGCACCAGTCATTCAACACTGTAAATGAAGATTTTAAAGAATTTTCACTGATTTTAAGTAGTGCAACTAAGACCTTCAACATTGCTGGGACGAAAAATTCTTACGCTATTATCGAAAATCATAAGTTGAGACTTGCTTTCCAAAAACGCCAGCTGGCTAATAATCAACATGAAATCTCAGGTTTGGGATATTTGGCAACAGAAACTGCCTATCGATATGGTGAAGATTGGTTGACAGAACTCAAAGAACTGATTGAGAAACACATTGATTATGTAGTCAAATTGTTTGGAAAAGAGACTAAAATTAAAGTCATGAAACCTCAAGGTACCTATCTCATTTGGCTTGATTTTTCAGCCTATGATATTAGCGATGAAGAGCTAAGAAAGCTTTTAAGAGACGAAGCCAAAGTTATCCTGAACAGGGGCTTGGACTTTGGTGAAGAAGGAGCCCTCCACGCTCGTCTCAATGTAGCCATGCCAACATCTATTTTGGAAGAAGTCTGCCAACGAATCATTGCCACTTTTTCAAATCTTTAAAAACTAGCCTTTTAGGAGAAAAGTCTTCCTAGAAGGCTATTTTCATAGGCGAAAATATGGTATAATTAAGAGATAAAGTAAAGGGGAAATTATGGCTAAATTGATTCCAGGAAAGCTTCGAATGGAGGGAGTGGAACTCTACGAAACTGGTCAGATTGAAATCATTAAAGAACAAGACCATCGCATCTATGCGCGTGTAGCGGAAGAAGAAATTCGTTATAGTTTAGACGATGACTTGATTTTTTGTGCATGTGATTTTTTCAAAAAAAGAGGTTACTGTGTTCATTTAGCAGCTCTAGAATATTACTTGAAAAATGATCAACTAGGACAAGAAATTGTACTCAATCTGGAGGCTAATCAGGAAGAGAAGGAAACTGTTGAGACACAGGTGACTTTCGGAGGAGAATTCTTGAAGTCTATCCAAGTTCCGCGTCAATCCAACATCTATCGGCTTTCTGCTCAAGGGCAGGTGGAAGCAGGAACCAATCGCATTATCTGGACTTTAAGAATTGGTCTTTCTCAACAAGACAAATTTTATGTGATTAGGGATATCCCTCTTTTCTTAAAAGTCATAGAGTTTTCCAAACCTTACATGATAGGAAAGCATTATGAGACTTCATTAAGACTTGAACAATTTGATAAAGCCAGTCAAGAAGTTTTGAATTTTTTACTTGGATTAGTTGAGGAGAAAACAGACAATTCTATTTTTTTCCCAAATCAAGGACGACATCTCTATTTCCCTAAAACCTTTTTTGAGCAGGGGGCTAGTCTACTGATGGGATTAGAAGCCTTTCAGTTTGACCACCAACTTTCGAGTTATCATCATCTTCTCTTCCAAGACTTTGATGGCCAAGCAAGTTTGTTTTCATTTAGAATTGAAGAAAAATCCAACTATTTTGAAATGGAGATTTTCGAACAGACAGGGCTTAATTTCTTTTACAGGGGACAAGTATTATTCTACAAAGGGAATTTTTTCCTGATGACGAAAAAACAGGCTAGTTTATTAGATGCGCTTAGAAAAGTTCCTTTAGATAATGGTGGCAGAAAGATCTTACAGTTTGATACTTGTGATCGAGATCTTTTAGCTTCGACCTTGTCACAGTTTAAATGCCTAGGAAAAGTAGAAGCTCCTGATTCACTACAAATCCAATCCTTCCGTCCGTCTTTTTACATGGAACGAGAAGAGAATGGTTCTATTCGATTAGATATGCAATTTCAATATGAAACTTGCCTAGTAACCAATCGTAATGAACTAGAGAACCTCCCTTTTGCTAGTGATATTCAATTGGAAAAACAGATTTTTCAGTTGGCTCTATCAGCAGGTTTTGAAGCGGATTTTCGTTCATGGCGTCAAAGTTTGAAAGCTGAAGCAGTCCATACATTCTTTCAGGAAGTATTACCAGCCTTTGCAGCACTTGGAGAATTAAAGATTTCAGAGAGCATGCAAGATCTTTATCAGATTCAAAAACCTCAAGTTCAGGTATCATCCAAGGGAAGCCTTTTAGAGATTCAATTTGATTTTCAGGATATTGATCAAGAAGAAATCAATCGAGCAATGAAAGCCTTAGTTGCCAAGCAAGATTATTATATTTCTTCCTCTAACCAGGTCTATTATTTTGATGAACAGACAAAACGTATTCGACAAGATTTAGAAGACTTAGGAATTGATGAGATAGAGAGTGCTGCTTTTCAGGCTCGCAAGTCTTTGGCTTATACCTTATCTCATCTGTTTAAGGACCAGGATCAAGTTACGTTTACTGATGAATTTCGTCATTTGGCGCATCATTTAACGCATCCAGAGGATTTTCCAATGAAACCTCTGAATATCAAAGCAGATCTCAGAGACTATCAGAAAAAGGGGATTCAATGGCTTCAGATGTTAGACCATTATGGATTTGGTGGAATTTTAGCTGATGATATGGGACTTGGAAAAACCTTACAAGCCATCGCCTTTTTAAGTAGCCAACTTCAGGAGAATAGCCGTGTCTTGATTCTTGCCCCATCTGGTCTCATCTATAATTGGGCTGATGAATTTAAAAAATTTGCACCGGATTTGGATGTGGCTGTCGTACATGGATTGAAACCTTATCGCGAGACTATTTTAGCAGAAAAACATCAGGTCTATGTGACCAGTTATGCCACTTTCCGTCAGGATAGTGAAATCTATCGAAATTTATCTTTTGATTTTCTATTTCTAGATGAAGCCCAGGTGATGAAAAATGCCCAAACCAAAATTGCTAAGATTTTGAGAAAGTTTGTGGTTCCATCAGTTTTTGCTCTTTCCGGAACACCAATTGAAAATAATCTAGGGGAATTATGGTCTATCTTTCAGATTGTATTGCCAGGACTTTTGCCAGCAAAAAAAGACTTTATGAAATTGCCTGCTGAGAGAGTGGCACAGTTTATCAAACCATTTGTCATGCGTCGAAAGAAAGAGGATGTTCTTACAGAGTTACCTGATCTGATAGAAGTCGTTTATAAAAATGAACTGGAGGACCAGCAAAAAGCTATCTATCTAGCTCAACTTCAACAGATGCAAGAGCGTTTGGGACAAGTGACCGATGCAGAATTTCAACGAAATCGAGTTGAAATTTTAACAGGACTCATGCGTCTTCGCCAGATTTGTGATACTCCAGCTCTATTTATGGAAGATTATAAGGGAGATAGCGGGAAGCTTGATAGTTTACGAGATCTGCTAAGTCAAATTGCTGAGGGAAATCATCGTGTACTCATCTTCTCTCAATTTAGGGGAATGCTTGATCGCATCGAAAAGGAGTTGCCTCAGCTTGGCTTAACTTCCTTTAAGATTACTGGCTCTACACCATCACAGGAGCGTCAAGAAATGACCAAGGCTTTTAACCAAGGTGAGCGCGATGTGTTTTTGATTTCTCTAAAAGCTGGTGGAGTTGGTCTCAATCTAACTGGTGCGGATACAGTTATTCTGGTAGACTTATGGTGGAATCCGGCAGTTGAATCGCAGGCTATTGGCCGGGCCCACCGTATGGGACAAGACCAAGCTGTTGAGGTTTATCGTCTGGTAACTAGAGGCACAATCGAGGAGAAGATTCAAGAGTTGCAGGAAGAGAAAAAAAATCTGGTCTCAGAAGTATTGGATGGAACAGAGTCTCGTGGAAGTCTCACACTTACTGAAATTCAAGAAATATTAGGAATTTCTGAAGCCAAGACTTGAAAAATCAAGACTTTACGTTATAATGGAGTATTGAAAGGGAATAAAAATGAAACAAGTACGATTTCCAATAGTGTCAGATGATGAGATCATGCTGACAGAGATGCCATTTATGGATTTATATGATGAGTCGGATCTCATTAGTAATATCAAGGGAGATTACCAGGACAAAAACTACTTGGAATGGTCACCAATTACTATCGAAAAAAAGCCACTGGTTCAAGCATCAGATAAGCTACCTGAAAAGAAGGAAAAATCCTATGCTGAACTTGCTCGTGAAGAAGCAAGAGCCGATCTAAAACGGAAACGTTCAGCAAAATATTTGACTCAAGATGTTAGTTTTACGAAACGTTATAAACCTTCAAATAATGTAGTAAGACAGGCAAATCAGCCAACAGCTCCATTCCAAAAGGAAAATCCTGGGGAGCTAGCAAAATTTAGTGACAAACTAACTCAGAACCATTATATTTTGGCTGAAATGGCTCCTCAGATGCAACAGACAACCAAAGAAGATCAACTTGGACCAAAGAAAAATAATTATGATTTTTTAAAGAAAAGCCAAATTTATAACAAAAAAGAAAATCAATCAGAAAAAGAACGTAAAATTGCTCAAGAGTTGAACTTGACAAATATGACAGAGTAAAGGGGAAAAAGATGGCAAAAACCTATCATTTTATCGGAATTAAAGGATCAGGGATGAGTGCCTTGGCCTTGATGTTGCACCAAATGGGGCATAAGGTCCAAGGATCTGATGTAGAGAAATACTACTTTACACAAAGAAGCTTAGAGCAAGCAGGTATCAAAATTTTGCCTTTTGATGAGAAGAATCTTCAAGGGGATTTAGAAATCATCGCTGGGAATGCCTTTCGTCCAGACAACAATGTTGAAATTGCTTATGCAGACAAGAACGGACTAAGCTATAAACGTTATCATGAGTTTCTTGGTAGCTTTATGCGTGACTTTATCAGCATGGGAGTTGCTGGTGCACACGGTAAGACTTCAACAACAGGTATGCTTTCTCACGTATTGTCACACATCACTGATACAAGCTATCTAATTGGAGATGGTACAGGTCGTGGTTCTGAAAATGCCAAGTATTTTGTCTTTGAATCAGACGAGTACGAACGTCATTTCATGCCGTATCACCCAGAGTACTCTATTATTACGAATATCGACTTTGACCATCCTGACTATTTCACAAGCTTAGAGGATGTCTTTAACGCCTTCAATGATTATGCTAAACAAATCACCAAAGGTTTGTTTGTCTACGGTGAAGATGCTGAGTTGCGTAAGATTACGGCAAATGCCCCAATCTATTATTACGGTTTTGAAGCGGACAACAATGACTTTGTAGCCAGTGATTTGCTTCGTTCTACTACAGGTTCAACTTTCACAGTTCACTTCCGTGGTCAAGAATTGGGTCAATTCCACATTCCAACTTTTGGTCGCCACAACATCATGAATGCAACAGCAGTAATTGGTTTGCTTTATACTGCTGGCTTTGACTTGGATTTGGTACGTGAACACTTGAATACTTTTGGAGGCGTTAAGCGTCGCTTTACAGAAAAGATTGTCAATGATACTGTTATCATCGATGATTTTGCGCATCACCCAACTGAAATCATTGCAACTCTAGATGCTGCGCGTCAAAAGTACCCAAGCAAGGAAATAGTTGCTATTTTCCAACCGCATACTTTTACTCGTACAATTGCTTTGTTGGATGATTTTGCACAAGCCTTGAATCAGGCTGATGCAGTTTACTTAGCACAAATCTATGGATCTGCTCGTGAAGTTGACCATGGTGATGTTAAGGTTGAAGATTTAGCAGCCAAGATTGATAAAAAACATCAAGTTATCACTGTTGAAAATGTGTCTCCGCTCTTAGACCATGACAATGCTGTATATGTCTTTATGGGAGCAGGTGACATTCAATCATATGAATACTCATTCGAACGTCTCTTGTCTAATTTGACAAGTAATGTTCAGTAAGGAACAAGATGGAATTTCCAATTAAAATAAGGGAAGTTCAGCAATCTGATATCGAGCAGGTTTGCTTGATACAGGAGAGTACTCAAAACTTCCAAGAAACATTTAATAGAGAAATAATAGAAGAACGTATCCGTAATTTTGCGGATACGTTTCTCTTAGCTAGTTTGGATGATCAGGTGATTGCTTATATTTTAGCGACAGATTTTGCTACGTCCTCAGTAAATAGATGGATAGCAGAGATGGCAGATGGAGAAGCTATTAGTAATGAAAATCTTGTTATTGATGCTTTATCTGTTCATCCGAATTATCAAGGGCAAGGATTTGGAACCTTGTTGCTCGCAACCATGAAACAAGTTGCTCTTCAACAAAATAGCCCCGGTATTTATCTGGTCTGTAAAGATGAATTGCTGTCTTATTTTGAGATGAATGAATTTATAGAGCAAGGAATAGTAGATCTGGGAGTCGGAAATGAAGTTAATTTTCTCATGTGCTGGAAGAATCCCTTTTATCAGGAGGAACTATGATTATTCGACAAGCTAGACTGAGTGATTTAGACCGTATTTTAGAGATTGAACTAGAAAATTTTTCAATTGAAGAAGCCATACCTCGATATGTCTTTGAAGCACATTTAAAGGAAATAAAAACGAGCTTTCTAGTGGCTGAAAAAGAGGGAGAGATACTCGGTTATATCGAAGGACCAGTAGTCCCTCATCGTTATTTACAAGACTATTCTTTCACTGAAGAAATAAAAGACCACAGTCATAAGGAAGGTGGTTATATTTCTGTGACTTGTCTTTCGATAGCTAAAGAAGCTCAATCTCTAGGACTAGGGAAAAAACTCCTGACCGCATTGAAAGAAGTGGCTCTTAAGCATGAACGAGAGGGGATCAATCTGACCTGTCATGATTACCTTATTGAATACTATGAGAAGCATGGTTTTGTCAACGAAGGAAAGTCTAAGTCCCAATTTGCGGGAGAAGAATGGTATGATATGGTCTGGGAAAACAAGAATTAGTGAGTAGAAAGGCTTCTAAAGTTGCTTTTCTTTAGTTTTTAAGATATAATATTAAGGATTATCAACAAGGAGGTAAATACCTTTGAGCGAAAATTCAAATGAAGAAAAGTTGAGTTTTAAAGAGCAAATTTTGCGAGATTTAGAACGACTAAAAAAAGAGGCAAATGAAGTTGAACAAACGGATGACCTTTTTTCAACTTTAGCAAAACCTTCTGAAGCAACTTCAGAAAAAAAGGAACCAAGTATTTCGGAAGAGGAGTTGATTGCAAAATCAGTTGCAGCTGTTGATCAATTGATTGATAATGCCCCAACTGTTCCTGAGCGTCCTGTTCTTGTAGAAGAAGTTCCAGAAGAAGCTGCAGAGGAAGTACAAGAAGAAATTCCAGAAGCAGTACGAGAAGAAGTAGTTGAGTCATCTCAATCAATTCCGGAAAAAGAAGAGAATAATTCAATTCCAACTAGAGTTTCAGTTTCTTATCGTGCATTTGATACTGTTCCAGAAAAAGAAACAGTAAACCTTGCGTCACACAAGGAAGAATTGACAAGTCAAGAAGCTACTGAAGAAGCAGACCTTCCTAGAAGAAGTCGGAGAGAGACTGTGAAACCAGCCAAGAAAAAGAAGAAATCCCGCTTAAAAGGATTTTTAGTAACAGTTTTGGTATTATTGATTCTAATTGGTGCTGGTGGATTCTTTGGCCTTCGCTATGCTGAATCAGCTCTACAACCAGTAGATCCAAGTTCTAAACAATATATGTCAGTTCAGATTCCAGATGGTGCTAATACTCAAGAAATTGGCTCAGTTTTGGAAAAATCTGGTGTTATTAAGAACGGTTTGGTCTTTACACTTTATGCCAAGTATAAAAACTACACTGGACTGAAGTCTGGTTATTACAACTTGCAAAAGAGTATGAGTGTTGAAGATGTCATTAAAGAGTTGCAAAAGGGTGGTACACCTGAACCTCAGGAAGTTGCTCTTGCAGACTTGACTATTCCTGAAGGCTATACTTTGGAACAAATTGCTCAAACTGTTGGCCAACTTCAAGGTGATTTTAAGGAACCTTTGACAGCGGAAGCATTCTTGGCTAAGGTTCAAGATGAGACCTTTATTGCTCAAGAGGTTGCCAAATATCCAAACTTGCTTGAAAGCTTGCCAGCAAAAGATAGTGGTGTTCGTTACCGTTTAGAAGGTTATCTTTTCCCTGCGACTTATACGATCAAAGAAAGTACAACTGTTGAAAGTTTAATTGATTCAATGCTTGCAGCTATGGATAAGAACCTTTCTTCACACTATGCTGCTATCAAAGAAAAGAACTTGACCGTAAATGAGCTCTTAACAATTGCATCACTTGTTGAGAAAGAAGGTGCAAAAACAGAAGATCGTAAGCTGATTGCAGGAATCTTCTATAACCGCTTAAACCTCGGTATGCCACTTCAAAGTAATATTGCTATCCTTTACGCAGAAGGCAAACTTGGTCAAAACATCAGTCTCTCTGATGATGCAGCCATTGATACATCTATTAATTCACCATACAATGTCTATACAAAAGTAGGTCTAATGCCTGGTCCAGTTGATAGCCCAAGCTTGGATGCTATCGAATCAAGTATCAATCAGACAAAGAGTGAATATCTCTATTTTGTAGCCAATGTTCAAGATGGTAAAGTTTACTATGCAACAACACTAGAAGAACATGATCGTAACGTTCAAGAACATATCAATAGTAAATTACCTCAATCAAATAGCGCAAACTAAAATTATGTGGTTTTCCACATAATTTTGCTTTAAAGCATATATTTATTAATTCAATCAAAAGAAAGTTGAGAAAAATGGTAGAAAAAACATATCCAATGACCTTGGAAGAAAAGGAAAAACTCGAAAAAGAATTAGAAGAATTGAAACTAGTACGTCGTCCAGAAGTTGTAGAACGTATCAAGATTGCTCGTTCATACGGTGATTTGTCAGAAAATAGTGAGTATGAAGCAGCTAAGGATGAACAAGCCTTTGTTGAAGGACAAATATCAAGCTTGGAAACAAAAATCCGTTATGCAGAAATCGTTAATAGCGATGCAGTCGCTCAAGATGAAGTTGCCATTGGAAAAACTGTAACCATCCAAGAAGTTGGAGAAGACGAAGAGGAAGTATACATTATCGTTGGTTCAGCTGGTGCAGATGCTTTTGCAGGTAAAGTATCAAATGAAAGCCCAATTGGTCAAGCCTTGATTGGTAAGAAAACAGGTGATATTGCTACAATCGAAACACCTGCTGGAAGCTATGATGTTAAGATTTTAAAAGTTGAAAAAACAGTTTAATAGGATAGAGAAGAAGGAGTAGATATAGGGAAAACGCTTCCATCGCTCCTTTTCTTCATTTTAAAAACTTGAGGAGACTAGATGAATTCAGAAAATAAACATAAAAAGAAAAGTAAAATGGAGCGTGGATTAACAAACCGCCACGTTCAGGTTATGGCCATTGCGGGAACAATCGGGACTGGACTATTTTTGGGAGCTGGTCGGTCTATCAGTTTAACTGGACCTTCGATTGTCTTGGTATATATGATTACGGGTGGCTTTATGTATCTCATGATGCGTGCTATTGGAGAAATGTTGTACCAGGACCCAGAGCAACACACCTTTATCAATTTTATTACACGCTATCTTGGAAAGGGCTGGGGATATTTCTCGGTTTGGTCTTATTGGTTATCAGTAGTCTTTATTGGTATGGCTGAGATTACAGCAATCGCTCACTATGTTCAGTTTTGGTTTCCGTCTTGGCCATCTTGGTTGATTCAGGTTGTCTTTTTAACAATTTTAGGATTGGTCAATCTGATTGCAGTTAAAATATTTGGTGAAGTGGAATTTTGGTTTGCCATGATTAAAATTGTGGCCATCCTTGCCATGATTGCGACGGGTATTTTTATGGTCTTGACCGGATTTGAAACTCCTTATGGATCAGCAAGCCTTGTCAATATCAGTGAGCAATTCTCCCTTTTCCCAAATGGGGGAATGAACTTTGTCATGGCCTTTCAAATGGTTTTCTTTGCTTACTTGATGATTGAGTTTATTGGTGTTACTACATCTGAAACCAAAGATCCTCGAAAAGTCTTGCCCAAGGCAGTTAAGGAAATTCCCTTGCGAATTATCTTCTTCTACGGTGGAGCTTTGCTTGCAATCATGTCTATTATTCCTTGGCGTGAGCTTTCTGCGACAGATTCACCATTTGTAACGGTATTTGAACTTGTTGGCCTTAAGTGGGCAGCAGCCTTGATTAACTTTGTTGTTTTGACTTCCGCTGCGTCAGCCTTGAATTCAACCCTTTACTCAACAGGTCGTCACTTGTACCAAATTGCCCATGATTCACCAAATCGTTTCTTGAAAGCTATTAAGGCAGATACACTTTCACGCCACAACGTTCCTCAGAATGCTATCATTGCTTCTGCGGTATTGATTGGTTTTGCAGCCTTTATCAATGTACTTCCTGGCGTATCAGATGCCTTTGCTTTGATTACGGCTTCTTCATCAGGTGTTTATATCGCCATCTACATCTTAATCATGGTGGCCCATCTTAAGTATCGCAAGTCAAAAGACTTTATGGCAGATGGCTATCTCATGCCTCAATATCGCTTGCTAAATCCTCTGACTATGCTCTTCTTCATCTTTGTATTCGGAACTCTATTTTTACAAGAATCAACTGTAATGGGAGCAAAAGGTTCAGCTATCTGGATTGTTGCTTTTGGTATTTATAGCCAATGGAAATTTAGAAAATAAGTCAGAAGCTCATCAACTCAGGTTGATGAGTTTTCTAGTTTGACAGCTCTTGGTAATAAGACTATAATCAAGCTATAAGTATCTTCGAGGAGGTTTGGATGCAGGTAAGATTGGAAAATACAGAGTCTCATAAATCGCAAATAATAGGAGACTTGATTCGCTCCTATAATCGTTCCAAAAGAGAAGTTGCTGAAAGTGAGCCACTTAATCTGTATATTGAAGATGAACATGGTGAGATCATGGCTGGATTAGTAGCAGAGACTTTCGGGAATTGGTTAGAAATTGAGTATTTGTTTGTGAAGGAGGACTTGCGAGGGCAAGGAATCGGCTCCCAACTATTGCAGCAAGCAGAAAGTGAAGCTAAAAAGAGAAACTGTCGCTTTGCTTTTGTGAATACCTATCAGTTTCAAGCACCAGGCTTTTATCAAAAGCAAGGCTACAAGGAAGTTTTTACCTTAAAAGATTATCCCTACACTGGACAAAGGCACTATTATCAAAAAGATTTGTAAACAGAAAACTCTCTATCATGTAAGTGGTAGAGTTTTTTTGTAAAAAAAATCTCACAAAATGACAGATATATATTGCATAATGTAAAATATATGATATAATAAAGTTGAAAAAAGAAGCGCAACTTTTAAAATAAAGGAGGAGGTAACAAGTGGCTAAGAATTTAAAATTAAAGTTAGCTCGAGTGGAGCTTGACATGACACAAGGTGATTTGGCAGAAGCTGTGGGTGTCACTCGGCAGACTATCGGCTTGATAGAAGCTGGCAAGTACAATCCTTCGCTTTCACTTTGCCAATCCATTTGCAGGTGCTTAGGGAAAACGCTGGATCAATTATTTTGGGAGGAAGAAGATGAAAAATAAATTTTTTTATTATCAATTATTGGATGAAAGAGAAGAACAACTGATGAATAAAGCAGGAGCAGAAAGTTTCCATATCACTATCGTTTTTTTGCTTTTATCTTATATCATTGCAATATTAGCACCAAGTCTTTTTAATCCGACTATGATTCTCATCATTAACATTATTGGACTTTTTTACTTCTTCAACCGGGCGAGAAACCTCGGTGCGACCTACTATAGTCGTTTTCATTTTACGATTTTGGGATGTCTATTAATGACACTACTAATCACAACTATTATAATGTTGCAAAACTACCAGTTCAATATAGAGATTTATCAGCACAATCCATTAAACTTCAAATACCTTTTTGCTTGGTGCTTTACCTATCTCTTTTATCTTCCTTGGGTCTTTATTGGTAATCTCGGCCTTAAGAGTTATGGAGAATGGGCTCAGAAAAAGTTTGAGCGGGATATGGATGAACTTGAGAGTATGGAATAGCTTGTTAGCTTTTTCTCCATCTTGGTAAAATGTGTTATAATAGTACTAATTTATGAGAAAAGAAGAAAATATTTTCTTCTTTTTACAAATAAGGAAGAAGGACAGTATATGTACCCAGATGACAGTTTAACATTGCACACAGATTTGTATCAGATTAACATGATGCAAGTTTACTTCGACCAAGGAATTCATAACAAGAAAGCAGTTTTTGAAGTTTATTTCCGCCAACAACCGTTTAAAAATGGTTATGCTGTTTTTGCAGGTTTGGAACGAATTGTGAACTACCTAGAAAACCTGCGCTTTTCTGATAGTGATATAGCTTATTTGGAATCACTTGGTTATCATGGCGCTTTCTTGGAATATCTGCGTAATCTCAAGTTGGAATTGACTGTGCGTTCTGCTCAAGAAGGGGACTTAGTATTTGCTAATGAACCGATCGTTCAAGTGGAAGGACCTTTGGCGCAGTGTCAATTGGTTGAAACAGCTCTTTTAAATATTGTTAATTTTCAAACCTTGATTGCGACCAAGGCTGCTCGTATTCGCTCGGTCATTGAAGATGAGCCTTTGATGGAGTTCGGTACACGTCGTGCGCAAGAGATGGATGCAGCTATCTGGGGAACACGTGCGGCTGTTATTGGTGGTGCCAATGGAACTAGTAATGTACGTGCAGGTAAGCTCTTTGGTATTCCGGTTTTAGGAACTCATGCTCATGCTTTAGTTCAAGTTTATGGCAATGATTATCAGGCTTTCAAGGCTTATGCCTCAACTCACCGTGATTGTGTCTTTCTTGTAGATACTTATGATACTCTTCGTATCGGTGTTCCTGCTGCCATTCAGGTTGCAAGTGAATTAGGTGACAAGATTAACTTTAAGGGAGTTCGTATTGACTCTGGTGATATCGCCTATATTTCTAAAAAAGTTCGTCAACAACTGGACGAGGCAGGATTTACTGATGCTAAGATTTATGCATCCAATGACCTTGATGAAAATACCATCCTTAACCTCAAAATGCAAAAAGCTAAGATTGATGTTTGGGGTGTAGGAACTAAGCTCATTACAGCCTATGACCAACCAGCTCTAGGAGCAGTTTATAAGGTTGTTGCCATTGAAGATGAAAATGGTCAGATGCGCAATACTATCAAACTCTCTAGCAATGCTGAAAAAGTTTCAACTCCAGGTAAGAAACAAGTTTGGCGCATTACCAGTCGTGAAAAAGGAAAATCTGAAGGTGATTATATTACCTATGACGGCGTTGATGTGTCAAGTATGACTGAACTCAAGATGTTCCACCCAACCTATACTTACATCAAGAAAACTGTCCGCAATTTTGATGCAGTTCCTCTCTTGGTAGACATTTTTAAGGAAGGTAAGCTAGTCTATGATTTACCAAGTCTTCCTGAAATTCAGGCCTATGCTCGTAAGGAATTTGATAAGCTTTGGGACGAATACAAACGTGTTCTTAACCCACAACATTATCCAGTAGACTTAGCGCATGATATTTGGCAAGATAAGATGGACTTGATTGATAAGATGCGTAAGGAAGCTCTGGGCGAAGGAGAAGAAGAATGAGTTTGCAAGAGACCATTATCCAACAACTAGGCGTTAAACCAGTCATTGATGCCCGAGAAGAAATCCGTCGTTCCATTGACTTTTTGAAAAAATACCTTAAAAAACATCCTTTTCTTAAAAGTTTTGTATTAGGAATTTCTGGTGGTCAAGACTCGACTTTAGCTGGTCGCCTTGCTCAACTAGCTATGGAAGAAATGCGAGCTGAAACCGGTGATGATTCTTATAAATTTATAGCAGTTCGCCTGCCTTATGGAATTCAAGCAGATGAGGATGATGCCCAAAAGGCCCTAGCTTTTATCAAGCCAGATGTGAGTTTGGTGGTCAATATCAAGGATTCTGTAGATGCAATGGCAGCGGCAGTAGAGGCTACTGGTAGTCCAATGTCAGACTTTAATAAAGGGAATATCAAGGCTAGAAGCAGGATGATTGCCCAATATGCACTCGCAGGAGCTCATAGTGGAGCAGTTATTGGTACTGACCATGCTGCAGAAAATGTCACAGGTTTCTTTACCAAGTTCGGTGACGGCGGTGCAGATATTCTTCCTCTCTATCGCCTCAATAAACGTCAAGGAAAACAACTATTGAAGGAGCTCGGAGCTGATCCTGCTCTCTATGAAAAAGTACCGATTGCCGATCTAGAAGAAGAGAAACCAGGATTGGCAGATGAAGTTGCACTCGGTGTAACCTACGCAGAGATTGATGACTATCTGGAAGGTAAACAAATCAGCCCAGAAGCCCAAGAAATCATTGAAAAATGGTGGTACAAAGGCCAACACAAACGCCACCTACCAATCACAGTGTTTGATACGTTTTGGGAGTAAAAACCTCCGGGGGAGGTTTTTACCCCGAGTCTAGAAACAGGAGAACGAGGCAGGTCGGTAACTCGAAGAGATCGATTTCGTAGTCTCACCCCCGCAAGCCAGACAGCTACTGCGTCATGAAATTAGAGGAAACTGTTGTTTTCTCAATGTTTATGAGTAAAGTGTTTTTACCCTGATCTTAGAAATACAAAAGCGAAGAAGGTCCGGAGGACCTTTTTCACTTTATAACTTGAAATAGGAGACTGAGATAGGTCAATGCAAGTTTGAGCCCATCCATAAAATAGAAAGAGAGTTAGCATCATGAAAGCACTATGTACACAACCAATAGAAACTGAACGATTGATACTGAGGAGATTTGTGGAAGGTGATGCTCAAGCCATGTTTGAGAATTGGGCTTCTCGTCTAGATAATCTAACCTATGTGACTTGGAATCCACACCTGAATGTCGAACAGACTCGAAACTCTATTGGCAATTGGGTAGCATCCTATGACAATCCTAACTATTACAAATGGGCCATTTGTCTCAAAGAAAATCCAGACTATGTCATTGGAGATATTAGTCTGGTCAGTATGGATGAAGAAAAATCTAGCTGTGAGATTGGATATATCTTAGGGATGGACTACTGGGGACGAGGACTCATGACAGAAGCTTTGAAGGCAGTTTTATCATACTGTCTAGATGAGATTGGATTTAAAGAGGTTGATGCTTGCTATGCAAGTTTAAATCCAGTATCTGGTCGTGTTATGGAAAAGGCGGGTATGACTTTTTGGAAGACGATTCCAAATGCAGTTGAACGAAAAGGTTATATAGCTGATAAAATTTATTATCAAATCAAAAAATAAGATGGAAAAGAATAACTTTTCCATCTTATTTTTTATAATTTACTTTTTAGTCAAAATAAAGCAGATCTTTGCTGGTACTTGTAAAGAGGTCGAAGCCATCCTTCGTAACAACACCGCAGTCCTCGATGCGGACCCCGACTTTACCAGGGATGTAGATACCAGGCTCAACTGAGAAGCACATGCCTTCTTCGATAACCATGTCGTTTCCTTCCATGATTGAAGGGAATTCGTGGACATCCATACCGATACCGTGACCGAGACGGTGGTTGAAGTACTCACCGTAGCCAGCTTTTTCGATTACTTCACGAGCAGCTCGGTCTACTTCATGAGCAGTCACACCAGGTTTGATAAAGTCAAGGGCAGCTTGTTGAGCTTCTAGAGTCAAGTTGTAAATATCTTTCTTGAATTGGTCAGGTTTTCCAACAGCGACTGTACGAGTCATATCTGATGCATAACCATTCACCATCACACCGAGGTCAAAGAGGAGAAGTGCATTGTTTTCGACCTTGTTGGCTCCAGGAATACCATGTGGATTCGCAGCATTATCACCAGTCAAAACCATGGTGTCGAAGCTCATTTCATAGCCTTCACGTTTCATAGCAAAATCGATTTGCGCAATGATATCAGTTTCCGTATTATCAAGAGAGATATTGTCAAAACCAACTTTAACAGACTTGTCGGCGTAAACACCTGCAACCATCATCTTTTGCACTTCGTCAGCTGATTTAATCAAGCGCATACGTTGGATCAATGGAGTCAAGTTATCAAACTCAGCAGTTTCAAAGACAGTTTTCAAACCGTGGTATTTAGTCAAGATGAGATTGTCAAACTCAACTGCTACACGTTTGAAATCAAGCTGTGGAAGAGCATTTTGAATTTTCTTCCAAGGGTTTTCAGAGTCCACGTAGCCAACTACTGGGAAAGAGACAGTGCTAGTCGCACGTTCAACCTCAAGTGCTGGAACGAAGAGAAGCGGTTCTTGGTTTCCAAGGACAAAGAGGAACATTTGACGTTCGTGTGGATCACTGTAAAAGCCAGTGAGGTAATTAATTGTGACGGGGTCAGATACGACAGCGACGTCTAGCTTTTCTGATTCAAGATAAGTTAAGATTTGTTGTAATTTAGACATATGCTACCTTCTTTCTACCCCTCTATTTTTGCAAAAATTAGGAGAAAATGCAAGGAAGAAGGAGAAAAGAACCTAAAAAAATTCCAACAGCTAATGGCATGTTGGAATTTAAATATTAATTGAAGTCTGCCTTGCTTTTAACATCGCTATATTCTTCAGCGATTTCTTGGCTGAGAATATCCTCATAAGTTGGTAGAACAATGTCCTGACCATATTTTTTCTTGAGGGCAGTAGTGACCAAACGGTAGGCTAGATTTGCATTACGGGATAAAATAGGTCCGTGGAAATAAGAACCGAAAACATTTTTATAGTGAACACCTTCACCGACCTTTTCTTCGTTGTTGCCATTTCCGTAAACAACCTGCCCTAATGGTTTTTGGTCATCTGAGAGGAAGGTGCGGCCTTGGTGGTTTTCAAAACCATAGTAGGTTTCATCGAATTCTTTGTTATGAATTTTAATGTCACCAATGAATCGGTTATTGGTTTGGTTGAGTGTGTAATGTCCCATGACACCGAGACCTTCGATGCGTCTTCCAGAAGCTTCAATATAGTATTGGCCTAATAGCTGGAAGCCACCACAGATAGCAAGAACGACACCATCATTTTGGATAAAGTTATCAATATTATCTTTTTTATCGGGTAGATCACCAGCAATGATACTTTGTTCAAAGTCTTGGCCACCACCGAAAAAGGCAATATCGTAGTGATGTTCATCGAACTCATCGTGGAGAGAAACGATATCAACTGTTACATGTGCCCCTAGCTTTTCAGCGACGTACTTGAGCATGAGGATATTCCCATTATCTCCGTAGGTGTTCATGAGATTCCCATAGAGGTGGGCAATATTTAGTTGGTAAGGATAATTGCCGTCTTTTGAGGAAAGTGAAGTATAAACCATTAGTTCATCTCCTTTCTAACAAGTTGACGATTGGCTAGCAATTCTCGGAATTCTAGCATAGCCGTATATGTCGCAAGGATATAGGCATGCTTGCAGTCTTGAGCTTCAATTGTTTTAAGAACTTGTTCCAGGCTACTTGTTTCAGTGATCTTGTCAGCTGGGTAGCCAGTAACACGTAGACGACGAGCAATTTCAGAATGACGAACTCCACCTGCATTGATTTCAGGAATGTCCATATCCGTAATTTGCTCAAAGTCAGCATCCCAAATCCAGCTGGTATCAATCCCATCAGCATAGTTAGCATTGAGGAGAACAGATAGACTAAATGGGTAAGGAGCTAGCTTGATCATTTCGATGGCCTGGGTAGCACCAACAGGATTTTTAATAAGAACCAGTGTGCATTCCTTGTCACCGATATGGAAGGTTTCTTGTCGTCCAAAGACAGCACGACTCTTATCAAATCCTTGTTTAATCAGTTGAGAATCAGCGCCTAGGTAACGGGCGATAGCAACTGCAGCCAGAGCATTGTAGATGTTGTAGAGACCACCTATTTGAATACCATATTCCTGACCGTCAATAACAAAACGAGAACGATTGTTAGTCAACTCAACCAATTCTGTCAAACGGTAGTCCAAGTCAGGACGTTTACATCCACAATTCTCACAGATATAAGCTCCCAAGTTGGCATATGTATTTAGCTCATATTTTAAAATACTTTGACATTCAGGGCAGAGAATACCTTCAGTATTGTAGTGAGCAAGTTGCGCTGGACCTTTTTCTAGATCAAAACCAAAATACTGAACAGGATTTGAAATTGCAGGCTTGTAAAAAAGCGGACTATCACCGTTCAGCAGGACAGTAGCAGTAGGAACTTTTCGAATAGCGTCCAAAATCATGTTGTAGGTCGTATAGATCTCACCGTATCGGTCCATCTGATCGCGGAAGATATTAGTGATAACGAAAAGACTAGGCTGGATATAGTCACAGATATGTGAGAGACTAGCTTCGTCGATTTCAAGTACTGCTATATTTTTTCCAGTTTTTGAAGATTTTGCAGTCAAGAAAGTAGTCGTGATTCCTGTTATCATGTTGGCACCACTAGGATTAGTTAAAACTTGACCATAAATTTCCTTTAGGATACCGACAGTGAGAGCGGTCGTCAAGGTTTTTCCATTGGTACCAGTTACCACAACAATCTCGTAGTTTTTCGCTAAATTTTGTAGAATATCTTTATCAAATTGAAGGGCGAGTTTTCCAGGCAGCGTACTTCCACGGCCAAGACGGCTCAAAATAAAGTGAGAAGAACGCCCAGCAAGAAGGCCCAAAGTAGTTTTTAATTTCATGTTTCTATTATATCATAAATGCTGGAAAAGACAGATTTGAGATTTTAGAAAAAGAAAAACAGCCCGCTATCGGACTGCTTTCTATAATTAAATCGCAAACAAGTCATTCAAGTTTTCAGCCAATGTTGGGTGAGTGAAGATTTGTTTTGTGAAGTAAGTGTATGGGATATTGTTGTCCATAGCAACAGTAATAATGTTGATGATTTCTTGTGATCCTTCTGAAAAGATAGTTGCACCTAGAATTTCTTTAGTTTCAGTGTTGACAACAGCTTTGAAGGCTCCACGAAGATCACCATTTACATGACCACGAGGCATAGTAGCAACAGGGATTTCTTTAACAGCGTATGGAAGTTTCAAATCAGCTGCTTGGCTTTCAGTCAAACCAACTTGTGAAAGTGCTGGTGTGATGAACATGGTGTTTGGAACATTGAGACGGTCTTCAAGTGTGTAACTGCCATCACCAGCAAGGTAGCTGAAGACAACACGGAAGTCATCTAGTGAAATGTAGGTAAATTGAAGTCCACCGTTGACATCTCCAACGGCAAAGACACCAGGAACGTTTGTTTGACAATGTTTGTCCACCTTGATAGCACCACGTTCAGTTAGTTGAATATCCGTATTTTCAAGATGAAGTGGCTCTACATTTGGTTTACGTCCAGTTGCGTAGAGAAGGGTGTCAAAACGGTAGGTTTCATTCTCTGTCACGACAAGAACTTGATCACCATCGTTTTTGATTTCAGTAGTATGGATATTTTGAAGCAGTTCAATGCCGTCTTCTTCCATGTATTGTTTAGCAAGAGCAGCAATAGAAGGTTCTGCGCGAGGTAGGAAAGTATCTAGAGCATCTAGGACTGTTACCTTGCTTCCAAGTTTATTGTAGAGACCAGCAAACTCAAGACCGATATTTCCACCACCAAGGATTCCGAGTTTTTCTGGTAATTGTTCCAAGTTTTGGATACCAGTTGAATCAAAGACATTCTTGCTAGTAGATAGTCCTGGAATAGGCAAAACGTTTGAAACAGCACCAGTGTTGATGACGATTGTTTCAGCAGTTAGTTCTTGTTTTTCATCACCAACTTGAATTTCGATGACTTTATTAGACACAAAGTGGGCTTCAGCATCAATGATATCAACTCCAGTACCAGCAATCGTAGCATAGTTTTTACCATTGAGGCGGCTCGTAATTGTATTTTTTGTTGCCATAACCTCGTCAAATGACAAGTCCTTTTCTGCGGCAACTAACAAGGTTTTAGTTGGAATACAACCGATGTTGATACAAGTTCCACCGTACATAGCCTTGTTGCGCTCGATAAGGGCAACTTTTTTACCAGCTGAAGCTAGTTTCCCAGCAAGCGTCTTACCTGCCTTACCAAATCCAATGACAATTAAATCGTATGTTAACATTTTTAAATCCTCCTGTTTGATTTCATTCTAGCACAAGAAAAAAATTTTTTCACAATTCTGCTACGGGAAAAAATATTGGACTAATTTAGTCTCACGAAAGCTTTTGAGAATTAAGTTCAAAAAATAGAAAAATCGTTTACATGATTTAATCAAGTGGTTAGACTATCTTTTGGCCCTCTCTTATGTTATACTAGATAAGTTGCAAAGAAAGCAGTACTTTTCTTTAGTGGAAAAGAAGCAACACGGTCTTTCATAAAAACTGAAAGTACGTCATGACAAGAAAAGTATAAACTAAGCGCTATAGGATGGCTTCGCACCATCTTTAGAAAGAAGAATAACGTGAAATTTAATGAATTTAACTTATCTGCCGACCTTTTAGCAGAAGTTGAAAAAGCAGGATTTGTAGAAGCAAGTCCTATCCAAGAGCAAACCATTCCTTTGGCTCTTGAAGGAAAAGATGTTATCGGTCAAGCACAGACTGGTACAGGGAAAACAGCAGCCTTTGGCTTGCCAACCCTTGAAAAAATTCGAACAGAAGAAGCAACTATCCAAGCTTTGGTGATTGCGCCAACTCGTGAACTGGCAGTTCAAAGCCAAGAAGAGCTTTTCCGCTTTGGTAGAAGCAAGGGTGTAAAAGTTCGTTCAGTCTATGGTGGTTCAAGCATTGAAAAACAAATCAAGGCTCTTAAATCAGGTGCTCATATCGTAGTAGGAACACCAGGGCGTCTTTTGGACTTGATTAAACGCAAGGCTTTGAAATTACATGATATTGAAACCTTGATTTTAGATGAAGCAGATGAAATGCTGAACATGGGATTCCTTGAAGATATCGAAGCAATCATCTCTCGTGTACCAGAAAATCGTCAAACCTTGCTCTTTTCAGCGACTATGCCAGATGCTATCAAACGTATTGGTGTTCAGTTCATGAAAGAACCTGAGCATGTGAAGATTGCTGCTAAAGAATTAACAACAGAATTAGTAGACCAGTACTATATCCGTGTTAAAGAACAAGAAAAATTCGATACCATGACTCGTCTTATGGATGTTGATCAACCTGAGTTATCAATCGTTTTTGGTCGTACCAAACGTCGTGTAGACGAGTTAACTCGTGGGCTTAAAATTCGTGGTTTCCGTGCAGAAGGTATTCATGGAGATTTGGATCAAAACAAACGTCTTCGTGTCCTTCGTGATTTTAAAAATGGCAATCTTGATGTCCTCGTTGCAACAGACGTGGCTGCTCGTGGTTTGGATATTTCAGGTGTGACTCATGTCTACAACTACGATATCCCACAAGACCCTGAGAGTTATGTTCACCGTATTGGTCGTACAGGACGTGCAGGTAAGTCAGGTCAGTCTATTACCTTCGTTTCACCAAATGAAATGGGTTATCTACAAATCATTGAGAACTTAACTAAGAAACGCATGAAAGGTCTTAAACCTGCAAGTGCAGAAGAAGCCTTCCAAGCTAAGAAGCAAGTAGCTCTTAAGAAAATTGAACGTGATTTTGCGAATGAGGAGATTCGTAGCAACTTTGAGAAGTTTGGCAAGGATGCTCGTCAATTGGCCTCAGAATTCAGCCCAGAAGAATTGGCCATGTATATCCTCAGCTTAACAGTTCAAGACCCAGATAGTCTTCCTGAGGTTGAGATTGCACGTGAAAAACCCTTACCATTTAAACCATCTGGTGGTGGCTACGGTGGCAAAGGCAAGGGTGGTCGAGGAGGCCGTCGTGGAGATGACCGTCGAGACCGTGATCGCCGTGGCAATGGACGTCGTGATGACTATCGTAAAGGTGGACGTTCAAAGGATCGCTTTGATAAAGAAAAGCGTTACCGCAAGGATACTAAAAAACCACGCAATACTTCAAGCGAGAAGAAAACAGGCTTTGTTATTCGTAACAAAGGAGATAAATAACAAAAAAAGCGGTTCACTGAGGTGGATCGCTTTTATATATAAGGAGACCGAGAGTCATATGAAAAAGTAATACGAGAAGTTTGTATTTATATATTTGTTATCTTGTAATATTATTCTATCAAAAAATCAGGAAGCTGTCAATAAGAAAATTATAAAAAATAGGAAAAATTTTCGAATACACTTGAATTGCAATTCAATAAACAATTTTCAGATAATTGTTGAAAAAGTCAGAATTTTATGATATAATGAAAGCGATTATATGCGAGGTAAAAAATGGCACATTTATTAGAAAAAACAAGAAAAATCACATCAATTTTAAAGCGTTCGGATGAGCAATTACAAGATGAGCTTCCTTATAATGCCATTACACGTCAATTAGCAGATATTATTGACTGTAACGCTTGTATTGTGAATAGCAAGGGTCGTTTGTTGGGCTACTTTATGCGCTACAAAACTAATAATGACCGAGTAGAGCAATTCTTCCAATCAAAGACTTTCCCGGAAGATTATGTGCAAGGTGCGAACATGATCTACGATACGGAGGCTAATCTTCCAGTTGAGCATGATTTGACAATTTTCCCAACTGAGAGTCGTTCTGATTTCCCAGATGGTTTGACAACGATTGCTCCAATCCATGTCTCTGGTATTCGCTTGGGTTCATTGATTATTTGGCGCAATGATAAAAAGTTTGAAGAAGATGATTTGATTCTGGTTGAGATTGCCAGTACAGTAGTAGGAATTCAACTCTTGAACTTCCAACGTGAAGAAGATGAGAAAAATATTCGTCGTCGTACGGCTGTAACTATGGCGGTCAATACACTTTCTTACTCTGAACTTAGAGCAGTATCGGCTATTCTAGCTGAATTAAATGGTAATGAAGGTCAATTAACAGCTTCAGTCATTGCTGACCGTATCGGTATCACTCGTTCTGTAATTGTTAATGCCCTTCGTAAACTCGAATCTGCAGGGATTATTGAGAGTCGTTCTCTTGGTATGAAAGGAACTTATCTCAAAGTTCTCATTCCAGATATTTTTGAAGAAGTGAAAAAGAGGGACTATTAATGGCTAAGGCTTTAATTTCTATTGACTATACAGAAGATTTTGTAGCGGACCATGGGAAACTGACTGCGGGAGCTCCAGCTCAAGCAATATCTGATGATATATATGGGGTGACCCAAAAGGCTTTTGAACGTGGAGATTATATCTTTTTTACCATCGATGCTCATGAAGAAAATGATGTTTTTCATCCTGAAAGTAAGCTGTTCCCGCCTCATAATATTATTGGGACTAGTGGACGAAACTTGTATGGCAAGTTAGCAGACTTTTATCATGAGCATGCTGATGATAGTCGTATTTTCTGGATGGACAAACGTCACTATTCGGCCTTTTCTGGAACAGATTTGGATATCCGTCTCAGAGAGCGTAGAGTAGATACAGTCATTTTGACAGGAGTTCTTACAGATATCTGTGTCTTGCATACAGCCATTGATGCTTATAATCTTGGTTATCAGATAGAAGTTGTGAAACCAGCAGTTGCATCCATTTGGCCTGAAAATCATGCCTTTGCACTTGGACATTTTAAGAATACACTTGGTGCGAAATTGGTTGATGAAAATTTGCTTGAAATTACAGAATAATACATTGCAAGATGAAAAAATCTGAAAAAAGTCTTGACAATTTTTTTCAAAGTTGATATACTAGTAAAGTAATCGACGCGGGGATGGCGGAATTGGCAGACGCGCAGGACTAAGGATCCTGTGACCGCTTTAGGTCGTGAGGGTTCAAGTCCCTCTCTCCGCATAGTAGTGAGCTAGCTTTGGCTAGCTTTTTATTTTTCATCAAAAAGAGCAAAAATATTTTTGCTTTTTTTTTGGTATTTCATAAACATTTCATATTTGAATATTATAATGGTTTTACAAATATGGAGGTGCTATATGAATCCCACTCAAAGAGCTTGGGCTTACGTCAGCAGAAAACGACTGAGAAGTCTCATATTATTCTTGATTCTATTTGTTTTATTAGCTGGAATATCGGCTTGTTTGACGCTCATGAAGTCCAACAAAACAGTAGAGAATAATCTCTATCGCTCATTGAATACATCTTTTTCGATTAAAAGAATAGAAGCAGAACAGACCTTTCAACTGTCTCAACTAGATGACCTTAAAAAAATAAAGGGTCTTGAGGAGATTTTCCCAGAGCTTGAGACAATAGCTAAGTTGACTGACAAAGAAGTGGTTACTGGAGAACAAAGTATCCAAAGGGATGATTTGACAGAGGCTGAAAAAAATCTTATCACTTTGATTGCTTTGGAAGATTCTTCCAAGGATGTTTCTTTTACAAGTTCCGCCTTTACCCTTAAGGAAGGAAGACATCTACAAAAAGGAGATAACCAGAAAATATTAGTCCACGAGGAATTGGCTAAGAAGAATAACCTAAAACTTGGGGATAAGATTAGCTTAAATCCTGCTCAAGTCGAAGAAAATAGTGGACAAAGGCTAGACTATGAAATCGTAGGTATTTTCTCAGGTAAGAAGCAAGAGAAATTCACTGGTCTTTCGTCAGATTTTAGTGAAAACACGGTCTATACAGACTACGAAAGTAGCCAAACTCTTCTTGGAAATAAGGAAGATCAAGTAACTACTGCTCGTTTCTATCTAGAAAATCCAAAAGATATGGATAGTATCATTCAAGAAGTTGAAAAGTTATCTCTGGAAACGAAAGGTTATCAAGTTGAAAAGGAAAATAAGGCTTTTGAACAAATCAAGGATTCAGTTTCGACCTTCCAAACCTTCCTACAGATTTTCCTCTATGGCATTATGATTGCTGGTGTAGGAGCGCTGATCTTGGTCTTGTCACTTTGGTTACGAGAGCGAGTCTACGAGGTTGGTATTTTATTGGCACTAGGTAAAGGGAAAATAGCAATCTTTAGCCAATTCTGTCTGGAAGTCATCCTAGTTTCATTGGCATCTATTCTGCCGGCATTTGTGGCTGGAAATGCCATTACTTCCTATCTCTTGAAGACTGTACTAGCAAGCGGCGACCAAGCTGCACTACAAGATACGCTAGCAAAAGCAACGAACCTTTCAACAAGTCTTCTATCATTTGGAGAATCTTATATCTTCCTACTTATCATTAGTTGCTTGTCAGTTGCACTTTGTTTCCTATTTTTATTTAGAAAATCACCGAAAGAAATTTTATCATCTATCAGTTAATAAAGGAGAAATTATGACTTTACTACAATTACAAGATCTTACTTATCGTTACAAGAACACTGCAGAAGCAGTATTATATAAAATCAATTACGATTTTGAACCTGGTAAGTTTTATAGTATTATCGGAGAATCAGGAGCTGGGAAGTCAACACTCTTATCTCTATTAGCAGGACTTGATAGCCCTGTCGAAGGAGCTATCTTATTCGAAGGCAAGGATATTCGTGAACAAGGTTATTCTTATCATCGCATGCACCATATCTCTTTGGTTTTCCAAAACTATAACTTGATTGATTATCTTTCTCCATTGGAAAATATCCGCTTGGTTAATAAAAAAGCTAGCAAGGATACCCTTCTTGAACTTGGTTTAGATGAAAGTCAAATCAAGAGGAATGTTCTCCAATTATCAGGTGGACAGCAACAACGTGTTGCCATTGCTCGTAGCCTTGTATCTGAAGCACCAGTGATTTTAGCGGATGAACCAACAGGAAACTTGGATCCTAAGACTGCTGGGGATATCATCGATTTGCTCAAATCTCTCGCTGAGAAAACAGGTAAGTGTGTGATCGTTGTGACCCACAGCAAGGAAGTAGCACAGGCGTCAGATATTACACTTGAATTGAAGGATAAGAAACTGACTGAAACAAGAAAAAATAGTAACTAAAACATTTAAATATATTAAAAACTGAAGTAAATCTAGAAAGGAATCTTATGTTACACAACGCATTTGCCTATGTCACAAGAAAATTTTTCAAGTCTATTGTGATCTTTCTTATCATTCTCTTGATGGCTAGTTTGAGTTTGGTCGGCTTGTCTATCAAGGGAGCAACAGCCAAGGCTTCTCAAGAAACCTTTAAAAATATCACCAATAGTTTCTCCATGCAAATCAACCGCAGGGTCAACCAAGGAACTCCACGTGGTGCGGGGAATATTAAGGGTGAAGATATTAAAAAAATTACCGAGAATAAGGCCATTGAATCCTACATCAAACGGATTAATGCTATCGGTGATTTGACAGGCTATGAACTGATTGAAACGCCTGAAACCAAGAAAAATCTAACTGCAGATCGAGCTCAACGTTTTGGAAGTAGCTTGATGATAACAGGAGTTAATGATTCTTCTAAAGAAGACAAGTTTGTGTCAGGCTCTTACAAACTGGTCGAAGGAGAACATTTAACAAACGATGACAAATACCAAATTCTCATGCACAAAGACTTGGCTGCTAAACATGGCTGGAAGGTAGGGGACAAGGTCAAACTAGACTCAAATATCTACGATGCAGATAATGAAAAAGGTGCCAAGGAAACAGTAGAAGTAACGATCAAAGGACTCTTTGATGGACATAACAAATCTGCTGTGACCTATTCACAAGAACTTTATGAGAATACAGCTATCACAGATATTCACACAGCTGCCCAACTCTATGGTTATACAGAAGATACAGCTATTTATGGAGATGCTACCTTCTTTGTAGCTGGAGATAAGAACCTAGATAGTGTTATGCAAGAATTAGGGTCGATCAACGGTATCAACTGGAAGATGTATAGCTTGATTAAGAGTTCATCTAACTATCCTGCCCTTGAACAATCTATTTCAGGCATGTACAAGATGGCTAATCTTCTCTTCTGGGGTAGCTTGAGCTTCTCAGTCCTCCTGCTTGCTCTCTTACTGACACTATGGATTAACGCCCGTCGTAAAGAGGTTGGAATTCTCCTTTCAATAGGTCTAAAACAAGCAAGTATTCTAGGACAATTTATCACAGAAGCAGTTATGATTGCAATTCCAGCACTAATTTCAGCTTATTTCCTAGCCAACTATACTGCTCGTACTATTGGAAATACAGTACTTGCAAATGTCACATCAGATGTGGCTAAGCAGGCTAGTAAGGCAGCCCAAGCCTCTAATCTTGGTGGTGGTGCAGAAGTTGACGGCTTTAGCAAGACACTTTCAAGTCTGGATATTTCCATTCAACCTTCTGACTTTGCTATCATCTTTGTACTTGGCTTGGTTCTAGTAGTACTAGTTATGGCACTTGCTTCAAGTAATCTCCTCTTTAAACAACCAAAAGAACTTTTGATAGATAGTGAATAAAAAACATGCTACCTATTCTCATTCAAATGAGATATAATATAGGTAGCATTTTTGATAGAAAAGGATTTATATGAAAATTCTAATTGTAGAAGATGAAGACATGATCCGTGAGGGAATTAGTGATTATTTGACGGATTGTGGCTATGAAACCATTCAGGCAGCAGATGGCCTTGAGGCTTTAAAACAATTTTCCAATCACCAAGTTGCCTTGGTTCTCTTAGATATTCAAATGCCGAAACTCAATGGTTTAGAGGTTTTGTCAGAAATCCGTAAAAGCAGTCAAGTTCCGGTCTTGATGTTGACAGCCTTTCAGGACGAAGAATATAAGATGAGTGCCTTTGCTGCATTAGCAGATGGATATTTGGAAAAGCCTTTTTCCCTATCTTTATTAAAGGTACGAGTGGATGCCATCTTTAAGCGTTATTATGATACTGGTCGTATTTTTACCTATAGGGACACCCAGGTAGACTTTGACAGTTATAGCGCTAAAGTAGCAGGTCAAGAAGTTGCAGTGAATGCAAAAGAACTAGAAATTTTAGACTATCTGGTTAAAAATGAAGGTCGAGCCTTAACACGGTCGCAGATTATCGATGCTGTATGGAAGATGACAGATGAGGTTCCTTTTGACAGAGTGATCGATGTCTATATCAAGGAATTACGGAAAAAATTGGATTTAGACTGTATTCTTACCGTGCGCAATGTTGGTTATAAATTGGAGAGAAAATGAGACGTTCAGGTTTATTTAAAAAAATTTTTATCTATACCTTCTCGGTATTTTCTACCTTGGTCATTTGTTTGCATTTGGCCATCTATTTCCTCTTTCCTCCGACCTATCTCAGTCATCGTCAGGAGAGCATAGGGCAAAAGGCTACAGAAATTGCCCAGTCTCTCCAAGGCAAAGATAGTCAAGCTATTCAGGAAGTCCTTGAACTTTATTCTAAAAGCAGTGATATTAAGGGAGCTGTTAAGGGAGAGATGACTCAGGATAAGTTGGAAGTCAATGATAATCTTCCCGTTGATAAACAACGACAAACGGCCTCCTTGGTTATTGAGGAAAGAGAAGTTCAAACTAAGGATGGTCAGACGATGACCTTACAGTTTTTAGCTTCTATGGATTTGCAGAAAGAAGCAGAAGACATCAGTCTTCAATTTCTGCCTTATACTTTATTAGCGTCTTTCATCATTTCGCTCCTCATCGCCTTTATCTATGCTAGAACCATTGTTGCTCCTATTTTGGAAATCAAACGAGTGACTCGACGGATGATGGATTTGGATGCAGAAGTGAGGTTGCGCGTGGATTCTAAGGATGAAATTGGCGATCTTAAAGAACAAATCAACAGCCTTTATCAGCATCTCTTGACGGTCATTGCAGACTTGCATGAAAAGAACGAGGCCATCCTCCAGCTGGAAAAGATGAAGGTTGAGTTTTTGCGAGGTGCTTCCCATGAACTGAAAACACCTCTAGCTAGTCTAAAGATTCTTCTGGAGAATATGAAAGCCAATATTGGACGCTATAAGGATCGGGACCATTATCTGGGAGTTTCTTTGGGTATCGTGGATGATTTGACTCACCATGTCCAGCAAATCTTATCCCTTTCTTCAGTGCAAGAATTGCGAGATAAGAAAGAAAAAATCAACCTTCTTGAAATGACAGATTTTCTCTTAAAGGATTATGATTTATTAGCCAAAGAGAGGGAAATTTCAGTTGTGAATCAACTGACTGACCAACAAACTTATCTAAATCCTTCGGTACTAAAGCTGATTCTTTCCAATCTTATCAGTAATGCTGTGAAACACTCTGTTCAAGGAGGTTATTTAAAAATTGGGACAGAAGATGGCTGGGTTTTCATTGAGAACGCCTGTACTCCTGAGGAGCAAGATAAATTTGAACAATCCTTTGCGGTTTCTAGTCGACAAAGTAAGGGAGCTGGTTTGGGACTATTCGTAGTTAAAAGTTTATTGGAAAACGAAGAAATTGACTATCGATTTGAACGCTATGAAGACCACTTAGCCTTTTATATGAACCTACCCAAAGACCTTTAAGATTAGGACTTTGAGGAGAGTTACATATTTTAAGATAGAAGAAATTCAATTCAAACTACAGGAAAAACTAGATTTTTTTGTCAAAAAGTGATAAAATGAACAATGTAAATGGGATATCCCATAAAAATATACAGGAGGCCTGATAAAATGGCAATCGTTTCAGCAGAAAAATTTGTCCAAGCAGCTCGTGACAACGGTTATGCAGTTGGTGGATTTAACACAAACAACCTTGAGTGGACTCAAGCTATCTTGCGCGCAGCAGAAGCTAAAAAAGCTCCAGTTTTGATCCAAACTTCAATGGGTGCTGCTAAATACATGGGTGGTTACAAAGTTGCTCGCAACTTGATCGCTAACCTTGTAGAATCAATGGGTATCACTGTACCAGTAGCTATCCACCTTGACCACGGTCACTACGAAGATGCACTTGAGTGTATCGAAGTTGGTTACACTTCAATCATGTTTGACGGTTCACACCTTCCAGTTGAAGAAAACCTTAAATTGGCTAAAGACGTAGTTGAAAAAGCACACGCTAAAGGTATCTCAGTAGAAGCTGAAGTTGGTACTATCGGTGGTGAAGAAGACGGAATCATCGGTAAAGGTGAATTGGCTCCAATCGAAGACGCTAAAGCAATGGTTGCAACTGGTATTGACTTCTTGGCAGCTGGTATTGGTAACATCCACGGTCCTTACCCAGCAAACTGGGAAGGTCTTGACCTTGACCACTTGCAAAAATTGACAGAAGCTCTTCCAGGCTTCCCAATCGTATTGCACGGTGGATCAGGTATTCCTGATGAACAAATCCAAGCAGCTATCAAACTTGGTGTTGCTAAAGTTAACGTTAACACTGAATGCCAAATCGCATTCGCTAACGCAACTCGTAAATTTGCTCGTGACTACGAAGCAAACGAAGCAGAATACGACAAGAAGAAACTCTTCGACCCACGTAAATTCTTGGCTGACGGTGTAAAAGCTATCCAAGCATCAGTTGAAGAACGTATCGACGTATTCGGTTCAGAAGGTAAAGCTTAATCTAGCTGAACTATACTAAATGAAACCCGCCTGTGAAGGTGGGTTTTTTGTGTTGCTTTTATAGAGAATATACTTAAGACTACTATATACTAAGTTGCTAAAAGAGTCTAATTTGTGTACAATAATGCTATGAAAATACTGAAAAAATCAGCCCTTGTCCTTCTTAGTTTCCTTATCTTGTTTTTAGTAGGGACATTTATCTTTCATCGTATCAGCTTAGAAAAGGAACAAGCCTCTCTAATTCCTATGAGTAAAACTGTTCTCGTTAATGGGCACAAAATCAATGTTTACGTTGAGGGGGATGGTCCAGAGACAATAGTAGTTCTATCAGGTGCTGGAATTGCTTCTCCAATATTGGACTTTAAGAATGTGTCGGATTCCTTATCAAAAAAATATAAGGTAGTCATCGTGGAGCGGGCTGGCTATGGTTATAGCGAGGATAGTAATCAATCCAGAGATGTGATGGAAGTTTTGTCTGAGACACGTCAAGCTCTATCACAAGAAAATATATCAGGACCTTTTATCATTCTGTCTCATTCCATGGCTAGTCTTGAAAGTCTGGCTTGGCAGGAAAAGTATCCTGATGAAGTGAAAGCCTTGGTTGGTCTGGATTGGGCATTACCAGCAAGTTATGAGGATTTAAAGGATAATCAGGCCTTGCTTACTGTGGCTTATTGGAGCAGTAAGATTGGCTTATTACGCTATTTTCCTGAGTCCTTTTATATAAAAAATCCAACTCTGACTGAAACTGAACGACAACAATATAAATTACTAGCATATAAGCAGTTGATGTCACAAGCCATGCTTCATGAATCCCGTTTGGCAAAGGAAAATGCTAAGAAAGTTCCATCTAGCATTAATCCGAAAATTCCAGCCTTATTACTGGTTTCTAACGGTGAAGGCACGACCTTTAGCCAATCAGAATGGCAGCATTATGCAGAGAGATTTGCAAGCGACCAGTCTAATGTTCAAGTCATCTATATGGATGCACCTCACGAACTTTATCATTATCAAAGTCATGAAATAGTTTCTCAGATTGAAGATTTTTTAAAGAGTCATTGATGGTTTAGAGATCATTTTAATTTTAGACTGATGACAATAATTGAAAGGTAATGACTTATGAATAATTCTTATATTTTACTTAGACATGCTCATTCAAAATTTTCAAGTGATGATTTTAATAGAACTTTGTCAGAAAAAGGATTTTCATCTCTTGACCAGTTAGAGTTTTTGAATTCTTTTAATATTGATCATTATTTTTCTAGTCCTTATAAACGAGCATTTGAAACGATTAATAGCTCGCCAATTCAATTTGATAAAATAGTTCTTGATAATCGGTTACGAGAGCGAAAATTATCTTCAACCTTTATAAAAGATTCTGAGTTTGAAGACAGTATTAAATATTTATGGCAAAATCCCAGTGAATCTCTTTCAGGAGGGGAATCAAATCAAGATGCACTAGCTAGAGTACTAAATTTTTTAATGGAATTGGAAGAGAGATACTCAGAAAAAACGATTTTACTTAGTTCACACGGGAATTTGATAGGAATACTACTACATCACTTTGATTCCAGTTTTGATTATGAAAAATGGGAGCAGATGACCTTTCCAGATTGTTTTCTAATTGATAGAAATGGGATTGTGAAAAGAATTATGAAAGATTAGTTCTTTGATTAAATAGTGATTCATATGGATCAAAATAGTTTGCTTTTTTACAATTCGTAGCCTGCCCCTAATGGCAGTTTTTTTGGATGTTTTAAGGAAACTAATAAACATAATTTTGATTAAAAGTATTATTTTAAGAGAGAAATCTCTAATTTCATAATCAATAAGCAAACGCTTGCATTCCTTTTTTTATTAGATTATAATAGGTTGGTATAAATCCTTCTGTAATAATATTGAGAAGGTGTAGAAAGTAAGGATTTAGAATATTTGTAGTCAAAAATACAATGTTGTTTCTTACTAAAGGGAGATAGATATGGCAATGATAGAAGTGCAACATCTTCAGAAAAATTTTGTGAAGACTGTGAAGGAACCTGGTTTGAAGGGAGCTTTGCGCTCCTTTATTCATCCTGAAAAGCAGACCTTTGAAGCGGTCAAGGATTTAACCTTTGAAGTTCCAAAAGGGCAGATTTTAGGATTTATCGGGGCAAATGGTGCTGGGAAGTCGACAACCATCAAAATGCTGACAGGGATTTTAAAGCCGACATCTGGCTATTGTCGGATTAACGGCAAGATTCCCCAGGATAATCGCCAAGATTATGTCAAGGATATTGGAGTCGTTTTCGGACAACGTACCCAGCTATGGTGGGATTTGGCACTGCAAGAGACCTACACGGTCTTGAAGGAGATTTACGATGTGCCAGACTCGCTTTTCCATAAGCGCATGGACTTTTTGAATGAAGTTTTGGATTTGAAGGAATTTATCAAGGATCCTGTGCGGACTCTTTCATTGGGGCAACGGATGCGGGCGGATATTGCAGCTTCCTTGCTTCACAATCCCAAAGTTCTCTTTTTAGATGAGCCGACCATTGGTTTGGATGTGTCGGTCAAGGATAACATTCGCCGGGCTATTACTCAAATCAATCAAGAGGAAGAAACAACTATTCTCTTGACCACTCACGATCTGAGTGACATTGAGCAACTCTGTGATCGGATTTTTATGATTGACAAGGGGCAAGAGATTTTTGATGGAACGGTGAGCCAGCTCAAGGAGACCTTTGGCAAGATGAAGACTCTTTCCTTTGAGCTGACGCCAGGTCAAAGTCATCCCATCTCTCATTATGAGGGCTTGCCTGATATATCCATTGATAGACAAGGAAATACTCTCAATATTGAATTCGATAGTTCCCGCTACCAGTCGGCCGATATTATCAAACAAACCCTGTCTGATTTTGAAGTCCGTGATTTGAAGATGGTAGATACGGATATTGAGGATATTATCCGTCGCTTCTATCGAAAGGAGCTCTAAGATGGTCAAATTGTGGAGACGTTATAAACCCTTTATCAATGCAGGTGTTCAGGAGTTGATTACCTATCGAGTCAACTTTATTCTTTATCGGATCGGCGATGTCATGGGTGCTTTTGTGGCCTTTTATCTCTGGAAGGCAGTCTTTGACTCCTCCCAGGAGCCTTTGATTCAGGGCTTCAGCATGGCAGATATCACTCTCTACATCATCATGAGTTTTGTGACCAATCTTTTGACCAGGTCTGATAGCTCCTTTATGATTGGGGAGGAAGTCAAGGATGGCTCCATTATCATGCGCTTGCTGAGACCAGTGCATTTTGCGGCCTCTTATCTCTTTACTGAGCTTGGTTCCAAGTGGTTGATTTTTATCTCTGTTGGACTGCCATTTTTAAGTGTCATTGTTTTGATAAAAATCTTATCTGGGCAAGGGATTCTAGAGGTGCTGGGATTAACTATCCTTTATCTCTTTAGCTTAACTCTGGCTTATCTGATTAACTTTTTCTTTAATATCTGTTTTGGATTTTCAGCCTTTGTATTTAAAAATTTATGGGGTTCTCAAGTATTTAAGGCTTCACTAGTATCCTTTATGTCTGGCAGTTTGATTCCTTTGGCTTTTTTTCCAAAGGTGGTTTCAGATATTCTCTCCTTCTTGCCTTTTTCATCCTTAATTTACACTCCGGTCATGATTATTCTTGGGAAATACGATACCAGTCAGATTCTTCAAGCACTTTTGCTTCAGTTTTTCTGGCTTATAGTGATGGTGGGCTTGTCTCAGTTGATTTGGAAACGAGTCCAGACATTCATCACCATTCAGGGAGGTTAGGATGAAAAAATATCAACGCATGCATCTGATTTTTATCAGACAATACATCAAGCAAATTATGGAATACAAGGTGGATTTTGTGGTTGGTGTCTTGGGAGTCTTTCTGACTCAAGGCCTAAACCTCTTATTTCTCAATGTACTCTTTCAACACATCCCCTCGCTAGAAGGTTGGACCTTTCAAGAGATTGCCTTTATCTATGGATTTTCCTTAATTCCAAAGGGATTAGATCATCTCTTTTTTGACAATCTCTGGGCTTTAGGTCAACGACTAGTTCGAAAAGGGGAGTTTGACAAGTATCTGACTCGTCCTATCAATCCTCTCTTTCACATCCTCGTTGAGACCTTTCAGATTGATGCCTTGGGTGAACTTTTGGTCGGTGGAATCTTACTAGCGACAACGGCGACTAGCATTGCTTGGACTCTTCCAAAATTCCTGATTTTTCTAGTTTGTATTCCTTTTGCGACCTTGATCTATACTTCCTTGAAAATCGCGACTGCCAGTATCGCTTTTTGGACCAAGCAGTCAGGCGCCATGATTTACATTTTCTATATGTTTAATGATTTTGCCAAGTACCCGATTTCCATTTACAATTCGCTCCTTCGTTGGTTGATTAGCTTTATTGTACCTTTCGCCTTTACCGCCTACTATCCTGCCAGCTATTTCTTGCAGGACAAGGATGGACTCTTTAATATTGGTGGTTTGATTCTGATTTCCCTTGTTTTCTTTGTCATTTCTTTGAAACTATGGGACAAGGGCTTAGATGCCTACGAAAGTGCGGGATCCTAAGAGGAATAATCTCAAAGCCTTGTCTTAGGACAGGCTTTTTTTTCCTTTCTTATAAAATTCTGACCACATAGTCTATCATGACTACCACATAGGCAAAACCTATTGTTTGCGATTTTTATTTCTGTTATAGTAGTAATTGTCAAGGGGGAGATAAAGCTTCCTAACAAAATAGAAAATGAGGTTATATCATGAAAAAAGTAGTAGGTATCGGATTTTTAGTCCTTGCAGTAGCAGTTTTGTATTTTGGTTTAGTTGGATGGCCAAGTTTGGATGTTAACATCTGGGCACTCTTTCCAGTAGGTTTATTCTTATTCTTTACTCTTGAGAATTTTGTTAAAAAAGATTATAAGGCCAGTCTCATGAGCTTGATTATTGCTTTTATTATTGCAAATGCTATTCTTGATATTTTGCCACTTTCAAGTGGGTTGGTAATCGGTGCTGGTGTTCTGGCTTGTGTGGGGATTGGATTTCTATTTCCAGAAAAAAATATTAAAGCAAGGTAATTTAACCTGAATATGAAAAAATAATATCACTAAAGTAAAAGCCAAAATTATGAAAAAATTGAACATTTTTCAAAAAAAGAAAAAGGAGAAAACCAACTTGGTTTTCTCCTATATTTATTTAACTTATTTAAAAGTTAAATAAAATTGATAAATTCCTTAGATTATTTTGAAAAACCTGCACCAAAGCGAGTATTATCTCCAAGTTCACGAGTTGAATCATTCAAAGGTTTACCATCTGTTCCTTCAATTGGAGCAGATGTATTATAAGTTTCAGCACCTGATACACTATAAGCATCTTTATATTGTGGTGAAACAGCATAACCAAAACGGTTGTTGTGGTTGTTAGCAGCATTTGCTTCAGTAACAATTTCTGTAGTTGGACGTGTTACACCTGGAATTGCTTTTGGATCTGGAGTAGCTGGAGCTGGAGTAGCTGGAGCTGGAGTAGCTGGCTTAGCTGGAGCTGGAGTAGCTGGTTTAGCTGGAGCTGGAGTAGCTGGTTTAGCTGGAGCTGGAGTAGCTGGAGCTGGAGTAGCTGGCTTAGCTGGAGCTGGAGTAGCTGGCTTAGCTGGCGTAGCTGATTTAGTAGCGTTAAAACCTGCACCAAAGCGAGTGTTGTGTCCAAACTCACGAGTTGAATCATTCAAAGGTTTACCGTCTGTTCCTGGATATGGTTTAGCTGGATAAGTCTTAGCACCTGCAAAATTAATAGCTTTTTCTTTTCTTAATGGAGAAACAGCATAACCAAAACGGTTGTTATGGTTATTCTTAGCATTTGCTACTGTAACTGTCCCAGCAGTTGAAGCAGTTACTCCTGGGATAGAAGGAACTTCAGTAGCTGCATAAGAAACGCTAGCAATCGCTGATAATCCCAATACACTTGTTAATAAAACTTTTTTCATTGTTTTATCTCCTCTTTAATTTTTCATTATTTTTCTAAGGCGAACCTTATTGTCTTTATTGTATCATATATGTATATATTGTCAAGTATTTATAATTTTTAAAAAAATATTTTCATTCAGAATTCTTATACACAAAAAGTCTCGAGCTTTCTCGAGACTTTTACTTTATTTACCTGCGTAATATTTTTGAATACCTTTGACAATCCCTGCTACCAATCTATTTTGGTAAGCATCACTACGAACTTGTTGGTTTTCATTGAAATTGTCAATATATCCCAATTCCAATAGAACGGCTGGTTTATCAGTTTCTCGAAGGACCGCAAAACTACTTTGTAGGAGTCCTGCATCTTTAGCACCAGTTTCAGCTAATAGGGAAGAGTGGATATCTGCAGCTAGGCGATTACTTTCACTGATACGGTCGGGATGGTTATGCCAGTATGGATTAATCTTAGAAGGATAACCAGCAGCTTCTTCGTAAGAATAGGTCTGAATACCAGAACGGTTAGAAGCAGGGCTGCCACTAGCATTGAAGTGAATACTAATAAAGATATCTGAATCAGTCTTATTAACCATTCTTGAACGTTCGGTGACAAAGTCTACAAAGACATCACTGTCTCTTGAAGAAAGAACAGTATAGCCAAGTCCTTCAAGTTCCTTTCGTAGCTTTTGGTAAACTTGCATATTCAGTTCTTTTTCAGTGATGTTATAATAAGATGCACCAGGATCTTTACCACCATGGCCAGGATCTAGGAAGATAATATTGTTATATTTCCCTTTTTCAAAACCACGACTCACAGAAGTTTCACCAATCCACTTCCCATTGCTTTGGAATTGATGAGTTTGCCCATCGATTTTATGGATCCCTGTAACATAGACTCCATTTTCATCTACATAGTAGCGGGCTTTATAGTAGCTGTCGTCAATCCATTCGCTCTTAGCCATGTAGCCACCTGCCTTGAGGTAGTAGGAGCCAATCCATTCACGTGCTGCGTAAGCACCACCAGATTTCAAGTAGAACCAGCTATCATAATTTTTATCGAAAATCCATTCTTTTTCAGCCATGGCCCCGCTAGCTTTTAGGTAGTAGCTACCTTGCCATTGGTTACTTGCCATAGTAGCATCTTTGTTAAAGTAGTACCAGGTACCACTAATTTTATCCCACTTGTTTTTGATTACTTTACCAGAAGAAAGGGAATAGTACCATTGTCCATCTTGTTTTACCCAAGAATTCTCAGCCATAGCGCCACTATTGGTAAAGAGATAACCGTCAAAAATGGTGTTGCTGAGCATGACTCCGTCTTGATCAAAATAGTACCAGACACCACCGATTTTATCCCATTTTTGTTGAGAAATTTTTCCATAAGCGTTAGCGTAATACCATTTATCTTGGAGTTTACTCCAACCAGAATCGACCATAGCCCCGCTACTAGTCAGGATATATCCGTCAAAAATAGTATCGCTCAGCATGATGCCATCTTTGTTGAAGTAGTACCATTTTCCTTGAATTTTTTTCCAGTTAAGAACAGGGGCATTGTTTTCATAGAAACGCCAGTGGTTTTCCTCTAATACCCAACTTTCTTTTTTGACTTCTGGAGCCTTGTCTTCCTCTTTCTTAGCTGGAGTTTCACTTGGATTTGTTGTAGAAGTTGTTGGTACGCTTGAACTTGCTTCAGTAGAAGGAACTGCTTCTTTCGTTTCAACCTTGTTAGCTGTTGTAGGCTGTTGCGTTGTTTCTGCTGAAGTAGTTTGTACTTTACTTTCTTCAGCTAAAGCTGGGTTTGTTGTGATTCCTAGGTAAGTAAGCGTGATGGCACTTGCCAAGAGCATTTTTTTCACTTGTTTGATCTCCTATTTTTTTAATAATCTCTTTTTAAAATGTCATTAGAAAAGCACCTCATGTGGAAGAACTAGTCGCCAACTGTTGAGGTGCTGGCATGATTTAATTTTATTTCATCATGAAGATTTGAACAATCATAACGATGTAGATGAGCAATGTGAGTAGAAATCCAGCTCTCCAAAAGAATTTCAGGAATTTTGGATAATAAAAACTACGTTTTTTGCTCAAGAAGAAAAAGGCTAGAATGATAGCTAGCAAGGATAATGCTGCCCCCAAAACGGGAAGTTGATTGTGTGTAAAAACCTTAGCACTGATAAAATAATATTCAAAAATTAGAAAAGGAAAAGCCAAATCAGCAAAGTTGATGCCTCTTTTCTTTAACTTAAAGAATCTGCTCAGAATAATTGCTAAAGCCAAGGTTAATACCAAAAGCAAGACGGAAGCGAGTTTCATTAAAATCATAACAATATTGTATCATAAAACTTGAATAATAGGAAAGCATATTCCTTGATTTAACAGTGTTTTTCTAAAAATTTTTGTTTAGAAACTGATTTTTTATACTTTATACAAATTCAGTGTATGTTGGATACAAAAAATGTAATAGTTTGAGTCTTCAATATAAATCTTTTTTATGGTGACCATAGAAAATATATATTAGTCAGAAAGCAAGAATAGTAGTAGAATGAGTAGCAAATAAAACAAAGGAGTTTCTTATGAAATTAGTTACGTTATGGTCAAAACTCTCACTAGGAATCCAATTATTGGTGGCTTTGGTCTTGGGTGTGATTGCTGCGGTCATCTGGCCACAATTTGCAGGTTTTTATCAATTTTTAGGTCAAGCCTTTATTAAATTGATCAATATGGTTATCATTCCACTAATCTTCCCGACTATCGTTGTTGCTGTAGCTGGCGTTATCGGGAAAAAATCTTTTGGAAAAATCTTGACCAAGAGCTTGGTTTACTTTTTCGCAGTAACAACTGCTATAACCCTATTGTTTGTATTTGCTAGTTACTATTTGGGATTTGGACAAGGTGTGAACATTGGTCAAACTGGTGGAAACCTTGATGGAATTGCCAATAATGTAAAATTTAGCGAATTTCTCCTTGGTTTTATTCCATCAAATATCGTCAAATCTCTTTCAGAAGGTGCTCTTTTACCAATTATCGTTTTCGCTATCTTTCTTGGTTATGGAATTGGTAACCTTAAGTCTGAGAAATCTCAGAAAATTATCGAAGGTTTCCAAATCTGGATTGAAGCTATCTACAAGATTGTTGCAGTGATTGTTAAACTATCACCGATTGGGATTTTTGGATTTATCGCCAAAGATGTTGCAACTACTGGTGTTGACAAATTGATTGGACTTGGTCAATTTGTAATCGGAACTTACTTGGCTTATGCTGTTTTGGTTCTCCTTATTTTCCCTTTGATTGCTGTCTTCTTTAAAGTACCGTATTTGTCAGCCTTTCGTGAAAATTGGAGTCTCTTGACCCTGGCTTTTGTTACGGGTAGTTCTAGTGTTGTCTTGCCTTCCCTTCTTAAAGATTTGAAAAAACAGGGGCATGACGAGCATACGATTGATTTAGTTGTTCCTTTAGGATATACTTTTAACTTAGAGGGAGCAGCGGTTTACTTCTCAGTAGCGACGATTTTTATCGCCCATGCCTATGGCATTCAATTTTCATTATCAAGTCTCTTGTTTACTGTTTTACTGTTGACTTTGATTGGAAAAACTGCGGCAACCGTACCATCAGGAGCTATCGTAGTTCTACTAGCTGCAGCACCTCAGTTAGGCTTGCCAGTAGAAGGAGTAGCCTTGATCTTTGCAGTTGATTTCTTTGTCAATGCTGGCCGTACCATGATCAATGTTTTGGGTCAAATCTTAACAGTTAGCGTTATCGAAAAAACAGAAGGATATATTTTAGAAGAAGAAAAGGAAAGCCAACTATCAGTCAGCTTTTCTTAAGGAGTTTATAAGTAATGAGTGAAGCAAAAGTTTATGTGATTCATGAGAATCTAGAATGGACCCAGCATTTGGTCAAATGGTTGGAAGAATTAGAAGTCCCTTATGAATTATGGGATTTGTCTAGTGGAATTTTGGATCTGCAAAGTCCACCGCCACAGGGTATCTTCTACAATCGTATGTCTGCGTCTTCTCACACCAGAGGACATCGCTATGCGCCAGAATTTACAGAGCAGGTGATTACTTGGTTAGAAGCCCACGGACGCAAGGTTGTGAATGGAACTGGTGCCATCAATCTAGAAATCAGTAAAGTCAAACAATATTTGAAGTTAAACGAGTCTGGCATTGAGACTCCTTCGACAGTTGCAGTTTTGGGCCAAGAAAATATCATTGAAGCAGCCAGAAAATTGAACATCTATCCATTGATTACCAAGCACAATCGAGCAGGTAAGGGGTTAGGCGTTCAACTCTTCCAAAATGAAGAAGAATTGGAAGCTTATGTCAATAGTCCTCTCTTTGAACCATCAGTGGACGGGATTACCTTGTTACAAGCCTACATCAAACCAAGTGATGGACGCATCCGTCGTTCAGAGTTTATCAATCAGAAGTTTCTCTATACTGTTTCAATCGATTCTTCAGATGGTTTCCAATTGTGCCCAGCAGATGGTTGTCAAATTGGCAAGAGACCAGAACAACTAGAAACGTCTGAAAAATTCCAGATTACAGAACCTCTACCAGATTCTCGAAGAGAAGCTTATGAAAATTTCCTTAAGAATGCTCAGATTGAAGTTGCTGCTATTGAATGGGTTCAGTCAGAGAGTGGTGATATTTATGTTTATGATGTAAATACCAACACAAACTACAATCCTACCGCAGAAAAAAATGCCAATATTTTTGCTCACCAACATTTGGCTCAATATCTAAAAACAGAATTGCAAGCCCTAACGAGTGGACAATAAAGTAGCAAATTCAAAAATCCCCCAGTAGAGAATGACTGGGGGATTAATTTGTTTATACTCTTCGAAAATCTCTTCAAACCACGTCAGCTTCCATCTGCAACCTCAAAATAGTATTTTGAGCTGCCTTCGTCAGTTCTATTCACAACCTCAAAACAGTGTTTTGAGCAACCTGCGGCTCGCTTCTTAGTTTGCTCTTTGATTTTCATTGAGTATTAATCGATAAAAAATTATTGATTTGCTTTAAAGTCGGGGTCTTTTAGGCTTTGAACACTGGCATTGATGACAGCACCGATGATCAATATCTTGGCAATGATAATGAACCAGAACATCATCACAACAACGACGATAGAACTGAAAAATCTGACGTCAACGAGATAATTGACATAATTGTTGAAATAAGCTGCAAAGATGTTTAATAATGCAATAGTGTTAACTAGTACAAAGAGACTTCCAGGTATGACGTATCGAATCCGACTTACTTTAACATTTGGTAGGAAATAGTAGAGCATAATCACGGTAGCAAAAAGAAAGGCATAGATCAGCGGTCCTGTAAAATCCTGTAGATAAGAAAACAGAGCACTCTCGGATTTCCAGTAGTTTTTAAGCAGGTCCAATAACATATGGCCGAACATACTGAGGAATAAGGCAAGGGCAAAGAGAATTTGAAGGCCAAAGCTAACCAAGAGACTCATCAGCTGGTGTGAGATAATTCCTCTATTTTTTGCAACTCCATAGGCTTTATTAAAGGCCTTCTGAAGAAAATCCATGGATTTGGAGAAAGTCCAAAGAGCTGATAAGATAGCAAAACTTAGTAAACCTGTTGATGGTTGAGTCAGAACTTCTCTGACAATTTTTGCAACAACTTCATAGATTGTATCTGGTAAAAATTCCTTGATTGTTAATAGAAAGTTTGAGATGGGAATTTGAAAGTAGGGTAAGATATTGACCACTATCATAAGTAAAGGGAAGATTGAAATCAACCAATAGTATGCAACAGCAACGCTAGTTAACTCACTATCGGAGGCTTGATAGTAGTGCAAAAAAGCTTTTAATAAGGGTCTATCAGTCAGCTGTTTCCACAACTTTTTCATGTTACAATCCTCCAGTTTTTCTCTTGTTTTCTATAGACTTTAATTTCTTCGAACTAATTCCATCATATCATAAGGTAAGGTATTAGCAGATTCTTTTAAGGAATAAGTTTCTAAATTATTGACATTTTGGCGTAGCTTTTTGGCATATTGAGCTGAGATGAGTTTTTGAGCTTCGTATTCAAAGATACACTTACGCTCAAGGTAGTATCCTCTAAGCATTTCATCAATGTTATTGGGTTTGATACGATTGATAACCCGTTCCACAAAGGCACCACTCGTAATATGACTGGTTTCGCGAAGACGAGATTCCTGCATAAAGCTGATCAGAGAACTCTTATAAATCCCTTTGAGGTTTTCCAAACTCTCGATAATAATTTCAGTGTTGGCTAGGTAGAGTTCAGCAATCTGGTCATAATCAATGGCAAGAAGTCTCTGTTTTTCCTTGTCTTTCCACGAACGGAATGTTTTCCCAAATGTGAGCAATTCATGAAGTAGAAAACGAAGAATGCGTATGGAGACAAGGAAGTAGTAGGTTAGTCGAGAAGCAAAGTTTCGCTTAATATTTTTCTCCATGCTTTTCAAATAGCGTTGGTAGACACGATAAGCACGATCTCCAATCTTTCCTTCTTCATAGGCTTGTTCCAAGCCATCGCTTTCAACACTGAGAATCAAGAGTTTAAGAGCTTCCCAGTCTTCCTGAATCTCCTTGTTCTCCTGACTAAGAATAAGATTTTCAATACGTCCATGATAATTGTCAATAGCCGCATAGAGTGGAACCTTGTTTTTTGTGTTCTCTAAATCCTTCTCTAATTCCATGGCGACATCGTTTAAGATAGCGATGTGCATGAGCTGATCCTTAGATGGTTCTTTCTCTTCAGAAAGGTGTGGGAGTACTAGTAATCCCGTCAGGAAACTTACCAGAGTTACACCAGCTACGAGGAAGAGAAGAAGAGGGTGTTCTTGTTCCAGATTAGACGGTATCAAAAGAATAGTGGCAATGGATACAGTTCCCTTCACACCAGAAAAGGTAAGGAGGAGCATGTCTTTGACATATTTGTCCAAACTTTTATGAAGCTTCTTAATCCGAAATGCGTAAAATCCATAGATCATGACAAAGCGGATAGCAAAAAGCAGGAAGGTCAAGAGGAAAACGCTGAGTAAGAGAAGAACTTTGTTGTAGAAAGCACTCTTAAGAATTGGTTCCGCAATCATTTCCAGTTCCATCCCAAGAATGACAAATACTGAACCATTGAGCATAAAGGTTACAGTCTGCCAAACAGTCTCAGTAACTGTATCAACTTGTGCTTCAAGGAGATTTATTTTCTTGAAACGACTGGCTTTCAGAATCCCAGCAACAACAACGGCGATGATGCCTGAAACATGAATTTCTTCGGCTATGAAAAAAGTCAAGAGAGGTAAACTAAGTTCCAATAAGAGCTCACTTGCGATATCTGTTGCTCGGACACTGAGTAGAAAAGTATGGAGGAAGCGATTGATTAGGGCCGTTATAAAGCCGACTGCAAATCCTCCAACGATGGAAATGGCTAATGAAGTTCCTGCTTGGGTGAGCGAAAATGTTCCTGTTGTCCAAGCGATGAGAGCCATACGAAAGGCTACTAGTCCGGAAGCATCATTCAGAAGACCTTCTCCTTTTAGGATATTAGAAACCCGCTTTGGGAAGGAAAAGCGTTGAGAAAGGGAAGCGAAGGCGACTAGGTCTGTTGGCCCTAAGGCGGCACCAACTGCTACACAGGCGGCTAATGGTAGGCTAGCCCAAAGGACATGGGCGACTCCCCCCATGCTCAGAGCTGAGATAAAGATAACTGGGAAAATCAAGTAGAGGACAATCCGCCAGTGTTTTAGGATAGAAGTAATGTCTGCTTCTTGAGCCTCTCGGAATAGTAGCGGCCCAATGACTAAAGCTAGGAATAACTCAGTATCTAAATGATATTGGTTGTTGGGTAAACAAAGTCCAATTCCAATCCCTAACAAAATTTGAATCAGAGGCATGGGTAAAAAGGGCAGAAGCTTATTGGTCGTACTAGAAACAATAAGAACTAGTAAAAATACCAAGAGATAAAAAAGTAAATTCATTTTCCACCTCCCTATTTTTGTTTACGACAATTTTCAAAAAGTTCCTTTTGTTCTTGGATTCTTTGATCAATCTTTGAGCAGTCCTTATGCTCGATTTTCTTCTGACAACGCTCCATTTCAAGTGAAATCATTTTCTTCTTGATTTTCAGCATTTTTTTACTCATATGTGCTTCATCCAAAATACCAACTGCACGTTCATGTTGGGTTGACTCGACAAAGTTGTGACGAAGAGCTTCGATTTTATCTTTTAGGTATTGTTTATCCATGTCGATACCTTTCTAATTTTTCAATCATAACTAAAAATGGTGGATTGTTAATTTGGTTGAGGGTGCGATAGATAGTAGCAGTATATTCTTGTTGCGGTAACTGACTAACATAATCCATAACTGCATCCCGTTCTATATCTCCGCCTTCATGTCCGTAATAAATCATGATGGCAATTCGTCCGCCTTTAACGAGCATCTGACAGAGTTTTTCAAGTGCCTCAATGGTTGTGTGAGGTTTAGTAATGATAGACTTATCGGCAGAAGGAAGATAACCTAGATTAAAGATGGCTGCTTTCACCTCAGTTACAAACTGATCTACGGTTTCATGACCTTGTAGAAGTAACTCGACATTGGTCAAACCGGCATCTTGTAGACGTTGACTTGTTTTTTCAAGAGCTTGTTCTTGTATATCAAAAGCGTAGACTTGTTTAGCTAATTTGGCAAGGAAAAGTGTATCATGTCCATTTCCCATTGTTGCATCTACAACAACATCATCTTTTGTGATGACTTGGGCAAGAAAATCATGCGCCATTTCAAGTGGTTTTTTCATTCATAAACTCCTGTTTTACAGCCTTGCATCCTTGGACACTACCTCGACGTCTCATTTCAGCTTCTATGCTATTTAGAACTTCCCATTTATTGAGACTCCACATAGGACCTATTAGCATATCTCTAGGCGCATCACCCGTAATCCTATGGATGACTATATGTTTGGGAATAATTTCTAGTTGGTCACAGATAACTTTCACATAGTCATCTTGACTCATAAGCTGCAATCTACCCTCGTGATAATCACGTTGCATCCGAGTATTTGTCATAAGGTGAAGTAGGTGAAGTTTAATCCCTTGAATATCATTATCAGTCACACAGCGACGAACACTTTCCACCATCATGTCATGAGTTTCACCTGGCAAGCCGTTAATCAAATGGGCAACAATTTCAATCTTGGGATATTTTCTCAAGCGTTTAACTGTCTCCACATAAAGTTCATAGGAGTGGGCACGGTTAATCAATTCAGAAGTTTCTTCATAGGTAGTTTGTAAACCTAACTCTACAGTAACATGCATTCGTTCTGACAGTTCTGCCAAGTATTCGATAGTCTTATCAGGCAGGCAATCTGGTCGTGTACCAATATTGATTCCAACCACACCAGGTTCATTAATAGCTTGTTCATAGCGTTCACGAATGACTTCAAGTTTTTCATGAGTATTAGTAAAGTTTTGGAAATAGACTAGATATTTCTTTACATCTGGCCATTTGCGGTGCATAAAGTCAATTTCTTTATAAAATTGCTCACGAATAGGAGCATCAGGCGCAACAATAGCATCACCAGATCCAGAAACCGTACAGAAAGTACAACCTCCATGAGCTACTGTACCATCACGATTGGGACAATCAAATCCGGCATCGATAGGAACTTTGAAAGTTTTTTCTCCGAATAAATTTCGATAATAATCATTCAAGGTATTATAGGATTTCATAGCTAATATTATATCAGAAAACCCCAGTAAACTCAAAGTTAGTAAACAATTGAAGAGAAGTAAGAAATTTTTAAAATCAAAAAATCTTATATAAATCCTTTACAAAAAAATTTAAAGTGGTATAATATAGGTGCGATTGGTGCAAACGTTTTCGTAAATCGTTTGCATTAAAATAAAAATAAGGAGATTTGAATGATGAAAGATACATTCAAAAATGTTTTGTCTTTCGAGTTTTGGCAAAAATTCGGTAAGGCTCTAATGGTGGTTATCGCTGTTATGCCAGCGGCTGGATTGATGATTTCAATCGGTAAGACACTTGCAATGATTAACCCTAACTTTGCTCCACTTGTTGTTACAGGTGGAATCCTTGAGCAAATTGGTTGGGGAGTTATCGGTAACCTACATATCTTGTTTGCTCTTGCTATCGGTGGTAGCTGGGCTAAAGAACGTGCAGGTGGTGCCTTTGCAGCAGGACTTGCCTTTATCTTGATTAACCGTATCACTGGTGCTATCTTTAGTGTTAGTGGTGATATGTTGAAAGATCCTAATGCTATGGTTTCAACAATCTTTGGTAACTCTATCAAAGTTTCTGATTACTTTATCAGCGTGTTTGAAGCTCCAGCACTTAACATGGGTGTGTTTGTAGGGATTATTTCTGGTTTTGTAGGGGCAACTGCCTTTAACAAATACTACAATTTCCGTAAACTTCCTGATGCACTTTCTTTCTTTAACGGAAAACGATTTGTACCGTTTGTTGTTATCCTTCGTTCAGCAATCGCTGCAATCCTTCTTTCAATTTTCTGGCCACTTGTTCAAACAGGTATTAACAGCTTTGGTATCTGGATTGCCAACTCTCAAGAAACGGCTCCAGTTCTAGCACCATTCTTGTATGGTACTTTGGAACGCTTACTCTTGCCATTTGGACTTCACCACATGTTGACTATCCCAATGAACTATACAGCTCTTGGTGGTACTTATGATGTCATGACTGGTGCAGCAAAAGGTACTCAAGTATTTGGTCAAGATCCACTTTGGCTTGCATGGGTAACTGACCTTGTAAACCTTAAAGGTACTGACGCAGCTCAATACCAACACTTGTTAGATACAGTACATCCAGCTCGTTTCAAAGTTGGACAAATGATTGGTTCGTTTGGTATCTTGATGGGTGTCATTGTGGCTATCTACCGTAACGTTGATCCAGATAAGAAACACCAATACAAAGGTATGATGATTGCAACTGCTCTTGCAACATTCTTGACAGGGGTAACTGAACCAATTGAGTACATGTTCATGTTCATCGCAACACCTCTTTACCTTGTTTACGCTCTTGTTCAAGGTGCTGCCTTTGCAATGGCTGATATTGTGAACCTTCGTGTACACTCATTCGGTTCAATCGAATTCTTGACTCGTACTCCGCTAGCTATCAACGCTGGTATTGGTATGGATATTGTTAACTTTATCTGGGTGACAGTGCTCTTTGGATTTATCATGTACTTCATCGCTAACTTCATGATTAAGAAATTCAACTATGCAACTCCAGGACGTAACGGTAACTACGAAAATGCAGATGGTTCTTCTGAATCTTCAGCTGCCGGTGAAACTAAAGTTGCAGAAGCTTCTCAAGCAGTTAATATCATCAACCTTCTCGGTGGACGTGCGAATATCGTTGATGTCGACGCATGTATGACTCGTCTTCGCGTTACTGTAAAAGATGCAGAAAAAGTTGGAACAGAAGAACAATGGAAATCTGAAGGAGCTATGGGACTTGTCATGAAAGGACAAGGTGTCCAAGCTATCTACGGACCTAAAGCTGACGTTTTGAAATCAGATATCCAAGATATTCTTGATTCTGGAGAAGTGATTCCTGAAACTCTTCCAAGTCAAATGGCAGCAGCTCAAAAAGATACTGTTGTCTACAAAGGTGTAACTGAAGAAGTTTATTCAGTTGCTGACGGTCAAGTCATTGAATTGGAACAAGTTAAGGATCCAGTCTTTTCACAAAAAATGATGGGTGATGGATTTGCAGTAGAACCAGCAAACGGAAACATTGTATCTCCAGTTTCTGGTACTGTATCAAGCGTCTTCCCAACTAAACATGCTCTTGGTCTTGTAACTGAAGCAGGTCTTGAAGTTCTTGTTCACATTGGTCTTGATACTGTAAGTCTTGAAGGAAAACCATTTGAAGTGGTGGTTTCAGAAGGTCAAACAGTAGCTGCTGGTGATCTCTTGGTCAAAGCTGACCTTGGTGCTATTCAAGCAGCAGGTCGTGAAACTACAACTGTAGTAGTCTTTACAAATGGAGATGCTATCAAGTCAGTTAAATTGGAACAAACAGGTTCTCTTCCAGCTAACACACCAGTTGCTAAAGTAGAATTGTAATCGATTAGGGGTTGGAAGTGATTTTCCAACCTCTTGTTTATAGGAGAAAAGTATGAAATTTTTAACACTCAATACTCATAGTTGGATGGAAAAAAATCCTGAAGAAAAATTTCAGCTCTTGTTGCAAGATATATTTGAAAACAATTATGATGTGATTTGTTTTCAAGAAATTAACCAAGAAATCACTTCATCCCAAGTAGAAGCAGGTCCTCTTTATCATCCCCTGCCTTCATCAGAACCAATTCACCAAGACCATTATGTTCGTCTGTTGGTAGAGAAATTAGCTGAGAAAGGTTTGAAATACTATTGGACATGGGCTTACAACCATGTCGGTTATGACCGCTATCATGAAGGTGTTGCAATCCTATCTAAAACACCAATTGAAGCACGTGAGATTTTGGTTTCAGATGTAGATGATCCGACAGATTATCACACTCGTCGAGTTGCACTAGTAGAAACAGTAGTAGAAGGTAAAGAGCTTGCAGTTGCGAGTGTGCATCTCTCTTGGTGGGATAAAGGATTCCAAGAGGAATGGGCAAGATTTGAAGCAGTTCTAAAAGAGTTGAATAAACCTCTATTACTAGCAGGAGATTTCAACAACCCTGCAGGTCAGGAAGGATATCAAGCTATCCTAACTAGTCCGCTAGGATTACAGGATGCCTATGAAGTTGCAAAAGAGAGAAGTGGAAGCTACACTGTTCCTCCAGAAATTGATGGTTGGAAGGGGAATACAGAACCTCTTCGAATTGATTACGTCTTTACGACAAAAGATCTTCAGGTAGAAAAGTTACAGGTAGTTTTTGATGGCCAAGCAAGTCCGCAGGTCAGTGATCACTTTGGTCTTCAAGCAGAACTTTCTTGGAAGAACTAACAAAGAATTTTACTAAAATAAAACGAGTCCCCCTTCGGATATGCGAAGGGGGTTCCTTATTCAAGGGGTTAATATAGTTAAAGTTTTTAGTTGAATAACTTGTAAAATGAAATAAAATCCTTTAAAATAAAATGTGTTGGAGGAATTTATGAATGTAAATCAAATTGTGCGTATAATCCCGACGCTTAAAATAAATAATAGAAGATTAAATGAATTGTTTTATATCCAAACCTTGGGTATGAAACCCTTGCTTGAAGAGTCTGCTTTCTTATCGCTAGGAGACCAGTCAGGCATTGAAAAATTGGTTTTAGAAGAATCACCAAGTATGAGAAGCCGTAAGGTTGAAGGGATCAAAAAATTAGCTAGATTGATTGTAAAAGTAGCGAATCCATCCGAGGTTGAAGCACTGCTAGCTAGAATGGAAAAACTTCCTCAACTCTATAAAGGAAACAAGGGATATGCTTTTGAAATCTTTTCACCAGAAGGGGATCTTGTCCTAATCCATTCAGAAGATGACATCAAAGATTTGAGAAAGTTTGATGAAACTGTTACTTTCACAAAAGATGAGAAACTGCAATATTTAACAGCGTTTGATATTTCAGCAGAAATTAACTTGCCTGCTGAAACGACGAGCCTGCTTGAAAAAGAGGAAATCGAAACTAGCATAACTTTTAAACAAGCCCAAGGTAGTGATTTGCTTGTTGAAAATAATGTAACTTGGGATTTGTCTATGTTGAAATTCCAGGTAAAAGAACTTGAATTGGCTAGTCTCCGTCAACGTTTTGAAACTGCAGGTTACTTTATTCCTAAGTCTGAGAAGTTTTTCCTAACCAAGGATGCCAACAATATCGAATTGTGGTTTGAAGAAGTATGAAACAAGAAATCATTCAAAAAATAGAGCAACAAATTGAGGCAGGGATTTATCCTGGTGCCTCTTTTGCGTATTATCGGGATGGTGAATGGTCTGATTGCTACCTCGGAGAAGCAAATCCAGAAATTGGAGAGCAGACTTGTCAAGGTTTAGTCTATGATTTGGCAAGTGTGAGCAAAGTTGTTGGAGTTGGAACTGTCTTAACCTTCTTGTGGAAACAAGGCAAGATTGAGATCAATCAATCCATAAAGACCTATCTTCCAGAGGCGGATTATCCAGATATCACTATTCGTCAACTCCTCACACATTCTACGGACTTGGACCCGTTTATTATCAATAGAGACCAGTTGAATGCAGAAGAATTGAAAGAAGCTATGTTTCATTTGAATCGACGAGAGAAGAGAGCCTTTCTCTACTCGGATGTGCACTTTCTCTTGCTCGGTTTTCTCCTAGAGAACTACTTTGAAAAAGATTTAGAACAGATTTTACAAGAGCAAGTTTTGGATCCATGGAAGATGAAGGAAACTCAGTTTGGACCAGTTAGCAGTGCTGTTCCTACAGTTCGGGGACAGAAAGCAGGAGTGGTGCATGATCCTAAGGCACGTTTACTAGGTAAACATGCTGGAAGTGCAGGCTTGTTTTCAACTGTGAAGGATTTAAAAATCTTCCTTGAGCATTATTTACAGGATGATTTTGCTGACGGATTAAGCCAGAATTTTTCAGATTTGAGTGATAAGGAACGCTCCTTGGCCTGGAATCTTGAAGGTGATTGGCTAGACCATACAGGCTATACTGGAACCTTTATCATGTGGAATCGTAAGAAGCAGGAAGCTGCGATTTTCTTGTCCAATAGAACCTACGAAAAAGACGAGCGTGCCCAGTGGATCCTAGACCGTAATCAGGTCATGGACCTAATTCGTGAAGCAGACTAGGGAGGAAGCATGTCAAAAGCTCTTAAAGGAACTCTTTTTACAGTGATTGCTGGTATTGCTTGGGGCTTGTCTGGGACCAGTGGTCAGTACCTAATGGTTCATGGGATATCGGCTCTAGTCCTAACTAATATCCGTTTGATTGTTGCAGGTTTGCTTTTAGTTCTCTTGTCCTATATAAAGTCTAAGGAACAATTTTTGGCTTTTCTAAAAGATAAATCAAGTCTGTTTTCTCTCTTACTATTTTCTTTATTTGGCCTCTTTCTGAATCAATTGGCTTATTTATCGGCTATTCAGGAGACAAATGCAGGTACAGCGACGGTGCTTCAGTATGTCTGTCCTGTTGGAATCTTGGCTTACACATGTATAAAGGATAAGGTAGCACCTACTATAGCCGAAATCCTTTCTATGATTTTAGCAATAGGTGGAACCTTTTTAATTGCGACTCACGGTCAAATGGATCAGCTCTCTATGACACCAGCAGGTCTCTTTTGGGGCTTGTTCTCTGCTTTAACCTATGCTCTTTATATCATTTTACCCATTAAGCTCATTCAAAAATGGGGGAGCATTCTGGTTATTGGTGTCGGTATGACCATTTCAGGTTTTGTAGCAGTGCCATTTACTGGGATTATCGGTGCTATTCTACCTATGTCTTTTGATATTTTCTTAGCATTTGCTGGAATTATTCTCATCGGGACTGTTTTTGCCTATACGGCCTTTCTTAAGGGGGCAAGTCTGGTTGGGCCAGTCAAATCTAGTCTCTTGGCCTCTATTGAACCAATATCTGCTGTATTTTTTGCCTTCATGATTATGGGAGATATCTTTTATCCTGTAGATTTTCTTGGCATGGCAATGATTTTATTGGCTGTGACTATTATTTCTTTAAAGGATTTAATGCTAGAAAAGAGAAAGAAATCAGCGTAGATGTTATGTTACCTTATCAAAAAGTTAGTATTGAATATAAAAAATCCACTCAAGAGAGTGGATTTTATTTTTTTTACATTAGTCTTTATTTTCGTATGGCAAGATCAAGTTCAAAAGGATACCTGTCATTGCTGATAGGGCAGTACCTGAAAGTGTAACTGGACCAAGTTTAAGGATTGCTCCACCAAGTCCAAGCACGAGCATTGCACTTGCGATGATAAGATTACGCATTTGACCAAAGTCTACACGTTCCTTGATCAAAACCTTCAAACCGTTGCTGGCGATAACCCCATAAAGAAGGATAGACATACCACCAAGTACGGCGCTAGGGATTGTAGAAATCAAAGCAGTGAATTTACCAAGGAAGCTAAGGGCAATTGCGATAAAGGCTGCGTTACGGATGACTGAGACAGAAGCGATACGAGTCATACCGATCACCCCTGTATTTTCACCGTAGGTTGTATTAGCAGGACCACCAAGGAAGGCAGATACAGATGTTGCGATACCGTCACCAAGAAGGGTACGGTGAAGACCTGGTTCTTTCAAGAATTGACGGCCACAAATTTGGCTCAATACTGTATGGTCACCAATGTGTTCTGAGATTGTTACGATCGCGATTGGTAAGATTGCGATTGTCTCTGGGCCGAAGTAAAGGTTGTATTCTTTGAAGGCACCACCTGTGCTAAATGGTAGGTAGAAGCCTGGAATTTCGAACCAGTTAGCTTGAAGAACAGGTGTGAAGTCTACTAAACCAAGAAAGACTGCAAAAATATATCCACCGATAATGGCAAACAAGAAAGGAATGATACGAAGGAATCCTTTTCCTTTTGTATTGATAAAGGCAGCGATGAGGAAGGTAACTACAGCTACAAGAGCATTTTTCCAGTTGCCATCAGCAACAAGACCAGCATTTGTTACAGCTGAACCTGCAAGACCAAGACCGATAACGATAATCATTGGTCCGATAACAATTGGTGGTAAAAGTTTATCAATCCATTTTGTACCAGCAAAGCGGATGCTAGTTGAAACAAGAACGTAGATTAAACCAGTTAAGATAACCCCTGTTTGAGCAGCAGAAACATCGCCACCCATTTCCTTCATAGCAAGAGACATTGCAGTGATGAAGGCAAAAGAAGAACCGAGATAGACCGGAACTTTAAAGCCAGTAGATACCATGTAAATCAGTGTTCCGACACCTGATGCAAACAGGGCAACAGATACAGGCATTCCCAAAATCAGTGGCACCAAGATGGTAGCACCAAACATGGCAAACACGTGCTGGAAGCTGAGTAGAATTCCCTTACCAAAAGAAGGACGTTGGTCAACGTCGAGTAACAAATCAACAGTTGATTCTTGTTTCATAAATACCTCACTTTTTGGGCATCAAAAAAGAGCCCATTATTTTACAGCAATAGGCTCTCAGAGTAAGACATCTTTAAAACATGGTTATCCCAATATTTAAAAATTTTCATATATATCTGCGTCTTCGTCACCTCACGGGATGACATTAAAAACCTTTGCTTGTGATAGTATAGCAGAAAAAAATGATTTTGTAAATCATTTTTTCCCGAGCCTTGAAACAAGAGAGTGAGGCATGATTTTGTAAATCATTTTTTCCCGAGCAAGGAAATAAAGACGCGAGGTATAATCTTGTGAGTATCTATTTAAAATATCCTAAAGCGGGCGTTTATTTGGCATACCAGCCTTACGTGGATATTTGTTTGGAGTTTCCTTTTTCTTTTCTACAATGGTGATGTAGCGAGGGTCTCCATTAGGAAGTGTGTAGCTAAGGTTGTCCTCAACCTTGCTAAAGAGAAGGTTGAGAGCATTTTTGGCTTCTGTCAATTCCTCAGGGGCATTACTGGCTTTAAGTGCCAAAAGTTTTCCACCAACTTTAAGGTAGGGAATGGTTAACTCTGAGAGAACTTGCATGCGTGCAACTGCACGAGCTGTCACAATGTCGAATTGGGCACGGAAGTTCTTTTCTTGGGCAAAGTCTTCGGCGCGTCCATGGTAGAAATGAATCCCTTCTAAATCAAGCTCCTCAGCCAGAAGCTGAAGGAAGTTAATGCGCTTGTTCAGAGAATCAATGATGGTCACATCTAGCTGCGGGTAGAGAATCTTCATAGGAAGACTTGGGAATCCTGCACCAGCGCCAATATCCAGTAACTTAATTTCTTGGTTTTCTATCAACCCTTGTAGGATAGGAGCGATAGAATCATAAAAGTGCTTAAGATAAACCTCTTCCTTTTCTGTAATTGCAGTCAGGTTGATTTTTTGGTTCCATTCAACTAAGAGTTCGAAATAGCGCTCAAATTGAAATTTTTGCTGATCAGTAAGATTAATATTCTGTTGGTCAAGTAATGAGTAAAAAGTTTCTGGTTTCATAGTTATATCCTTCTTATATATCATCTTATTTTACCACAAAAACATGGAAATTTGATATACTTGTACTAATCTAAAAGCAGAAAGGAATAAGATTATGACTTGGATTATTCTTGGAGTTTTGGCTCTGATTGTTATTTTTGTGATTGTTAGCTATAACGGTTTGGTGAAAAATCGTATGCAGACCAAGGAGGCTTGGAGCCAAATCGATGTTCAGTTGAAGCGTCGAAATGATCTCTTACCAAATTTAATTGAAACAGTTAAAGGTTACGCTAAATACGAAAGTTCTACTCTTGAAAAGGTGACTGAACTCCGTAGACAAGTAGCTACAGCAACAACACCTGCAGAAGCCATGAAGGCCAGTGATGCACTGACACGTCAGATATCTGGTATCTTTGCGGTTGCAGAGAACTATCCTGACTTGAAGGCTAGTGGCAACTTTGCTCACTTACAAGAAGAACTGACTAACACAGAAAACAAAATATCATATTCTCGCCAACTTTATAACAGTGTCGTTAGCAACTACAATGTTAAATTAGAAACTTTTCCAAGTAATCTGGTTGCGGCTATCTTTGGCTTTAAGGCGGCGGATTTCCTTCAGACTCCAGAAGAAGAAAAGGCTGTTCCTAGAGTTGATTTTAGTGGTTTAGGTGACTAAGATGCTGTACAAACAAATCGCTAGTAATAAACGTAAAACTTGGATTCTTTTAATTGTCTTCTTTCTTTTGCTAGCCATAGTTGGTTATGCGGTTGGTTTTCTGTTCATGAACTCAGGTATCTGGGGCGTGACTGTAGCTATGATTATAGGTTTCATCTATGCCTTGACCATGATTTTTCAATCTACAGAGATTGTCATGAGCATGAATGGTGCGCGTGAGGTTGATAGAAACGAAGAACCGGTTCTCTATCATGTTGTCGAGGATATGGCAATGGTGGCGCAGATTCCTATGCCACGAGTTTATGTAATTAATGACCCGGGTTTGAATGCCTTCGCCACCGGTTCGAATCCTCAAAATGCTGCTGTTGCTGCTACGTCAGGACTTTTAGAGATCATGAATCGTGAGGAGTTAGAAGCTGTAATCGGGCATGAAGTTAGTCATATTCGCAACTTAGATATTCGAATCTCTACCATTGCTGTTGCTCTTGCCAGTGCCATCACCCTTTTATCGAGTATGGCAGGTCGTATGATGTGGTGGGGTGGAGCTAGTCGTAGTCGTAGAAGTAATGACCGTGATGGTGGAGGACTTGAAGTGATTATGTTAGTTGTTTCACTCCTAGCCATCGTTCTAGCGCCTCTTGCAGCAACTTTGGTGCAGTTAGCTATCTCTCGCCAACGAGAATTTTTAGCGGATGCTTCAAGTGTGGAATTAACACGCAATCCGCAAGGGATGATCAATGCTTTACAAAAATTAGAAAATAGTCAACCCATGAGTCATCATGTGGATGATGCTAGTAGTGCACTTTATATTAACGATCCTCAAAAACCAGGTTTCTTGAAAAAACTATTTTATACGCATCCACCTATTTCAGAACGAATTGAGCGTTTGAAAAATATGTAAAAAACATCCAGGGGTTTTCCTCTGGATGTTTTATTTTCAAAAGTTAAAGATCTTGTAAATCGACTACTTCTAAACCATGATCTGTCAGACTATAGATACTCCTACAGACTTCTTTTAAGAAACGTCGATCATGCGAAACAGTGACAAGACCACCAGAATAATTGGCAAAGAGTTTTCTGATTTCTGGTTGAGAAGTTGGAGAAAAATTTCGTGTGGGTTCATCCAGAAGGAGAAAGTTTGGTTTTTGCAGAACTAAATTCAAAAGAAGGAGTTTCCCCTGTTGACCTCCAGATAAGGAGTGGATTTGGTGGTGCATCTCTGGATAGCTGAAATTAAGACTGGCTAAGTGAGATTGGATTTTCTGTATTTCCTCTTTGTGTCCAGTTTGGATGAGAAATTCTACTGGAGATAGATCCAAATTCAATGTTTCTTGGTAATCTTGTGGCATAAATCCAAGCGAAATCTCTCTTTTGCCGCTTAGTAGTTGATGTAACTTTGCTAAAAGAGTGGATTTGCCAACGCCATTGGGACCGATAATGCCGATTTTATCTTGACCACGGACAGTTAATTGTAGCCCTTGAGACAGAATTCGTTGGCCAATGGATAAAGTCTCATTTTCTAGTCGAACTAAGACTTTAGAAGCCGCTAATGGCTCTATATCTGAAAAGAAAAGTTGGATTTGTTCCTCTTCAAGTGGCTTTTGGGTCATGGACTGAGCTTCTTTTTCGTAGCGTTTTTCTTGAGAAAGAACATTCTTCATCTTTTTAGCCAATAGGCGACCGGCAGTACTGTCTTTGGTAGCTCGAAGTGCAGTTTCGACATTTTGCTTGACTCGGCGATGCTTTTCCATGGTTTTATCATAGGCTCGTTGGTCATTGGCAGCTTGCTGGCTTTGTCTGACAAAACTAGCCTTTCTCTGCTCACTATAGCTATCGTAGTCTAAATGCTCGACTAGCGTTTCCGCTTCTTTCCGGTGCTTGATCAGTCGCAAGTGGATAATGGTGTCTGCCGTTTGAGAGAGAAAGTCTTCATCATGAGAAATGAAAATAACGGTTTGCCTCATCTTTTGAATCTGTTTTTTTAGCCAATCAACCATCTCTATATCCAGGTCATTTGAAGGTTCATCTAAAAATAAAATCTCAAAGGGTTTGGCCAATTCATGGATGAGCTGAATTTTCAAAGCTTCACCACCCGAGAGACTACCAATTTCTTGATCACTTGCAAAACGACTGCTGTCAAAGTGTAATTCATCAGACAAGCGATAGAGAATGCTGTAGTCCAAATCTGTAGACTCTAAAAAGAAGTAGTCATGTAAAGTTTTCTTTTTCAGGTCTTCAGGAAGATGTTGGGGAATATAGGCCAGGGACTGAAGGTCAGATTGGATTTCTCCCCTGATAGAGAAATCAGTTAATCTTTCTCCCATTAAAGTTCGAAGTAAGGTTGATTTTCCATTTCCTTCTTCGCCTATAATAGCGACCTTTTCTCCGTCTTGGATGGTAATGTTTAAATCGGAAACAAGGTCTCTTAAATCTTTGTTTTGTGTGATGGTCAGATGATTGATTTTTATCATATTATTGCCCTTTCTAGAATGTCCATATTGCATAACAAAAAGCTCTACTTTACCTAGTAGAGCCAATCGTCTATGTCAAAAAAACTCTTTTAAAAGGGCTGAAAATCCAGCAGAAAAAGAGCAGACAAAAAAGAGACAGAAACAAGATCTACTAAATAAAGGTTCTTTATTTGATAGACTTAGTTGTTCATGTCTCCCTTACCTCCGAATATTGTTGCAATCATCATACTCTTTTTGAGAAAATTTGTCAAGATTAAGCCAGATAATCCTCTATTTTAAAACCCAAAAACAGGTCCATAGAGTGTCAACGTATGTTTAACGTGATCGTAGTGAAACTTGTCATAGTTTCTCCAAGCAGTGCGGGCTTGGTCATTTAATTTCAGTGAACCAAGTCCGATCAAAAGACTAGTCCGTTGGTAAAAAGATTCCAGTTCAATTAAGATGGCGTTGTCTACTTTCTCAGCTTTTTTAAGTGCTCTGAGAATTTCGTCTATATTTTGCTGTAAGCGTAGATCATCAGGTAATCCCTGTTTACAGCTTTGTATTGTTTGGTTTAATTTTGAAACGAGCTGATAGGCTTCTGTTAAAAGAGCTTTGTCTTCCATATGAGCGTCCTCCTTTGCTCATGTATTGATGCCTATAGTATAGCACAAAAAATAAATTTGTCATAATAAATATATCAAAAAATAATAATTCTCTAGATAGCATAATTAAAGTCTAGAAATATTTTGAAGCAGAGGTAAATAATTCTTAAAAATATTTGACATTTATCCGTTGACAGAGGATAATGAGTTGAAAAAAAATATTGTTATTTCTTATGATTCAACTAATTATTAGCGCCTTTTAATGGAGAAATTTTTGTTAGCCTTCTAGATAGTAGTATATAATGATAGGATGTTTACGATTAAGTTTACGAAAGTGAGTAAAGATGATTAAGATATCAATTAGTTTGTTGCTAGACGCAATTGAAGATAATGTCGATTATGAAATCATTCAATCTATTGAACTTGAAACAGATATTAGAAAAATCACTAGACAATTTCAAGGAGAAAACGGGGAATTCTTAGTTAAAGAGGAAGTATTTCAAGAGTTACCTTTTGATATCAAAACAAGGAATGAAATTATTAAACAAATAAAACAAAACAGTCAGAAAGTGGATAGAGATGACTTTGATACATTGTTACAGTTATATTATTGAGAACCTAGGGCAATGTAATTACTTTTTGAGGTCGTAACCCTATAAAGCTTACGCGTTCTATGGTACAATATATCTATACTACATAGTATAATCAAGGAAGTAAATTTTTATGGAGGAAGTATGAAATTAAATATTCAAGAAGTTCGTAAGCAGCCTGAAGGTTTGTATTTTGAGCAAACTCTAGACATGTCAGCTGACTTACGTGAGCGTAACCAAGAAATTTTAGACGTAAAAGATATTGTCGCAGTTGGGAAGGTTCAGTATGAAGACCGTATGTTTTTCCTAGATTATCAACTGTCTTATACCATCGTACTTGCTTCTAGTCGTAGTATGGAACCTGTTGAGTTAGCAGAGTCTTATCCAGTGACAGAAGTCTTTATGGAAGGTGCTACCAATCAACTGGATCAAGAAGTTCTTGATGATGACTTGGTTTTATCTATCGAAAATGGTGAAATCGACCTGGCTGAAAGTGTTTCGGATAATATCTTGCTAAACATTCCAATCAAGGTCTTAACGGCAGAAGAAGAAGCAGGTCAGGGATTTGTTTCTGGAAATGACTGGCAAATCATGACTGAGGAAGAATATCAAGCTCAACAAGCAGTCAAAAAAGAAGCAAGTAGTCCTTTTGCAGGTTTACAAGGGCTGTTTGATGGAGACGAATAGATGGTTTTATCCAAGAAACGTGCCCGTCATGTCATTGAGGAAATCATAGCTCTTTTTCCAGATGCAAAACCTAGTCTAGATTTTCGCAATCATTTTGAACTCTTAGTTGCAGTTATGTTGTCTGCTCAGACGACAGATGCGGCAGTAAACAAGGCGACTCCAGCTCTTTTTGAAGCCTTCCCTACACCACAAGCCATGGCAGACGCTAGTGAGAAGGACATTGCAAAACATATTTCTCGTTTAGGTCTGTATCGAAATAAAGCAAAATTTCTTAAAAAATGTGCGCAACAGTTATTAGAAGATTTTGATGGTCAAGTTCCTCAGACTAGAGAAGAATTAGAAAGTTTGGCGGGAGTTGGGCGTAAAACAGCTAATGTAGTCATGAGTGTGGGCTTTGGAATTCCAGCTTTTGCGGTAGATACTCATGTGGAGCGCATTTGCAAACACCATGATATTGTTAAAAAATCGGCAACTCCACTTGAAGTTGAAAAACGTGTCATGGATGTCTTGCCACCAGAAAAGTGGTTGGCGGCGCATCAAGCCATGATTTACTTTGGTCGTGCTATCTGTCATCCGAAAAATCCAGAATGCGAACACTATCCACAATTGTATGATTTTAGTTCATTATAAGGTCAAACATTGAATGTTTTTACTTGCTTTGAACTGGGCTTTGTGTTATAGTAAGAACAATAAAATATTCCTTTAAACCTGTCCCGTGAGGCAGGCAAGGAGCTCGATAAAGTAGAAGGGTAAGTCTATGCTGTTTCCAGTATGGCTCGCTTAATGATACATTCTCAAGTCTCCTTGTCTAAGGAGACTTTTCTTTTTGGAGGTTTGTCATGAAGACAAAAGAAGTTGTAGACGAATTAACCGTCAAGCGAGCAATTACGCGTATCACTTATGAAATTATCGAACGCAACAAAGATTTGAACAAAATCATTTTAGCGGGAATTAAAACACGTGGTGTCTTTATCGCCCACCGCATCCAAGAGCGCTTGGAACAATTGGAAAACATCTCTGTTCCCGTTGTAGAATTAGATACCAAACCTTACCGTGACGATGTCAAAAGTGGTGAAGATACTTCCTTGATTTCTGTTGATGTGACAGACCGCGAAGTTATCTTGGTGGATGATGTTCTTTACACAGGTCGTACAATTCGTGCCGCTATCGATAACATTGTCGGACATGGTCGCCCTGCCCGTGTGAGTCTAGCAGTATTAGTGGACCGTGGGCACAGAGAATTGCCGATTCGTCCAGATTACGTTGGGAAAAATATTCCAACTAGTCGTTCTGAAGAAATCATCGTTGAGATGACGGAACTTGATGGCCAAGATAGAGTTTTGATTACTGAAGAAGCTTAAAAGCTAAAGGAGTAGCCATGTCAGAAAATCAACAAGCACTCAAACATGTGGTGTCCATGGAAGATCTTACTGTAGATCAGGTTATAAAATTGATTAAACGAGGGATCGAGTTTAAAAATGGAGCCCAGTTGCCCTACGAAGACCATCCCATTGTTTCCAACCTTTTCTTTGAAAATTCGACAAGAACGCATAAATCCTTCGAAGTTGCAGAGATTAAACTGGGATTGGAACGACTTGACTTTGATGTGAATACAAGCTCTGTAAACAAGGGTGAGACACTCTATGATACAATCTTGACCTTGTCTGCACTTGGTGTAGATATCTGTGTTATTCGGCACCCAGAGGTTGATTATTACAGGGAATTGATTGCGAGCCCAACCATTATGACATCGATTATCAATGGTGGTGATGGCTCAGGGCAACATCCTAGTCAGAGTCTGCTTGATTTGATGACAATTTACGAAGAATTTGGCCGTTTTGAAGGGCTCAAGGTTGCCATTGCTGGTGACTTGGACCATTCACGTGTTGCCAAGTCCAATATGCAGATTTTGAAACGTTTAGGTGCTGAACTTTACTTTGCAGGACCTGAGGAATGGAGAAGTCAAGAATTTGCAGATTATGGTCAGTTTGTAACTATTGACGAGATTGTTGACCAGGTGGATGTTCTGATGTTGCTTCGAGTTCAACATGAACGCCACGAAAGTGGAGCAGTCTTCTCAAAAGAAGAGTATCATGCTCAACATGGCTTGAACCAAGAACGCTATAATCGCTTAAAAGAAGAAGCAATCATTATGCATCCGGCTCCTGTGAATCGGGATGTGGAAATTGCCGATCATCTTGTTGAAGCACCAAAATCACGTATTGTTCAGCAGATGACCAACGGTGTATTTGTAAGAATGGCTATTTTAGAATCCGTATTGGCAAGTAGAAAAGCCAAATAAGACACAAAACGTTAAAAGACGCCAGTGAGCGTCCACGAGAGGTGAAAATATGACAAAAAGACTTCTAGTTTTAGAAGATGGCACAGTTTTTGAAGGAAAGGCCTTCGGTGCAGATATTGATGTAACAGGGGAAATCGTCTTTAACACAGGGATGACAGGATATCAAGAATCCATTACAGACCAATCTTATAATGGACAAATCTTGACCTTCACGTATCCACTAGTAGGGAATTATGGAGTTAACCGTGATGACTACGAGTCTATCAGTCCTACTTGTAAGGGAGTTGTGGTTTTCGAAGAGGCTCGTAGAGCCAGCAACTGGCGCAACCAAATGACCTTGGATGAATTCCTGAAAGCTAAGAAGATTCCTGGAATTTCAGGCATTGACACTCGAGCTCTTACAAAGATTATTCGTAAACATGGTACCATGAGAGCGACTCTAACACATGCTGGCGATAGTATGGATCACATTGCAGATCAACTTCAAGCAACTGTCTTACCGACTGATAATATCAGACAAGTTTCTACAAAGACTGCTTATCCGGCTCCAGGAGTTGGCTTGAGCGTTGTTTTAGTAGACTTCGGTCTTAAACACTCTATTTTACGAGAGCTATCTAAACGTGATTGTAACGTGACTGTAGTTCCATACACAACTACGGCTGAGGAAATCTTGCATTTAAACCCTGACGGAGTTATGTTGTCAAATGGTCCTGGAAATCCAGAAGATGTACCAGAAGCTCTTGAGATGATCCGTGGTATTCTCGGGAAAATTCCAATCTTTGGTATCTGTATGGGGCACCAGCTCTTTGCAATGGCAAATGGTGCTAAGACCTATAAAATGAAGTTTGGTCACCGTGGTTTTAACCATGCTGTTCGTGAAATTGCAACTGGGCGCGTGGACTTCACAAGTCAAAATCATGGTTATGCAGTTAACCGTGAGGATTTACCAGAGCACTTAATCATCACGCACGAAGAAATCAATGACAAGTCAGTTGAAGGCGTACGTCACAGATATCTACCAGGTTTCTCTGTGCAATTCCACCCAGACGCAGCTCCTGGGCCACATGATGCAAGTTATCTATTTGATGAGTTCATCGAGATGATGGAAGCTTTTAAACAAGCAAACTAAAGACGAGTGAGAAATCGTCGGAGAATTTATGGAATTGAACACGATCGGAAAGCTCGGAATTTAGAGAAACCAACTTGGATTGTCAATCCTTCCTTGGTTTCCTAAAATTCAGTCGCTTTCTTATCGTCCTTTGTATCTTATTTAATGTCGCTCTGTGAGGCGACGAATAGAAAGGCAGGTCGTTTCTTTTAGTCGCTATATGGCGAACTAAAAACTCCCTGCACTAGATTTTTTACCGAAAATGATCGTTTCGCTAAAAAATCGTCGGAGAATTTATTTAATGGCAATCAGAGAGTTGCCGAATAGAAAGGAGAAGGGTAGTTCGTATTTGGTGAACTGAATACGGGCTACGGACGGTGCTAAAAAGATAGTTATTCCTAGAACTAACAGTTCTTCGTCATAACTCCTATTTTAGCTTTGTCCGCTTGACGCCCTTAATATCTTATAAATGCCTAAACGTACTGATATTCAAAAAATTATGGTGATTGGTTCTGGTCCGATTATTATTGGTCAGGCTGCTGAGTTTGACTATGCTGGGACCCAGGCCTGCTTGTCTTTGAAAGAAGAGGGGTATGAGGTTGTCTTGGTTAACTCAAATCCTGCAACCATCATGACAGATAAAGAGATTGCAGACAAGGTTTACATCGAACCGATTACACTTGAGTTTGTGACTCGTATTCTCCGTAAGGAACGTCCAGATGCTTTGCTCCCAACTCTTGGAGGTCAAACAGGGCTTAATATGGCAATGGAATTGTCAAAAAATGGTATCTTGGATGAGCTTGGAGTAGAACTTCTTGGTACCAAATTGTCTGCCATCGACCAAGCAGAGGACCGCGATCTCTTTAAACAATTGATGGAAGAACTCAAGCAACCAATTCCAGAATCTGAAATTGTCAACACAGTTGAAGAAGCCGTAGCCTTTGCAGCAACAATTGGCTACCCAGTTATCGTCCGTCCAGCCTTTACTCTAGGTGGTACTGGTGGTGGTATGTGTGCCAACGAAGCAGAATTGCGAGAAATTGCTGAGAATGGTTTGAAGTTGTCACCTGTTACCCAGTGTTTGATTGAACGTTCCATTGCTGGTTTCAAGGAAATCGAGTACGAAGTCATGCGTGACTCAGCTGATAATGCCCTTGTTGTTTGTAACATGGAAAACTTTGACCCTGTTGGAATTCACACAGGAGACTCTATCGTATTTGCCCCTGCGCAAACCATGTCCGACTATGAAAACCAAATGCTTCGTGATGCTAGTTTGAGCATTATCCGCGCTCTCAAGATTGAAGGCGGATGTAACGTTCAGCTTGCGCTTGATCCACACAGTTTTAAGTACTATGTCATCGAAGTAAATCCTCGTGTATCTCGTTCTTCAGCCCTTGCTTCTAAGGCAACTGGTTACCCAATCGCCAAATTGGCTGCTAAGATTGCTGTAGGGTTGACCTTGGATGAAGTTATTAACCCAGTTACAGGTTCAACCTATGCTATGTTTGAACCAGCTCTTGACTATGTTGTGGCTAAGATTCCACGTTTCCCATTTGACAAGTTTGAAAAAGGGGAACGTCGTCTTGGTACCCAGATGAAGGCGACTGGAGAAGTCATGGCCATCGGTCGAAACATCGAGGAATCTCTCCTTAAAGCTTGTCGCTCTCTAGAAATTGGTGTCCATCACAATGAAATGCCTGAACTTGCAGATGTTTCAGATGATGCCTTGATTGAAAAAGTTGTTAAGGCACAAGATGACCGTCTCTTCTACGTATCAGAAGCTATTCGTCGTGGTTATACACCAGAAGAGATTGCTGACTTAACTAAGATTGATATTTTCTACCTTGATAAACTCTTGCATATCTTTGAGATTGAGCAAGAATTGGGCGCACATCCTCAGGATGTCGATGTCCTGAAAACAGCAAAACTCAATGGTTTCTCAGATCGTAAAATCGCAGAACTTTGGGGAACTACAGCTGATCAAGTTCGCCAACTTCGTTTAGAAAACAAGATTGTCCCAGTTTACAAGATGGTAGATACTTGTGCCGCAGAATTTGAATCAGAAACTCCGTACTTCTACTCAACATATGGATGGGAAAATGAGTCTATCAAGTCTGATAAGGAATCTGTACTTGTCCTAGGTTCTGGTCCAATCCGTATCGGACAAGGGGTTGAGTTTGACTACGCGACTGTTCACTCGGTTAAGGCTATCCAGGCAGCTGGCTATGAAGCCATCATCATGAACTCAAACCCAGAGACAGTTTCAACAGACTTCTCTGTATCAGATAAACTCTACTTTGAACCATTGACTTTTGAAGATGTGATGAATGTCATCGATTTGGAGCAACCAAAAGGTGTTATTGTTCAGTTCGGTGGTCAAACAGCTATCAACCTAGCTGAGCCATTAGCAAAAGCTGGTGTGACTATCCTTGGTACTCAAGTTGCGGACTTGGATCGTGCGGAAGACCGTGACCTCTTCGAACAAGCCCTCAAAGACTTGGATATTCCACAACCTCCTGGACAGACTGCAACCAATGAAGAAGAAGCAGTACTTGCTGCACGTAAAATTGGTTTCCCAGTTCTCGTTCGCCCTTCATATGTCTTGGGTGGACGTGCTATGGAAATCGTTGAGAATGAAGATGATCTTCGTTCTTACATGCGTACTGCGGTTAAGGCAAGTCCAGACCACCCTGTTCTTGTTGACTCTTATATCGTCGGACAAGAGTGTGAAGTCGATGCCATTTCAGACGGACAAAATGTCCTCATCCCAGGTATCATGGAGCATATCGAACGCGCTGGTGTCCACTCAGGTGACTCCATGGCGGTTTATCCTCCTCAAACCTTGTCGCAAAAAGTGCAAGAAACGATCGCAGACTACACCAAACGCCTTGCAATCGGCCTCAACTGTCTTGGGATGATGAACATTCAGTTTGTTATCAAGGATGAGAAAGTCTACGTCATTGAAGTAAACCCTCGTGCCAGTCGTACTGTTCCATTCCTTTCTAAAGTAACCAATATCCCTATGGCACAGGTAGCGACTAAGTTGATTCTTGGTCAAAGTCTTGAAGAACTTGGTTACCAAGATGGACTTTATCCAGAAAGTAGTCGCGTTCATATCAAGGCACCAGTCTTCTCCTTTACCAAGCTAGCTAAGGTAGACAGCCTGCTTGGACCTGAAATGAAGTCAACAGGGGAAGTCATGGGTTCTGATACCACTCTTGAAAAAGCTCTCTACAAGGCCTTTGAAGCTTCTTATCTTCACTTACCAACCTTTGGTAATGTTGTCTTCACTATCGCAGATGATGCAAAAGAAGAAGCACTAGATTTGGCTCGTCGTTTCCAAAATATTGGCTACGGAATCCTTGCTACTGAAGGAACTGCAGAGTTCTTTGCAAGTCATGGATTGCAGGCACAAGTCGTTGGAAAGATTGGTGATGATGAACACGATATTCCAAGCTACGTCCGCAAAGGAAAAATTCAAGCAATCATCAATACAGTTGGTACCAAACGGACAGCTGATGAAGATGGTGAGCAAATCAGACGTTCAGCAATTGAACATGGAGTTCCTCTCTTTACAGCTTTGGATACAGCAGATGCAATGTTAAAAGTACTAGAAAGCAGAAGTTTTGTTACAGAAGCGATTTAATAAAAAAAGATTCTCATTTGAGAATCTTTTTTATTATGAAAGCGTTGCTATCATTTTTCACAAATAATTAAATGCAAAACCTGAACCTAAGTAAATATATAAAAATAGTATAATTTTAAATTAATTAATTTTAAAAGATAGACATAATATAGGATAGTGCACATTTACATATAATTATATATAACAAATCACAGGGTGTTAAAATGGCCTAAAATATAATAAAGTAAACGATTTCAGGAGCACATAATTATTTGAAGTTAGGTCAGACTTATGGTATGATATAAGGGCTAAAGTTAGAGAAAAATATTGTATTCTAGATTCAAATATAGTATAATTCCTCTGCTGATAGTGAAATAATATAAAAGGAGAACTTATCAAAATGATAAGAAAGGAACAACAACGTTTTTCTTTGAGGAAATATAAGGTAGGTGTTGCATCCGTATTTTTGGGAACAACTCTTAGTTTTATGTTAACAAATGGAGGTGCGGTAAAAGCTTCTGAACTTCCTACACAACCAAGTTCTGAAGAAAAAACAGAGTTGGTGAAAAAGGATAGTGTCAGCGAGGATTCCTCTAAGAAGGAAGAGAATGTTGTAGAAAATGTTGCAACAACTGAACTTGCTGAGACAAACAAGGTAGAAGAAGGGAAAGCAGCTTCTGAGGCTAAAACAGAAGAAGCTAAATCTGAATCAGTGTCTTCAGAAAAAGCAGAAGAAGCAAAACCTGCTTCAACTGAGACTGAGGTTGCTAATAAGGAAACTGCTAAGCCGGTTGAAAAAGCTGAAGAAACTAAGCCAGCTGTTTCAGAAGGTGATAAACCTAAAGTTCGTAATCGTCGTGCTACAACTGAAGATGCAGTTTCTGGCGATCACAACTCTAAGCCAGTCAGTGTTAGTACATATCTAAAAGATGGTGAAACAGTTGATCCAACTATACAAAACCCAAATGGAGCTACGGTTGGGTCTCAAACTGTACCAGCTGGATATGCAAGAAAAGAAGGTGATTACTATACTTATAGTATCGTAGACCTTACTCGCTTCAACGAACGTTATAATACAAACTACTATACACGTGCATATAAGAATTTTGATGTTACTACAGACACAACGGTTGAATTGATTGATAAAACGACTGGTAATGTAGTAGAGACTAGAAAAATCACAGCAACAAGTGGAATTCAAAAATTCACTACTACTAAGACGGCATCAAATGGTGAATTAACTTGGCAAGTTGATTACAACCCAGGTACAGGAGCTGGACCTGGTAAAACAGACCAACCATTTATCCAATTAGGTTATGAAGTTGGTGCAAGTATTCAAGCTTTAGTAAATCCAAAGAATGAAGCTGAACAAAAATTATATCAAGATGTTTATAACGCTCGTACATCAAGAGATATTATTAACGTTGTAGAACCAGCTTATAATGGTCGTACAATCACAGATACAAACGCTAAAATTCCAATATTCGTTGATAAAACAACTTACTACAGAGTAGTTGATAAAAATAACCCAACATTTAACGCTAATAAAACAGATAAAACTGTTCAAGATTACGTACCAAATGGTAATGAAGTAGACTTGGCTAGATATACAACTAAAGCCATGGAAGGACAAAACTTCACAGCATCTGGTGAGCGCCAATTTGATGGCTACAAATTGTATCAAACGGCAGATCCAGATTCAACATCTGGTTATGTAAGCCGTCCTTATATTGTTGGTACCAAATTCATGGACGCGGAGCGTGCAGGAATTAAGCGTATTAAGGAAATCGTAGGTGAAGATGGAACTGTAGTCGTTCGTGTTTATCTTCTAGATCCAAAACAACAAAGCAAACGTTCTGATGGTACATTGAGCACTGATGGCTACATGTTGTTGGCAGAAACCAAGCCGATTAAACCTGGTGATTATAACAAACAAGAATTAAATGTTAAGAAATCACCTCTTAACACAATTGCTTTCACTGATAATAAAGGTGTAAATTATCCAAACGGTAAAGAAGTTACATTTGATTTCCAAAAAGCTGCTGGATATACACCGTATAAAACGGTATTCGTACCATTCTTAGGAGACGGTATCGGACACCTTTCACCAAATAGTCAATTAGAAAATGGTGCATATGTACAAATAGGTACAAACGTTGACTTGCTCAACTCATTGACACCATACAAGCAACCAATTTATTACTATGTAAAACAAAAGCCAGTTGAAGTCATTCCAGAAGTTGAAAAACAACTTGAAGGACGTGTCTTGACAGACGGCGAGTTTACTTTCAAATTAACAGAAGAGAAAAGTACTCCTGATAAGCACGAAGAAACTGTTACCAACAAGGATGGAAAAGCTACATTCAGCAAGCTTACTTTTAACAAAGCTGGTACTTATAAATACAAGATCACTGAACAAAAGGGTTCTGATACAGATGTTGACTACGATGCAATGACTGTTACCATGACAGTTACTGTAACTGAGAATTCTAAAGGTGACCTAGGAGCTACAGTTAAATACAGTGCTGAAGGTGGATTCAAATCAAGTGATGATGATAAAATCTTCAACAACTATGTTGTAGCACCAGTAAAAGTTAAATTTGACTTCACGAAAAAATTGGCTGGACGCGCTCTTAAAGATGGAGAATTCAACTTCGTTCTTAAAAATTCTGACGGTCAAGAAGTTGAGACTGTAGCCAACAAAAAGGATGGAACTGTAACATTCACAGAAATAGCGTTTGACAACTCTAAAGTTGGCACACATACCTATACTGTAGAAGAAGTTGTCCCTGCAGCTAAAGAAGCTGGAATGGTTTACGATTCTATGAAGGCTACGATTACTGTAGAAGTTTCTAAAAAAGGTCACACATTAACAACAGTAACTAACGTAGTTTCTGCTGGCGGTGTGGACGATAATGGAGCATCAACTGATGGTAGTGAAGATAAAGTATTCAACAACAAGATTACTCCTCCAGAAACGCCTGTATTCCAACCAGAAAAATTTGTACTTAACAAAGAAAAGTATGACATCACTGGTACTAAATTAGTCGATGATGACAACGAATTGACTAATGAGTATACAGAAACCAATGCTGATCCGTACGCTGATAAAACTACTAATAACGAAGCAGAAAACATCAATACTAAGACAGTTGAACGTGGCGATAAATTAGTTTACCAAGTATGGTTAGATACTAGAAACTTCTCAGATAAGAACAATATCCAATCTGTTGGTATTTCTGATACATATGATGCTGAAAAAGTAACAGTTAACGCTGCTGACATCAAAGCTTATGACAGTGTAACTGGCCAAGATGTAACTGATAAGTTTGACATTAAGGTTGAAAATGCTGTAATCACAGCAACTTCCAAGTCTTCTATGAACAAGTCTTTAGGTGATGCGGATAATACTCAAGTTATCGACACAACTAAATTCGAGTTTGGTCGCTACTATAAATTCGATATCCCAGCCACTGTTAAAGACACAGTTAAGGCAGGAGCTGATATTGAAAATAAAGCCAACCAAATCGTTCATGTTTACAACCCAGTAAGTAAATCTGTAGAAACACCTGAAAAACCAACTCAAAAACGTGTGAACAGTGTACCAATTACTGCAGAATTCAACTTCACAAAACGTTTGGAAGGTCGTGAGCTTAAAGCTGGCGAATTTACATTTGAGTTGAAAGACAGCGACAATGTTGTGATTGCGACTGCAACCAACGATGCAGGTGGTAAGATTAAATTCTCTCCAGTAGAGTACACAAATAAAGCTGGTGAAAAAGTCACTGCCCTTAAATACAAGAAGGGTCAAGAAGGTACTTATACTTACTCTGTAACAGAGGTGAAAGGTACAGACGCAACTGTCACTTACGATACTATGAAGGCAGAAGTAACTGTAACAGTATCACACGATGGAACAGCAAAAGCATTGATTGCTAACGTAACTGAACCAACTGACAAAGAGTTCAACAATACAGTAACTCCTCCAACAGAACCTAAGTTCCAACCAGAGAAGTATGTATTGAATGAAGCAAAATACTCAATCACTGATAACAAACTTCTTGATGATGATTCTGAGTTGACTGATAAATATGGTGAAACAAATACTGATCCATATGTTGATGGAACTTCAAACAACGAAGCAGCAAACATCAATACCAAGACTGTTAACCGCGGAGATAAGATCTACTATCAAGTATGGTTGGATACAACTAAATTCTCAGCAACTAACAAAGAAAACGTTCAATCAGTAGGAATCACTGATGACTTCGATGAAACGAAGGTTGATGTCGTTGCTTCTAAAATTAAAGCTTACGATTCAGTAACTGGTGACGATGTAACAAACAAATTCGACATCAAGGTTGAAAATGGTGTGATGACTGCAACTCTTAAAGCTGGCTTCACGAAGTCATTGGGTGATGCAGAAAAAACTCAAATCATTGACACAACAAAATTTGCATTTGAACGTTACTACAAATTTGATATCCCAGCAACTGTTAAAGCAGACGTTGCAGGTGGAGTAGACATCGAAAATACTGCGGCTCAAGTAGTGAACTACTACAACCCATCTACGAAGAAAGTTGAAAAACCAAGCAAACCAACTGAAAAACGTGTAAACTCAGTACCAATCTCTATTGAATTCAACTTCACTAAACGTCTAGAAGGACGTGAATTGAAAGAGAACGAATTCGGCTTTGTATTGAAAGATTCAAATGGTAAAGAAGTTGAAACTGTAACCAACGACAAAGATGGTAATGTGAAATTCTCAGCTCTTACATTCAAGAAGGGTCAAGAAGGCGTACACAACTACACTGTTGAAGAGGTTGCAGGTACAGATGCTACTGTGACATACGACACAATGAAAGCAACTGTAACCATCACAGTTAAACATGACGGAACAGCTAAAGCTTTAGTAGCTAAACTTGGCGATATCGCTGATAAAGAGTTTAACAACGTGGTAACACCACCAACTGAACCTAAGTTCCAACCAGAGAAATACGTTGTAACTGAAGAGAAATACTCAATTACTGACAACAAGCTTCTCGATGATGATTCTGAGTTGGCAGACAAGTACGGAGATACCAATAAAGATCCATACGCAGATAAGACTGACAACAACGAAGCAGAAAACTTGAATACTAAGACTGTGAAACCTGGTGCGAAATTGGTTTACCAAGTATGGCTTGATACAACTAAATTCGACGCTAACAACAAGGATAACATCCAATCAGTAAGTATTTCTGATGACTTCGATGAAACGAAGGTTAATGTAGACTCTTCAGCTATCAAGGCTTACGATTCAGTAACTGGTTCGGATGTGACTGACAAGTTCGACATCACAGTTGAAGCTGGTGTTATGACCGCAACGCTTAAAGCTGGCTTCACGAAGTCACTTGGAGACGCAGACAATACACAAATCATCGACACAACTAAATTCGAGTTTGGTCGCTACTATAAATTCGATATCCCAGCCACTGTTAAAACAGACGTTAAAGGTGGAGTAGACATCGAAAATACAGCAGCGCAAATTGTAAACTTCTACAACCCATCTACGAAGAAAGTTGAAAAACCAGAAAAACCAACTGAAAAACGTGTCAACTCAGTTCCAATTGAAGTCGAATTCAACTTCACTAAGAAATTGGAAGGCCGTGAATTGAAAGCTGGTGAGTTCAGCTTCGTATTGAAAGACTCTAAAGGTACTGAAATCGAAACGGTTCAGAACGATAAAGATGGCAAGGTGAAATTCGCTAAACTTGAATTCACTAAAGCCCAAGTTGGAACTCATAAGTACACTGTAGAAGAAGTTAAAGGATCTGATGCGACAGTCACTTACGACTCTATGAAGGCTGAAATCACAGTAGAAGTTAAATACGATGGTACAGCTAAAGCACTTGTGAAGACACTAACTGATGCTCCAGATAAAGAGTTCAATAACACTGTGACTCCTCCAGAAACTCCTGAGTTTAACCCAGAAAAATATATTCTTAACGAAGAGAAATTTGACATTACTGGAACTAAACTTCTGGATGATGATAAAGAGTTAACTGATAAAGTAGCTGATACCAACAAAGATCCATATGTGGACAATGTTGATAATAATGAAAAGCAAAATATCAATACTCAAACACTCCATAAAGGTGATAAGGTTGTTTACCAAGTATGGCTTGATACAACTAAATTTACAGAAGCTCACAATATTCAATCTGTTGGAATTACAGATAAATATGACAGTGAAAACTTGGATGTTAATGTAGCTAATATTAAAGCTTACGATTCAGTAACTGGTGAAGATGTAACAGCTAAGTTTGATATTTCAATTGTGGATGGTGTCATTACTGCTACATCTAAGGCTGACTTGACTATGTCTCTTGGAGATGCAGAAAATACTCAAGTAATCGACACTGCTAAATTAGCATTTGGACGTTACTACAAGTTTGATATTCTAGCACGTATCAAGGGAACTGCTAAAGAAGGTGTAGATATTGAAAATACAGCTTCTCAAATTGTTCACCAATATGATCCAACTAAGAAATCAGTTGAAAAACCAGAAAAACCAACTGAAAAACGTGTTGTTAATATTCCAGTGAAAGTTGAATTCAACTTCACGAAGAAATTAGAAGGTCGTGCGTTGAAAGCTAGTGAATTCAGCTTCGTATTGAAGGACAAAGATGGTAACGTGATTGAAACCGTAAGCAATGATGCTGAAGGTAAGATCAAGTTCTCAGCTCTTGAATTCAAACGTGGTCAAGAAGGTACTTATATTTATCATGTAGAAGAAGTGAAAGGTACAGAGGCTGGAGTTGAGTACGATAAGATGGTAGCGACTGTTGGAGTTACTGTGACGAAGGACGGTAAAGTATTAACTCTTACTTCACAAATGCCTGAAGATACTGAGTTTAACAACAAGGTAACACCGCCAACACCACCAACACCACCAACACCACCAACACCACCAACACCACCAACACCGCCAACACCACCAACACCGCCAACACCACCAACACCACCAACACCACCAACACCACCAACACCACCAACACCGCCAACACCACCAACACCACCAACACCACCAACACCGCCAACACCACCAACACCACCAACACCACCAACACCACCAACACCGCCAACACCGCCAACACCACCAACACCACCAACACCACCAACACCACCAACACCGCCAACACCGCCAACACCACCAACACCGCCAACACCGCCAACACCGCCAACACCGCCAACACCGCCAACACCGCCAACACCACCAACACCAGTAACACCACTAACACCAGAAAAACCTAAAGGTCGTGAGTTGCCAAATACTGGTGAGCAATCTACAGTTGGAGTAGTTGCTCTAGGTGCAGCCCTTGGTCTAGTAGGACTTGGTTTAATTGCAAAACCAAAAAGACGTGAAGACTAAGATTGTGATGACATCAATATTTTGGTGTTGAAATAACAATTTTAGCTCTAAAATGAAGAGGCTTTGCTCGTAAGAGCAAGGCCTCTTTGTTATTTTCTTATAAAAAAACCCGAGGACTTATTCCTTGGGTTTTTAAAATTATAGTAGTTTAATCTTGTTTCTTTTTATAACCGACAAGACCTGCAAATCCAGTGAGAAAAGCAAATCCAAGATATGCTAATTGGGAATTTTGCTCTCCTGTTGCAGGTAGCTGACTACCAGGTTTAATCAAAGTTCTTTCTGATTGTATTGACTCTTTTTGGCGTTCAGAACCTTGAACTTGAACTTGAGTTTGAGGTTGAACTTGAGTTTGAGGTTGAGTTTGAGGTTTAGGCTGAGTTTGAGTTTGAGTTTGAGGTTGAGGCTGAGTTTGAGTTTGAGGCTGAGTTTGAGTTTGAGGCTGAGTTTGAGTTTGAGTTTGAGGTTGAGTTTGAGTTTGAGGTTTAGGCTGAGGCTGAGGCTGAGTTTGAGGTTGAGGAGTTGGTAATTCTTTGACTTTGTATTCAAAAATCAGATCTGTAGTTCCTACTCCGACTTGGCCTGATTGTTGTGCACTGCTAATACGTTCGTATGTTTGACCATTATAAGAAATTTCGTCCGGTGCAACAGCAATGTAGGCAGAACCGTTATCTGCATTTGAAGCAATAACGATAGCTGGTTGCAATTCAGTTGTGGTGTTTTGAAGGACAAATCGTGCTATTACATTTCCTAAAGCAAGTTTGTAGTCATAAATTACTGTTTTATTTCCCTTAGATACTGTTCCTGAAACATCAGCAGAACCCTCACGATGACCAACTAAATTATAGACTAGACCGTCTTTTGTAATTACTTTTGGTGCATCTGTAGTATAGTTCGTACCAAAGTCTGCGTTTTCAGAAACTGTTTGAGAGTCTTGTAATTCGGTATCACTGCCTATAATGAGGAATTGTACCGTCACTGATCCTTGAGAAATTGTATAAGTAATTACTGTATCATTAGTAGCAGAAGTTGCAGTAGGAAGAAGGTATCCCTTTGTTTCATCAAGTGGATCTACAAAGGTTAAGATTTTTCCAGTTGCATCTTTTGGTTCTAACCCTTCAATATATGGTAGAGTTGCAGTTGGCGCTGAAATAGCAGTTGGATTAGAAGGATCATTTAAATATGCAATCTCTTTAATAGCATTTGATGGTTCTTTTCCTGATGCATAACTAATTGTATAAACACCGACTGGTCGGTAGACAACAATATCAGAAATGTCATCAGATTCAGCTAGGATTCCAGTATGACCTCCAGATTTATTAAGATCAGGAGAGATTGTTGCATTTGATTCTTTAGATACGACAACATATCCATTTTTGACTGGATTTTCATAATCTGCGAAAGTAGTACCGTCTTTAGACACCCAATCTTCAAGTGTTGTTTCTCCAGTTACCAAATTGATAGTTCCTTTTCGGCTAAAGTTTAAACTATCTGTTTTTGAAACGATGTCAGCTTCTTGACGATTGTTACCATTCTTATCTTCAGTAACATAGGTGATAGTACGAGTTACTTTTTCTGATAAATGATTGAGATCACTAATAGATTTTCCATTTGGAGCTTTAGGAGTTGGATAGAGGCTACCATCGGTATCTCCTGGAACAACTTGGCCAACTTGAATTGGTTGTGTCTCAGAAAAATCTACAATTTTTGGTGTAAAGCGAACGATGAATTCCTGGATGCCATCACCATTAATGTTTGAAGCATCTCGGTCAAATTTTGCTGGTCCATTTTTATCAAATTCGTTCTCAACTAGTTTATAACCTTGTTTTAGGTATTTAGCAATCGTATCTTTTGTTGAGTAGTCAATCTTTTCATCAGTATGTCCAACAAAGTCGCTTGAACGTTCCAGTTCTTTACCAGTTTCATCTTGATAAAGAACACGGGCAACTTCATTAAGTTTGACATAGAGCATATCCCATACATCTAGGTTAGGAACATCAATTGCAGCCATCCATTGACCGGCCCCGCTGTCATAATATACATTGGCAGTAGTTTCACGAAGTTGAATATTATATTTTCCTTCTACAGCATCTGGTGTAGCCCAATAGATATTCGCATGTTCGGCCTGATCTTTTGAAATTCTACCGAGTGGTACAAAAGCTTGGATGTTAGTCAGTTTCGTAGTGGAATTAACAGCACTATTCCATTTGTTTTCAGTAATTCCAACTAAATTAATCAAATGAGCAATTCGGTCACCAGTTTTAGTTTCTTTTGTGATGGTATAAACGGTACCAGGTTGAACACCATCTGAATTATCAAGATTAGAACCGATAAAGTTACCATCAACAAGAACATTTGTATTGTCTCCAATACGGCGAGTATCATGTGCTAAAGTTTCGCGTCCACGAAGGAGTTCTTGGTAGGCAACGATAAATTCTTGGTAGTTGAATTCTGCATTAGCAAAATCAGCATTGACTGGTAAGTTTTGATTGAGGTACCATTCAGCCTGAATAACACCAAAACCTTTTTCATCTTGAGATGTATTGAGAGCAGCAGTGGTCATATGATAACCACCACTTGCTGCAATAATTGCATCTGTTAGCAATTCATTGTCTTTGCTGAGTTTTGCTGCATTTTTTTCACGGTGAGTATAAGCAGCGATAATTGGAGATTTTCCGTTGTATAAATCTCGCATACGCTCAGTCAAACGTGTTAAGGCTTGATAGGTAGAATCATAGGCGATGCTATCTCCCCAAACTTCCGCGTATGGTGCAGAGACATTTGTTTTTCCTAATCGATCAGCATCTCCAGTAGAGATATCGTTGATCATGAAGTCATAGCCTTCTTTTTTGAGGGCCTTTGTTGCAGCTGCGGCTAGTTTTGGATAGTTTTCACTTAAAGAGAAAGCTTTTCCAGGTTCGTTAACTTTTTCAACCAAGTTAGTCCCCATAGTGTCCCCTTGCCAACCATCGAAGCCGCCTTCTTTCATGGCTTTTAACATCACATTGATGATAAAGTTTTGCCAGTTTGGATCTCCTGGATCTAGAAATTGTTGGATGTCAGTCGCTGTAACATCACCAGTCTTTCCAAAGTTGAAGTGATCTTGCAAGTTGCGTACGATCGCACTTTTTACTTGGTCTGGGATTTTTTCGTCAAGAGACACAGCGTAAATCATATTATAAAGCATAGCTTTAGCACCAGTTGAATGAACATGAGAAACCAACTCTTTTACAGCTTCTGTGTCAATAACCGGTAAGTATGTTTTACGTTTTTCGGGATCTGTTTCATCTTTCGGAATCAAGAAAGTAGCCCAATCTTGAGTGAATCGTTCAACATTAGCCGGGAATGGATTAGCAGGAGTATTGTAAACGTCGTAGAAGAAGTAGTTGTTGATGTGCATGTTGGCCAATTGGTCAATACTATTTTTATATCCTTCCACTTGATCTTTTGTGATTGAATTGTGATTGTCTTTTGAACCTGCAACAACACCATAACGTGGATATACAGTCCAATCATCTTCGACTGATAGACCAGCTACTTTGTGAAGTTCTTGTTTTCCATCAGCATTCTTTCCGATGACGTCAATGAGATAACCAGAATTTGGAGAAAAAACAGAGTTTGGAATGACAAGTGAATTTCCTGGAGTATTCTTCAACTCATAAATGACTTTGTCTAAATGAGATACTGTCAAATCAGATGAAGTTACGTTTGGATTATTGATTGAGATGCTAACATCCTCGCCACTTTTATATGTGGCTTTGTTAAATGTTACATCGTTTTGGATTTTTGGTGTGTTATAAGTGCTTGTTGCCACTGAAGTACTACGAGTTGTTGGTTCAGTTGCACTTGCAGTTTGAGGCAAAGATGATGTCTCTTCACTTGAAGAAGTCTTTGGGGTTTCCTCACTAGTTGTTGTAGTAGGTTGCTCACTAGTGGTCTCAGTACTAGTGGCTGGTTGACTTGATGTAGTTACGTTTGTAGATAAAGTTGTAGTTGAAGCAACTTCATCTGCCATAGCAACAGAACTTAACATTAAAGAACCAAAGACCGTAATCATAGATACAAGTACTTTATTCCGCTTACGGAAATAGCCGTGACCTTTTTCTTGAGAAAAGTTATTTGAAGATTTCATTATATCCCCCAATCATTAAATTTTGTTAGTTGAAATTATACGACATATCATAGGAAAATGTCAACAAAAACGTAAATTTTTTGAAATCAAAATGAAAAACTCCTGAAAACAAAGTGAAAAAAGTTTGAAAAAAACATATAAAAATACTTGACTTTTTAAATTATTTTTGTTACGATTTTTCTGACTTCGAAGAACAAAAATTCTTTTTGCTTGAGAAGCATAAATAAAAAACATTTAAAAAGGAGTTTGTCATGTCATCGTTAAAGAATAATAAAACGATTAAGTATGCCTTGAGAAAAACCTCAGTTGCTTTTGGTTCTGTTGCGGTCGCAACAGTGATTGCTGCTGCAGGTATTGCGACTGTATCTGCCGATGAAACTTCATCAGCAACTACACCGGTTACTTCAATTACAACAGTAGCTGGAGAAGAAACAAAAGAAGTTGCAGTTCCAGAGAAGTTGGAAGAAGCTAAAACTGCTGCCACAAATGAAGGTCTTGAAGTTAAAGAAACTGAGACTAAAAAGCAAGATTCAGAGGAGGCCGCTGCTAAAGATTACGAAAAACAAGTTACTGATATTAATAAAACTGTAGCTGATTATAAAGCTGAAGTAACAGCAAATCAAGAAGCTTTCGAAAAAGAAAAAGCTGAAGTTGATGCTAAAAATGCTGCTGCACAAGCAAACTACGATAAAGAGCTTGCGGCTTACAACGCAAAACTTACTGCTTACGAAAAAGAATTGACTGAAAAAACAGCAGAAAAAACAGCAGTAGAACAGAGTAATGAAGAAGCACGTGTTGCTTATGAAAAAGCTCTTGAAGAATATAACACAGCACTTGCAGCATACAATGCATCTGTAACAGCAAATCAAGAAGCTGCTGAAAGTAATAAATTAGCTCAAGCAGAATATGAAGCTAAATTAGCTGACTACAAGACTAAAAAAGCTGCTTATGATGAAGCACAAGCTGCTTACTTGATTGAGCTCGAAATTTACAACAAGAAAAAAGCACAATACGATGATGCTAAAGATGCCTTCAATAAGATGGTTGCAGAGCGTGGTGGAAATCCTGAGAAATACAAACAAGATTTGACATTCCTCTCTGAAGAACTTGCTGATGGCGAAACAACTAAAATCACACACCAAACAACTGGATTAACAACTTACTTGACAAAAGAAGGTCAATCTCGTATGTACGGTGATGGTAAAGCTACTAAAATGTATGAAACAAAGAATCTACAAGATTCTGATTTGACAACTACAAACCCATATGCTAAAAATGAAATTGAGTGGGGAGTTGTAAAAGTCGGAGATAAATTTGATGTGACATACACAGGACTTACTCAAGCTAAAATTGTAAAAGGTAGCGAAGAAAAACGTATTGCAAAAGTTGTTTATAAATACGATGTGAAGAGCCTTCCATCATCAGATGGAAAAGGAATCGTTCAAATTTATAACGATCCAGCGGTTACAATGACAATTGGTAGCTCAACTGATACTGAAAACCCAGTTACAGTTGGTGTTGACATTGAGTTTTATGATGAAAATGACCAATTGATTGATTTGTCACAACACAATGCAATCCTTGCCCTTAACTCACTTAACCACTGGAATGGTGCATCTTATGTTGAAAATGACAAACCTCGTCCTCTAGTTGTTGAAGCTAAAGATAGCGAAGGCAATACAGTTCGTGGAACTTGGGATCCATATTCAGATGGAAGTGAACCAAAACTTGATGGTGCAGACGTTGTTGTGAAAAGCGGTAAGGCTGACTTCGGTAGTGCAGAAGTTGATATCAATGCTGATAATCCTTTGAAAATTGTTGCTCAAAAAGCAACATGGGTTGATGATGCCTTCAAAGTAACTGGAGAAACAGCAGTTGATGCTACAACAGTGAACGCATCTGGTGGCGGAAATGGTCACTCAGTTGGTACTGAAGATTACACATTCGGTGATAAATCAGACGTTATCGGTTCTTACACTGTAGACGCTACATCTGGTGTTTTGAGATACACACCAAAAATGAAGCACCAAGATACTCCTCACGTTGAGTCTGTAAACATTGGTGACAAAGAGTTTATTAAACTTCCAAATTCAAGTGTAGACCAAGATTCATCGACAAAAGAAGTATCTGCTAAAGAACAAAACCAATACATGGATCAAGGTGCTACATTTAATGCAGACTCTTCAAGTGAAACTAAGGGTTGGGATGATCCTAAGAGCCCTTACCTTTACTATGGTGGTGCTGCTGTTATTTTGAAAGATGGTCATCTTGAATTTACAGCAAAAGGTGCTAACGCAACAGGCGAAGCAACTCTCTATTGGTTCTCTATCAACTCAAATGTTGGCTTCCCTCAAGATCCAGGTGAAGAGCCAGTTAAACCAACAGAACCAACACCTCCAGTTAAACCTGAAAAACCAGAATTGACAGAAGTACCAACTGTTAAAGAAAAACCAGTTCCACCGACAGAACCAGAATATAAAACTGTACCTGTCTTACCAAGTGAACCGGTTAAACCAGAAGCACCTGAGTTGGTGAAGGATCCTGTTAAGAAAGAAACAGAAAAACCAGTTGTTGAATGGAATAAAAATGTTGTGCTTATCAAGGAAAATGAAAAACCACAACCTAAGCCAGAACCAAAACCACAACCTAAGCCAGAACCAAAACCACAACCTAAGCCAGAACCAAAACCAGAGCCTAAGCCAGAACCAAAACCAGAGCCTAAGCCAGAACCAAAACCAGAGCCTAAGCCAGAACCAAAACCAGAGCCTAAGCCAGAACCAAAACCAGAGCCTAAGCCAGAATCAAAACCAGAATCATCTAAGAAATCATTGCCAAATACTGGTTCAGTTGAACAATCATTCATGACTTATTCAGCACTTATTGGTTTAGCTACTGCCGGTTATGCTTTGTCAAGAAAGAAAAAAGAAGACTAATTCATTCTGACAGTTTAAAAAGAGAAGACTAGTTTAGTCTTCTTTTTTTACTTAACTTTATCCTATGAAATTTAAAATATTAAACCGTTTACACTTGACAAAAATTGGTCTATACCATATAATGAAATAAAGAAATACGGAGGAACAATTATGAAAGTTATTAAAGTGAAAAATCCTGAAGAAGGTGGAAAAGTAGCTTTTGAAATTTTAAAAGAAAAGTTAGCAAACGGTGCTCAAACATTAGGACTTGCGACAGGTAGCAGTCCGCTCGAATTTTATGGAGAAATCGTTAAGAGTGATCTTGATTTTTCAAATCTTACTAGCGTTAACTTGGACGAATATGTAGGACTTGATGGAGATAACCCACAATCTTATCGTTACTTTATGCAAGAAAATCTATTCAATAAAAAGCCATTCAAAGAAAGCTTTTTACCGCGTGGTGTAAAAGATAATGCAGAAGAAGAAGTAGAACGTTATAATCAAATTCTTGCAGATCATCCAGTAGATTTACAAATCTTGGGAATTGGTCGAAATGGTCACATTGGCTTTAATGAGCCAGGAACTCCATTTGATAGTCAAACCCACCTTGTAGATCTTGATCAGTCTACTATTGAAGCAAATGCTCGCTTCTTTGATAAGATTGAAGATGTACCAACACAAGCTATCTCAATGGGAATTAAAAATATTCTAGATGCAAAATCTATTCTTCTCTTTGCTTATGGTGAATCTAAAGCAGAAGCCATCGCTGGAACTGTTGAAGGTCCAGTTACTGAAAGTCTTCCAGCAAGTAGTTTGCAAAACCATCCAGATGTAACTATTATTGCGGATGCTGGAGCACTTAGCTTATTGAAAAAATAGTTCTCGTATAAATGAAAACCATTCAAAAATTTTTGAATGGTTTTTGTAACTTTATGAAAATTCATGTATATAAAAAAGTAAAATTATAATAAAAACGTACATTATAAATATAAAACTTATAATTGTAAAGAAATAAAATAATTATATTTGTAATTTATTAAAAATGAGGCTTCCGAGCCTCGTTTTCATTGACTTTTAGATTATATTTTAGTACTATGATGGTGAGTTAGTCAATAATTCAATATATTTAAAAAAATAGGGAAAGAAGGAAATATTTAATGGTGAAAAAGTCTAAGAAAAAGCCGTTTCTAATATTTTTTGTATCAGTTCTGACCTTCTTGAGTGTATTGTTCTTATCGACCAATGTCGCTTATGCAGATGGAAAAGAACTAACGGGTGTAGTAACTGATATAAGTGTCCTCAACATGTCGGATTCCAAATTGGAACCGAATAGTGACGGTACTTATCAGATTATTACCAATCGTACAAATCAGTTCTTTGTTCAATTTGACCTCAAGCAATATGATGGAAAATTGACCAATGGCGATTACTTTGATGTAGATATTCCTACACCAGTAACCGTATATAACGGGACTACTGAATTGTACGATAAAGAAACAAAAGTTAATATCGGTACAGTAGTTGTTACTGCTAATGGTGATAACCAAGGTGGTAAGGCACGTGTTACTTTGAAGAACCTTGATGAGTTCCAAGCTAAAACAGGCGGGGATATCGTTAAAGGCGTAAAAGGAAATTATGCAATTACTTTCTTGTTCAAGAGTGACCAAACAGCAACACCACTAACTTTTGAAAACAAGGGTGTTAGTAAAACAATCACACATACCTTTACATCTAAGACAGTTGACAGCAAACAAGAAGGTTTCGAAAACTATGCTAAGGTTGGTAACGATGTTGTAAGTAAAGAATGGACTTCAGCAAAGTTAGCAGCAATTGGTTCAGTAGGTAAAGGTGACGTATACTCTCCATGGAGAATTCGTGTTAACACAGGAAGACAAGACTATGGTAAGAACTTAGTTTTGAATGACTTCCTTCCAAATACATCTGAGTTTGCTCCTATCCAGTATATCCCAGAGTCATTGGTAGTTTATTCTTCTGCCACATTGAACGATGGTACTTCTCAAGTTCCTGATGATGCTAAGAAAATGGTAGAAGGTACGGACTATACTGTAGCTTGGAATGAGAACTATACTCAGTTCAAGCTTATCTTTGCAGATGGTTCTAAATCATACTGGGTTGAGTACCATACAACTACACCTGGTGACGGAAGAAAAGTTCAAAACGTTATCCAGTTGACTACAGCAGATGGAACTCCACTTACTTATCGTAGTAATCGTACAAATTTAAAGTTCGAAGCTGAACGTGTATCTCTTGTAAAAGGACAAATCGAAGCTTCTACAGCCTTCAAGATTAAGATCAACAAGACAAATGCCTTCACATTGGTTCCAGTTGCAGGCGCTGTTTATACAGTGAAGTCAGAAGATGGAACTATCTCTACAGAATTGACTACAAATGAAAAAGGTGTGGCAATCTCTGATGAGTTTGATCAGAAATATGTCGGTAAGACATTCATCATTAAAGAGAAAACAGCTCCTGCTGGATATACTCTTGATGAAACAGAATACAAGGTAACTCTTGGAGCTGAAGGTTCTAAGATTAACCTTCAAGACGAACCAATCGCAGCAGATTTCTCAATCACTGCTAAGAAAGTAATTGCTGGAAATCGTCCAGTAGCCTTGAAAGATGGTGAGTTCAAGTTTGATTTGTACAATGCAAATAACTTGACTACTCCAATTGCTTCAACAACAAACAAAGCAGATGGAAGCATCACATTTGAAGGTTTGAAAGCTAAAGGTCCTGGTACCTACAACTATGTCATCAAAGAAAATACTGAAACAAAAGTTCCAGGTATCACATTTGATGAAAACTCATACGAAGTAACAGTCGTTGTTAAAGCTGAAGGTGGAACACTTAAAGCTGAGGTTACAACTCAAGCACCAACTTTAACAAACACATATGAGCCATCACCAGCTCGTGCTACATTCAAAGCAACTAAAGAATTGGTTGGTAAAGAACTTGCTAACGAACAATTTGAATTTGAATTGAGCGAAGGTGGTAACGTCATTGCAACGTCTTCAAATGGTAAGACAGTCAATGGTGTTGAAGCTGCAACAAATGAAGTAGTCTTCTCAGTTCTTTACACTGAAGCTGGAGAGCACGAATATGTCATTACAGAAAAAGCTGGTTCAGTAGCAGGAGTTACATACTCTAAAGAAAGCTATACAGTTCATGTTAAAGTTGTAGATAACGGTGAAGGTAAACTCGTAGCTACTGTTACAGAAGCAGATGAAGCTCGTAAGTTTACAAACACATATAAAGCAACTCCAGCAGAAGCTGTTATCAAAGCAACTAAAGAATTAGTTGGTAAAGAACTTGCTAAAGAACAATTTGAGTTTGAATTGAGTGAAGGCGGAAACGTCATCGCAACATCATCAAATGGTAAACAAGTTGAGGGTGTTGAAGTTGCAACAAACGAAGTAGCCTTCAAACTTTCATACACTGAAGCAGGCGAGCACGAATACGTGTTGACAGAAAAAGCTGGTTCAGAAGAAGGAGTTACATACTCAACTGAAAGTTATACAATCCATGTCTTAGTAGTAGATAATGGCGAAGGTAAACTAGTTTCAACTGTTAAAGAAGCAGATTCAACTCGTAAGTTCACAAACACTTACACTACAACAACTGAAGCTCCAACAACAACTGAAGCTCCAACAACAACTGAAGCTCCAACAACGACTGAAGCTCCAACAACGACTGAAGCTCCAACAACGACTGAAGCTCCAACAACGACTGAAGCTCCAACAACAACTGAAGCTCCAACAACGACTGAAGCTCCAACAACTGAGGCTCCAACAATAACTGAAGCTCCAACAACAACTGAAGCTCCAACAACAACTGAGGCTCCAACAACAACTGAAGCCCCAACACCAACTACAACAACTACGACAATCCCATATTACCCAGGAAACGGTGGTGGTAACGGCGGCACTACAACAACTACAACAACTACAACAACAACGACTAATGAAGAACCAGGTCGTCCTACTACAACACCAGAACCAAGTCGTTCAACTACGACTCCAGAACCAGCTCGTTCTACAACAACAGAAGACAAACCAGGTCTTCCATTTACTGGTGAAGCTACAAGCCTAGTACTTGTATTGGCTGGTGTGGTAATCATGTCAGGAACTGTAGTTATGAAACGTAAATTTTCTAAATAATATTAGATAAGTTTCTTTAGAGAGGAGAGAGCATTGCTCTCTCCTTTTTATTTACAAACAATGATTATCTATTTTAAATGAAAAGGTTGTAAGAAACGATTCTCAATAATAGATTTATATTATTATTAGATTTAAAAGACATATTTAATATCTAAAAGTAATCTTGATAATTTTTTTTGGTTTATTTTAGTTATAAAAGTAGACATAGAATGTAAATATTGGTATACTGTACTAGTTTTAATAAACTAATAATTTAAAGGAGACATGAAAATGAATAAGAAAAAACTATCGTTTATCTTTTTCATTGTTTGTATATTAACTGTATTTGTTTCACTAAGCTTAACAAAAGCTGCTGCTGAAACATCGGCTACTACGTCTAATAGTAAGACTGTTGACACAATTACTTCACTCAATATTACGAATGAAAAAGGTGGTAATCTTGATAAAGATTTGCAGCAGTGGGTTACATTTAAGCTAAATGCAAATTATGACTTAACAGATAAAAATGTTAAAGCTGGCGATACAACTACAGTTGATTTATCAGATTTTCTATATATAGAATCCCAAAACTTTGAAATTCGTGATGAGAAAACAAATGAAATTATCGCAAATGCTCAGATTGATGAAACAAAAAAACATATCGTCTTAACCTATACTGATTATGTTGAAAAACACTCTGATACCAAAGGTTCTTTCTATGTTTATACTCGAGTAGATTTCCAAAAACACCCTGAAGAAGGAGAAATCCCTGTCGAGGTAACGATTAATGGGAAAGCACAAGTAGTTGGAAAAGTTAACTTCACCGGTGTTGGAGATGGAAACCCTGTGTTGTTTTCTAAAACAGGATGGGTAAGTAGTGAAGATCAAAAGACACTCTCTTATACCATTTCAATCAACCGTACTAAGGAAAGTCTTCAAGATGCTACAGTAGAAGATACATTGAAGTTTTCTAATGCAACTTATATCAAAGATAGCATTCGAGTAATCAAAGGTAAGTTTGACTATGTCAATGGTCTTTGGGAATTTACTGATAGAACAGATGTGACAGACCAACATACTGTTACAGTAAGTGAAGATGGCCAATCATTTGTTGTACAACTTGGTGACATCACAGAGTCAGATCAATATCGAATTGAATATAAAGTTCAAGCCAATTATTCACCAGCAGACGGAGAAAAATTAAATAATGATGCTGTGTTAAAAGGTAAAGGGAAGGCTGTTAAATATGTTGAGCAATCCACTGTCGTTCAAGTAGCAGGTGGTTCAGGGGTTGGTTACGTATTTACAATTAATATTCATAAAGTTGATGATGAAAATCAACCAGTAGCTGGTGTTAAGTTTAAAGTCGTACGACAAGCTAATAATCAAGTTATTGGAGAATACGTTACAGATGCTGAAGGAAAAATTACAGTAACTGGTCTTTTAAAAGATAAGTATATTCTCACAGAGGTTGAAGCTCCAAAAGGTTATGTTATGAATGCTGCAGATACAGAAGTAAATGCAACAGATTTTGGAGCAGATAAGTCAGTTACCAAAACAATTGTCAATCCAAAAGAACAAACCACAACAACGACTGAGGCTCCAACAACGACTGAGGCTCCAACAACGACTGAGGCTCCAACAACGACTGAGGCTCCAACAACGACTGAGGCTCCAACAACGACTGAAGCTCCAACCACAACAGAAGCTCCAACAACGACTGAGGCTCCAACCACAACAGAAGCTCCAACAACGACTGAGGCTCCAACAACGACTGAGGCTCCAACAACGACTGAAGCTCCAACCACAACAGAAGCTCCAACAACGACTGAGGCTCCAACCACAACAGAAGCTTCAACAACGACTGAAGCTCCAACAACAACAGAGGCTCCAATAACGACTGAAGCTCCAAAACCTGCAGATACAACAACGACTGAAGCTCCAAAACCTGCAGATACAACAACTACTACAGAAGAGCGACCAAGTCTGCCATTTACTGGTGAGGCTACAAGCCTAGTACTTGTATTAACTGGTGTGGTAATCATGTCAGGAACAGTTGTTATGAAACGTAAATTTACTAAATAATAATTTTTAGAAAATCTACACTATCTTAAAGAGAGCCGAAAGGCTCTCTTTTCAATTTAATGAGTGTATATAAATCTTCCTACTTAATAAATTATTTTTTATAAAAAAGTGATAATATCAAGTTTGAAATTAATAGTGGAAATTCATGGAATAAAGCATTTTAGTCTTGACAAATAGCTCTTATCCATGTAAAATAGAATAGATCTTGAACTTGAAGGGAGTGAAAAAAATGTCTAAAACAGTAGTACGTAAGAATGAATCTCTTGACGATGCACTTCGTCGTTTCAAACGTGCGGTTACTAAAGCTGGTACTCTTCAAGAAACACGCAAACGTGAATTCTATGAAAAACCTTCTGTAAAACGTAAACGTAAATCAGAAGCAGCTCGTAAACGTAAAAAATTCTAATTTAAAATGAAAGGCTAGACTTGTCTAGTCTTTTTTGTATTCTTAAGACCCGAATAATTTTACATGTTTCAATGATTATTTATGAATTGGAAAAAGTTCAAACTTAATAGTAAAAAATCTTTTTATTTTAGTTATAAAACAAATTATGTATTTTAGTTGAATTAAATAGACAAATATAGTAAAATCATATTAAAATGGTGTAATTTTACACGGAGGTAAATGGGGATGAAAAACCAGAAAAGGTTTGGAAAATTATTGATCACTTTGTTGTCTACTGGAGTGCTTTTGGCTGCACTTCAAAGTCAAGAAATTATTACTGCTGAAGAAGCAACGACAGCTGAGCAAATTTCTACAACAAGTGCTGAAGCAACAACTACTGCTGAAGCTGTAACAACTACAGAAACTCCTGCACGTGAAGCTAGAGAAGTAGCTGCAGAAGTGACTGGTACTATTAAAAATCATGACATTAAATATTATGAATACTATACAGATGTAGACCTTTCTTTTTCAATTACAGAAGATGATGTGAAAGAAGGCGACTATGTTACAGTTACATTAGAAAACGTCGCTATCTTAAATCAATTAAATGGCAAGGATGTCACTTACGAAGGTAAGACAATTGGTAAAATTTCAATTGTTTCGTTTGAAAACGTCAATAAAGCACGTCAAGGTTCAAACGATACAGCTCAAATGCGACAAGCTGAATTGGAATCAACACGCGCGACATTAAAAATTACATTTACGAAAGCTATTGAAGCTGAAAAACCAGATATATTGAAACAAGTCAAGTTCCAAATTAAATCAGATAACGCTTATAATGGAGCTGTAATCGCAAATAAAGACTACACTTTAAACCAAGTGATTAAAGTGGGATCTTCTTCTGTGACAAGTACAGTAGATATTCCGAAAGTAGAACAATTTGCTAATGAAACAAATTCAATCAACTTCACACCTTCTGGAAACACAATTAAATTCAAAGCTGATGGTTCATATGAAACTTATACTGAATTCCAAGTTCGTGGAAGAGAAGGGATGAAGGTTGGTTCAACTGTTGAACTAGAATTAAACGATGCTTCAGGAATTGAGTGGAAAACAAGTGGTGATACTGCACTCAAAGTTGGAGATACTTTTACTTCAAGATTTATCTTGCCTGTATATAGTACATATGAAGTCAATGAATATGGCGCATATGTATTCCCGACAGGTGTTGAGCCAACATTCAAAGTAACTTCTATTTCTGAAAAGAAAATTACAATGGAAATGATTTCAGGAGATGTTCCAAAAGAATTAGGAGTATTCTTCGGTGTTGGTCAAAACCGTATTAATATCATCGATAAATCTAAGATTGATCTTGAAAAAATGCAATATGATGTTTCGAAAGTAGCTACGGCAACTATTGATAGGAAAGATTCAAAGGGTATCTATATTTACCGTATCATTAATGACTCTGCAGGTGCACAATTAGTTCTTGATACGCTTGTGACAGAGTACAAGGATATCGATACAAAAGAAACTCTTAAGCCACAAGATAAGGGGTGGAAGGATCCAGCTACTATTGATGGTTATGAGTTTGTAAAAACAGAAAAAGATCGTGAAGGAAATCGTATCCACTGGTATAAAAAAGTAGAACAAACTACGACAACAACTAGTACTACGACTACAACTACCACGACAACAACAGAAGAGTCAACGACTACTTCAACAACGACAACAACAGAAGAGCCAACGACTACTTCAACAACGACAACAACAGAAGAGCCAACGACTACTTCAACAACGACAACAACAGAAGAGCCAACGACTACTTCAACAACGACAACGACAGAAGAGCCAACGACTACTTCAACAACTACAACAACAGAAAAATCAACTACCACTACTACAACAGTTGAGACAACTCCAGGTAAATCAAGTGAAGAAACTCCTTCAGGTAAAACAACTGAAGAAACAAGACCTGAAACTACGTCTACAACATCTGAACCTAAAAAGGAATTGCCAAATACTGGTTCTAAAGAATCATTGTTTGCAACTGGTGTAGCACTCTTGGTAGCTGGTCTTGGAGTCTTGGGCTTAAAGAAACAAGATAACTAAAGTGCATTATCTATTATGAAATAATAGTCAGAAGGATTAGACAACAATTTATTGTTTAATCCTTTTTTGTATCGTTCAAATATTATCAGATAAATTAATAGCGTAAACACGGTAAAAAATACAAACTTCTTCCTACAATCTGATATAATAGTAAGAGAACTCGATTTAAGGAGAAATATATGTCGGTTTCAGTAAAAGAAGTAATTGAGAAGCTTAGATTAGACATTGTCTATGGGGAGCCTGAATTACTTGAAAAGGAAATTAATACTGCAGATATAACGCGACCTGGTCTTGAAATGACAGGCTATTTTGATTACTATACTCCAGAGCGTATTCAATTGTTGGGGATGAAGGAATGGTCTTATCTGATCAGTATGTCTTCTCACAACCGTTATACTGTTTTGAAAAAAATGTTCCTACCAGAAACACCTGCGGTCATCGTTGCCCGTGGTTTGGTGGTTCCAGAGGAAATGTTGAAGGCTGCTAGAGAATGTAAAATTGCGATTTTAACTAGTCGTACAGCAACCAGTCGTTTGTCTGGAGAACTATCTAGCTATCTTGATTCACGTTTAGCGGAACGTACAAGTGTACATGGGGTCCTAATGGATATCTATGGTATGGGTGTTTTGATTCAAGGTGATAGTGGAATCGGTAAGAGTGAGACAGGTTTAGAACTAGTTAAACGTGGTCACCGTTTGGTAGCAGACGATCGGGTAGATATCTATTCTAAGGATGAAATGACTCTCTGGGGTGAACCTGCTGAAATCTTGAAACATCTGATCGAAATTCGTGGAGTAGGGATCATCGATGTCATGAGTCTATACGGTGCCAGTGCCGTTAAGGATTCTTCACAAGTTCAGCTAGCTGTTTATTTGGAAAATTATGATACAAATAAGACCTTTGATCGCTTAGGAAATAATGCTGAAGAACTAGAAGTTTCTGGAGTTACCATTCCACGTATCCGCATCCCAGTTAAAACAGGGCGCAATATTTCTGTTGTTATCGAGGCGGCAGCTATGAATTATCGTGCAAAAGACATGGGCTTTGATGCGACGCGTCTGTTTGAAGAAAGATTGACGAAATTAATTGAAAAGAACGAGGTGCAAAATGATTGATCCAGTTGCTTTTCAAATAGGTCCATTTGCCATTAGATGGTATGCACTTTGTATCGTTTCAGGCCTTATCTTAGCGGTATATTTGGCAAGTAAAGAAGCTCCTAAAAAGAAAATCTTATCAGAAGATATTCTGGACTTTATCTTAGTGGCTTTCCCTTTGTCAATCATCGGCGCGAGACTTTACTATGTTATTTTTAAATTTGACTATTATAGCCAACATTTAGGGGAGATATTTGCTGTCTGGAATGGTGGTCTTGCTATTTACGGCGGTCTAATTACCGGAGCGATTGTACTTTATATTTTCGCAGACCGTAAATTAATCAATACCTGGGATTTCTTGGATATTGCAGCTCCGAGTGTAATGATTGCTCAGAGTCTAGGACGTTGGGGGAACTTCTTTAACCAAGAAGCTTACGGAGCAGTTGTAGAAAACCTTGATTATTTACCTGGTTTTATTAAGAATCAGATGTATATTGATGGTTCTTATCGTCAACCAACCTTCTTATACGAATCTATCTGGAACCTGATTGGGTTTGCTTTAATTGTTATTTTTAGACGCCGATTAAATGGCATTCGTCGTGGTCATATCACAGCCTTTTACTTAATTTGGTATGGTTTTGGACGTATGATTATTGAGGGAATGCGTACAGATAGTCTCATGTTCTTTGGACTTCGAGTATCTCAGTGGTTGTCTGTTCTATTAATTGGACTTGGTATTTATATTATCGTTTATCAAAATCGGAAAAAAGCACCATTTTATAATGTAAAAAAGGAGAATTAAAATGTTAGAAGTTGCTTATATTATTGTGGCTATTGCCTTGATTGTATTTATTGTTTATTTGATTATTACCCTTCAAAAAGTTGGACGTGTAATCGATGAAACTGAAAATACTGTTAAAACGCTAACTTCAGATGTAAATGTTACTCTACATCACACAAACGAACTTCTTGCCAAGGTCAATGTTCTTGCTGATGATATCAATATCAAAGTTGCAACCATTGATCCACTCTTTACAGCAGTTGCAGACCTTTCTGTTTCTGTCTCTGACTTAAATGAGCAGGCTCGTGTCTTGAGTAAAAAAGCATCATCTGCAGGTTCAAAAACATTAAAGACTAGTGCAGGCTTATCTGCCGTTCGTATTGCAAGTAAGTTTTTCAAAAAATAAAAAGGAGATAACTCATGGGTAAATTATCATCAATCCTTTTAGGAACTGTTTCAGGTGTAGCTGTTGCTTTGTTTCTAACAAGTGAAAAAGGGAAACGTGTTACTAGTCAAGCACAAGACTTTATTGAAGATCTGAGAGAAGATCCAGAATATGCTAAGGAACAAGCTCTTGAAAAATTGACAGAAGTCAAAGAACAAACCAGAGATTTTGTTCTAAAGACAAAAGAACAAGTAGAATCAGGCGAAATTACTTTGGATTCAGTTCTTGAAAAATCTAAATCTTTAGCTCAACAAGCGACTGAAGCTTCAAAAGAGACCTTGAACAATCTCAAGGAACAATTGGAAGAAAAAGTAGTTGTTGAAGACCCAGAAGACGGTCAAGAAATCATCATCGAAATCGAAGAAGATTAAAATAGAAATCACCATTTTTGATTCCCTTAGAGTCGGAGATGGTGATTTTTTTATTGAGGGAAGTCTTTGTGGTATAATAAATACTATGCAGAAGAAACCAACATCAGCTTATGTGCACATTCCATTTTGCACACAAATCTGTTATTATTGTGACTTTTCTAAGGTCTTTATTAAAAATCAACCAGTAGACAGCTATCTAGAACATCTACTGCAAGAATTTCATTCTTATGACATTCAGAAGTTGCGTACTCTCTATATTGGGGGAGGTACACCGACAGCCTTGTCTGCGCCACAGTTAGAGGTGCTTCTGGATGGATTGACTAAAAACTTAGATTTGTCAGTCTTAGAAGAATTAACCATTGAGGCTAATCCTGGTGATTTGGATGAGGATAAGATTGCAGTTTTGAAAAATTCAGCAGTCAACCGTGTTTCATTGGGCGTCCAAACCTTTGATGATAAAATGCTGAAAAAAATTGGTCGTAGTCATTTAGAGAAAGATATCTATGAAAATATAGATCGTCTCAAGTTAGCAGGGTTTGATAATATTTCCATTGACTTGATCTACGCTCTTCCTGGTCAGACTATGGACCAGGTCAAGGACAATGTTGCCAAGGCCATCGCTCTTGATATACCTCATATGAGCCTTTATAGTTTGATTCTAGAAAACCATACGGTCTTTATGAATCGTATGCGTCGTGGGAAATTACCACTTCCTAAAGAAGAAGTAGAAGCTGAAATGTTCGAATATATCATTGCTGAATTAGAGCGTGCTGGTTTTGAGCATTATGAAATTTCAAATTTTTCAAAACCTGGCTTTGAAAGTCGTCACAATCTTATGTACTGGGATAATGCTGAGTATTATGGTATAGGTGCAGGTGCGTCTGGCTATGTAAACGGTGTTCGCTATAAAAACCATGGGCCAATCCGCCATTATCTAAAGGCAGTAGAAGAAGGCAATGCTCGCATCAATGAGGAACACCTGAGTCTAAGGGAACAAATGGAAGAAGAGATGTTTCTTGGACTTCGCAAGAATACAGGAGTTTCAAAAGCAAGATTCGAAGAAAAATTTGGCACATCTTTTGAAAATTTATATGGTCAAGTTGTAAGAGATTTATGTCATCAAGGTCTTTTACAAGTAGAAGGTCAACAAATACGAATGACAAAAAAAGGTCTCTTTTTAGGAGATACAGTAGCAGAACGATTTATATTGGAGTAGAATTATGGGCTTAACTTATCAAATGAAGATGAAAATTCCTTTTGATATGGCTGATATGAATGGCCATATCAAGTTGCCAGATGTTATTTTGTTGTCCCTGCAAGTATCAGGAATGCAATCAATTAATCTAGGAGTGAGTGACAAGGATGTTTTAGAACAGTATAATCTAGTCTGGATTATCACTGATTATGATATCGATGTGATTAGACTTCCTCGGTTTGCTGAGGAAATCACAATTGAAACGGAAGCCTTGACTTACAATCGTCTATTTTGCTACCGCCGATTTACTATTTATGATGAAGATGGTCAAGAAATCATTCGCATGGTAGCTACCTTTGTCCTTATGGATCGTGAGAGTCGTAAGGTCCACCCTGTAGAACCAGAAATTGTCGCTCCTTATCAATCTGAGTTTTCTAAGAAACTCCTTCGCGGGCCAAAATACGCAGAGCTGGAAGAAGCGATTAGCAAAGATTACCATGTTCGTTTTTACGACTTGGATATGAATGGCCACGTCAATAACAGCAAATACCTAGACTGGATTTTTGAGGTCATGGGGGCAGATTTCCTAACCAATCATATTCCTAAAAAAATCAACCTCAAGTATGTCAAGGAAGTTCGACCAGGTGGTATGATTACTTCTAGTTACGAATTGAATCAACTAGAAAGCAATCACCAAGTCACAAGTGATGGCGATATCAATGCTCAGGCAAAGATAATTTGGCAAGAAATTAACACAGATTAGAAAGTAATATATGACTTATAAAGGCTATTTAATTGATTTAGACGGTACAATTTATAAAGGAAAAGATAGAATTCCAGCGGGAGAAGCTTTTGTTCACGAGCTGCAGAAAAGAGAGATTCCCTATCTTTTTGTAACAAACAACACTACTCGTACACCTGAAAGTGTCCAAGAGATGTTGGCAAATCAGTTTAATATCGACACACCTGTATCGACAATCTATACTGCAACCTTAGCGACCATTGATTACATGAATGACCTGGGACTTGAAAAGACCGTTTATGTGATTGGAGAAGCAGGGCTCAAGGAAGCTATTCAAGCAGCTGGTTATGTTGAAGATAAAGAAAATCCAGCCTATGTGGTTGTAGGCTTGGACTGGCAAGTTGACTATGAAAAATTTGCTACTGCAACCCTAGCTATCCATAAAGGGGCTCATTTTATCGGCACCAATCCAGATTTAAATATTCCAACAGAACGTGGACTTTTACCTGGTGCTGGTTCACTGATTACTCTTCTTGAGGCAGCAACTCGCGTAAAACCAGTTTATATTGGAAAACCAAACGCGATTATTATGGATAAGGCTGTTGAACACCTAGGACTTGAACGCAAAGAAATTGTCATGGTGGGGGATAATTATCTTACTGATATTCGAGCTGGTATTGACAATGGGATCCCTAGCCTTTTGGTGACGACAGGATTTACAAAACCTGAAGAAGTAGCGGATTTACCAATCGCCCCAACCCATGTCCTCTCAAGTTTAGCGGAGTGGAATTTCGATGAAAACTAAATTTACTTTTGTAGGAAGTCTTCTCTTTCTCCTCTCGCTTGCAATTTTATTGACCATCTACCTGTCTTGGTTGGTTTACCCTCTGGAAATTTCTTGGTTAAACTTGACTAGTCGTGTTCATGTCCAACCTCAGACCATCCAACATAACTTTAATGTTTTGATGGATTATTTGACCAATCCATTGAGTCAAGTATTAGCAATGCCAGATTTTCCTTCGTCTGCTTCTGGAATTCACCACTTTGTGGTTGTAAAGGGACTCTTTCACCTAGCGCAAGGAGTAGCAATCGTAACTCTACCGATTTTCTACCTTTTTTGGAAGCAAGTCATTCAGAAAGGTTTTCTGTCTCTATATCGCAGGGGTCTCTTGATTATGCTGTCTTTACCTTTGGTTCTTGGTTTAGTTGGCGTCTTCATTGGTTTTGAACAATTCTTTACCTTGTTTCATCAGATTCTATTTGTAGGTGATGATACCTGGCTTTTTGATCCCGCTAAAGATTCGGTCATTCTTATTTTACCAGAGGATTTTTTCCTGCATGCCTTTCTCCTATTTTTCTGCTTGTATGAGTTAATTTTTGGATTCGTTTATCTACTAAGTTGGAAAAAATTACCGAAAAGAGAATAAATGCATAAAAATGTTTTAAAAATTTTACGAAAAACTTATTTTTCTTTAAAAAGTAGGTTTTTTTACGGAAATAACTAGTCAAGCGCTTTATTTTTTTGTATAATAGAGTTAGAAAAGTATGCAAAGTAGAGAATAGCATGATTACACTATTTTTATCACCGAGTTGTACATCATGTCGTAAGGCAAAGGCCTGGCTTGATAATCATAAAGTGCCTTTCCAAGAGCACAACATTATGACCAGTCCTTTATCAAGAAAAGAATTGCAACACATTCTTTCCTTGACCGAAAACGGTACCGATGACATCATTTCAACTCGTTCAAAAATTTTCCAAAAGTTAAATATCGATGTGGAAAGTATCTCGGTGACAGAGTTGCTTAATTTAATTGAGCAATATCCTAGTCTTTTGCGTCGTCCAATCATCATTGATGATAAACGTATGCAGATTGGCTTTAATGAAGATGAGATTCGTGCATTTCTTCCTCGTAGTTATCGTAAGCAAGAATTGAAAGAAGCTACATTAAGAGCTGGTATTAATTAGATGAATAAACAGTATAGTTACCCACTAGATTTGTCGTGGAGCACTGAAGAACTTGCTTCAGTGCTTTCTTTTTTTAATGATGTTGAAGCTGCCTATGAGACACAGGTAGATGCTAAGAAACTATTAGATTCCTACAAGGTATTCAAGTCAGTTGTGCCTAGCAAGAGCGAAGAAAAACGTTTGGGACGTGAGTTTGAATCAGTTAGTGGATACTCTTTCTACCGTGCAGTCCAGTTGGCCAAAGAAAAAGGAGAAGGGAAGATTTCACTTGGAAAATAAATTTACATTTGCCAAAGAAATTGTCAGGGAAGCTGGGGAATACATTCTCCAGCATATGAAAGAAGATCTCCATGTTGAGAAAAAGTCTTCCCCTACAGATTTGGTAACTAAGTTAGATAAAGAAGTTCAAGACTTACTTATTAAAAGAATCCGTTCTCGCTATCCAGATGATCTATTTTGTGCAGAAGAAGGCTGCGTGCGTGCAGCAGTAGGACAAGGTTCTGTATGGATTATTGATCCTATTGATGGAACCAACAACTTCGTAGCACAAGGTGAAGATTTTGCTGTTATGCTGGCCTATTTTGAGGATGGTGTTGGTAAGTTTGGTATTATTTATGATGTTATGAAGGGTGATTGTTACCATGGTGGAGGAGACTTCCCGCCCTGTCGCAATGACGAACTTTTACCACTCTTTAAAAAGAAACCCTTGAGAGAATTTTTGGTAGCTGGTAATTCTGGAATGTTAGCGACTAACGAATGGGGCTTAGCGGATTTGGGAAATGCTGCACTTGGGACACGAGTTTATGGCAGCGCCGCTATTAGTTTTGCTAAGGTGCTGTCAGGTCGACTTTTAACTTATATCACTTATTTACAACCTTGGGATTATGCGGCTGCAAGTATTCTAGGTGAGAGTTTGGGTTATAAGGTTTTTACGATTGCTGGCGAGGAAGTCGATTTTCAAACACGACAGGCCGTTATGATGGTGCCAGTCGAGATGAAAGATGAGATTCAATCCTATATCTATGAAAGGAAATAAACCTACATGCAATTTCCGGATGGATTTGTAAAAAAATACGAAACAATATTGGGAGATGAGGCAAGAGCTTTTCTTGCCTCTTTTGATGATGAGGCTGTTTCTGCTTTTCGTATCAACCCTTTAAAAGAAAGACAGCTTTCTTTTTCAGATGCTATTCCCAATACACCCTGGGGCTACTATGGGAAGGTTTCAGGGAAATCACCAGAACATGTAACTGGCTTGGTCTATTCACAAGAACCTGCCGCACAAATGGTCGCTCAAGTAGCCCAGCCAAAGCCAGGTATGAAGGTCTTAGACTTGGCAGCGGCTCCCGGTGGGAAATCCACTCAACTGGCCTCCTATCTTGCAGGAGACGGTCTTCTTGTTTCAAATGAGATTTCAAGCAAACGGTCAAAGATTTTAGTTGAAAATATGGAACGCTTCGGTGCGACTAATGTCGTTGTGACCAATGAATCTGCAGACCGTTTAGCCAAGGTTTTTAAAGGCTATTTTGACCTGATCGTTTTAGATGCACCTTGCTCAGGTGAAGGGATGTTTCGTAAACAACCTGACGCTATGGATTATTGGAGTGTCGATTATCCTAGCCAGTGCGCTAGTTTACAACGTGAAATTTTAGCAGATGCTGTTACCATGTTGGCTGATGGTGGTCGACTAGTCTATTCAACCTGTACCTGGGCGCCAGAAGAAAACGAAGAAATCGTCCAATGGTTACTGGATAGCTATCATTTTGAATTAGTTCCAATCCAACATATCAATGGAATGGTACCTGGGATTGATTTACCTGAAACAGCTAGAATGTACCCTCATCACTTTAAGGGAGAAGGTCAGTTCGTGGCTCATCTTCAGTTTAAAGGTCAAAACAAGACTGGGAAGTTTAAACCTTCTAAATCCAACCTATCTCGTGAACAGATTTCCTTATGGCAGGATTTTGAGAAAAAACACCTTAAAGAAAAACTGACCGGTGTCCTACAAGTTTTTGGAGACCAGCTTTATCTCTTGCCAGAAGTCCTACCTGATATAGGAAAACTCAAGATAGCTCGTAATGGTCTTCATCTTGGAACTTTTAAGAAAAAACGTTTTGAACCAAGTTTTTCTCTTGGCTTAGCTTTAAAACCAAGCCAAGTCAAGCAAGGAATCGAAATTCATCAAGAAGACTTTGTCAAATATGTGGCTGGTGAAACGGTCCAATTAGCTGAAACTCTTCCAAATGGTTGGTACCAAGTTTTGGTTGGTGGAAATGGTCTAGGTTTTGCAAAAGTAACCGGAAATACCTTGAAGAATTATTTTCCCAAGGGCTTGAGGTTTCAGGTGAAAAACTAGTCAAAAACTGTATTCTATGTTATAGTGGAAGTATGGATTTTCCCTGAAAACAATAGAAAATAAGGGCAAAAATTCAAGCTATTCATCATTATTTTCAAGGAGACAAATAGTGAAAAAATTTAAAAAACTCACCATCTCTCTTGCAACTCTTTTACTTGCTGGTTCGTTAGCAGGATGTGCAAGTTGGATTGATCGTGGGGAGTCTATGACGGCTGTCGGTTCAACTGCCCTTCAACCTTTAGTCGAGGCGGCAGCAGATGAGTTTGCGTCAGCTCACATCGGTAAAACAGTCAATGTTCAAGGTGGTGGATCTGGTACTGGACTATCTCAAGTTCAGTCAGGTGCAGTTGATGTTGGGAACTCTGATGTGTTCGCTGAAGAGAAAGATGGTATCGATGCGTCCGCGCTAGTTGACCATAAGGTTGCTGTTGCTGGATTAGCTGTTATCATCAACAAAGAAGTAGATGTTGATAATCTTACGACAGAACAACTTCGCAAAATTTTTACAGGTGAAATTACCAACTGGAAAGAAGTCGGCGGTAAGGATTTAGCTGTTTCTATTATCAACCGTGCTGCGAGCTCAGGTTCTCGTGCTACCTTTGACAGTGTGATTATGAATGGTCAGTCAGCGGTACAAAGTCAGGAGCAAGATTCAAACGGTATGGTGAAGTCCATCGTTTCCCAAACACCTGGAGCTATTTCCTACCTAGCTTTCGCCTATGTTGATGATTCTGTTGGGACCATCAAACTTAACGGCTATGAACCAATTTCAGAGAATGTAACCACTAACAATTGGCCTTTGTGGTCTTATGAACACATGTATACACTTGGTGAGCCAAATGAATTGGTTGCCGAATTCTTAAACTTTGTTCTTTCGGACGAAGCGCAAAATGGAATTGTTAAAGGTATGGGCTATATTTCTGTTAAGGAAATGAAGGTCGAAAAAGATGCTGTAGGTACTGTGACAGCGGTAGAAGGGAGCCAATAATGAATCAAGAAGAATTATCAAAAAAATTGCTCTCTCCTTCAAAAAACTCTCGTCTTGAGAAATTAGGAAAAGGGCTAACCTTTGCCTGCCTTTCTTTGATTGTTATCATTGTTGCTATGATTTTGATTTTCGTGGCTCAGAAAGGCTTATCGACCTTCATTGTTAATGGTGTGAATATCTTTGATTTTCTTTTTGGTGCAACTTGGAATCCGTCAGGTAAACAATTTGGTGCCCTTCCAATGATTCTAGGTTCCTTTATCGTGACCATCTTATCAGCTCTGATTGCAACACCATTTGCCATTGGCGCTGCAGTCTTTATGACAGAAGTGTCACCAAAAGGAGCCAAGATTTTGCAACCGGCTATTGAACTCTTAGTTGGGATTCCTTCAGTAGTTTATGGATTTATCGGATTGCAGGTCGTAGTACCATTTGTACGTACTGTCTTTGGTGGAACAGGTTTTGGTATTTTATCAGGGATTTTCGTTCTCTTTGTTATGATTTTGCCGACTGTAACCTTCATGACAACAGATAGCCTACGTGCAGTTCCTCGTCACTACCGTGAAGCTAGTTTAGCCATGGGAGCTACTCGTTGGCAAACTATCTGGCGTGTAACCTTGAAGGCTGCTCGTTCAGGTATTTTTACGGCAGTAGTCTTCGGAATGGCGCGTGCCTTTGGTGAAGCCCTGGCTATTCAGATGGTTGTTGGTAACTCAGCAGTTGTTCCAACTTCATTGACGACACCAGCAGCGACTCTGACATCTGTTTTGACCATGGGAATCGGTAATACCGTTATGGGAACTGTTGATAATAATGTTCTTTGGTCACTGGCCTTAGTATTGCTTTTGATGAGCTTGGCCTTTAACAGTGTGATTAAATTGATTACAAAAGAGAGAGGAAAGAAAAACTATGCACGCTAAGAAATTAGATAAACTTGCAACAGCTGTCCTCTATACCATCGCAGGAATCATTGTGACCATTCTAGCTTCCTTGATTCTTTATATCTTGGTTCGAGGCTTACCTCATGTTTCTTGGTCTTTCTTGACAGGAAAATCATCTTCTTATCAAGCAGGTGGCGGTATTGGAATTCAGCTTTATAATTCCTTTTTCCTTTTGGTGATTACCTTATTTATCTCTGTACCTCTATCAATGGGGGCTGGAATTTTCCTAGCAGAGTATGCTAAAAAAGGTCGGATTACAAATTTTGTCCGTACCTGTATTGAAATCTTGTCTTCTCTACCATCCGTTGTTGTAGGTCTCTTTGGTTACCTCATCTTTGTAGTCCAGTTCGAGTATGGATTTTCCATTATTTCAGGTGCCTTGGCTTTGACCGTCTTTAATCTTCCACAGATGACTCGTAACGTTGAAGACAGTTTGAAACACGTTCACCATACGCAACGTGAAGCTGGTTTGGCGCTTGGACTTTCTCGTTGGGAAACAGTCCTTCATGTCGTTATTCCTGAAGCCCTACCTGGTATTGTAACGGGAATCGTGCTTGCTTCAGGTCGTATCTTTGGTGAGGCTGCAGCCCTTATCTACACAGCGGGTCAATCTGCGCCAGCTCTTGACTGGTCTAACTGGAATGTTCTCAGCGTAAGTAGTCCAATCTCAATCTTCCGTCAAGCAGAAACCTTGGCTGTCCATATCTGGAAAGTCAACAGTGAAGGAACTATTCCTGATGGAACTTTGGTTTCAGCAGGTTCTGCAGCGGTGCTCCTAATCTTTATCTTGATCTTTAACTTTGGAGCACGTAAACTCGGAAGCTATCTACATAAGAAATTAACGGCAGCCTAAAGGAGAAGCCATGTCAAAATATAATTGGGATGAAAGGCATATCATTACTTTTCCAGAAGAAAAAGTGGCCCTCTCTACGAAGGATTTACATGTTTACTACGGTAAGAATGAATCCATCAAGGGCGTGGATATGCAATTCGAAAAAAATAAAATTACGGCCTTGATTGGTCCATCAGGTTCTGGGAAATCAACCTACCTACGCAGTCTCAATCGTATGAATGATACCATTGATATTGCTAAGGTTACAGGACAAATTCTCTATCAAGGAATTGACGTTAACCGTCCTGAAATCAATGTTTATGAAATGCGTAAACACATCGGAATGGTTTTCCAACGTCCAAACCCATTTGCTAAATCAATCTACCGCAACATTACCTTTGCACATGAACGTGCAGGAGTTAAGGACAAGAAGGTCCTTGATGAAATTGTAGAAACCTCACTTCGCCAGGCTGCCCTCTGGGACCAGGTCAAAGATGACCTTCACAAGTCAGCCTTGATGCTTTCAGGTGGTCAACAGCAACGTCTCTGTATCGCTCGTGCTATTTCTGTAAAACCAGACATTCTCTTGATGGATGAGCCGGCATCAGCCTTGGATCCGATTGCGACAGCTCAGCTAGAGGAAACCATGCTTGAGTTGAAGAAGGACTTTACCATCATTATCGTGACCCACAGTATGCAACAGGCTGCGCGTGCGAGTGATTACACTGGATTTTTCTACTTGGGTGATTTAATTGAGTACGATAAAACGTCAAACATTTTCCAAAATGCCAAGCTACAATCTACCAATGACTATGTAACTGGACACTTTGGTTAGAAAGGAAACAGTATGACAGAACCGATTTTACAGGTTAAAGACCTGTCTGTTTATTACAACAAAAAGAAGGCCTTGAATAGTGTTTCCTTATCATTCCTACCCAAGGAAATTACAGCACTTATAGGACCGTCAGGGTCTGGGAAATCAACACTTCTTAAGGCTATTAACCGAATGGGTGACCTTAATCCTGAAGTGACGACAACTGGATCAGTGGTTTATAATGGGCACAATATCTATAGTCCGCGTACCGACACGGTTGAATTACGTAAGGAAATCGGGATGGTTTTCCAACAACCCAATCCATTCCCAATGTCTATCTACGAAAATGTTGTTTATGGACTAAGAATTAATGGAGAGAAAGACAAGCAAGTCTTGGATGAAGCTGTGGAGAAAGCTTTACAGCGTGCTTCAATCTGGGATGAGGTCAAGGACCGCTTGCATGATTCAGCTATTGGACTTTCAGGTGGACAACAACAACGTGTTTGTGTAGCCCGTGTATTGGCGACTAGTCCAAAGATTATCCTTTTGGATGAGCCGACCTCAGCCTTAGACCCTATTTCAGCTGGGAAAATCGAAGAAACACTATATAGTCTTAAGGACAAGTACACCATGCTATTGGTTACTCGTTCCATGCAGCAAGCATCTCGAATCTCTGATAAAACAGGCTTTTTCCTCAATGGAGATTTGATTGAATTTAACGATACCAAGGAAATGTTCCTCTATCCACAACATAAGGAAACAGAAGATTACATTTCAGGTAAATTTGGATAAGGAGAAAAAGATGTTACGATCTCAATTTGAAGAAGATTTAGAGAAATTGCATAACCAATTTTACGCTATGGGACAAGAAGTTCTTTCCCAAATCAATCGTACTGTACGTGCTTTTGTCACTCATGACCGTGACTTGGCTAAAGAAGTCATCGAGCAAGACGCAGAAGTCAATGAATACGAATTGAAACTTGAAAAGAAATCATTTGAAATCATTGCCCTTCAACAGCCAGTATCACAAGACCTACGTACAGTTCTAACAGTTCTAAAGGCTGTTTCAGACTTGGAACGTATGGGGGACCACGCAGTATCCATTGCTGAGGCAACCATTCGTATGAAGGGTGAACAACGCATCCCAGCAGTCGAAGAAGAAATCAAAAAAATGGGACGTGATGTTAAAGATTTCGTAGAAACAACCCTTGAACTTTACCTAAACGGATCCGTTGATAAGGCCTATGAAGTTGCAACCATGGATGAAAAAATCAACCATTATTTTGAAAATATTCGTGATTTGGCAACTGAAGAAATCAGAAAGAATCCAGATGCTATTGTCACAGGTCGTGATTACTTCCAAGTGATTTCATACTTGGAGCGCATCGGTGACTATGCAAAGAATATCTGTGAATGGGTTGTTTACTTTGAAACAGGTAAAATTGTAGAATTGTAAAATTGATTAAATATACAGAAAAAGGAGCCGAATAATGAATAAAAGCTTCTTTTTTTGTTTAAGAAAATGAAAAAATAAATAAATATTAAATTCACACTTGACAAACGAGGTTTGCCGAGTTATAATTATACAAAATTGACAGAGAGGTTGTTTATTTATGAAATTTAAAAAATGGATATTTGTCTTATGTAGTTTTCTTGCAAGTTTCTTTTTAGTTGCTTGCCAATCATCTAGCTCAAGCTCACAGTCTGCAGTAGAGGCAATCAAACAAAAAGGTAAATTAGTGGTCGCAACTAGCCCAGACTATGCACCATTTGAGTTTCAAGCACTTGTGGATGGCAAGAACCAAGTCGTCGGTGCTGATATTGATATGGCACAAGCTATCGCTGACGAACTTGGAGTGAAATTGGAAGTTTCAAGCATGAGTTTTGATAATGTCTTGACCAGCCTTCAAACAGGGAAAGCAGATCTGGCCATTGCGGGAATCAGTGCAACTGAAGAAAGAAAAGAAGTCTTTGATTTCTCAATTCCTTACTATGAGAACAAGATTAGTTTCCTAATCAGAAAAACTGATCTTGAAAAATACAAAGATTTGGATTCTCTAGAAAGTGCAAATATTGCAGCTCAAAAAGGAACTGTTCCTGAATCTATGGTCAAAGAGCAACTTCCTAAAGCGCAGTTGACTTCATTGACAAATATGGGTGAAGCTGTTAATGAACTTCAATCAGGTAAGGTTGATGCTGTTCATATGGACGAGCCAGTAGCACTCAGCTATGCAACAAAAAATGCTGACTTGGCTGTCGCAACAGTAAGCTTAACTATGAAAGAAGGCGAAGAAAATGCAGTTGCTATCAAGAAAGGCAACTCAGATTTGAAGGAAGTAGTTGATAAGGTTATTCAAAAACTAAAAGATGACGGTACTTATCAAACATATCTTGAAAAAGCCGCTAAATTAACAGAAGTAGAACAATAAAAAAAACAGAGGCTGGGACAAAAGTCCTAGCCTCTCAATTGTCATTGGATTATCAAGCAAGACGCAGTGGTTGAGTGGGCTCTACTACGCTGATTTCATCAGCTTTTACAGCCTTACTCAACTGTGCGGAGGTGGGACGACGAAATCGAATTCTAACGAATTACCGATTTCTGTCCCACTCTCTGTTTTTAAGTAATTTAATGTTGTTTCAAGATTTTCTAAAGGAACCTTAGCAAATTGATAAGGGCAAGTCTCAATGTAGGACGATTCGAAAAAGTCTAGATTTAAAGAGCTATGTTTGAGGCTTGCAATCTTAGGATAGTTCCTGAGATCAAGCAAAAGTCCATCATGGAGAGGATAGTTTGGTAGGGAAAGGGGATAAGATTTTAATAGCTTATGAATGAAGTCTTGACTTTTCTCTTGTAGTGCCAATCTTGCTACTCTATTTTTTTCAAATAGTTGACTATCAATATAGAGTGATAAAGCCTTTTGCATAATGAGGTTGTTATCATAGTCCAGAATGTTTTTATAAGAGACAAAAGCATCTTTCATAACATTTGGAAGTATGAGAGCAGTGATTCGAAGTGCGGGGAAAATACTTGTTGAAAAAGACTTGATGTAGATGACCAAATCATTTTGGTCCAAATAATGAAAGGTTTGTCCCATTTTAGGATCTAGATCTCCCAGATAATCATCTTCAACGATATAAATTTGATATTTGGCTGCTAGATCAAGGATAGCACGTTTCTCCTCTTCAGAATATGAATGACCCAGAGGATAGTGGAATCGAGGAATGGTGTAGAAAAATTTAATGTTACCACTTTTAAAATGTTTCTCAAGTTCTTTCAGGTCAATGCCATCCACGCGACGCTCAATGGTTTGATAGGGAAGATTTTGAGCCAGCAGAAGTTGGTTCATTCGGTGATAGGTTGGTTGTTCGACCAGTATTTCTTGGCCCTTACCTGGAAAGTCAATTTGAGAAAGAATAAACAGTGCTTGCTGGGTTCCAGTTGTCATGACTAATTGGTCGGGTTTACTATAGATAGCTTGCTCAAACAGTAGTTTCTGAACAGACTTTCGTAATTCTTCCAACCCCTCTTGGTGTTCATAGTAGTTGTAGAGATAATTTTCTCGACCGATCAAGCTTTCATTGACACAAAGACGAAAATCATCATAGGCAGCAGCATGTTCGTCATTGACCGAGATAACGAGGTCTTCGTGGCTAGCTTGTTGTTCTAAAACATAATAGCCACTTTGAGGTTTGGAGTAAATGTATTTCTCGTATCGGAGTTCCAAAAGTGCACGCAGCACAGTATCTTTACTGCAGTGGAAGTCTTGACTGAGTTTTCGGATAGAAGGTAGACGACTTCCTGTTTGAAGTTTTCCTGATTCAATCTCTTCTTTTAGATAGTGAACAACTTGTTCGTACTTACTTTCTTGCTTCATTCCAGACCTCTCTTGATTTTGTTACATTGTACCTTTTTTTTAGACTTTTGACAATGTTATACTCTTCGAAAATCAAATTAAAACCGCGTCAGCGTCGCCTTGTCGTATATATGTTACTGACTTCATCAGTTCTATCCACAACCTCAAAACAGTGTTTTGAGCAACCTGCGGTTAGTTTCCTAGTTTGCTCTTTGATTTTCATTGAGTTTTAAACGGCAGTCTAGCGTTCAATTCTAAGAAGAAATATGATATACTTAGAAAGTAAAATTTTCAAAGAAGAGTGAGATGATAAAGGTGCAAGAACCAGTTAAATTATTCCAATATAATACTTTGGGAGCCTTGATGGCAGGACTTTACGGCGGGACTATGACAGTTGGTGAGTTACTTGAACATGGAGATTTAGGGCTAGGAACCTTGGACTCTATTGATGGGGAGTTAATTGTCTTAGATGGTAAAGCCTATCAAGCTAAGGGTTCAGGTGAGAAGCCTGAAATCGTTGAAGTTTCACCAGATGCACTGATTCCTTATGCGGCAGTTGTACCCCACCAGGCAGAAGTTATTTTCCGCCAGCGTTTTGAAATGACTGATAAGGAACTAGAAAAACGTATTGAGTCCTACTATGATGGAGAAAATCTTTTCCGTTCGATTAAGATTCATGGTGATTTTAAACACATGCATGTTCGCATGATTCCAAAATCGACAAGCGAAACGAAATTTGCTGAGGTTGCGACTCATCAGCCTGAATATAGCTGTGACAATGTCTCTGGGACTATCGTTGGATTCTGGACACCTGAAATTTTCCATGGTGTCAGTGTCGCAGGCTATCATTTGCACTTTATTTCAGATGACCTAACCTTTGGTGGTCACGTCATGGACTTTGTCATCAAGGAAGGAATCGTAGAGGTTGGAGCTGTCGATCAGTTGGATCAACGTTTCCCTGTCCAGGATCGTCAGTACCTCTTTGCTAAGTTCAATGTTGATGAGATGAAAAAAGATATCGATCAAGCTGAATAAAAGGAGAAAAGTATGAAAATTCATGTAATAATCACAATGATAGCTTTATTTGTATTTCTCATAGCTGCCATTTGGTTCTCAAAAAAGAAGTACAAGATTAACCTTTCAGTTTTAGGACTTGGGGCAGTTGCATTTTTTGTCTCATCTCAAGTACTGGAGAAAATTGTTCACCTTATAGTTCTTCATCCACAAAAGGATGGGACAGTTCCACTCATGACGGAAAATCCCCTTCTCTATGTGATTTACGGGATCTGTATGGCTGCTTTGTTTGAAGAAACGGCCCGACTTGTCTTCTTTAAATGGTTAGAGAAGAAGAGAGCTTTGGAAGATTCGGATGCCCTCGCCTATGGACTTGGTCATGGTGGCTTGGAATTGCTCTACCTCGGAATGGGAAGCTTGATTAGTCTTTTGATCCTCTTTTCGTTATTAGAGTCTTCAAATCCAGATTTGGCAACTCTCCTTCCCAAAAATACACTTGAAACAGTACAATCTCTATCTGTATGGCAGGTTTATTTACTCGGAGTTGAGCGTGTGCTTGCTCTTGTTATGCAAATTGGTCTCTCTTTCTGGGTTTATCAAGCAGTCCGTCAAAAGAATTGGATTTATCTAGTAACTGCTTATGGTTTACATGCCTTCTTTGATCTGGCTCCGAGTCTATCTCAGGTTGGTTGGATTTCAAATCCGCTTCTTGTTGAAGGATTGTTAGCAGTGGAAGTTGTTCTATTTGTATACTTTACAAAAACTATCTTGTATAAAAAATAATCATGCAAAAGAGGTCTGACCTCTTTTTTACTTGTGTGAATAAAAAAGATTTTCAAATCGTCGAAAAAAATCGCTAAAAATGGTATAATGGAATGAATTTTATAAAAGGATAAGAAAGATGACTGTATTAGAAAAATTAAAAGAAACCTTAGAAGGAATTGATATTCGATTCGATGAGCCATTGAAAACTTATACCTATACCAAAGTCGGAGGGAAGGCAGATTACTTAGCTTTTCCTCGCAATCATTATGAGATGGCCCATGTGGTTAAGTTCGCTAATCAAGAAAATATCCCATGGATGGTTCTTGGAAATGCCAGTAATATTATCGTCCGAGAAGGCGGAATTCGTGGCTTTGTCATTATGTGTGACAAGCTCAATAATGTTTCCGTCGATGGTTACACCATTGAAGCAGAAGCGGGAGCTAACTTGATTGAGACCACTCGTATTGCTCTACGCCATAGTTTGACAGGATTTGAGTTTGCCTGTGGAATTCCAGGAAGCGTCGGTGGAGCTGTCTTTATGAATGCTGGAGCCTATGGAGGTGAGATTTCCAATATTTTGCAATCTTGCAAAGTATTGACCAAGGATGGGGAAATCGAGACTTTATCAGCCAAGGACTTAGCCTTTGGTTACCGTCATTCAGCTATTCAAGATTCTGGAGCAGTAGTATTATCAGCTAAATTTGCACTATCTCCAGGGAATTATGAGACGATTAATCAAGAAATGGAACGTTTGACCCACCTTCGAGAACTCAAACAACCTTTGGAATATCCATCATGTGGTTCTGTCTTTAAGCGTCCAGTCGGGCATTTTGCAGGACAATTGATTTCAGAAGCTGGTTTGAAGGGCTACCGTATCGGTGGTGTCGAAGTCTCAGAAAAACATGCAGGCTTTATGATTAATGTAGCCGATGGGACTGCAAGAGATTATGAAGACTTAATTGAGTCTGTCATTGAAAAAGTTAAAGAACATTCAGGTGTTACCCTTGAGCGAGAAGTTCGTATCTTGGGTGAACACGAATAACATTATTATTAAACATTATACAAAGATTGGGATTTTATCGCTAGATATGGTTTGGGTCAATTCCTTACAGTCATTGCTAGCATTTAACAAGGTCCCAATCTGTTAATTTACGAAGAAAAAGGAATTTATAGGAATTGAAAAAACCAATTATCGAATTCAGAAACGTTTCTAAAGTTTTTGAAGATAGTGACACTAAGGTTCTCAAGGATATTAACTTTGAGTTGGAAGAAGGAAAATTTTATACACTGCTAGGAGCTTCTGGTTCAGGAAAATCAACCATTCTCAATATTATCGCGGGTTTGCTAGACGCAACGACGGGTGATATTTTGCTGGATGGCGTAAGAATCAATGATATCCCGACCAATAAACGTGATGTTCATACGGTCTTCCAGTCTTACGCCTTGTTCCCACATATGAATGTCTTTGAAAATGTTGCCTTTCCATTGCGATTGCGAAAGGTCGATAAAAAAGAAATCGAAAAACGTGTCTTAGAAGTTCTCAAGATGGTACAGCTTGAAGGATATGAAAAGCGTTCTATCCGTAGGCTATCTGGAGGGCAACGTCAGCGTGTAGCTATTGCGCGTGCGATTATCAACCAGCCTCGAGTGGTGCTCTTGGATGAGCCCTTGTCAGCACTTGACTTGAAGTTGCGGACAGACATGCAGTACGAACTACGTGAACTGCAACAACGCTTGGGCATCACCTTTGTTTTTGTTACCCACGATCAGGAAGAAGCTCTGGCCATGAGTGACTGGATTTTTGTCATGAATGACGGTGAGATTGTTCAGTCTGGGACACCAGTTGATATCTACGACGAGCCAATCAACCACTTTGTTGCTACCTTCATAGGGGAGTCAAATATCTTGCCAGGAACCATGATTGAGGACTACTTGGTCGAGTTTAACGGCAAACGCTTTGAAGCGGTCGATGGTGGGATGAAGTCAAATGAACCGGTCGAAGTCGTCATTCGTCCAGAGGACTTGCGCATTACTCTGCCAGAAGAAGGAAAACTTCAAGTGAAGGTCGATACGCAGCTCTTCCGTGGGGTTCACTATGAGATTATCGCCTATGACGAACTTGGTAATGAATGGATGATCCACTCAACTCGTAAGGCCATCGTTGGTGAGGAAATCGGTCTGGACTTTGAACCAGAAGATATCCATATCATGCGTCTCAATGAAACAGAAGAAGAGTTCGATGCTCGTATCGAAGAATACGTAGAAATCGAAGAGCATGAAGCAGGTTTGATTAACGCTATTGAGGAGGAAAGAGATGAAGAAAACAACCTCTAAACTCTTTGTAGTGCCCTACATGCTTTGGATTGCCCTCTTTGTATTGGCACCCCTGGTCTTGATTTTTGGACAATCATTTTTCAACATCGAAGGTCAGTTTAGTTTAGAAAACTATAAATCCTATTTTGCGTCACAAAACTTAACCTATCTCAAAATGAGCTTCAACTCTGTTCTCTATGCAGGGATTGTAACTCTAGTGACGCTTCTTATCAGTTATCCAACAGCCCTCTTTTTGACTCGTCTCAAACACCGTCAACTCTGGCTCATGCTAATCATCTTGCCAACCTGGATCAACCTTCTCCTTAAGGCATATGCCTTTATCGGGATTTTTGGTCAAAACGGCTCTATTAATCAATTCCTAGAATTTATCGGAATTGGTTCTCAGCAGTTGCTATTTACAGATTTCTCATTTATCTTTGTTGCAAGCTACATCGAGCTTCCATTTATGATTTTGCCAATCTTCAATGTCTTGGATGATATGGATAACAATCTCATCAATGCCAGCTATGACCTCGGTGCGACCAAGTGGGAAACCTTCCGTCATGTCATCTTCCCTCTGTCTATGAATGGGGTGCGAAGCGGAGTTCAATCTGTCTTTATCCCCAGCTTGAGTCTCTTCATGTTGACACGTTTGATTGGAGGGAACCGCGTTATCACGCTGGGAACGGCTATTGAGCAGAACTTTCTAACCAATGACAACTACGGTATGGGTTCTACCATCGGGGTGATCCTTATCCTGACTATGTTCATCACCATGTGGGTGACCAAGGAAAGGAGAGAACGATGAAAAAATTATCGAATCTATACCTAGCCTTCGTCTTTATCGTCCTCTATCTGCCAATCTTCTACTTGATTGGTTATGCCTTCAATGCTGGGGACGATATGAATAGTTTTACAGGTTTTAGTTTAGCTCATTTCCATGCTATGTTTAGCGATGGAAGACTCATGCTGATCCTGGTACAGACATTTTTACTAGCCTTTCTATCAGCCTTGATTGCGACTATTATTGGGACTTTCGGTGCTATCTACATCTATCAATCACGTAAAAAGTACCAAGAAGCCTTTCTATCTCTCAATAACATTTTGATGGTTGCACCAGACGTTATGATTGGTGCCAGCTTCTTGATTCTCTTTACTCAGCTCAAGTTCTCTCTTGGTTTTCTGACAGTGTTGTCCAGTCACGTAGCCTTCTCGATTCCTATCGTAGTGCTTATGGTCTTGCCACGATTGAAAGAGATGAATGGGGATATGATTCATGCGGCCTATGACCTTGGAGCTAGTCAGTTCCAGATGTTTAAGGAAATTATGCTCCCTTACCTAACGCCTTCTATCATCGCAGGTTACTTTATGGCTTTCACCTATTCCTTAGATGACTTTGCTGTGACCTTCTTTGTAACGGGGAATGGATTTTCAACCCTCTCAGTCGAGATTTACTCTCGGGCTCGTAAGGGAATTTCGCTAGAAATTAATGCTCTTTCAGCCTTGGTCTTTCTCTTTAGTATTATCCTAGTTGTCGGATATTACTTCATTTCACGTGAGAAGGAGGAACAAGCATGAAACGACTCTATTCATTTTTAGCAGGAATTTTAGCCATTATCCTTGTCTTATGGGGAATTTCTTACCATCTTGATAGTAAAATCAATAGCCGTGATAGTCAAAAACTGGTTATCTACAACTGGGGAGATTATATCGATCCAGAACTTCTAGAAAAATTTACAGAAGAAACAGGGATTCAAGTCCAGTACGAAACCTTTGACTCCAACGAAGCCATGTACACGAAAATCAAGCAGGGTGGGACAACCTATGATATTGCCATCCCAAGTGAGTACATGATCAACAAAATGAAGGACGAAGACCTCTTAGTTCCATTAGATTATAGTAAGATCGAGGGAATTGAGAATATTGGTCCAGAATTTCTAAACCAGTCCTTTGACCCAAACAATCAGTACTCTATCCCATACTTCTGGGGAACTTTGGGTATTGTCTACAATGAAACCATGGTGGAAGAAGCACCTGAGCATTGGGACGACCTCTGGAAACCAGAATACAAGGATTCTATCATGCTTTTTGATGGGGCGCGTGAAGTACTTGGGGTAGGTCTTAACTCACTAGGCTATAGCCTCAACTCAAAAGATTCTCAACAACTATCACAAACGGTTGATAAACTCTATGAGCTGACTCCTAATATTAAGGCAATTGTAGCCGATGAGATGAAGGGTTACATGATTCAGAACAATGCTGCTATCGGTGTGACCTTCTCAGGGGAAGCTAGTCAGATGTTGGAAAAGAATCCTAATCTCAAATATGTTGTACCGACAGAAGCAAGCAACCTCTGGTTTGATAACATGGTTATTCCTAAAACTGTCAAGAACCAAGATGCAGCCTATGCCTTCATCAACTTCATGTTGAAGCCTGAAAATGCTCTTAAGAATGCAGAGTATGTCGGCTATTCAACACCAAACAATGCTGCTAAGGAAATGCTCCCAGAGGAGACAAAAGAGGACAAGTCCTTCTATCCAGATGCAGATACAATGAAACACCTCGAAGTTTATGAGAAGTTTGACCATCAATGGACAGGAATCTACAGTGACCTCTTCCTACAATTTAAGATGTATCGGAAGTAGAAGTATATAAAATAAAAACGAATCAGTAAATCTGGTTCGTTTTTTGAATAGATCGTAATTTGTATAACTGTTTATTTTTACTATCCTATTTGCTTATTTTATTTCCTAGTAGTATACTAATCTTATCATAATAGAAAGCGGAAACAAATCATGAAAATGTCTACTTTTTTCAAAAAAAGTTACTGGCCAACCTTTTTGATTGTTGACCAAACAATTATACTATTCCATTTAAAGGATGGCTTGGATCGGCAATATCTAACAACTGATTCCATACATTTGGTGATAGGGTTCTTTATATTTGCAAATATTTTCGTAGCTATCTTTAGCAATTCGAAAATGTGGGATAAAAGTTGGGATAAAAAGAGTGATAGCAGTAAGAAAAAATATATCCTGAAAAAGTCATCAGGGATATAGGGAGTTGGTTATTTAAATGAGGATTATTTCCAGTTGACGCAAGCTTAAAAAAACGTTATAATAAGAGAGTTGAGAATTGATTTTCTCTCCATCTTAGACCAGAGAAATGGCGGTGCTGCGAGCCATCTAAGATAGAAAATCATGCTACTCAATCTAACAATTGCATAAGAACGAAAGAATGACAAGTTCATTGAATGAAGGTGGTACCGCGGTTTTTCGCCCTTCGTGATATGGATTTGTCTTTTATTTTTGGAGGTGTTTATGAGAACATTTCTTGTCAAACAGAAATTTCGCCTAGGTGGTGAACGTTTTGATATCAAGGATGAGTTGGGCAATGTCGCCTATCAGGTTGAAGGTTCATTTTTTAAGATTCCTAAAACTTTTACCATCTATGATGTTGCTGGTGAACAGGTCAGTGAGATTAGTAAGGAAGTCTTAACTTTCCTACCTCGTTTTGAAATTCAACTGAGTAACGGCGATAGTTTTTATATCCGGAAGAAGTTGACGTTCTTTAGAGATAAGTATGAATTTGACAATCTCGGTCTTCGTATCGAAGGAAATGTCTGGGATTTGAATTTTAAATTGCTGGACGATCGTGACCAAGTAATTGCGGAGATTGCTAAGGAACTGTTCCATTTAACCTCGACTTATACCGTGACCGTCTACGACGAATCTTATGCAGACCTAGTCATTTCCCTCTGTGTCGCTATCGACTATGTAGAGATGCTAGAAAGCCAATCAGATTAAAAAAGGAGATACAAATGAAACAATTATCTAGTGCACAAGTCCGCCAAATGTGGCTTGATTTCTGGGCCAGTAAAGGCCACTCTGTAGAACCATCAGTTAGCTTGGTTCCCGTCAACGACCCAACACTTTTGTGGATCAACTCAGGGGTTGCTACCCTTAAGAAATACTTTGATGGAACCATTATTCCTGAAAACCCACGGATTACCAATGCGCAAAAAGCCATCCGTACCAACGATATCGAAAACGTAGGGAAAACTGCGCGTCACCATACCATGTTTGAAATGTTGGGGAACTTCTCTATCGGTGATTACTTCCGTGACGAAGCCATTACTTGGGCTTATGAGCTTTTGACAAGCCCTGAATGGTTTGACTTCCCAGCTGAAAAACTTTACATGACTTACTACCCAGCTGATACGGATTCTTACAACCGCTGGATTGAAGTGGGAGTAGATCCAAGTCATTTGATCCCAATCGAAGACAACTTCTGGGAAATCGGTGCCGGACCTTCTGGACCAGATACAGAAATCTTCTTCGACCGTGGTGAAGCATTTGACCCAGAAAATATCGGTATTCGACTTCTCGCAGAAGATATCGAAAACGATCGTTATATCGAGATCTGGAACATCGTTTTGTCACAATTTAATGCAGATCCAGCTGTACCTCGTAGCGAATACAAGGAATTGCCACACAAGAACATTGATACGGGCGCTGGTTTGGAGCGTTTGGTAGCCGTTATCCAAGGCGCTAAGACCAACTTTGAAACAGACCTATTTATGCCTATTATCCGCGAAGTTGAGAAGTTATCTGGTAAGGTTTATGACCAAGATGGCGACAACATGAGCTTCAAGGTCATCGCTGACCACATCCGTTCTCTTTCATTTGCTATTGGCGATGGTGCTCTCCCTGGAAATGAAGGCCGTGGTTATGTCCTTCGTCGTTTGCTCCGTCGTGCCTCTATGCATGGTCAAAAATTGGGTATCAATGAGCCTTTCCTTTACAAACTCGTTCCAACTGTTGGTAAGATCATGGAAAGCTACTACCCAGAAGTGCTCGAAAAACGTGACTTTATCGAAAAAATTGTCAAGAGCGAGGAAGAGTCATTTGCCCGCACTCTTCACTCAGGTCAACACTTTGCAGAAACTATCGTAGCAGACTTGAAAGAAAAAGGCCAAACGGTTATCGCTGGTCAGGATGTCTTCAAATTGTACGATACTTATGGATTCCCAGTAGAGCTGACAGAAGAAATCGCTGAAGAAGCAGGAATGACTGTAGACCGTGAAGGCTTTGAAGCAGCCATGAAAGAGCAGCAAGAACGTGCGCGTGCATCTGCTGTCAAAGGCGGATCTATGGGGATGCAAAATGAAACCCTTCAAAACATTACAGTTGAGAGTGTCTTCAACTACAATGCTAGCCAATTGCCTTCTAAGTTGGTGGCTATCGTAGCGGACAATGCAGAAGTAGAAGCTGTAGCTGAAGGAACTGCCTCACTGATCTTTGCAGAAACACCATTCTATGCTGAAATGGGTGGACAGGTAGCTGACCATGGTCAAATCTTGGATGCGGCAGGTAATGTCATAGCGACTGTGACAGACGTTCAAAAAGCACCAAATGGACAAGCACTCCATACTGTTGAAGTTCTTGCACCACTTACTTTGAACAAAGAATACACCTTGGCAATTGATACGAATCGTCGTCACCGTGTCATGAAGAACCACACAGCTACTCACTTGCTCCATGCGGCTCTTCACAATATCCTTGGCCACCATGCAACTCAAGCAGGTTCACTCAACGAAGTAGAATTCCTTCGCTTTGACTTTACCCATTTCCAAGCCGTAACTCCAGAAGAATTGCGTGCTATTGAGCAACAAGTCAATGAGAAGATCTGGGAAGCCATCGCAGTGGAGACTGTTGAGACTGATATCGACACAGCCAAAGAAATGGGAGCTATGGCCCTCTTTGGTGAGAAATACGGTAAAGAAGTCCGTGTTGTAACGATTGGTGACTACTCAGTTGAACTTTGTGGTGGTACTCACGTAGGTAACACTTCTGAAATCGGTCTCTTCAAGATTGTCAAGGAAGAAGGGATCGGCTCAGGAACTCGTCGTATCTTGGCAGTGACTGGTAAAGAAGCCTTCGAAGCCTACCGTGAACAAGAAGATGCACTGAAAGCCGTCGCAGCAACCTTGAAAGCTCCTCAACTCAAAGAAGTACCTCACAAGGTTGAAGGACTTCAAGAACAACTCCGTCAATTGCAAAAAGAAAATGCTGAATTGAAGGAAAAAGCAGCAGCAGCAGTGGCAGGTGATGTTTTCAAGAATGTTCAAGAAGCAAACGGACACCGTTACATTGCTAGCCAAGTTTCTGTATCAGATGCAGGTGCCCTTCGTACCTTTGCAGATAACTGGAAGCAAAAAGACTACTCAGACGTCCTTGTTCTTGTCGCAGCAATCGGTGACAAAGTTAATGTCCTTGTAGCCAGCAAGACAAAAGATGTGCACGCAGGTAATGTCATCAAAGAATTGGCTCCAATCGTCGATGGACGTGGTGGTGGTAAACCAGATATGGCCATGGCAGGAGGAAGCAACCAAGCGAAAATCCAAGAATTGTTGGATGCAGTAGCAGGTAAGTTGTAATTAAAAATACCTATCCATTTGGATAGGTATTTTTACATATAAAGCTCATATTAAGTCTCAATTTGCTTGATATAACCTTTAATAATTTGAGTTGCCTTTTTAATAACGAGATTATATAATATAAATATAAGTATAAGTAAGAAAATAAGATTTGATTGATTATAATTTTTGGAAACTATAAAAGGAGAAACCATGGCTTTAAAAATGTTTGATGTTATTCGGTACGAAGGAGAAAATACCAGAAATATACTTGCTTGGAGACATCCTAAAACGGATATTAAATCTGGTTCAACATTAATTGTTAACCCTGGACAATGTGCAATATTATTTTCAAATGGGAAAGAATTAGCTAGATTTAATGCAGGAAAGCATAAGATTGAAATCTCTGATACACAGTTATTGGATGAATTTAAAACCTTTGTCAGTGGTGGTGTTTTACAGAATTCATCAAATCTATGGTTCGTAAATTTGTATGATTTACAACCCATTGGTTGGGGAACTCCTTCAGCTATTTTAGTACGAGATCCAGAGACTGATATTCCTGTCGAATTGAAATTACATGGAAATTTTGTTCCTCGAATTGTAAACTTGGAAGCATTTTTATTGGAATTTATGCCAAGTCAGCCTGATCTTATTACAGTAGATATTTTTCAAAAACGCTTTAGGCAAGCTACCATTGGACTAATTAGTTCAGCTATTTCAAAAGTTGTCTATAGTAATCAGATTGCTGTTATTGATATTGAAATGCACAGCAATGAAATTGGTTCTGAACTATCTAAGATTTTAGAGAATCAGTTCGATAAGTATGGTATTCGTATTGAAGAATTTAATATTGAATCTCTAAAAGTTAATCAAGGATGTCAGGGATATAAAGATATTTTCAAATTCCATAAACAAATTGTAGATGCTAAAATTAAGACTACAAGTCGAGATATCGAAGGATATAACTATCAGGAGGAGCGAAAATTTGATATTCTAGAAGAAGCAGCGAAAAATGAAAATTCTGATGGAAAACTAATGGGTGTAGGTATGGAAGTTGCTATGGGTCTTGGAATAGGAGCTAAACTTAACAACCTTGTAGGAAATATCGAAGGACTTAACCAAGCTAATAATAGTTCCGAACAGAATCAATTCGATTCAAGTAAAGAGGATGCTTTAGCTAAGTTCTGTAGTCAGTGTGGGGCTGAATTTTCTGAAGAAGCTAAGTTTTGTTCTAATTGCGGTCAACCTAGATAAAGTTTAAATTTTAAAATAAAATGTGGGATGAAATATACATATGTCTTAAAAATCTTTATAATATTTTGATTCTATCATGTTTCTAATCCCAATCATTAGCTTATTTTGGGAGTTCTGTTTCTTTCAGAGTTCCCATTTTTTATACTGATACATATGTATTCTTTGTTTGAACATTAAATTTATGAAATTGTATCAATGTAGAAGGAAAATTAGAAAAACTAGACAGTTAAACAGTTAGGAAATTTATTATAGGAGGATATTGTGAATGTATCAAGTATTTCGTTTATTAAGTATACTTTTTATGGGATTAACAAGTGCAACATTTTTTATTTCACTATTGATTGCAACTCTATTTCTAGGATATGGTAAGCCGATTTTCTCAATAGTGACACCTATTATTTTTTCTTTATCAGGTTTCTTTTTGTCTTCCTTTGCATTTTATAGCTTTGGTGTTTTAGAAAATATAAAAATTAAAGTCAAAGCTTTGGATGAGATATATAATGGGAAAGCTCTTTATAGAGAATATATAGCAACTAGAGGAGAAGATAGGTGAAACAGTATATTAAGAATAATTGGAAAGAAGTCTTTCATTGGTTAATTTCAAATATAGTAATACTCTGTTTTGTAGTTCTATCACTAGCTATCTTTGCTCTCGAAGATGAACCAACTAATGTTATTTTAAAAAATCTTGATTTTATACTCTTGGGGAAGGTTATCGGGATTCCTATTGTTATAAGTTTAGTGTTTTTAGCATTCCAAAATATTTCTTATGTCGTTATTGCCTTAATTATTTTATTCTTATTCCGAAAAACAATTAAAGATTCCTTTTCCTTGAAAAAGTTGAAACAAAAGAATCTACTTCAAATGCTTGTTTTAATTACTTTTTCATCACTTTTTGAACAAGTAAAATCCAGGGAATGGTCTATCCGATTTTTATTTCTTTTAATTCCTTGGTATTTGCTTAATTTGATTGTGATATTGATCCTAACTTACCGAGAATCAAAGAGAGAAGAGGAAATTAAGACACAAAAACAGATACAAGCATTATTCACCTTATTAGAAAAGCATAAGATTCATAAAAACACCTATCCTGTTATTTGTCCATCATGCAGTGGGGAGAATTTGCTTGACTTAGGTCAGGGTAAATCATGTGATTATTGTGGTGCATGGTTATCTAGAAAGGAAGTATAAATGAGACGCTATCGTTTAATGATATCAAAATTTGTTTATCCGCTAGTATCTTTCATTTGTATTGTTTCGGGATTGAAATTTTATCAGTCCATAGATAAGGAAATAAGATGGTTATTAGGAAAAAAAGAAGGATTACTTCACGATTTCTACTTTATGTGGCTTTTGATAGTTACAATTTTATTCATATTATTTTTCTTATTTATTGTCATATCATTTATTTTATTTTTAATACAACCAAGGATGAAACAATATAATAAAAGTTTGATGACAGTTCTTGAATTTGAAGAACTTGAAGAAGATGTTATAGAAACAAAGGGAAAAGTATTACAAGATCAATTATCTTATAGATTGTCAGCAAAACGGGCCTACTGTCCTAATTGTCATACATCAACAGATGGAGTAATTGGAACTAACTTAACTTGTGAAAACTGTGGTGAAACATTTATCGTTTCTTAATAAGAGTTTGATATACTTTATTTGAATATGATAAAAAGCAACAACTTAATAAGTTGTTGCTTTTTTGATAATGATCTTTATTTTTAAACAATACCTTGGGCAATCATAGCATTTGCTACGTTTTCAAAGGCTGCAATATTTGCACCTGCAAGGTAGTCAGTACCAAGACCGTATGTTTCTGCAGTTGTTTTAGCTGTGTTGAAGATGTTAGTCATAATATCTTTCAAGCGACCGTCAACTTCTTCACGTGTCCATGAAAGGCGAAGGCTGTTTTGGCTCATTTCAAGAGCAGATACAGCTACCCCACCAGCATTAGCAGCTTTGGCAGGTCCATAAAGGATTCCGTTTTCTTTGTAGACTTTGATAGCTTCAAGGTCGCTAGGCATGTTAGCACCTTCAGACAAACAGATAACACCTTGTGCAACCAAGCGTTTCGCAGCTTCACCGTTGATCTCGTTTTGAGTCGCACATGGAAGAGCGATATCGTAGTTACCAGTGTAAGTCCATACAGAACCTTCATAATAAGTAGCAGTAGGTTTTTCTGCAGCGTACTCAGTTAAACGAGCACGACGGTTGTTTTTAACGTCTGACAAAAGGTCGAAGTCGATACCATTTTCATCAATGACATAACCATTTGAGTCAGATACAGAAATAACTGTAGCACCAAGTTCAGTTGCTTTTTGAAGCGCGTATTGAGCTACGTTACCAGAACCTGAAATCACCACTTTCTTACCAGCAAAGCTGTTTCCGTTAGCTTTAAGCATTTCTTCAGTGTAGTAAACCAAACCGTAACCAGTTGCTTCTGGACGAATCAGGCTACCACCAAATCCAAGAGGTTTACCAGTCAAGACACCAGCATCAAATTGGTTGAGGCGTTTGTATTGTCCGTAAAGGTAACCAATTTCACGTCCACCGACACCGATATCACCAGCAGGTACGTCAAGAGATGGTCCGATGTATTTTTGCAATTCAGTCATGAAGCTTTGGCAGAAGCGCATCACTTCAGCATCAGTTTTGCCTTTAGGATCGAAGTCGGATCCACCTTTACCTCCACCGATTGGAAGTCCAGTCAAAACGTTTTTAAAGATTTGTTCGAAGCCGAGGAATTTCAAGATCCCTTGGTTTACAGTTGGGTGGAAACGAAGTCCGCCTTTATATGGTCCAACAGCAGAGTTAAATTGAACACGGTAACCACGGTTAACTTGAACTTTTCCATCACGGTCAACCCAAGGAACACGGAAAGAAATTACGCGCTCAGGTTCAGTGATACGTGCCAAGATGTTTTCTTCAATATACTCAGGGTGTTTTTCAAAGACAGGTTCCAAAGTGCTGAAGAATTCTTCAACCGCCTGGAGAAATTCAGCCTCATGCCCGTTACGAGCTTTTACAGTTTCAAACACGCTTTGGATATATTCTTTAGCAGATGTCATATCGTTCTCCTTTTTTTGTTGTCATATTTTATTACATGAGACATTATAGCAGAAAAAATTTTCAGTGTAAAGAAAAAAACATAAATTTTCTAAAAATTCTTTCAATTTGAATAAGCTAGTTTTATTAGTTGAATTAGAAACCTTTTTATAGGGTTAGTTTTATTAAAAGGCTCCTGCCAAAGTATGGTATAATAATAAAGAAATAATGGATTTTGGAGGAATAGAATCATGGTATCAACGAAAACACAGATTGCTGGTTTTGAGTTTGATAATTGCTTGATGAATGCAGCAGGTGTTGCTTGTATGACAATTGAGGAATTGGAAGGTGTCAAAAATTCAGCAGCAGGAACCTTTGTCACCAAGACTGCAACCTTGGAATTTCGTCAGGGAAATCCTGAACCACGCTATCAAGATGTTCCACTTGGTTCTATTAACTCTATGGGGCTCCCAAATAATGGTTTAGACTATTACTTGAACTACCTTTTGGAATTGCAAGAAAAGGAACCAAATCGTACCTTCTTTCTCTCTTTAGTTGGGATGTCTCCAGAGGAAACTCATACCATCTTGAGGAAGGTTCAAGAAAGTGATTTTCGTGGTTTAACCGAACTCAATCTCTCATGCCCAAATGTTCCAGGTAAGCCTCAGATTGCCTATGATTTTGAAACAACAGACCGTATCTTGTCAGAAGTCTTTGCCTACTTTACAAAACCTCTTGGAATTAAGCTTCCACCTTATTTTGATATTGTTCACTTTGACCAGGCAGCAGAAATTTTCAACAAATATCCACTCAAATTCGTCAACTGTGTCAACTCTATTGGAAATGGTCTTTATATAGAAGATGAGTCTGTCGTGATTCGTCCTAAGAACGGCTTTGGTGGAATTGGTGGAGAATACATTAAACCAACTGCTCTTGCCAATGTCCATGCCTTTTATCAACGCTTAAATCCTCAAATTCAAATCATCGGAACTGGTGGAGTATTAACGGGGCGTGATGCCTTTGAACATATCCTATGTGGTGCCAGCATGGTACAAGTAGGAACTACTCTTCATAAAGAAGGTGTAGGTGCTTTTGAACGTATTACAAAGGAACTCAAAGAAATTATGACGGAAAAAGGATACCAAAGCCTAGAGGATTTCCGTGGAAAATTGAATTATATGGATTAAAAAGAAACTAAATTAAAAAGAAAGGAGAATAAATGCTAGCCATAGAAGAAAGTCGAAAGCTATCCTTAGCGAACCTTCCTAGTTTGACCCTGTTTACAGGAACTGATCAAGGACAGTATGACGTCATGAAAGCACAAGTTCTAAAGCAAATCGGATATGATCCTGCAGATTTGAATTTTGCTTATTTTGACATGAAAGAAGTAGACTACAAAAGCTTGGAGCTAGAGTTGGTCAGTCTTCCTTTCTTTGCGGATGAAAAAATTGTTATTTTAGATCATTTTCTCGATATTACAACTGCTAAAAAACGCTATCTAACTGATGATGAGCTAAAGGCCTTTGAAGACTATCTGGAAAATCCTGTACCCTCAAGTAAATTAGTAATCTTTGCTGAAGGCAAGTTAGATAGCAAGAGACGTTTGGTCAAATTACTTAAGCGTGATGCGACAGTATTTGAGGCTCTTGAACCTAAAGAGCAAGAGTTGCGAGCCTATTTTCAAAAGTTGGCTCAGGAACAGGGACTTACTTTTGATGGAAATTCCTTTGAACAGTTGCTTATCAAATCTAGTTTTCAATTCAGTGAAATTCAGAAAAACCTGCTCTTCTTACTGTCTTATAAGGATAGTGGTTTGATAACAGAAGAAGATATTGTTGAAGCCATTCCAAAGACTTTACAGGATAATATTTTTGATTTGACCCAATTAATATTAACTAAGAAAATTGATCAGGCACGAGATTTAGTTAAAGATTTGACCTTACAGGGTGAAGATGAGATTAAACTGATTGCCATTATGCTGGGGCAGTTTAGACTCTATACACAGGTAAAAATATTGCAAGAGTCTGGTCAGACAGAATCACAGATGGTCAGCGGTTTGGGGCACTATCTTGGTCGCAATCCGAATCCCTATCAAATCAAATTTGCTCTTCGTGATACGCGAGGATTGTCCCTGAAATTCCTGCAGGATTCTATTCGTTATCTCATCCAGGCAGATTATCAAATTAAGACTGGTGTTTACGAAAAAGGGTACTTGTTTGAGAAAGCTTTATTGCAGATTGCGAGCCAGTCAAATTGAGCAAATAACTTGAAAAAAAAGGTTGTTTGCGTTATCATTTTTATATAGAAAGAAAAAGAGGTATTACAAATGGCTATTATCTTACCAGATCTTCCATACGCTTACGATGCATTGGAACCATATATTGATGCTGAAACAATGCATTTACACCATGACAAACATCACCAAGCATATGTAAATAACGCAAATGCAGCTCTTGAAAAACACCCTGAAATCGGTGAAGACCTTGAAGCTTTGCTTGCAGATGTTGAATCTATCCCTGCAGATATTCGTCAAGCGCTTATCAATAATGGTGGTGGTCACTTGAACCATGCTCTTTTCTGGGAATTGATGACCCCTGAAAAAACAGCTCCTTCAGCAGAACTTGCAGCAGCAATCGATGAAGCTTTTGGTTCATTCGAAGAATTCCAAGCAGCATTTACTGCAGCAGCAACTACTCGTTTCGGTTCTGGATGGGCATGGTTGGTTGTTAACAAAGAAGGTAAACTTGAAGTGACTTCAACAGCAAACCAAGATACACCAATCTCAGAAGGTAAAAAACCAATCTTGGGCTTGGACGTTTGGGAACATGCCTACTACGTGAAATACCGCAACGTGCGTCCTGACTACATCAAAGCTTTCTTCTCAGTTATCAACTGGAACAAAGTAGACGAGCTTTACGCAGCAGCTAAATAATCGCATTTGATAACACCCCTTTTTAGTTGGATTTTGGGTCTAGCTTTAAAGGTGTTTTTTTGTTTCCTTTTTTAGAAGTAACTGTCTCATGATTTTCCTTTGTTGGATAGGCTTTATTTATGGTATAATGATAAGATAGAAATCGAAGGAGAAATCATGAATATTCAACAATTACGCTACGTTGTTGCTATTGCAAATAGTGGTACTTTTCGTGAAGCGGCTGAGAAAATGTACGTTAGCCAACCCAGTCTATCTATTTCTGTAAGAGACTTGGAAAAAGAGCTAGGTTTCAAGATTTTCCGTAGAACTAGTTCGGGTACATTTCTTACTCGTCGTGGAATGGAATTTTATGAAAAGGCCCAAGAGTTGGTTAAAGGATTTGATATTTTCCAGAACCAGTATGCCAATCCTGAAGAGGAAAAGGATGAGTTTTCAATAGCCAGCCAGCACTATGATTTCTTGCCACCGACTATCACAACTTTTTCTCAACGGTATCCAGACTATAAAAATTTCCGTATTTTTGAATCTACAACTGTTCAGATTTTGGATGAAGTAGCCCAAGGTCATAGTGAGATTGGGATTATTTACCTTAACAATCAAAACCAAAAGGGTATCATGCAACGGGTTGAAAAGTTAGGCCTTGAAGTGATTGAGTTGATTCCTTTCCAGACGCATATCTATCTTCGTGAAGGACACCCCTTAGCCAAGAAAAAAGAGTTGGTTATGGAGGATTTGGCAGATTTACCAACAGTTCGATTCACGCAAGAAAAGGATGAATATCTCTATTACTCAGAAAACTTTGTGGATACAAGTGCCAGCTCTCAGATGTTTAACGTAACAGATCGCGCTACTTTAAATGGAATTCTTGAAAGAACAAATGCTTATGCGACTGGTTCTGGATTCTTAGATAGCGATAGCGTTAACGGGATCACCGTTATTCCACTAAATGATAATCTCAATAATCGTATGGTTTATGTGAAACGTGAGGAAGTAGACTTGAGTCAAGCAGGGACTTTATTTGTAGAGGTCATGCAAGAGTATTTTGATCAGAAGAGGAAAGCATGAAAAAAAGAGGAATAGTAGCAGGAATTATAGCTGCCTTGATTGTATTGGATCAATTGGTAAAGGCTTATGTCGTTCAGAATATTGCTCTAGGTGAAGTTAAATCATGGATCCCAAATCTAGTTAGTTTAACCTATCTGCAAAATAGGGGTGCAGCTTTTTCTATGCTTCAAGATCAACAGTGGTTTTTTGCGGTGATTACTCTAGTAGTTATGGCAGGGGCTATCTGGTATTTGCACAAGCATATAGAAGATTCCGTCTGGACAGTCTTTGGATTGGTTCTGATTATTGCAGGTGGTCTGGGAAACTTCATTGATCGCATTAGCCAAGGATTTGTCGTTGATATGTTTCACTTAGATTTTATCAATTTTGCGATTTTCAATGTGGCTGATAGTTATCTGACAGTAGGGGTCGTTGTGTTATTGCTTGCAATGCTAAAAGAGGAAATGAATGGAAATTAAAATTGAAACGGGTGGGATACGCCTAGATAAGGCTTTGTCAGAATTGACAGAATTGTCTCGTAGTCTCGCCAATGAACAAATCAAGTCTGGTCAAGTCTTGGTCAACGGCCAGGTCAAGAAAGCCAAGTATACGGTCCAAGAAGGAGATATGATCACTTATCAAATTCCCGAACCAGAGGTTTTGGAGTATGTAGCAGAGGATATTCCTTTAGAAATTATTTACCAAGATGAGGATGTAGCAGTAGTTAATAAACCTCAAGGAATGGTCGTTCATCCAAGTGCTGGTCATACCAGTGGTACCTTGGTGAATGCCCTTATGTATCATATTAAGGACTTATCAGGAATTAATGGTGTGCTGCGTCCAGGGATTGTCCATCGTATCGATAAGGACACATCTGGGCTTCTCATGATTGCTAAAAATGATGAATCGCATTTAGTACTTGCTCAAGAATTGAAAGACAAAAAATCTCTTCGAAAATATTGGGCCATCGTTCATGGGAATCTTCCAAATGACAGAGGTGTCATTGAGGCGCCGATTGGTCGTAGCGAAAAAGACCGCAAGAAACAAGCTGTGACTGCTAAAGGAAAACCAGCAGTGACACGTTTCCAAGTCTTGGAACGCTTTGGTGATTATACTTTGCTGGAATTGCAGCTGGAAACAGGACGTACTCACCAGATCCGTGTTCACATGGCTTATATCGGTCATCCTGTCGCTGGTGATGAGGTTTATGGACCTCGTAAAACCCTAAAGGGACATGGGCAATTTCTCCATGCCAAGACGCTTGGTTTTACCCATCCAAGAACTGGTGAAACTATGGAATTTACTTCAGATATTCCAGAAATATTCAAGCAAACCTTGGAAAAACTTAGAAATGAACAATAAAAAAAGGACTCAATTGAGTCCTTTTTATTTGCGTTTTTTCTTAGCTTTTTTCATTTTGTTGGCCATGCGTTTCATGGATTGCTTCATAGCAAATTCACCGATTTTACCCTTGAGACCTCCACCAAGCATCTGGCTCATATCAGGCATTCCGGCTCCTCCAAGAGCAGACATATCCGGCATACCACCTTGTCCCATCATACCTTCAAGGGCTGACATATCCATGCCACCAGGCATGTTTTTAGGAAGGTTGTTAGGGTTGATGCCCATTTGCTTCATCATCTTGTTCATGTCACCAGACATGACACCTTGCATGAGTTGTTTGGCTTGGTTAAAGTCTTTGATGAACTTGTTGACATCGATAAAGGTATTACCAGAACCAGCTGCAATACGACGACGACGGCTTGGAGTGAGCAAATCTGGATTTTCACGTTCTTCAGGAGTCATAGATGAGACGATGGCACGTTTGCGAGCAATTTGTTTTTCATCCACCTTCATATTTTGAAGGGCAGGATTGTTGGCCATACCAGGAATCATCTTGAGCAAATCTTCCATTGGCCCCATATTTTGCACCTGATCCAACTGATCGATGAAATCGTTGAAATCAAAGGTGTTTTCCCGCATCTTTTCAGCCATTTCAAGGGCTTTCTGCTCATCGTATTCTTGGGAAGCTTTCTCAATCAGAGTCAGCATATCTCCCATGCCGAGAATACGGCTGGCCATACGGTCAGGGTGGAAGGTTTCAATATCAGTAATCTTTTCACCAGTACCAGTGAACTTGATTGGTTTTCCTGTGATATGACGAACAGAGAGGGCCGCACCACCACGAGTGTCCCCGTCAATCTTGGTAAGAATGACACCGGTAACTTCTAATTGAGCGTTAAATTCTCGCGCAACGTTAGCAGCTTCTTGACCAATCATGGCATCGATGACGAGAAGGATTTCATTTGGTTGAGCAAGAGCTTTAACATCACGAAGCTCATTCATGAGAAGCTCGTCGATTTGTAAACGACCAGCCGTATCAATCAAGACATAGTCGTTATGGTTGGCTTTAGCTTGCTCCAAACCTTGGCGAACAATCTCCACTGCAGGAACTTCAGTTCCAAGAGCAAAGACAGGAACATCAATTTGTTGTCCTAGTGTTTTAAGCTGGTCAATAGCAGCAGGACGATAGATGTCGGCCGCAATCATCAGAGGACGAGCATCCTCTTCCTTTTTGAGTTTGTTAGCAAGTTTTCCAGCGAAGGTTGTTTTACCAGCCCCTTGCAAACCTACCATCATGATAATAGTTGGGATTTTTGGAGACTTGATAATCTCAGCTGTGTCTGAACCAAGAACTTCCGTCAATTCTTCATTAACAACCTTGATGATTTGTTGAGCTGGATTGAGGGTATCAATGACTTCATGCCCGACCGCGCGTTCACGAATTTTTTTGATAAAATCCTTAACTACAGGCAAAGCAACGTCGGCTTCTAAAAGAGCCAGACGAATTTCCTTGGTTGCTTCTTGGATATCACTCTCTGTGATTTTTCCTTTTTTACGTAGATTTTTAAAGACGTTCTGCAAACGTTCTGTTAAATTTTCAAATGCCATATTTATTCCTCTTATTCTCTATTGTCAATACTTGTTAAAATCTCAATTTGCTCTTGGAGAAAAGCATCTTCTGGATAGCGCTCAATGATCTGATCAAAAATCTGACTGCGGACAATGTAGTCAGAGTACATATGAAGCTTCATCTCATAGTCTTCCAGTATCTTTTCTGTTCGTTTGATATTATCATAAACAGCCTGACGACTAACACCGAATTCTTCAGCGATTTCAGCTAAACTATAGTCGTCTGCATAGTAGAGCTCGATATAGTTCATCTGCTTATCAGTCAAAAGTGCTGCATAAAATTCAAACAGAGCATTCATTCGATTGGTTTTTTCAATTTCCATAAGATTTATTATACCAAAAAATAGCCTGAACCGCTAGTAATGGATTGATTTTAAACACAAGTCAGAAAAAGGACTTTTAACGGTTATTTCCTGACTATGACTCTATTTTTTGGTATAATGGAGTGTATTATAATGTTTTAGAAAGAGGTTCTTATGAGAGAATTAGAAACCGTGTTAGAGCAACGTTTTGGGCTTGTTTTTTCAGATAAACAATTACTTGAAACTGCTTTTACTCACACTAGTTACGCCAATGAGCACCGCCTCTTAAAAATTTCACACAATGAACGCTTGGAATTTTTAGGAGACGCTGTTCTGCAATTATTGATTTCAGAATATCTGTACAAAAAATATCCTAAAAAACCAGAAGGTGACCTGTCTAAACTCCGTGCCATGATTGTACGTGAAGAGAGTTTGGCTGGTTTTGCCCGTGACTGCCAGTTTGATCAGTTTATCATGCTAGGAAAGGGAGAGGAAAAATCTGGAGGCCGTAATCGAGATACCATCTTGGGAGATGCTTTCGAAGCCTTCTTGGGTGCCCTGCTTTTAGATAAGGATCTACTTACGGTAAAAGAGTTTATCTACCAGGTCATGATACCTAAGGTTGAGGCTGGTGATTTTGAGATGATTAAAGACTACAAGACCCACCTCCAAGAATTACTCCAAGTCAATGGTGATGTTGATATTCGTTATCAGGTGATTTCAGAGATCGGACCTGCCCACGATAAGATGTTTGAGGTTGAAGTCCTTGTCAAGGGTCAAAGTTTAGGTAGGGGTCAAGGACGATCAAAAAAATTGGCCGAACAAGAAGCCGCTAAAAATGCAGTTGAGGAAGGACTGGATTCATGTATTTAAAGGAAATTGAGATTCAGGGATTTAAGTCCTTTGCTGATAAGACCAAGGTTGTTTTTGACCAGGGAGTTACAGCGGTTGTAGGACCAAATGGTTCTGGAAAATCTAACATCACAGAAAGTTTACGCTGGGCTCTTGGGGAATCCAGTGTCAAAAGTCTTCGTGGTGGCAAGATGCCTGATGTTATCTTTGCAGGGACAGAAAGTAGAAAACCATTAAACTATGCTTCTGTAGTTGTTACTCTAGATAATAAGGACGGTTTCATCAAGGATGCAGGACAGGAAATCAAGGTGGAGCGTCATATCTATCGTACTGGGGATAGTGAATACAAGATTGATGGGAAAAAAGTCCGTCTTCGTGATATTCATGATCTTTTCTTAGATACCGGACTTGGGCGCGACTCCTTCTCCATTATTTCCCAAGGGAAGGTCGAAGAAATCTTTAACTCTAAACCTGAGGAACGCCGTGCTATCTTTGAAGAAGCAGCTGGAGTTTTAAAATATAAAACTCGTCGCAAAGAGACAGAAAGTAAACTCCAACAAACTCAAGACAATTTAGACCGCTTGGAAGATATCATCTATGAGTTAGACAATCAAATCAAGCCCTTAGAAAAGCAAGCAGCAACAGCTCGTAAATTTATGGACTTGGACGGTCAGCGTAAAGCCATCTACTTAGATGTTTTAGTTGCACAAATTCAAGCCAATAAGGCTGAATTGGATCTAACAGAAGAAGAATTAAACCAAGTTCAAGAACTGTTGACTAGTTATTATCAAAAACGCGAGTCACTAGAACTTGAAAATCAATCTCTCAAGAAGCAGAGACAAGATTTACAAGCAGAGATGGCTAAAGATCAAACTAGTTTGATGGATTTGACTAGTTTAATCAGTGATTTAGAACGTAAGTTAGCTTTATCTAAACTAGAAACTGAGCAGGTTGCTCTCAATCAACAAGAGGCTCAAGCTCGTTTAGCTAGTTTGGATGAAAAGAGAAATGCTCTTATTCAAGAGAAGGAAGAAAAAGAAGCAAATCTCAGTCAGTTAGAAGAAAATCTAGCAGTCAATACCAAGGAGCTCAATCGTTTAGAAGCTGAGTTAGAAGCATTTTCTGATGATCCTGATCAGATGATTGAGCAACTGCGTGAGCGCTTTGTTGCTTTCTTGCAGGAAGAAGCAGATGTCTCTAACCAGTTGACACGGATTGAAAATGATCTTGAAAATAGTCGCCAACAGACTCAAAAGCAAGAAGAACAATTGGAGTCCTTGAAAGAACAATTAGCTTCTGCTAAATCTAAGGCTAGTGAGCAAGAAACTGCTCTTAAATCAGCAAAAGAAAAAGTGCAGACCTTGCTTGCTGACTATCAGACGCATGTTAAACAGGAAGAAGAACAAAAGCAGGCTTATCAAAGTCAGCAAAATCAACTTTTTGACCGTTTGGATAGTCTGAAAAACAAGCAGGCCAAGGCGCAAAGTCTGGAAAACATTCTTAAAAACCATAGTAATTTCTATGCGGGTGTTAAGAGTGTTCTACAAGAAAAAGATCGCCTGGGCGGTATTGTCGGAGCGGTCAGTGAACATTTAACTTTTGATGTTCGTTATCAAACAGCTCTTGAAATTGCCCTCGGGGCAAGTAGCCAACATATCATCGTTGAAGATGAAGAGGCTGCGACTAAGGCTATCGACTTCCTTAAGCGAAACCGAGCTGGTCGTGCGACCTTCCTGCCTTTAACAACTATTAAGGCTCGTAGCATTTCTAGTCAGAACCAAGATGTGATTGCCTCAAGTCCAGGTTTTCTTGGAATGGCAGATGAACTGGTTACTTTTGATGCCAAGCATGAAGCTATTTTTAAAAACTTGCTTGCTACAACAGCTATCTTTGATACGGTAGAGCATGCGCGTGATGCAGCTCGTAAGGTACGTTATCAGGTTCGAATGGTAACGCTAGATGGTACAGAATTGCGAACAGGTGGTTCTTATGCGGGTGGTGCCAATCGTCAAAATAACAGTATTTTCATCAAGCCTGAATTAGAACAGTTGCAAAAAGAGATTGCTCAAGAAGAAAAACTTCTTCGTCAAGAGGAAGAAAATCTGAAATCTGTTCAAGAAGGCTTGACAGCCCTCAGTCAAACTTTGGAGACTATTAAGTCTCAAGGAGAGCAAGCTCGAATAGAGGAGCAAGGCTTATATCTGGCTTATCAACAAACTTGCCAACAAGTCGAAGAACTCGAAACACTTTTAGAACTTCAGGAAAAAGAATTAAACAATCTAAGAGGTGGAGATTGGCAAACTGAAAAAGAAAAATGCCAAGAACGTCTTGCAGTTATTTCAACTGAAAAGCAAAAGCTGGAGTCTGAGATTGAAGAAATCAAGTCCAATAAAAATGCGATTCAAGAACGTTACCAAAACTTGCAGGATAAACTTTCCCAAGAACGTCTGCTCAAAACAGAAATGATAGGGCGAAAACGTTACGAAGTTGCGGATATTGAACGGATTAACAAAGAGCTTGAATACCTTGATATGGAGCAAGATGAAATCGAACGCCTTCTCCAAGAAAAGGTAGACAATCTTGAAAAGGTTGATACGGAACTTTTGACTAAGCAGGAAACAGAAGCTAAGAATCAGAAGGAAGAAATTCAACAAGGGCTCATTCGTAAGCAGTTTGAACTGGATGATATTGAAGGTCAATTGGATGATATAGCTAGTCATTTAGAACAAGCTCGTCAGCAAAATGAGGAATGGATTCGTAAACAAACTCGAGCGGAAGCAACCAAAGAGAAGATTACGGACCGCCTTCGCTATCTTCAAGGTCAACTGACTGAAGAATACCAGATTAGTTATACGGAAGCTTTAGAACAAGCCAATCCGTTAGAAGATTTGGCTGTCGCTGAACAAGAGGTCAAGGATTTAGAAAAATCTATCCGTTCACTTGGTCCAGTCAATTTGGATGCTATTGAACAGTTTGACGAAGTTCACGAACGCTTGGAATTCTTAAATAGTCAGCGTGATGACATTCTTTCTGCCAAAAATCTTCTTCTTGAAACCATTACAGAGATGAATGATGAAGTGAAGGAACGATTCAAATCAACCTTTGAAGCTATTCGTGAATCCTTCAAAGTAACCTTCAAGCAGATGTTTGGTGGTGGTCAAGCGGACCTAATCCTGACCGAGGGAGATTTATTGACAGCAGGTGTTGAAATCTCTGTTCAACCTCCTGGTAAGAAAATCCAATCTCTCAACCTCATGAGTGGTGGAGAGAAGGCTTTGTCAGCTCTTGCATTGCTCTTCTCAATCATTCGTGTCAAGACCATTCCATTTGTTATTTTGGATGAAGTAGAGGCTGCACTCGATGAAGCTAACGTTAAACGCTTTGGGGATTATCTTAACCGTTTTGACAAGGATAGCCAGTTTATCGTTGTTACCCACCGTAAGGGAACCATGGCAGCAGCAGATTCTATTTATGGGGTAACCATGCAAGAATCTGGTGTTTCTAAGATTGTATCTGTTAAACTAAAAGATTTAGAGAATATGGATGCTTAGTTTGTTTTCAATATAACATTTCAAGCTAGAGCATGTAGAATGACCTTCAAGAAGTCGGAAAGGTTACAAAAATAAATTGAGGAGCTTATATGGATTTTGACCTATTCCTAATGATTTGTAATTATATTGGGACTATTGCCTTTGCGGCGTCAGGTGCCATTAAAGGATTTGGTAAACGTTTAGATATTTTTGGAATTAGTTTATTGGCAATTGTAACGGCAGTAGGCGGAGGGATTTTAAGAGATTCCATTATCAGTCGTTTTCCCTCCGCTCTCGCAGATCCTGGACCGATTTATGTCTCTATTCTTGTAGCTGTTATTATGTATGCCTTTGTGACTTCAAAACAAGCCAATGCTAGTCAAGAAAAAAAATTCTATAAGTGGCTGAGAGAAGCTTATCTTATCTTTGATTCGATTGGCTTAATCATCTTTTCCTTGATTGGAGCTACCGCCTTAGCTGATAGTAAATTGAACTTGATGTCTGCAGGGATTTTGGCCTGTTTAACAGGTGCTGGCGGAGGTATCATCCGAGATCTCTTGATTAATGAAGTCCCAAGTGTTCTAAAAGAGGACATATATGCCCTTCTATCTTTTGTAATTGGCGTTATTTATTACTGGTTGGCCTTTGTCCTTCACTTTCCAAGAATCACTGCTTTTATCATTCTCTCAATTGTCGGTTTTGTGATTCGACTATGTATTATTAAGTTCAAGCTCTCTTTACCAAATATGGATAAAAAGACTTGGAATTGATTGATGGTAAGAAAGTTCAATCACTCGACTGATAAATATTTTATAAATTACAAGTTTGATCAGGCGTCTAATCTCATATGGATTAGGCGCTATTTTATTTTTTGCAAATACGGGAAATATTTGATGAAATTAATATTTTTTGGTATTATATCTAAAATTTTAAATAAGATAGGAGCTACAATGAGTAATTTAAAGAATTCAGTCGATTTTATTAAAGAAATAGAGAAGTTAAAGTCAGTAACAAGATTTAATAGAACTCTTGATGGAAGATTTGAAAATAGTGCCGAGCATTCTTGGCAAGGTGCTATAGCTGCTATAGTTCTTCAAGATTATTATCCTGAAAAGTTAAAAATGGAAAAAGTTATTTCTATGTTATTGATTCATGATTTAGGTGAGATTTATGCCGGAGATACTTGGGTTTTTGATGATGAAAAAAAGATTCATTCTCATGATAGAGAGTTAGAATCTATAGAAAAAACAATGAGCCTCCTTCCAGAAGATAAATATTTGAATATGAAAAATTTGTGGTTGGAATTTGAAAAAGGACAGAGTGCTGAATCAAGATATGCAAGAGTAATCGATGCATTGGTACCACTGATAAATCACTTAGAAGTGTCAGAATTAAATTATAACCCTGATAATATCAGTGCAGACATGGTATTAGAAAAGAAAAAGTTCATAAAAAGTGAATCAGAAGAATTATGGAAACTGACGGAAGATTTGATTCAGGAAAGTGTGGAAAGGGGGTTATATTTATAATAACAATTGGCCCTACAGATAGATTTATAGAATACAAGGACGTGTCAATTCAGCACGTCTTTTTTTACTTTTTCTATGGTATAATAGAAGATAGATTTACAACTGGAGAATAGAAGGATTTATGATTAAACTAGTCGCAACTGATATGGACGGGACTTTTTTGGATGAAGCTGGCCAATTTGATAGGGAGCGCTTAAAAAAGCTCCTCCATTCTTATAAAGAAAAAGGAATTTACTTTGCTGTAGCTTCTGGTCGTGGTCTTTTGTCGCTTGAAAAGCATTTTGCGGATGTCAAAGATGAGATTATTTTTATCGCCGAAAATGGGAGTCTCGTTCGTTTTCATGGACAAGACCTCTATGAAGCGACCATGCCTAGAGATTTTTACCTATCAACTTTTGAAAAGCTAAAGACTTCACCTTATTTTGATGAAAAGAAGATGCTCATGACTGGTAAGAAAGCTTGTTATGTTTTAGATACTGTAGATGAAACCTATCTCATGTTTAGTCATCATTACAATGAGAATATTCAAAAAGTAGCTAGTCTAGAAGATATCACCGATGAAATTTTCAAATTCACAACCAACTTTACAGAAGAGACAGTAGAAGCTGGCGAAGCTTGGGTCAATGAACATGTTCCTGGTGTTAAGGCAATGACGACAGGGTTTGAATCCATTGATATTGTTCTTGATTATGTGGACAAGGGAGTTGCGATTGTCGAATTGGCTAAGAAGTTAAATCTGGATATGGATCAAGTGATGGCCTTCGGTGACAATCTCAATGACCTTCACATGATGCAGGTTGTAGGGCACCCAGTCGCACCTGAAAATGCTCGCCCAGAGATTTTGGAACTTGCCGAAACAGTTATCGGTCACCATAAAGACCAATCAGTTATCGCTTATATGGAGGGGTTATAATGGCAGATATTAAATTAATTGCTCTAGACTTAGATGGGACCTTGCTGACGACAGACAAGAAATTAACTGATCGTACCAAGGAAACTTTAAAGGCTGCGCGTGAACAAGGGGTCAAGGTAGTCCTAACAACTGGACGTCCCCTAAAGGCTATGGATTTCTTCCTTAAAGAGCTTGGAACAGACGGCCATGATGACGAATATACTATCACATTCAACGGTGGATTGGTTCAGAAAAATACAGGTGAGATTCTTGATAAGACAGTTTTTTCAATTGATGATGTGACCCGTATTTATGAAGAAACTGAAAAATTAGGAATCCCCTTAGATGCAATTTCAGAAGGAACAGTTTACCAGATTCAGTCTGACCAAGAAAGTTTATATGCTCAGTTTAACCCGGCTCTAACTTTTGTTCCAACTGCTTTTGAAGATTTGTCTAGTCAGGTAACATACAATAAATGTGTGACTGCCTTTCCTCAGGAACCTTTGGATGCAGCTATTCAGAAGATTTCACCAGAATTATACGACCAGTATGAGATTTTTAAATCACGTGAGCTCTTGCTAGAATGGTCACCAAAGAATGTTCATAAGGCGACAGGATTATCTAAACTGATTGAACACCTGGGAATTGACCAAAGTCAGGTTATTGCCTGCGGAGATGAGGCTAATGACCTTTCTATGATTGAATGGGCCGGTCTCGGTGTCGCTATGCAAAATGCTGTGCCAGCAGTTAAGGCAGTTGCCAATGTCATTACACCAATGACCAATGACGAAGAAGCAGTCGCCTGGGCAATTGAAAAATATGTACTGAAGGAGAACTAAAGAATGGGATTATTTGACCGTTTATTTGGAAAAATAGAAGAACCTAAAATTGAAGAAGTTGTCAAAGAAGCTCTAGAAAACATTGATTTATCGGATGATAACCAGCAAACTGAGACGCTAGAATCTGAAAATATCGAAGTCAAAGAGCAAGATGGGACTGTCGTAGCCGAAGATAATGATGAAGACTTATTTGAAGCAGAGGTTGACGAAGAAACTATTGTCGAATCAGTTGACGAAGTTGAGGTTTCTCGAGAAGAGTTAAATCAAGTCCAAGAAGCCGATATTCCTCAGGAGGAATTGACTCATGTTGAAGAAGTAACTTCAAATGATAGTGGCGAGGAAGAAATTGTTCAGCCTAAATCAGGCGAAGCAGAAACAGAGTTTTTTGAAGAAGAGGAAGCAAACCAAGCAATCGAAGAAACTCCTCAAGTCCAAGAGACTGAACAAGAAAAATATGACCGTAGTCTTAAGAAAACGCGTACTGGATTCGGTGCCCGTTTGAATGCTTTCTTTGCAAATTTCCGATCTGTCGATGAAGATTTCTTTGAGGAACTAGAAGAGCTACTTATCATGAGTGACGTTGGTGTGCAGGTGGCTTCAAATCTTACAGAAGAATTGCGTTATGAAGCCAAGCTTGAGAATGCTAAGAAACCTGATGCCCTTCGTCGTGTTATCATCGAAAAATTGGTGGAGCTATACGAAAAAGACGGCATATATAATGAAAATATTAACTTCCAAGATGGATTAACGGTTATGCTTTTTGTTGGAGTTAATGGGGTCGGGAAAACAACTTCAATTGGTAAATTAGCTAATCGATACAAACAAGCTGGTAAAAAGGTTATGCTTGTTGCTGCTGATACCTTCCGTGCGGGTGCGGTTGCTCAGTTAGCAGAATGGGGACGTCGTGTGGATGTTCCTGTCGTTACTGGTCCTGAGAAAGCAGATCCAGCTAGCGTTGTCTTTGATGGGATGGAGCGAGCAGTAGCAGAAGGTATTGATATTCTCATGATTGATACAGCTGGCCGTCTGCAAAATAAAGATAATCTTATGGCCGAGTTGGAAAAGATTGGTCGTATCATCAAACGCGTAGTGCCAGAAGCACCTCATGAAACCTTCCTAGCTCTTGATGCGTCAACTGGGCAAAACGCTCTTGTACAAGCTAAAGAATTCTCAAAAATTACTCCTGTTACAGGGATTGTCTTAACCAAGATTGATGGAACTGCTCGAGGTGGGGTTGTTCTTGCTATCCGTGAGGAACTCAATATCCCTGTTAAGCTAATTGGTTTTGGTGAAAAAATCGATGATATCGGTGAGTTTAACTCTGAAAACTTTATGAAGGGCCTTCTAGAAGGTTTGATATAAAAGAAAATCCTGCAAGAATTCTTGCAGGATGTTTTTGATTATTCTAAACGACCATCTTTACGATAGGCGATATCTGGTTGCCATGTCCATTTGGCTCCGTATTTTTCAAGTAAATCAAAGCTGGCTTGTGGTCCCATGCTACCAGCCTTGTAGTCATGAAGTGGAGCACCGTTTTCAGCCCACAACTTTTCGATACGGTCAATCAATTTCCAAGAAGCGCTAACTTCTTCCCAGTGGCTAAAGTTAGTTGAATCGTTATTCAATACATCGTAGATTAGCTTTTCATAAGGATCTGGTGAAGCACCTGTAGCTGTAGCATCAGTTCTGTAGTCAAGCGAATTATGTGCAAGTTTGAACTCTTCTCCAACTTCTTTACCGTTAAGGCTAAGAGAGAATCCTTCCGTCGGTTGGATGTAGATGGTAAGCACATTCGGTGCTAGTGGTTCTCCAAAGATTGAATCCATTTGTTTGAAGACGATGTTTACGTGTGTTCCTTTTTCAGTTAGGCGTTTACCTGTACGGAAGAAGAAAGGTACATCACGGAAGCGATCGGTATCGACAAAGAAGGCACCTGAAGCAAAGGTTTCTGTCATTGATTCTGGGTTGACATTTGGTTCGCTGCGGTAAGAAATGTACTTCATGCCATCAACTTTACCAGAACGGTATTGCCCACGGATGAAGTGCTCTTTAAGTTCCTCATCTGTAGGGTGGTAAAGGTTCTTGAAGACCTTGATTTTCTCTGCGCGAATGTCATCCTTTGTAAAGCTTGCAGGCTTGTCCATAGCAAGGAGTGACAGAAGCTGGAGTGTATGGTTTTGAACCATATCACGAAGGGCGCCAGACTCATCATAGTAGCCACCACGCTCTTCAACACCTAGACGTTCTGCAAAGGTAATTTGCACATTATCGATGTGGTCACGATTCCAAACATTTTCAAAGATCATATTGGCAAAACGAATGGCAAATATGCTTTGAATCATCTCTTTACCAAGATAATGGTCGATACGATAGATTTGCTCCTCGTTAAAAGTAGCTAGAAGCTCTTCGTTTAGTTTGCTTGCAGTTTCATAATCTGTACCAAAAGGTTTCTCAACTATCAAACGTTCAAAGCCCTTACCGTCTACGATTTGCTCTGACTTGAGGTGTTTAGCGATGGTACCAAAGAATTGTGGTGCCATAGAGAGAAAGAAGAGCTTGTTGTGTTCGGTTTGGTATTTTTCGTTTAACTCAGCCTGAAGTTTGCGTAATTCGATATAGTGTTCGGTATCATTGACATCGTGGCTTTGATAGTAGAAGTGACTAGCAAAAGCTTGAGCCTCTTCTGCGCTATCTGCCAAGTCTAAAATAGATTCGACAACAACAGATTCGAAATATTCCTTACTCCAAGGTCTACGAGCAGTTCCAATAACAGCAAAATGATCAGACAAATTACCTGATTTGTAAAGTCTAAAAAGTGAAGGGTAGAGCTTGCGTTTGGCCAAATCTCCACTAGCACCAAAAATTGTAACAATAACTTTAGATGACATCCAGCTACCTAATTTCTATTTACTTTCCTAGATATCCTAGGCATGAGGAATCCCCATTTTCATACCCTTTATTTTATCATAATTTTCTAAAAAATCCAAAATTCCAATACAAGTGAGAAAAAAACTGCAAGGTTTACCTTGCAGTTTTTTAAGCATTGAGAACCTTGTCCAAAAATTCTTTTAGACGAGGGTGTTGTGGGTTGTCAAAGATTTGATCAGGGGTACCATCTTCTAGGAATTCACCGTCTGCTGTAAAGATAACTCGATTGGCAACCTTACGGGCAAATCCCATTTCGTGGGTTACGATGATCATAGTCATGCCTTGTTCAGCCAACTCTTTCATAACGTTCAGAACATCACCAACCATCTCAGGGTCAAGGGCAGAAGTTGGTTCATCAAAGAGCATGATATCAGGGTTCATTGCTAAACCTCGAGCAATAGCCACACGTTGTTTTTGTCCCCCTGATAGACTATCAGGGTTAGCATTTGCCTTGTCAGCAAGTCCAACCTTTTCAAGAAGTTCCATGCCTAATTTTTCGGCTTCAGCCTTAGTCATCAACTTATGTTCTACAGGAGCGAAAGTGATATTTTCCAAGACAGTCATATGTGGAAAGAGATTGAAGTGCTGGAACACCATTCCTACATTTTCACGAACATGGTCTACGTTGGTAGATTTATCCGTCAAATCATAGCCATTAACTGTGATGCTTCCTTTTGTTCCTTCTTCGAGGAGATTTAAGCTACGCAAGAAAGTTGACTTACCTGAACCAGAAGGTCCAATGATACAAACAACATCTCCTTCATAGAATTTCGCTGAAATTCCTTTAAGGACTTTGTTTTTACCATATTGTTTATGTAAGTTATGAACATCAATTTTTAATTTTGCCATTATTGAATCCTCTTTTCTAAGCGTTTCGCTAATCTAGTTAGAAGAGTGATAATCACAAGGTAGAAGACTGCGAGAATTGCATACATTTTGAAACTTTGGTAGTTACGAGCAATGATAATCTTACCAGTTTGGAAGAGTTCTACCAGACCGATTGCAGATACGATCGTTGTATCTTTCAATGCAATAACAAATTGGTTGACAAAGTTTGGAAGCATGAGCTTAGTTGCTTGTGGCAAGACAATCTTACGCATGGTTTTTCCATATGAAATACCTAGGCTTCGACTGGCTTCCATTTGTCCAACAGGCACGGCCTTGATACCACCACGAACAATTTCAGCAATGTAGGCAGCTGAGTTTAGGGAGAGGGCAATTGTACCAGCGACAAAGTCGTTGATTGGACTTTGTTGACCTGTAAGAGATTCGATAAAGTTAGGAATGCCCCAGAAAATGAAGGCTGCAAGAATCATGAGTGGAATACCACGGATAACGTCAACGAAAATCTCTGAAATCAAACGGAGTGATTTATAAGGGCTGACACTAAAAATACCGAAGATAATTCCAATGAAAATCGCAATTACAAATGAAATAAGTGCTAATGAGAGGGTAATTCCAAGTCCGCTGAGAAGTTGTTTGTAGTTGTTTTTCAACAAGCCCCAGATAGTTGTTTCATCAGCGGTTGAACTTGTAGTAGTAGAATCGCTAGCTAGATACTTATCAAGGATTTTTTGGAATTCTCCATTTGCCTTAAGGTTTGCGAGTCCTTTGTTGAATTTCTCTAGCAATTCTGGATTGCTTCCTTTTTTTACTGCAAAAGCAGTTTCACCAATTGGAGTACCTGCGATTGGTGTTTTTAACTTTTGTCCTTGACTGATAGAATATTTAATAACAGGTTCGTCGTCCATAACGGCATCAATTGAACCAGTGTTTAAGCTATCATACATAGATGCAGCATCGGAAAAAGTTTTGATTTTGTAACCGTACTTGCTTTGATTCTCTGTTAAGAAGGTTTGTGAAGCAGTACCATTTTTCACACCTACAGTCTTATCATTCAAATCTTCATAAGAAGAAATGGTACTTGATTCTTTAACACCAAGAATAGTATTTGCTGTATAGTAAGAATCAGAGAAATCAAACGTTTCTTTACGAGCATCAGTCACTGACATACCTGCAATGATACCGTCTGCTTGTCCAGATTGGACTGCGTTAATAGCAGCATCAAAACCTGGATTGGTAATCTCGATTTCAAAACCTTGGTCTTCAGCGATTGCCTTGATTAGATCCATATCGATACCAGTGTATTGATTGCTTGAATCCTGGAAAACAAATGGCGCAAAAGATGAGTCACTGGCGATAACATACTTGGTTTTTTCTGTGTCAGCTTTTACTAGTCCTAATGAAAAAATAGGAAATAAAAGAAGCAAACAAGCTAGAATTTTTTTATTCATGTGATGTCTCCTTTCAAGTTATTTTTAAATTATATCAAAAAAGTTGAAGAACGGCAAATACTTTATATTTTGATGTCAGAAGATATAACATAGAACAAAATGAGGTGGTCTGTTGAGAAACAGAAACTCTTTCCTTTTTATGGTAAAATAGAAGGATAGAAAATGTGTATGAGGCTATTATGATAAATCGAATTACAGACAACAAATTTAAACTTGTATCCAAATACCAACCGTCTGGGGATCAACCGCAGGCCATCGAACAGTTGGTGGATAACATCGAGGGTGGTGAGAAGGCGCAAATCTTGATGGGGGCGACTGGTACGGGGAAGACCTATACCATGAGCCAGGTCATTGCACAAGTTAATAAGCCAACCCTGGTCATCGCCCACAATAAAACTCTTGCAGGGCAACTATATGGGGAGTTCAAAGAATTTTTCCCAGAAAATGCGGTCGAATATTTCGTATCTTACTATGATTATTACCAGCCAGAAGCCTATGTGCCTTCAAGCGATACTTATATAGAAAAAGACAGTTCAGTCAACGATGAGATTGATAAACTTCGTCATTCAGCAACATCAGCACTCTTGGAGCGCAATGACGTCATTGTAGTTGCATCTGTTTCTTGTATCTATGGATTGGGTTCCCCTAAAGAATACGCTGATAGCGTCGTAAGTCTGCGACCAGGCCTTGAGATTTCTCGAGATAAACTGCTCAATGATTTGGTGGATATTCAGTTTGAGCGCAATGACATTGACTTCCAACGTGGAAGATTCCGAGTCCGTGGGGATGTGGTGGAGATTTTCCCAGCCTCTCGTGACGAGCATGCCTTTCGTGTTGAGTTCTTCGGAGATGAAATTGATCGTATTCGTGAAGTCGAAGCTCTAACTGGTCAAGTTCTGGGCGAAGTGGATCATTTGGCGATTTTCCCAGCCACTCACTTTGTGACCAATGACGACCACATGGAAGTAGCTATTGCTAAGATTGAGGCTGAGTTGGAAGAGCAGTTAGCTATCTTTGAGAAGGAAGGTAAGCTCCTCGAAGCGCAACGCTTGAAACAACGAACAGAATACGATATGGAGATGCTTCGTGAGATGGGTTATACAAACGGGGTTGAAAACTACTCACGCCACATGGATGGACGAAGCGAAGGAGAGCCACCGTACACCCTTCTTGATTTCTTCCCTGATGATTTTTTGATTATGATTGATGAGAGCCACATGACCATGGGACAAATCAAGGGAATGTACAATGGTGACCGTTCTCGTAAGGAAATGTTGGTGAATTATGGTTTCCGTTTGCCATCTGCCTTGGATAATCGTCCTCTCCGTCGTGAAGAGTTTGAAAGTCATGTTCACCAGATCGTCTATGTTTCAGCGACACCTGGTGATTATGAACACGAGCAGACTGATACCGTTATTGAGCAAATCATTCGTCCAACTGGTCTTTTGGATCCAGAAGTAGAAGTGCGCCCAACTATGGGACAAATTGATGATCTTTTGGGTGAAATCAATGCCCGTGTTGAAAAGAACGAACGTACCTTTATTACAACCTTGACCAAGAAAATGGCTGAAGACTTGACTGATTACTTCAAAGAAATGGGTATCAAGGTTAAATACATGCACTCGGATATCAAAACCTTGGAGCGAACGGAGATTATCCGTGACCTGCGTTTGGGTGTATTTGATGTCTTGGTCGGAATCAATCTGCTCCGTGAAGGGATTGATGTGCCAGAAGTTAGTCTAGTTGCTATTCTCGATGCCGACAAGGAAGGTTTCCTTCGTAATGAGCGTGGACTTATTCAGACCATCGGTCGTGCAGCTCGTAATAGCGAAGGGCATGTCATCATGTATGCTGATACTATGACTCAGTCTATGCAAAAAGCCATCGATGAAACGGCTCGTCGTCGTAAAATTCAGATGGCCTATAATGAAGAGCATGGCATTGTTCCACAAACCATTAAGAAAGAAATCCGTGACCTAATCTCTGTAACCAAGGCAGTTGCCAAGGAAGAGGATAAGGAAGTCGATATCAATAGCCTTAACAAACAAGAACGTAAAGAATTGGTTAAGAAACTGGAAAAGCAAATGCAAGAAGCCGTCGAAGTGCTTGACTTTGAACTGGCAGCTCAAATCCGTGATATGATGCTGGAAGTCAAGGCGTTGGATTAGGGGAAATGATTTTTATATATGTTTAACTAGGAGAATTTAGTAATGAAAAAAGCATTAGTGTTGAATTTCAGTTTTATCGGGATTATCCTCTCAGTTTGTTTTATAAGTTTTGTAGTGATTGTGGTAGTTAATTTTCATAATACTTTTTCTGGACCTAATCAAAAAGATATTGAGATGGCAGCAAGCAGAACACTGAATTTATATGGCTTTAAAGGTGAAGTGAAGGTGACGAAGTTTTCTAGATATAGATGGCCTTCTGAAGATTATGAAATTGAATACGATTACACTGAAGAAGTTAATGGTAGGAAAATCACTGTAAGTGACAGTTTAATTTATTTTCCTAAATCTCCAGGAAACTCTAAACGGACGAGTGAAGAACTAGCCTACGATGGAACTACTAAAACGATGTTACGAAAATTCTCTGGGATAGCTGATGAATTACTCAATCAACATCCAGACAGTGTTTCCAATAAAGAAAAAGTGGAGAATTTTTTCAAGCAATATGAAAATCCCAATTTGGAATTCGTAAGTAGTTACTGGAGTGTCGATACTGAATCTGACAATATCCAAGACTATTATGCCCTTATCGAAAAGAACCATAAAGAAGGAAAAGCTTTTCAAGGTTTATATGACCTCCCTATTAATGAATTTCTGGAAAAAGGAATTGTTAAAGGAAGTGTTAGATATAAAGACACTGTTTTAGAAGAGGGTGAGAAAGATTATTTCGATAGTGAAGGCGGACTGACAGGATTTATTTCAAATGGGATCGAAAATGCTGAGTTGCCAGATGCCTTTTATGAGGTTTCTTACTACTATGGTGCTAAAGGATATCGTTCAGGAAGCAGTGTCTCTTTAAAAATTCAGAATCATAAACTGATAAGTTACGAAAAAAACTGAACTGGTCGGTTTTAGATGATAAAATTAAACTTATTAGATTATATCTCAAAAATGAAATCATAATGTAAATCTCTTTGAACAGTTATTGAAACGAAAGATTAAGAAACGAATGAAAAAGAAAGTCACGGCACAGAAAAAATCAAAAAAACACTATATGCCAAATCGAAAAATGAGCTGGCTATATAAAGTAAAATTGTGGTTGCTACAGCATTCAAAAATAGCTTTTCTATTAGATAGTAGTATATTTTTTTTATCAGCTTTTGGGGTATTCTATTTGTTGTTTGGAACAACTCTTATTCCAAAACCCTATCAAAACTTCAATTATGTCTTTCCGCTCTTTCTGAATCTTATATTCTTAGCGAACATGCTTTATCACGGTGTTTTTAGAGATACTTTTGATGGAATGCTGACATTACATGATTTTGTAGAACCATTCTTGTACCTAAATGGAGTAGGTCTGTTGTTTCACTTGTTTTTTGGAATATCGAGTCGAAACAGAAAGAGTATTCCTTCCTTGCTAACCTTAGATCATCGCTATATTTGGTTCCCAATTCTTACTTATATAACCTTCTTTCTAGTGGCTGCTTTGATCATTTTAATTTCCAAATATGTTAAAAAGAAAAGGAGTTAATCATGCTAAAACATCTAACTATATTTAGAATTCTTTACCTACTGTTCTTGGTATTTGCCTTAATTCATTTTGTCCTAGGTTTATTTGGTTTAGCTTTTACCCCAGGTTTGTGGAATGTCTGGTTTTTTGGTCTCTGCTTAACCCTATTTATCCATCCATGGACCATCTTTTATAAAACAAGAATCTTTCAATGGTATCATCTAATATTTCAGGCTCTCAGTGGCTTTTTCGCTCTTTTAATCTGGTTGATAATATTCTTTTTCCTATCTTTCATCCCAGACTCATCCATGCCTATCAGTATAGACTATCAAGTCAATAGTAAAGATAAAGAAATTAGAATTATCAGAGGTGACTTGCTCCATGAAATTCATGAATATCATGACTTAGTTAATCCTTTGATTATGAAATCTAAAGTTAAGTATAAGATAGAAAATTAAAGATTAGAAAGTGAATCCTATGTCTCGAGCACAATTAACCATTCTTACCAATATTTGTATGATTGAAGATCTTGAAAAGCAACGCGTGGTCATGCAGTATCGTTCACCCGAAAGCAATCGCTGGTCTGGCTATGCCTTTCCAGGAGGACATGTCGAAGACGGAGAGGCTTTTGCAGAGTCAGTTATTCGCGAAATATACGAGGAAACAGGTCTGACGATTCAAAACCCTCAACTTGTCGGCATTAAAAATTGGCCCTTAGATACAGGTGAGCGTTATATTGTCTTTTGTTACAAGGCGACTGAGTTTACTGGTACTCTACAATCATCTGAAGAAGGAGAAGTGTCCTGGGTACAAAAAGACCAGATTCCAAATTTGGATCTGGCTTATGATATGTTACCTTTGATGGAAATGATGGAAGCTCCAGACAAGTCTGAATTTTTCTACCGTCACCGTACAGAAGACGGATGGGAAAAAAGAACTTTTTAATCCTTTACCAAATACCCTAACTTGTCCAAGGCCTTCTCAATATAGAGGAGGTCTTGTTCGTTTTCAGCTTCGACTAGGTGATAATGGACGCCATCTGTTAATTCAGATAGGGGGCGAAAATCAGACGTCTTAACTTGGTTTAAAAAGTGCTCCACATCGCGTCTACAACTTAGTTTGAGGAGGGTTTCGATTTCCCCGTAGACAGGATGGTCAATAAGGATATTTTGAACCCGTCCTCCGTTATCAACGATAGCAAGTAATTCTTGCTCCATATCTTCCTCTTTATGTTTGACCTTAAAGAGTTTATGAACAAAAGAATTGGCTTTGTTTTCTTTATAGATATACCCACGATTGGTTGATAGGATAGGAGCACCATCTGCACGAAGCACAGCTATATCCTGAACAATAATCTGGCGAGTGACATGAAAATGTTCTGCTAAGCTTTGTCCGTTTAGAGGTTTTTGAGCTTCTTTTAAGAGTTGTAAAAGGGTTTCTTTTCTATTTTTTGTCATAGTCTCTTTCTTAATGGCGTTTTTTTAGTGCTTTATAAACAGCTAATGCTAAGTAATAGTCTATCATACTATGAACAATAGTTCCAAAACCAACCAATACAAAGAGAACGTAGAACATATTTTTTAGGTCTGTTCCTGTACTAGCATAGAAGATAATACAAGCAAAGACTTCGGCGATAGCGTGTACTAAACCAAGTACAAAGTTAAAAATCAATGAAGATTTTGGATTATCTAAGGTTTGAGGATGTTTTTGTAGATAGAAGGCGCCCAAAGTACCGAAAAAGATATGGGAGAAAGCTCGAAGTACAATAACGATCGGATAACCAGCCATGAGAAATCCTAGGCTAGAAGCTATAATGACAAAGATTGCCATCCAAGGAGAAAGGAACATAGCAATAAAGATTGCAACGTGACTTCCTAGAGTGTAAGAAGCGGGTGGAATAACAACCTTGAAGGGCATCACTAAGGGAATCAAAATAGCGATAGCGGTTAGCAATGCGGTTAAAGTCATGAATTGGGTTTTCTTTTGTATATTCATAATAACTCCTTTTTTGTGTATATACAGTTGTATAGTACACTAAATAATGTTTCTCGTCAAGAGAGAAATTGATTTTTGAGGAAAAAATAGTTAAACTATAGTATAGTTTCTTAGAAATTGGGGGATTGAGATGATAGATATTCTTTATCCGATTTTTATCATTCATTATTTATCCAAGCAGAAAAAAACAGGATTCCAAGTATCAAAATTTACTACATTTACAGCCTATAGTTTCTTAATGATTTCGATAATAAGTATCGCATTTGGTTCCTTAGCTCTGATTGTTTTCTCGATTCCCATTTTCGTTTTCCTCTATTTCAGTATCATAGGGCTCATTCTTTATCACATTAGTATTATTTATGGCATAATCCTACTTTTCTTGTCATTAACTTTTTTCTTAGACAGTCAAAAATCTAATCAGGACATTCAAACCACGGAAAATACTCCATTCATATTTCATGTATTAATGTTGATCTTTCATGCGCTCTTAATCTATAATACCTTGGTACCAATCTTTTCCATTTACTGAGAAAATATTTAAATATTCTTCTCTAAGTGGCAGTAGAATTGAGGAAAAACTCAAATTTTTTTAAAAAAATACTTGCTTTGATAGAATTCTTGTGATATACTTATAAACGGTTTGAAAAAACTGCCTAAGACAGTAGGGGAGCAAGACTCATAAATATCCTACCGAGGACAAAACGTATCATGTAAAAAGAAGCGTATTGTACTTTCGTGTCTAGGTTTGGGCGCGTTTTTCTTTTGGAAAAATTCCCAAGCAAAATAATTACGGAGGTGAACACACTAATGAGTGAAGCAATTATTGCTAAGAAAGCGGAACTAGTTGACGTAGTAGCTGAGAAAATGAAAGCTGCTGCATCAATCGTCGTTGTAGACGCTCGTGGTTTGACAGTTGAACAAGATACAGTTCTTCGTCGTGAGCTTCGTGGAAGCGAAGTTGAGTATAAAGTTATTAAAAACTCAATCTTACGTCGTGCAGCTGAAAAAGCTGGTCTTGAAGATCTTGCATCTGTTTTTGTTGGACCATCTGCAGTAGCATTTTCTAACGAAGATGTTATCGCACCAGCGAAAATCTTGAACGACTTTTCTAAAAACGCTGAAGCACTTGAAATCAAAGGTGGTGCAATCGAAGGCGCTGTCGCATCAAAAGAAGAAATCGTTGCTCTTGCAACTCTTCCAAGTCGCGAAGGACTTCTTTCTATGCTCCTTTCTGTACTTCAAGCGCCAGTGCGCAACGTTGCTCTTGCAGTCAAAGCGGTTGCAGACAACAAAGAAGACGCAGCTTAATCATAAGCTACGCAGCGTAGCCTAGCTACAAAAAAATAACAAAATTAAATTTTAAACTTATTTGGAGGAAATAACAATGGCATTGAACATTGAAAACATTATTGCTGAAATTAAAGAAGCTTCAATCCTTGAATTGAACGACCTTGTAAAAGCTATCGAAGAAGAATTTGGTGTAACTGCAGCTGCTCCTGTAGCTGTTGCTGCAGCTGGTGTTGCTGACGCTGGTGCTGCTAAAGATTCATTTGACGTTGAATTGACAGCTGCTGGTGACAAAAAAGTTGGCGTTATCAAAGTTGTACGTGAAATCACTGGTCTTGGACTTAAAGAAGCTAAAGAACTTGTTGATGGTGCACCAGGTGTCATCAAAGAAGGCGTTCCAACTGCAGAAGCTGAAGAAATCAAAGCTAAATTGGAAGAAGCTGGAGCTTCAGTTACTCTTAAATAATAGAGCGACTACATTTGTAGCTTAAAAACATGATTAAACCGCTATTCTTAGGAGTAGCGGTTTTTCTTTTTGTTCAAAAAAGGCAAGAAAGGGAATGACGTTAGATTAGTATTTCTATTTTAGGTGAATTATTGGAGATTCCTTATGAAAATAATTTTACTTTTTAATTGCATTTTGTTATAATAGACGCAAGAAAGAATATCTTATCGGTAGATCCTAAGCGAGCCTGTGGCAGTGGGAGTCAGGTGGTTAAGAGATAAGTGTGGCGCTTTTGGTATTTTAATAAAAAATAATGAAGTAATAAATTAGGGTGGAACCGCGTTTCTGACGCCCCTAGTCGCAAGGCTTGGGTGTTGAAATTCGGTTCTTTTTGAATTCGTCTAATGCCTAAGTAGAAAGGAGTACAATGCTTAAAGGATCTTGTTTATGTAAAGCAGTGACTTACACTCTGGATGAGGAATTATCTGAATTAGTTTTTTGCCACTGTTCATTCTGTCGGAAAGCAACTGCGTCTGCCTATACAGTTAATGCCAAAGTTAGTAGTAAAAATCTAGTATTGCATGGAAAAGAAAAGCTTGTTACGTATAGTTCTTCTCCAGGAAAACAGCGTTATTACTGCCAGAACTGTCATAGTCAAATTTTCACTGTTCAAGAAAATATACCAGAAGTCTGTGCTTTGAAATTAGGTACAATAGATGAATGCAATCAGAATTTACAAACTGTTCCTAAACGTCATATTTTTCAGGACCCAGCCTTTTCTTGGTTGCTTGATAAATAAATATAAGAAGATAATATAAATTAAAGGAGAAAACAATGTCTAAAAAATTGACTTTCCAGGAAATCATCCTAACTTTGCAACAATACTGGAATGATCAGGGTTGTATGCTTATGCAGGCTTATGATAACGAAAAAGGTGCGGGAACCATGAGTCCTTATACTTTCCTTCGTGCCATTGGTCCTGAGCCATGGAATGCGGCTTATGTAGAGCCATCACGTCGTCCTGCTGACGGTCGTTACGGAGAAAACCCAAATCGTCTCTACCAACACCACCAATTCCAAGTGGTTATGAAGCCATCTCCATCAAATATCCAAGAGCTCTACCTTGAGTCTTTGGAAAAATTGGGCATCAACCCATTGGAACACGATATTCGTTTCGTTGAAGACAACTGGGAAAACCCATCAACTGGTTCAGCTGGTCTTGGATGGGAAGTGTGGCTTGATGGTATGGAAATCACTCAGTTTACATACTTCCAACAAGTCGGTGGTTTAGCAACAGGACCTGTTACTGCTGAGGTTACCTACGGATTGGAACGCTTAGCTTCTTATATCCAAGAAGTAGACTCAGTTTACGATATTGAGTGGGCTCCAGGTGTTAAATACGGAGAAATCTTCCTTCAACCAGAATATGAGCATTCAAAATACAGCTTTGAAGTTTCTGACCAAGACATGCTTCTTGAAAACTTTGAAAAATTTGAAAAAGAAGCTGGACGTGCTTTGGAATTAGGCCTTGTGCACCCAGCCTATGACTACGTTTTGAAATGTTCACATACCTTCAACTTGCTTGATGCTCGTGGAGCGGTATCCGTTACAGAACGTGCCGGTTACATTGCCCGCATCCGTAACTTGGCCCGTGTCGTAGCTAAAACCTTCGTCGCAGAACGTAAGAAACTTGGCTACCCACTTCTTGACGAAGCCACACGCGCGAAACTCCTAGCAGAAGAGGAAGAATAGACAGAATTACAGGAATAAATGACTGAAAGTCGACCGTAGGTCGCTAAATAAAACAAGACCGCTGTAGTGAAAGTCGGATAAGAAGTTTCTTATCCGACTGGGGAACTGACGAGACTTAAGGCTTGACAGTTAGCAATGAAACCGAAGGTTTGCTTGCGTCCCCCACTACTAAAGGTCTTGTTGAAGAACATTAATTGTGTAAAGGAAAAAACATGACAAAAAACTTATTAGTAGAACTAGGACTCGAAGAGTTACCAGCCTACGTTGTCACACCAAGTGAAAAACAACTCGGTGAAAAAATGGCAGCCTTCTTGGATGACAACCGCCTTTCATATGAAGGGATTCAAACCTTCTCAACTCCACGTCGTTTAGCTGTTCGTGTACTTGGTTTAGCAGACCAACAAACAGATTTGACTGAAGATTTTAAAGGACCTTCTAAGAAAATTGCTTTGGATGCAGAGGGAAACTTCTCTAAAGCTGCCCAAGGATTTGTCCGTGGAAAAGGCTTGACTGTTGATGATATTGAATTCCGTGAAATTAAAGGTGAAGAATATGTCTATGTAACTAAGCATGAAGCTGGAAAACCAGCGGAAGAAGTTCTGAATGGAATTCCAGAAGTCTTGGCTAGCTTAAGTTTCCCTGTTAGCATGCGTTGGGCAAACAATACTTTTGAATATATCCGTCCAGTCCACACTTTGACAGTGCTTTTGGATGATGAAGCTCTTGAACTAGATTTCTTAGATATTCATTCAGGCAGAGTGAGTCGAGGACATCGCTTCCTTGGACATGAAGTTGAAATCCGTCATGCTGATAGTTATGAAGAGGACTTACGAAAAGTCTATGTCATTGCTGATAGTATTGAACGTGAAAATATGATTCGTGAACAAATTAAGGAAATTGAAGCAGAACAAGGCGTTCAAGTACAGATTGACGAAGGACTTTTAAACGAAGTCTTAAACTTGGTCGAATATCCAACCGCTTTTATGGGGAATTTTGATCCTAAATACCTAGAAGTTCCAGAAGAAGTTTTGGTTACTTCAATGGAAACTCATCAACGTTATTTTGTTGTCCGTGATCTTGAAGGAAATCTAAAACCAAACTTCATTTCAGTTCGTAACGGAAATGCTGAACACTTGGAAAATGTCATTCGAGGAAATGAGAAAGTTTTGGTTGCCCGCTTGGAAGATGGAGAATTCTTCTGGCGTGAAGACCAAAAACTCAAGATTGAAGATTTAGTTGCTAAACTTTCACACGTAACCTTCCATGAAAAGATTGGTTCACTTCGTGAACACATGATTCGTACAGGGCAAATTGCTATCCTGCTAGCAGAAAAAGCTGGTCTATCAGTTGATGAATCTATTGATCTTGCTCGTGCTGCAGCCATTTATAAATTTGACCTTTTAACCGGTATGGTTGGTGAATTTGATGAGCTTCAAGGGATCATGGGTGAAAAGTATGCGCTTCTTGCAGGTGAAAATGCTGCAGTGGCGCAAGCTATTCGAGAACACTACCTTCCAGACTCAGCAGACGGAGCTCTTCCTGAATCTAAAGTTGGAGCAATACTTGCACTAGCTGATAAATTAGATACTCTCTTATCTTTCTTCTCTGTTGGCTTGATTCCATCTGGTTCAAACGACCCTTATGCCCTTCGTCGTGCAACACAAGGGATTGTCCGTATCTTGGAAGACTTTGGATGGAATATTCCAATGGACGAATTGATTTCTAGCCTTTATGCTTTATCATTTGATAGCCTAACTTACGATAATCAAGAAGAAGTGCTTAACTTCATCAAAGCTCGTGTTGATAAGATGATGGGTTCTACTGCAAAAGATATTAAGGAAGCTGTTCTTGCAAGTTCAAACTTTGTTGTTGCAGATATGATTGAAGCAGCAGAAGCCTTAACTGAAGCAGCAAAAACTGAAAACTACAAATCATCAGTTGAATCATTATCTCGTGCCTTTAACCTAGCAGAAAAGGCAGAAGGTTCAGTTAAAGTTGATGCAAGTCTCTTTGAAAATGAACAAGAAAAAGAACTAGCTCAAGCGGTAGAAAACCTAGAATTGAAAGGTTCAGCAAGCGATAAATTAACACAACTATTTGCTCTTAGTCCAGTTATTGATGCATTCTTTGACAATACTATGGTTATGGCAGAGGATATTGATGTTAAGAATAATCGTTTGGCTATTCTAGCTGAACTTGTCAATAAAGCAAAAACAGTGGCTGCTTTTAACCTTCTTAATACAAAATAGTAATTGAAAAGTAGATTGGAGGTCCAAATATGACACCAGAAAAAATCGCTCGTATTAATGAACTTGCTAAAAAGAAAAAAACAGAAGGCTTGACTGCGGAAGAAAAAGTAGAACAAGCTAAACTTCGTGAAGAATATATCGAAGGCTATCGTCGTTCAGTACGTCATCACGTTGAAGGAATCAAAATCGTCGATGAAGATGGTAATGATGTGACTCCTGAAAAACTTCGTCAAGTACAACGCGAAAAAGGTTTACACGGCCGTAGTCTTGATGATCCGAATTCATAAATAAAAAAATTCTCGGTTTGTATGTGCGAACCGAGATTTCTATTATAAAAAAGGAACCATTTTGGGTTCCTTTTTGTTAGTTATTAGTTACTTGCACCAGAAGTAGCATCAGCAGCTCCGTGGCCACCATCACCATGTCCTCCAGCGTCAGATGCACCAGAAGTAGCATCGGCATCTCCGTGACCTCCAGCAGCAGGAGCAAAAGGTCCGCTACCGCCTACCAAACGTTGACCAGTTTCTTTCAAGTACCAGTCAAGCCATGGTTGGAAGTTAAAGACAATTTCATTGATACCAGCATATGATCCATCAGGATAGTACATAGCTTGGTAGTTGTGAGTATTGATAACACCTGCAGGTGAACCAGGAACAATTGTACGTACGTATTCTTGGTTGCCATTGCGAAGCGTACCAATAACCCACTCAACGTTTTTCATACGTGCAGGTGGAAGTGATCCGTGAACTGTTGACATACGGCTACCAGATTGAGGTGGTACACGTTTCGCAAACATTGTTTCTGGATCTTGGTGAGCGTTGTTGTAGTATAGGAATTGGTTGTTGTCATCAGCATATGTCAATTCAAAAGGCATAGCTTTCAAGAACATATCGATTTGGTTAACTGTAAGGATACCATGGTCAAGTTTAACGTATGTATCACCTGAAACAGCTCCTGTGATTTCTGCAACTTTTTCTACCCATTCTGGATCATCAGGGTCAACTTCTGTAATAGTTGTGGCAATTGGTTTTCCACAATCCAAGTCTTCTGGTTCAATTGGTTTTGGTTTTTTCAAATTAGAAACGACTCCTACGTATTTGACAAAGTTATCTAAGCAAGTTTCAAGGAATTTAACAGTTCCTTCGTTAATAATATTTCCTTTTGCATCAAAAGCTTCTTTGGCTTTTCCAAGAAGGAACTCATTACCTGGTAATGTGTAGGCATTTACTCCTGGTGCATCAAGAATTTTACGAAGGTGAACTTGAGCACGTGAAGTTCCTTGATCGTAGTATGAAGCACCCACAATCATAACAGGTTTGTTTTCAAATGGATGAACTTCGTATGAAAGCCATTCAAGGACTGACTTAAGTGAAGCAGAAATAGTGTGGTTGTGCTCTGGAGTAGCAATAATCACACCATCAGCTCGAGTGATTTTGTTGTAAAGAAGGCGCAACTGGAAGATCTCGTCCCATTTTTCGTCTTGGTTAAACATTGGAACTTCATCGATTTCCAAAACTTCTAGTTCAAATTTAAATTTAAACTGACGGCGGATGAACTCCAAGAGTTTGCGGTTATATGATTGATCGTAGTTTGATCCAACAAGTCCAACAAATTTCATTCTTTCGATCTCCTATCTTACAAATTTTCCCAATCAAAATCTTCAGCATCTTTGCGAAGAAGTTCTTGTGCGTTACGCAATTTCTCGGTAACTTTAACAAAGATACGGAAGTCATCAAAGATGGCATCCAATTTCTTGATGACATCAAGATCTACCAAGTCACCATTTTGATCAAATGCTTGAAGAGAATGTGAAAGCAAGAATTCATCTGGGAGAACATTTGCTTTGATTTCAGGAGCATTAAGAATTTGACGAAGTTGCAATTGAGCACGTGATGAACCGAGTGTACCATATGAAGCACCTGTAATCATGACAGGTTTGTTCAAAAGTGGGAATACACCATATGAAATCCAAGCAAGAGCGCTCATAAGAACAGCTGGGATTGAGTGGTCGTATTCGGGCGTACCGATAATAACTCCATCAGCAGCTTCGATTTTAGCAGCGATTTCCGTAGCTTCAGCTGGGATTTGTTTGTCAGCTGGTTTGTTAAATACAGGCAGATCTTTAATTTCTACCAATTCGATTTCTGCTTTATCAGCAAAGTGTTTCTGCATATATTGAAGCAGTTGGCGGTTTGTGGAACGTTTTGAGTTAGTTCCTACAATAGCAATAAGTTTAAGCATGGGCTTTCCTTTCTCTTTTTGCATTATTAATTATTTTTCGTTGGATACCAGATGAACAAGCTAAGCGTCCATCTTTGTCAATGAGGATGGCTTCGATACCATCGATATTTTCGACTTGCCACATAATAGAGGCACTGCGTTCGCCAAATAACCGTGTGGTCCATATCTCGCCGTCAACAGAGTGGTCAGATATAATGGTTAAACTAGCTAAATCCGTTTCAATAGGATAGCCTGTTTCACTATCGAAAATGTGGTGATAATCCTTGCCATTGATTTCAAGATGCCGTTCATAAATCCCAGATGTAACCACTGATTTTCCAGTAATGGATAAGGTCATCAGGTGATTACCGCGTGGATTACTTGGATCTTGAATGCCAATTTGCCACGGACGTCCATCTTTTGCTTGGTTGTTCCCAATTGTGAGGATGTTTCCTCCAAGATTGATAAGAGCAGAAGTGACGCCGTTTTCTTTTAAGAAAGCTGCAACCTTATCTGCACTGTACCCCTTTGCTAAACACCCTAAGTCAATTTTCATTCCCTTTTTTTCTAGGAAAACTGTAGAATTGACTGAATCGAGTTTAATAAAATGAGGGTCTATTAGTGGTAAGACCGAAGCAATTTCTTCAGGGCTTGCAACCTTTGCATCGGAAAAACCGATACGCCAGGTTTGAACCAAAGGCCCTATACTAATATTGAGATGACTTTTAGGAGCTAGACTGTGTTCTAGACCTAATGAAATCAGCTCAAACAAATCAGGGTGGACTTTAACTGGGGCAATACCTGCCTGATAGTTAATTTCCATTAATTCAGATTCAGTACTGTTAGCATTGAAGCGGAATTCAAGTTCCTTGAGCAAATCAAAAGCTTGACGGAGAAGATTATCGGCTTGTTCATGTACTAAGGAAATAGTAATCGTAGTTCCCATTAATCGCTCAGATGATGAACTAAGAGACAAAGAATCAACTCCCTTCGAATCACTGGGAAATAGTTACAAATCTTGAATTAATATGAAATTTAAAATTTATAATCTATTTCCATATAAATAGAATATCATAAAGTCAGCGTTTTCACAAATCATTTTTTACAAAAAGTCAAGAAATATGCTTAAAAAATTAAAAACAGCTCCAAATCAATAAGAAGTCTTTGAAAACAAATTGATATATCTTTCAAAAACTTTCTTAAATAACATCAAACTGGTCAAAAGTCTTGAAAACGTTCACAGATAATGGTATACTTGAAAGGTAAATAAAAAAATAAAGGTAGGATTTATCTTATGAGTAAAATCGTAGTCGTGGGTGCTAACCACGCTGGAACTGCATGTATCAACACTATGTTGGACAACTTTGGAAACGAAAACGAAATCGTTGTATTTGACCAAAACTCAAACATTTCATTCCTTGGATGTGGAATGGCTCTTTGGATTGGTGAACAAATCGACGGCGCTGAAGGATTGTTCTACTCTGATAAAGAAAAATTGGAAGCAAAAGGTGCTAAAGTTTACATGAACTCACCTGTTCTTTCAATCGACTATGACAATAAAGTTGTGACAGCAGAAGTTGAAGGTCAAGAACACAAAGAGTCTTATGATAAATTGATCTTTGCGACTGGTTCAACTCCAATCTTGCCACCAATCGAAGGCGTTGAAATCGTTAAAGGTAACCGTGAGTTCAAAGCAACTCTTGAAAACGTACAATTCGTTAAATTGTACCAAAACGCAGAAGAAGTTATCAACAAACTTGCTGACAAGAGCAAACACCTTGAGCGTATCGCTGTTGTAGGTGGTGGTTACATCGGTGTTGAGCTTGCTGAAGCTTTCGAACGTCTTGGAAAAGAAGTTGTACTTGTTGATATCGTTGACACTGTATTGAACGGATACTATGACAAAGACTTCACACAAATGATGGCTAAAAACTTGGAAGACCACAACATCCGTTTGGCACTTGGTCAAACTGTTAAAGCTATCGAAGGTGAAGAAAAAGTTGAACGCTTGATCACTGATAAAGAAACATTTGATGTGGATATGGTTGTTCTTGCAGTTGGTTTCCGTCCAAACACTGCACTTGCTGATGGTAAGATCGAACTCTTCCGTAACGGTGCTTTCCTTGTTGACAAGAAACAAGAAACATCTATCCCAGGTGTATATGCTGTTGGTGACTGTGCGACTGTTTATGATAACGCTCGTAAAGACACTAGCTACATCGCTCTTGCTTCAAACGCTGTTCGTACTGGTATCGTTGGTGCTTACAACGCTTGTGGACATGAGCTTGAAGGAATCGGTGTTCAAGGATCAAACGGTATCTCAATCTATGGTCTTCACATGGTTTCAACTGGTTTGACACTTGAAAAAGCAAAAGCTGCAGGTTACAATGCAACTGAAACTGGATTTAACGACCTTCAAAAACCAGAATTTATGAAGCATGACAACTATGAAGTAGCTATCAAGATCGTCTTTGATAAAGACAGCCGTGAAATCCTTGGTGCTCAAATGGTATCTCGTGATTCAGCAATTAGCATGGGAATTCACATGTTCTCACTTGCAATTCAAGAACACGTTACAATTGATAAATTAGCATTGACAGACCTATTCTTCTTGCCACACTTCAATAAACCATACAACTACATCACAATGGCTGCACTTACAGCAGAAAAATAATTGATGATATGACAAAAAAAGTAACTTCAACTATTGAAGTTACTTTTTTATTTTAAGGTTAAGAAACCTCGTCTCTTGCTGGGAAAGTAAACCCTTCTCCAAGGATTTCGTGAGCTTCCGTGATAGTGATAAAGGCCATCGGATCAACTGTATGAATCATTTCTTTCATCTTCACGATTTCATTTCTTGCGACAATACAGTAAATAATCTTTAAGTCCTTTTGGCTATAGTAGCCTTGTCCTGAGATAAAGGTAACACCACGACCGAGTTCTTCATTAATTTTATCAGCTAATTCCATCGGTTTTTGAGTGATAATCATAAATCCTTTTCCAGCATATCCACCCTCACCGATTAAGTCAATAACTCTTGAAACGATGAAGTCAAATAAGAGAGTATAGGTTACAAGACGTAGGTCTTGGAAGATGATTAAAATCAACATTAGAATCAGAAAATCAAGTCCAAAAAGCAATTTTCCAACAGAGATATTGGTGTATTTATTAAGGATACGAGCGACAATATCGGTTCCACCAGTTGTTCCACCCGCATTGAAAATAACACCAAGCCCAACACCTAGGAGGACACCAGCTACTAAAGCAACCACAACGAGATCTCCTTCAAGGTTAAACTGAAGAGGAATCTTCTCAAAGATAGCTAACCAGACGGAGACGGCAATGGTTCCAAGTAGACTGGAATACAGTGATCTTAGTCCAAATATTTTCCAAGCTAGTAGGAAGAGAGGGATATTAATCAAGATATTCATCAGCGAAATAGGGATATTAAAGAGATAGTAGGTAATCAAGGTTATCCCTGTTGCTCCACCTTCGAACAAGTGATGTGGAACAACAAAATAAGTAAGTCCGAAGGCGAAGATAGCAGCTCCGAATATAATAGTTATAGTTGGTTTAATATGCCGTAGCATTGAGCTCCCCTCCTATTTTTGTGTAAAAGTGAAGTAATAATATTTTTAAAATAAGACTGATATTACAACTTCATGGATTCAATTTTCTCGGAATCAGGTGTAACACGAAGAGTTTTTTGCCCGGTATAGGTAACAAAACCAGGTTTTCCACCAGTCGGTTTATTGAGTTTTTTAACCTCAATCATATCCACTTGAACGAGATTAGAAAGACGTCCTTTCGAATAGTAGGCTGCGAGTTCTGCAGCATCCGTCTTGACTTCGTCAGAAGGATTCAGGTTTCCTGAGATGACCACGTGGCTTCCTGGGATATCCTTAGCATGGAACCAAAGTTCCTCTTTGCGTGCAATCTTAAAGGTTAATTCCTCATTTTGAAGATTGTTTCGTCCAACGAGAATAATGGTTTTCCCATCGCTAGCCAGATATTTCTCTGGCTTTTTACGCTTTTGAATTTTTTCGCGTTGGCGTCTTCTAATAAAGCCTGTTTGAATTAATTCTTCACGAATTTCAGCAATTTCATCTAGCCCAGCTTGGTTGAGGACTGTTTCGACGCTTTCCAGATAGAGAATAGTAGCCTTTGTTTCTTCGATTAATTCAGTCAGATATTTAACAGCCTCTTTTAACTTCTGATAACGTTTGAAGTATTTTTGAGCATTTTGATTTGGTGTTAAAGCCTTATCAAGTGCGATTGTAATTGGCTGATTGGTGTAGTAGTTATCTAAGACGACTTGGTCTTGGTCATTTGGAACTTGATGAAGAAAAGTCGTTAGTAATTCACCTTTTTGTCGAAATTCCTCAGCGTTTTCAGTAGCCTGAAGTTCTTTTTCTTGCTTCTTAAGCTTTTGACGATTTTTTTGTAGTTCATTTTCAACACGACGAATGAGTTCACTAGCCTGTTGTTTGACGCGATCACGTTCTGCCTTATCTTTGTAAAAAACATCAAGAAGTTGAGATAAGCTTGAAAAATGTCCTTCGATTTTAGTTGAAAAAGGGACACAAGAAAAAGACTTATCAGTTAAGCATGGGTTGGTTTCTTGCTTAAAAAAGCCACGAAAATTGGAAAGCCTATCATCAGTTAATAAATTCTCTAATTCAATTGCTGTATCACGGCCTAAACCTTGAAAGAGGCTTTGAAGGTTTTTAGCTGTCAATTCCTGTGTTTGTAGGATTTCAAAAAGTTTTTCATCCTTAATGGTAAAAGGATTTAGGGCCTCTGTACTTGGTGGGGCTATGTAAGTTGCACCAGGTAGGAGTGTACGGTAACTATTTTGAGAGAAACCAATGTGCTTGATCACCTCAAGAACTTTGTTGCTAGACTTATCTACGAGGAGGATATTACTATGTTTACCCATAATCTCAATGATGAGGGTGGCTTGAATATCGTCTCCAATCTCATTCTTGTTAGAAACAGTGATTTCAACGATTCGATCGTTTTCAATCTGCTCGATAGACTCGATAACAGCACCCTGTAAATATTTCCTTAAAACCATGATAAAGGTAGAAGGTTGAGCAGGGTTTTCAAAGGTCGTTTCTGTCAACTGGATGCGTCCAAAAACAGGATGAGCAGAAAGGAGCAGACGATGACTTTGGCGATTGCTACGGATTTGTAAGACCAATTCTTGATCAAAGGGTTGATTAATTTTTTGAATGCGACCGTTTAGTAGTTCAGCTCGCAATTCCTCAACCATGTAGTGTAAAAAAAATCCATCAAATGACATGGTTCTCTCCTTATGAATGTATTCTATAGTATTATATCAAAAAGGTAGAATAAAATCATAGAAATATGGTATAATAAAGCCAAGTAAAGAGAATCGAGAAACGCATGTATATTGAAATGGTAGATGAAACTGGTCAGGTTTCTAAAGAAATTTTAAAGCAAACCCAAGAAATTTTAGAATTTGCTGCTAAAAAAATTGGAAAAGAAGGCAAGGAGATGGCAGTCACTTTTGTGACCAATGAACGCAGTCATGAACTCAATCTAGAGTTTCGTGATACTGACCGTCCAACAGACGTTATCAGCCTTGAATATAAGCCTGAATTAGAGATTACCTTTGATGAAGAAGATTTGGCAGAAGATCCTGACTTAGCAGAAATGATGTCAGAATTTGATTCTTATATCGGCGAGTTATTCATTTCAATTGATAAAGCGCATGAGCAAGCTGAAGAGTACGGTCATAGTTTCGAACGTGAAATGGGCTTTTTAGCTGTGCACGGTTTTTTACACATAAACGGTTATGATCACTACACTCCGGAAGAAGAAGCGGAGATGTTCGGTTTACAAGAAGAAATTTTAACAGCCTATGGACTCACAAGACAATAAACGAAAATGGAAGAATCGCGACTTGCTCTCAAGTTTAGATTTTGCCCTGACAGGTATTTTTACTGCTATAAAAGAAGAGCGTAATATGAGAAAGCATGCAGTGACTTCTCTCTTAGTTCTACTTGCAGGCATTGTTTTTCAAGTTTCCAGAATTGAATGGCTCTTTCTCCTATTAAGCATTTTTTTAGTAATCGCTTTTGAGATTTTGAATTCTGCTATAGAGAATGTAGTGGATTTGGCTAGCCATTATCACTTCGATATGCTTGCAAAGAAGGCTAAAGACATGGCTGCAGGTGCAGTTCTTGTAGTGTCTTTATTTGCTGCAGTGACTGGACTTATTATTTTCATCCCTAGGATTTGGGATTTGCTATTTTAAACATTATAGAGGTAACTATGACATTTAAATCAGGCTTTGTAGCCATTTTAGGACGTCCCAATGTTGGGAAGTCAACTTTTTTGAATCATGTCATGGGGCAAAAGATTGCCATCATGAGTGATAAGGCGCAGACAACGCGCAACAAGATTATGGGAATCTACACCACGGATAAGGAACAAATCGTCTTTATCGATACCCCAGGGATTCATAAGCCTAAGACTGCCCTTGGAGACTTCATGGTTGAGTCTGCCTATAGCACTCTTCGTGAAGTCGATACAGTTCTCTTCATGGTTCCAGCAGATGAACCACGCGGGAAGGGCGACGATATGATCATCGAACGCCTCAAGGCTGCTAAAGTACCAGTCATTCTCGTGGTAAACAAGATTGACAAGGTGCACCCAGACCAACTTTTGGCTCAAATCGATGATTTCCGTAATCAGATGGACTTTAAGGAAATTGTACCGATTTCAGCCCTTCAAGGAAATAATGTTTCCCATTTGATTGATATTTTGAGCGAAAACTTAGAAGAAGGTTTCCAATATTTTCCAGCTGATCAAATTACAGATCACCCAGAGCGTTTCCTAGTATCAGAGATGATTCGTGAAAAAGTTTTATACTTAACGCGTGAGGAAATTCCACACTCAGTTGCAGTAGTGGTTGATTCTATGAAACGAGATGAGGAAACCGATAAAGTTCATATCCGAGCAACTATTATGGTTGAGCGTGATAGCCAAAAAGGGATTATCATTGGTAAAGGTGGTGCTATGCTCAAGAAAATTGGTACCATGGCTCGTAAAGATATCGAACTCATGCTAGGGGACAAGGTCTTCCTAGAAACATGGGTCAAAGTCAAGAAAAATTGGCGCGATAAGAAATTAGATCTTGCTGATTTTGGTTACAACGAAAAAGAATATTAAGAAGAGGTGGGCAGTAGCCTGCTTCTTGTTTTTAGAAAAGGAGGAGCTATGCCTGAATTACCAGAAGTTGAGACTGTCCGACGTGGTCTGGAAAAATTAATTCTGGGGAAGAAGATTTCATACATTGACATTCGTTACCCCAAGATGATTAAAACTGATTTGCCTGAATTTCAGAAGGAAATGCCTGGTCAAGTCATTCAATCAATTGGACGTCGTGGCAAGTATCTACTTTTCTATTTATCTGATAAAGTCCTTATCTCACATTTGAGAATGGAAGGCAAGTATTTTTATTACCCAGACCAAGTTCCAGAACGTAAACACGCCCATGTTTTGATTCATTTTGAGGATGGAGGGACTTTAGTCTATGAGGATGTCCGTAAATTTGGTACCTTGGAACTGTTAGCACCCGAACTCTTGGATTCTTACTTTATTTCAAAAAAACTTGGTCCGGAACCGACTGAGCAGGATTTTGATTTAGGGAGTTTTAAACTTGCCTTGAAAAAATCTAAAAAACCAATCAAATCGCATCTTCTCGACCAGACTTTGGTTGCAGGGTTGGGAAATATCTATGTTGATGAAGTTCTTTGGAGAGCGAAAGTCCATCCTTCTAGAACCTCTAATAGTTTAACAGCACAAGAGGCTAGAAAAGTCCATGATGAAACGATCAATGTTTTAGGTCAGGCGGTTGAAAAGGGTGGTTCAACCATTCGCACCTATACCAATGCATTTGGAGAAGATGGCACCATGCAGGAATTCCATCAAGTATATGACAAGGCAGGTCAAGCTTGTTCGCGTTGTGAAACCATCATCGAAAAAATTCAATTAGGTGGTCGTGGAACCCACTTTTGTCCTAAGTGTCAAAGGAGGAAGTGATGGGAAAAATAATCGGAATTACTGGTGGTATTGCGTCAGGTAAGTCCACTGTCACAGAATTTTTAAGACAAAAAGGGTTTCAAGTTGTAGATGCGGATGCAGTCGTCCACCAACTACAAAAACCTGGTGGACGACTCTATCAGGTTTTAGTGGAGCATTTTGGGGAGAAGGTCCTTCTTGAAAATGGTGAACTGAATCGTCCCTTACTTGCTAGCCTTATTTTTTCAAATCCTGAAGAGCAAGAATGGTCTAAGAGAACTCAAGGTGAGATTATTCGTGAGGAGTTAGCTGCATTACGAAATCAGTTTGCTCAGACAGAAGCTCTCTTTTTCATGGATATCCCCCTACTTTTTGAGCAGAACTATGCTTCATGGTTTGACGAAACTTGGTTAGTCTATGTAAATCGTGATGTTCAATTGGAGCGATTAATGAAACGAGACCAACTTTCAAAAGAAGCAGCTGAATCCCGTTTAAACTCTCAATGGCCTTTAGAAAGAAAAATTAGTCTGGCTAGTCACAGTCTAGACAATAATGGAAATCAGGAACAGTTGATAGCTCAAGTAGTTCAGTTGCTTGAAGAAATGTGTCTATAAATTAACATTGTTAGGAAGGAGAATTTTGGTATTGTTTGTTCAAATCATCTTAGATTGAAATAGTATCAAATACAAAAAATCTAGTGCGTGTAAAAATTAATCTAAAATGCTCCTCTTGTGGCAGCATGAATTATCTAACCAGTAAGAACTCCAAAACACATCCAGATAAGATTGAAGTCTTAAAGTATTGTCCTAAAGAAAGAAAAGTGACTCTACATCTTGAATCTAAGTAGAAATTATGGTAGAATAATAGGGATTTTAAGGAGTTTGATATGTATAACCTATTATTAACCATTTTATTAGTATTATCTGTTGTGATTGTGATTGCAATTTTTATGCAACCAACTAAAAATCAATCTAGCAATGTATTTGATGCCAGCTCAGGTGATTTGTTTGAACGTAGCAAAGCGCGTGGTTTTGAAGCCGTAATGCAACGTTTGACAGGAATCTTAGTCTTTTTCTGGCTAGCCATTGCCTTAGCATTGACGGTATTATCAAGTAGATAAGAAAATAATGGGCGGGACCAGGTCTTTGCCTATTTTTATTTTAAAAAGAAATAAGGTTTTACACCAAAAAGAAATTATTATAAATCTAGAAAGAAAACATGAAAGATAAAATAAAAGAATATTTACAAGAGAAGGGACGAGTCACAGTTAATGACTTGGCTCAAGCTCTAGGAAAGGATGGATCCAAGGATTTTCGTGAGTTAATCAAAACCCTTTCCTTGATGGAACGTAAGCATCAGATTCGCTTTGAAGATGATGGTAGTCTAACCTTAGACCAGAAGAAAAAACATGAGATTACCCTAAAAGGGGTCTTCCATGCCCATAAAAATGGCTTCGGCTTTGTTAGTCTTGAAGGCGAGGAAGACGATCTTTTTGTAGGAAAAAATGATGTTAACTATGCCATTGATGGCGATACTGTTGAGATTGTGATCAAAAAGGTTGCAGATCGTCAAAAAGGAACAGCAGCTGAAGCTAAGATAATTGATATTTTAGAACACAGTTTGACGACGGTAGTTGGTCAAATCGTTCTTGATGAGGAAAAACCCAAGTATGCAGGTTATATCCGTTCAAAAAATCAAAAGATTAGTCAACCAATCTACGTTAAAAAGCCAGCTATTCAATTAGAAGGTACAGAAGTTCTCAAGGTCTTTATCGATAAGTACCCAAGTAAGAAACACGATTTCTTTGTCGCTAGTGTCCTAGATGTGGTTGGACATTCTACAGATGCAGGGATTGATGTCCTCGAGGTCTTGGAATCAATGGACATTGTGTCCGAGTTTCCAGAAGCTGTTCTTAAAGAAGCGGAGAGTGTTCCGGATGCACCATCAGAGAAGGATCTGGAAGGTCGTCTGGACTTAAGAGATGAAATTACCTTTACCATTGATGGAGCAGATGCAAAAGATTTGGATGACGCTGTTCATATCAAACCATTGAAAAATGGAAATATCGAACTAGGTGTTCACATTGCCGATGTCTCCTACTATGTGACAGAGGGTTCTGCTCTTGACAAGGAAGCTCTCAATCGCGCGACCTCTGTCTACGTGACAGACCGTGTAGTTCCAATGCTACCAGAGCGCCTCTCAAACGGAATCTGTTCTCTTAACCCTCAAGTGGACCGCTTGACTCAGTCTGCTATTATGGAGATTGATAAAAATGGTCGTGTTCGTAATTATACGATTACACAGACTGTTATCAAGACAAGTTTTCGTATGACTTATAGTGATGTCAATGATATTTTAGCTGGTGACGAGGAGAAGAGACAAGACTATAAGAAAATTGTTCCTAGTATCGAACTTATGGCTAAGCTCCATGAGACTTTGGAAAGTATGCGAATCAAGCGTGGTGCTTTAAATTTTGATACCAATGAAGCTAAGATTTTAGTCGATAAAAAAGGCAAGCCAGTTGATATTGTTCTTCGTCATCGTGGTGTTGCTGAACGTATGATTGAGTCCTTTATGCTGATTGCAAACGAAACAGTTGCCGAGCACTTTAGCAAGCTGGACCTACCTTTTATCTATCGTATCCATGAGGAACCTAAAGCTGAAAAAGTTCAGAAATTTATTGATTACGCTTCAAGTTTTGGATTACGTATCTATGGAACTGCCAGTGAGATTAGTCAAGAAGCACTTCAAGACATCATGCGTGCTGTTGAAGGTGAGCCATATGCGGATGTATTATCCATGATGCTTCTGCGTTCCATGCAGCAGGCTCGTTATTCTGAGCATAATCACGGTCACTATGGATTAGCTGCAGACTACTACACTCACTTTACCAGCCCAATTCGTCGTTATCCTGACCTTCTTGTTCACCGGATGATTCGTGACTATGGACGTTCTAAGGATGTAGCAGATCATTTTGAACAGGTCATTCCAGAGATTGCGACCCAGTCTTCAAACCGTGAGCGCCGTGCCATCGAGGCAGAGCGTGAAGTCGAAGCTATGAAAAAAGCTGAGTACATGGAAGAGTATGTTGGTGAAGAGTATGATGCAGTTGTTTCAAGTATCGTTAAATTTGGTCTTTTTGTTGAATTGCCAAATACAGTCGAAGGCTTGATTCACATTACCAATCTGCCTGAATTTTACCATTTTAATGAACGTGATTTGACCCTCCGCGGGGAGAAATCAGGAATTACTTTCCGAGTGGGACAACAGATACGTATTCGTGTCGAAAGAGCGGATAAGATGACTGGTGAGATCGATTTCTCCTTTATTCCAAGTGAATTTGATGTCATTGAGAAAGGTCTGAAAGGCTCTGGTCGTAAGGATAGAGGGCGTCGTTCGGATAAGAAAGAAGACAAGAGAATATCTGGTCGCTTAGGTGATAAGCGCAAGCATTCTCCAAAAGACAAGAAGAAAAAAAGCAAGAAACCTTTTTATAAGGAAGTAGCAAAGAAAGGAGCCAAGCATGGCAAAGGGCGAGGGAAAAGTCGTCGCGCAAAATAAAAAAGCGCACCACGACTATACAATCGTAGATACGCTAGAAGCAGGAATGGTCCTGACAGGAACAGAAATCAAGAGTGTTCGAGCAGCCCGCATCAATCTGAAAGATGGTTTTGCCCAAGTGAAAAATGGGGAAGTTTGGCTGAGTAATGTCCATATCGCTCCTTATGAAGAGGGCAACATCTGGAACCAGGAGCCAGAACGTCGTCGAAAACTCCTCCTTCATAAAAAACAAATCCAGAAATTAGAGCAAGAAACCAAAGGAACAGGAATGACGCTGGTTCCTCTTAAAGTTTATATCAAAGATGGCTATGCCAAGTTACTTTTAGGACTTGCAAAAGGGAAACACGATTACGATAAACGTGAGTCTATCAAACGCCGCGAGCAAGATCGTGATATTGCGCGTGTTATGAAAGCTGTTAATCACCGATAGAAAGAGTGAAGAATATGGAAAAACTAGTTGCCTACAAACGCATGCCTGTCTGGAATAAAGACACCATGCCAGAAGCTGTTCAAAGAAAACACAATACTAAGGTCGGAACCTGGGGCAAGATTACTGTATTAAAAGGGACTCTTAAGTTTATTGAGTTGACTGAAGACGGGGAAGTTTTAGCCGAGCACTTTTTTGAAGCAGGTGCTGATAATCCTATGGCACAACCTCAAGCTTGGCACAGAGTAGAAGCTGCCACAGAAGATGTGGAATGGTACTTGGAATTTTATTGTAAAGCAGAGGATTATTTTCCCAAGAAATACAATACTAATCCAGTCCATTCGGAAGTTTTAGAAGCTATGGATACAGTAAAACCATGTAAGGCACTAGACCTAGGATGTGGTCAAGGAAGAAATGCACTCTTTCTAGCTCAACATGGATTTGATGTCACAGCTGTAGATCAAAATGAGCTATCTCTTGAAATCTTGCAAAGCATTGTGGAGCAAGAAGATTTAGAAATGCCTGTCGGTATCTACGATATCAATTCAGCTAGCATTGGACAAACTTATGATTTTATCGTATCAACGGTTGTTCTTATGTTTTTACAAGCAGATCGCATTCCAGCTATTATTCAAAACATGCAGGAACAAACCTCAATTGGAGGTTACAATTTGATAGTGTGTGCTATGGATACAGAAGATTATCCATGTTCTGTTCATTTCCCATTTACCTTCAAAGAGGGTGAGTTGGCAGACTACTACAAGGATTGGGAGTTAGTCAAGTACAATGAAAATTCTGGCCATCTCCACCGTCGTGATGAAAACGGAAATCGTATCCAACTACGCTTTGCGACCATGTTGGCTAAAAAAGTAAAATAAATGAATAAAAGGGATAGAGAGCAGTCGTTTTCTATTCCTTATTTGTTACCCTAATAAGAAAGGGAAATCTCAATTTATGCTATACTAGAAGTAGGAGAAGTCGATGAAATTAATCAGAATTGTGATAGTTTTAAAACGATTCTGATCGACCACTATTCTTTCAGACTTTTTTGTCTAGGAGGTCTTAAGATGACTAGTCTTTTAATTGAACTATACGATCGTCATACCATTGAGAAAAATGTCTACCAAGCTTTTGTCAGTGATTGTGATGAGATTTTATACCTTTCTACTAGAAAAATTGCTGAGGAAGATAAGCTATCCTTGAAGCATTTTCTAATGGCACAAGTTCCACACTTAAAACAAGTACATTTTCGACAATGTAACCTAGAAAAAACCTGCCAGGAATTAGACGTATTTATCAATGATTTTGAGACGGTGACCATCGATGTTTTTGGCGGAGATAATCTATTAGCAATAGTTCTATATCAGTATGGTTTGGAGAAAGGTATTCCCATTATTGCTATGGATGTTGAACAAGGAAAGCAGTATGCCTGGGAAAGGGGTAAGATTTGTGATAAACAGTTAGAGATTCCTAGTTTATCCATTGAACAATTGATAGCTTTACGTGGTGGAAAAGTCCTTAAATCAAGAAGGCCTCAGCATTCTAAAAAGCAAGTGCTAGCTATTAAAAAATTGGCCAAATATGCTATCGAAAATCCTGAAAAATGGTATCAGATTACACAATTCTTTGCACTGGCAAAAACAAATGATTTTCACGCTGAAACAGCAAAAGTTTTGGAGAGTAATGGAAAAAATTATTCTTACCCCAGTAGCTTGATTCCTTTGTTCACAAAAGCTAATTTACTGAAAGTAGAAGAGGAAACAACAGATACTGTTACTTATACCTTCCCAACACCAGAAGCACATCTGTTATGTCGAACTAAAGGGCATATTTTAGAATTGTATATCTATTTACTAGCCCTCGAATCAGAGTATTTTGATGAATGTATGATTGGTACTGAAATTGACTGGAATGGGATTTTCCCTGAGGCTGACAATGTTCAAAATGAGATTGATGTCATTCTTCGTAAAGGTCACTCTGTAGTTTTCATTTCTTGTAAAATGACTGATCTAGCAGTTGAAGCTATTAATGAACTTGAAGTTTATGCCAATCATTTTGCGGGTGATAATTGTTTGAAGATGATTGTTTGCTCAGGAAAAATCAATCCTGTTTATAGTCATCGTTGTCAGGAATATGGTGTAATGGTGATAAAGCAGGATCAAATACAGAATCTTATTCCCATGTTACGGAAATAAATTCGAAGACATCTGAAATAGCTTAGAATTAAATGTGAAAAAGGTTGAGTTGGTCAGCCTTTTTCTGCTTTTTCTTTTCGAATGAATTAGAAAAGGAGAGTTTATGTTTTTAGCTAGAGATAAAAAAGGTCATTTAATAAACGCGTTAGAGAATGAAGTAAAGAAACAAGCTTATTATTGTCCAGCTTGCGGAACGAGTGTTCGCTTGAAAAAAGGAAAAAATGTAAGAACTCATTTTGCGCATGAAAGTTTAAAAAGTTGTGATTTTTATCATGAGAATGAAGGACCAGAACATTTGGAGAATAAGGTGGCACTTTTAAATTGGGCTAAGAAAGATGCTGAAGTAGAAATGGAATATCCGATTCCTGAACTTAAGCAAATCGCAGATATCTTTATCAATAAGCAATTAGCACTGGAAGTTCAGTGTAGTCCTATTTCTTGTGAACTTTTACGGGAGAGAAGTAATGGTTATCGAAGTCTGGGAATTCAAGTTCTTTGGCTACTGGGAGAAAAGCTCTGGCTAAAAGAGCGACTAACTAAACTTCAAAGAAATTTTCTTTATTTTAGTCATAATATGGGATTTTATCTTTGGGAGTTAGACCATAAAAGACAAGTTTTGAGGCTCAAGTACCTCCTTCACCAAGATTTAAAAGGGAAACTCCATTATCAGCTCAAGGAATTTTCTTATGGCAAAGGAAATCTTCTAGAAATTTTACGTAGTCCTTATCAACAGCAAGAGCTAACTGCTTTTTCGGTCGAACAGGACAAGAATATTTGTCATTACATTCAAAAACAACTCTATTATCAAAATTCCTATTGGATGAAGCAACAAGCCCAAGCTTACTTGAGAGGAGATAACCTATTAAATTTGAAGACTCAGGACTGGTATCCCCAAGTAAGGCCGATAGAACATGGTCATTTTTGTCAGATAAGTCAAAATCTATATGATTATTACCGCAACTTTCAGGCTTATTATGAACTGAATCCACAAAATCAGCAACAAAAGCTCTATCCACCTGCCTTTTATCAGCAGTATTTCTCGAAAAATATGGTAAAATAGAAAGGATGGAGGAAATTTATGGTATTACAACGAAATGAAATCAATGAAAAAGATACATGGGATCTATCAACGATCTTTGAAACAGACAAAAAATGGGAAGAAGAATTAGCCCTATTAACCGAGGATACAAAAGAAGCAGCTAGACTTGAAGGGCATCTTTTGGATAGCGCAGAAAGCCTTCTTAACATTACAGAGCGTTATTTGGATTTGAGCCGTCGTCTTGAAAAACTCTATGTCTATGCTCATATGAAAAACGACCAGGATACACGAGTTGCTAAATATCAAGAATACTATGCAAAGGCAATGACTCTATACAGTCAACTCGACCAGGTGTTCTCTTTCTATGAGCCAGAATTTATGGCAATAACAGAAGAGCAGTATCAAAACTTTTTAGCAGAAGAGCCAAAACTCCAGCCTTATAAACACTTCTTTGATAAACTCTTGCAAAATAAGGAACATGTCCTTTCACAACGTGAAGAAGAGTTGTTAGCAGGTGCTGGTGAAATCTTTGGTGCTGCTAGTGAAACTTTCGCTATCTTAGATAATGCAGATATCGTCTTTCCATTTGTTAAAGATGAAGATGGAAATGAAGTGCAGTTGTCACACGGTGTCTATATGCGCTTAGTAGAATCTAAGAACCGTGAAGTTCGTCGTGGTGCATATGAAGCACTATACTCTACCTATGAGCAATACCAGCACACTTACGCTAAAACCTTGCAGACAAATGTAAAAGTACAAAACTACCGTGCAAAAGTTCGGAACTACAAGAGTGCGCGTGAAGCTGCTCTTGCAGCGAACTTTGTTCCAGAAAGTGTCTATGACAACTTAGTATCTGCTGTTCGCAAACACTTGCCACTCTTGCATCGTTATCTCGAACTTCGTTCAAAAATCTTGGGTATTCCAGACCTTAAAATGTACGATGTCTATACACCATTGTCTTCAGTAGAATACAGCTTTACTTATGAGGATGCTTTGAAGAAGGCAGAGGAAGCTTTAGCTGTTCTTGGCGATGATTACTTGAGTCGCGTTAAACGCGCATTTAGCGAACGTTGGATTGATGTGTATGAAAATCAAGGCAAACGTTCAGGTGCATATTCAGGTGGTTCCTACGATACTAATGCCTTCATGCTTCTTAACTGGCAAGATAACCTAGACAATCTCTTTACACTTGTACATGAGACAGGGCACAGTATGCATTCTAGCTATACGCGTGAAACACAACCTTATGTATACGGAGATTATTCAATCTTCTTGGCAGAAATTGCATCAACAACCAATGAAAATATCTTAACTGAAAAATTATTGCAAGAAGTTCAAGATGACGCAACACGCTTCGCTATTCTAAACAACTTCTTGGATGGTTTCCGTGGAACAGTCTTCCGCCAAACTCAATTTGCTGAATTTGAACATGCTATTCACCAAGCTGATCAAAATGGTGAAGTCTTGACAAGCGAGTTCTTAAACAATCTCTATGCTGACTTGAACCAAGAATATTATGGTTTGAGCAAGGAAGACAATCCTCAAATTCAGTACGAGTGGGCTCGTATTCCTCATTTCTACTATAATTACTATGTATATCAATATTCAACAGGCTTTGCAGCAGCTTCGGCCTTGGCTGAAAAGATTGTTCACGGTAGTCAAGATGATCGTGACCGTTATATTGATTACCTCAAGGCTGGGAAGTCAGACTATCCTCTAAATATCATGCGAAAAGCTGGTGTTGATATGGAAAAAGAAGACTATCTTAATGATGCCTTTGCAGTCTTTGAACGCCGTTTGGATGAGTTCGAAGCCCTTGTTGAGAAATTAGGATTAGCATAAAATGGTTGAGTCATACAGTAAAAATGCTAACCATAACATGCGACGGCCTGTTGTTAAGGATGAGATTGTGGAATTTATGCGCCACAGACAAGAGCAGGTGACTGGTTCTTTAAAAGAACTAGAAAACTTTGCTCGCAAGGAGAATATTCCTATCATTCCTCATGAAACAGTCGCTTATTTCCGTTTCCTAATGGAAACAATTCAACCAAAAAATATTTTAGAAATTGGAACGGCAATTGGCTTTTCGGCACTTTTAATGGCTCAACATGCCTCAGAGGCTAAAATTACAACCATTGACAGAAATCCTGAAATGATTGGTTTTGCCAAGGAAAATTTCGCCAAGTTTGATAATCGCCAACAAATCACTCTTTTGGAAGGCGATGCGGTAGACGTTTTGTCAACATTGACAGAGACCTATGATTTTGTTTTTATGGATTCTGCAAAATCCAAATACATCGTATTTTTGCCAGAAATTCTAAAACACCTTGAGGTTGGTGGAGTAGTTGTCTTGGATGATATTTTCCAAGGTGGAGACATTGCTAAGGATATTATGGAAGTCCGACGCGGGCAACGAACCATTTATCGCGGTTTGCAAAGACTATTTGACGCAACTCTAAACAATCCAGGATTAACAGCTAGTCTAGTTCCTCTTGGAGATGGAATCTTGATGCTAAGAAAGAATCAAGCAGAGATAGAACTGCCTGATATTGATTAATTTTAGATATTTTTAAGACAATTTAGTAAAATAGATAAGGTAAACATTTATCTAGTGTATAAAAAGGAGTAAACATGAAGAAAAAATTATTGGCTGGTGCCATCACTTTGTTATCAGTAGCTACATTGGCTGCTTGTTCAAATAGCTCTCAAGGAGCTGACCTCATCAGTATGAAGGGTGATGTCATCACTGAGCACCAATTTTATGAAGAAGTGAAAAACAACCCAACTGCTCAACAAATCTTGCTCAATATGACAATTCAAAAAGTTTTTGAAAAACAATATGGATCTGAAGTAAGTGACAAAGAAGTAGAAGATGCGGTAGCAGAAGAGCAAAAAAGATATGGTGATAGCTATCAAATCGTTCTTTCTCGTGCTGGTATGACAGCTGAAAGTCGTAAGGCTCAAATTCGTACAAGTAAACTAGTTGAATATGCTGTTAAGAAAGCTGCAGAAGCTGAATTGACAGATGAGAACTACAAAAAAGCTTACGATGAGTACACACCAGAAGTTACAGCTCAAGTGATTAAACTTGACAGTGAAGATAAGGCTAAGGAAGTACTTGCTAAAGCACAAGAATCTGGAGCTGACTTTGCACAATTGGCTAAGGATAATTCAACTGACGAAAAGACAAGAGCAAATGGTGGTGAAATCACTTTTGACTCAGCATCAACAGAATTGCCAGACGTTGTTAAAAAAGCAGCCTTTGCCCTTAATGTTGATGGAATCTCAGATGTGATTACAGCTCCAGGTACACAAGCTTATTCAAACAGTTTCTATATTGTGAAATTGAACAAGAAAACAGAAAAATCTTCTAACTGGGAAGATTATAAAGAAAAATTGAAGACAGTTATCCTGACTCAAAAACAAAATGATGCTACTTTTGTTCAAGGTGTAATTAGTAAAGAGTTGCAGGCGGCAAATATCAAGGTTAAAGATCAAGCCTTCCAAAATATCTTTACTCAGTACATTCAAAGTGATACAACAACTCAAACGACAACTACATCAGCAGCAACTGAAACGACAACAACATCTTCAAACTAAAAATGAAAACTCTATCTTTCTACTCTTGAAAGGTAGAGTTTTTTTGAAGTTTTCTTAGCTAATAGTCCAAAATATAAATAAATGTTTGTGAATTCTAAAAGCTTAAATTCTAGGCTTTAACGGATAAGAGTTTTTTTCTAGTCTAAAAAGTGGTATAATAGCATGTAAAACTAGAATTAATAGAAAATTAAAAATTTAGTAGATGGTGAAATATGAAAATTAGTAAAAGGCACCTGTTGAATTACTCTATTTTAGTGCCCTATATTCTCTTATCCGTTCTAGGATTGATAGTGGTATATTCAACAACGAGTGCATCCTTGATTCAGGAGGGTAAGAGCGCCTTTCAATTAGTTCGAAATCAGGGCTTGTTTTGGATTGTTAGTTTGTTGCTTATTGCAGTAATCTATAAGCTGAAACTTGGTTTTCTTCGAAACGAACGTTTGTTATTTATCGTTATGTTTGCTGAGCTCGTTTTACTAGCTTTAGCTCGTTTGATTGGGATTCCCATCAATGGTGCTTACGGTTGGATCAAAGTAGGACCTATTACTGTTCAGCCTGCGGAATACTTGAAAATTATCATTATTTGGTACTTGGCTCAACGTTTTTCAAAACAACAAGAAGAAATTGCCGTTTATGATTTCCAAGTTTTAACTCAAAACCAATGGTTTCCTAGAGCGTTTAATGACTGGCGATTTGTACTTCTAGTCATGATTGGTAGTTTGGCTATTTTCCCTGACCTTGGAAATGCTACAATTCTCTTTTTGGTAGCATTGTTGATGTACTCAATTAGTGGGATAGCTCACCGATGGTTTGCAACTATTCTTGGAGTATTGACCAGTTTATCCTTTGTTTCTCTAACAACCATTAAGTTTATTGGTGTTGATAAGTTTTCTAAGATTCCAGTATTTGGATACGTAGCTAAACGATTCAGTGCTTTCTTTAATCCATTTGATGATGTCGCTGGTGCAGGACACCAGTTGGCAAATTCATACTATGCTATGGTAAATGGAGGATGGTTTGGCTTAGGATTAGGAAACTCCATCGAGAAGCGTGGCTATCTACCTGAGGCGCACACGGACTTCGTTTTCTCTATTGTGATTGAAGAGTTTGGATTTGTTGGTGCAAGTCTTATTTTAGCTCTATTATTCTTCCTAATTCTTCGTATTATTTTAGTGGGGGTACGAGCAAAAGATCCGTTCAACTCTATGGTAGCAATCGGTATTGGTGGAATGATTTTAATTCAGGTATTCGTTAATATTGGAGGGATTTCAGGATTGATCCCTTCAACAGGTGTAACCTTCCCATTTCTTTCACAAGGGGGGAATAGTCTCCTGGTTCTATCAGTAGCTATCGCCTTTGTGTTAAATATCGATGCTAGTGAAAAACGTGCAAAACTCTACAGCGAATATGAAGCACAACTCTAAGAAAATGTGACAAGGAGAAAAATATGTCTCTTCAGAAACTAGAAAATAACAGAAACAAAACTGTAGTCCAAGAAGAAGTTCAAATCTTGACAGATTTACTTGAAGATATCACGAAAAATATGCTTCCTGCTGAGACTTTTGACAAGATTATGCAGTTGAAGAAGCTATCATCAAATCTAGACTATCAAGGACTAGATAAGGTAGTGAGAAGCCTTTCAAATGATGAAATGGTCTACATCTCTAGATATTTCTCTATTTTACCACTTTTGATTAACATCTCCGAAGACGTAGACTTAGCTTATGAGATTAACCATCTAAACAATATTGATCAAGATTATCTTGGTAAATTGTCAACAACCATTGAAATGGTTGCTGAAAAAGAAAATGCGGCTGAAATTCTTGAACATCTGAACGTGGTACCAGTATTAACAGCCCATCCAACTCAGGTTCAACGTAAGAGTATGCTGGACTTGACTAATCATATCCATACTCTCTTGCGTAAATACCGTGACGTGAGAATGGGGCTTATTAACAAAGAAAAATGGCACAATGATCTTCGTCGCTACATTGAGATTATCATGCAGACGGATATGATTCGTGAAAAGAAACTGAAAGTAACCAATGAAATCACAAACGTGATGGAATATTACAACAGTTCTTTCCTACAAGCTGTACCAAATCTAATGTTAGAGTATAAGCGTCTTGCAAAAGAGCAGGGAATTGACCTAAAACAAGCAAAACCTATCACCATGGGAATGTGGATTGGTGGAGACCGTGATGGCAATCCATTTGTAACTGCTAAGACACTCATGCGTTCTGCTACCATTCAAAGTGAAGTGATCTTAAACTACTACATCAGTAAGATTTCTAGTCTCTACCGTACTTTCTCTCTTTCTACTAATTTATCTAAGACAAGTAAGGCTGTTGAAGAAATGGCAGCTCAATCTCAAGATACTTCTGTTTTCCGCGAGAAAGAACCTTATCGTCGGGCTTTTCACTTTATTCAATCGAAATTAATTCAAACTCTTTTAAATTTGAAAGAGTGGGCTCTTGTCGGCTCATCGGCAGATGAACGTCATCATATTGAGCGACTTTTTGGTGCTCAAGGACATCAACAAGGAGTGGTTACTGACTATATTAGTAATCGTCTCTCAGGGGCCATTCAAGAATTGGCTGAAGATCGTCCTCCTTACTACGAAACAATTGAAGAATTTAAACAAGACTTAGCTATCATTAAAGATTCATTGCTTGAAAATAAGGCAGAAGCCTTGCTTACTGGAGAGTTTGCCGAGCTTTTGGAGGCTGTTGAAGTCTTTGGCTTCTTCTTGGCATCTATCGATATGCGCCAAGACTCAAGTGTTCATGAAGCCTGTGTTGCTGAATTGTTAGCATCTGCTGGAATTAATGACCATTATAGCGATCTTTCAGAAGATGAGAAGTGCGAGTTGCTTTTACATGAACTATTAGAAGACCCTCGAATCTTGTCAGCTACTCATGCTGAAAAGTCTGAACTTCTTGAAAAAGAATTAGCCATTTTCCAAACTGCACGTGAATTAAAAGATCGTTTGGGAGAAGACGTCATTCGTCAAACGATTATTTCTCATGCAACCAGCGTGTCTGATATGTTAGAATTGGCGATTATGCTGAAAGAAGTCGGTCTTGTGGATGCTGAAAAAGCACGTGTTCAAATCGTGCCTCTCTTTGAAACAATTGAGGATTTGGATCATTCCGAAGAAACAATGAGAAAGTATTTCTCTTTACCGCTTGCTAAGAAGTGGATTGCTTCAAAAGATAATTATCAAGAAATCATGCTAGGTTACTCAGATAGTAACAAGGATGGTGGTTATCTATCATCTTGTTGGACTCTATACAAAGCTCAACAACAATTAACCGCCATCGGTGATGAATTTGGAGTCAAAGTAACCTTCTTCCACGGTCGTGGTGGTACTGTTGGTCGTGGTGGTGGCCCTACGTATGATGCCATTGCTTCTCAACCACTCAAATCAATCAAGGACCGTATTCGATTAACTGAACAAGGTGAAGTTATCGGAAATAAATACGGAAACAAGGATGCAGCCTACTATAACTTGGAAATGTTGGTATCAGCGGCTATCAACCGTATGATTACACAGAAGAAGAGTGATACTAATACGTCAAATCGCTATGAGGCAATCATGGACCAAGTAGTCAGTCGTAGCTACGATATCTACCGTGAGCTAGTATTCGGAAATGAACATTTCTATGATTATTTCTTTGAATCTAGTCCAATTAAGAATATCTCAAGCTTTAATATTGGTTCTCGTCCAGCAGCACGTAAAACAATCACTGAAATTGGTGGTCTACGTGCCATTCCTTGGGTATTCTCATGGTCACAAAGTCGTGTCATGTTCCCAGGTTGGTATGGTGTTGGTTCAAGCTTCAAGGAATTTATTGATCAAGATCCAAAAAATATTGAATACCTTCGTGACATGTATCAAAATTGGCCATTCTTCCAGTCACTCCTATCAAACGTTGACATGGTTCTATCAAAATCAAATATGAATATTGCTTTTGAATATGCTAAACTTTGTGAAAGTGAAGAAGTGCAAGCAATCTACTATACAATTTTGGATGAATGGCAATTGACTAAGAATGTTATCCTGGCTATCGAAGGTCATGAAGAACTCTTGGCAGAAAACACTTATTTGAAAGACAGTCTAAATTACCGCATGCCTTATTTCAATGTTCTTAACTATATCCAGTTGGAATTGATTAAGCGCCAACGTCGTGGCGAGCTTTCTTCACATGAGGAAAGATTGATTCATACGACCATTAACGGAATTGCTACAGGATTACGTAATTCAGGTTAATACAAGCAATATTTTCCAAAAACCGTAGGAATTTTCATATTTTTTAAAATAATTCATGAAAATCCTTGACAAGTTTTAGTAAAATGATATAATTTAAGCATTCAGAAAGTAATCATCGAATTTTTTTAGCGAGTCTGTGGTTGGTGGAAACAGATAGAAGAAGATGATGAAATTGGGCTGGATGTTATTAAGAATTTGAAATCATAAGAATTCGGTGAGCACACCTTATAGTGCAACTCGTGAAGCGAGTAAGAGCGATAGGAATAATTCCTATAATTGAGGTGGCACCGCGCATCGACGTCCTCACACAAGTTTTTTGTGTGAGGACTTTTTCTATGGGGAGGAAAAAATTATGGAAATCAAACGATGGCGACGCTTGGTAAAGTTATATTGAAAGTGACATGAACATTACTAAGTTTAAGTGAAATAAGGAGAAATAGATATGAATAAACGTTTAATTGGTATTATTGCAGTACTAGCACTTGTAGTTGGAGGAAGCTTGGTATACTCTAACTTAACGAAACAAGATACTAAAACCGAGACAGCTAACAAAACTGCTAAGGTTGGTGTTCTACAGTTCGTCAGTCACCCATCGCTCGACTTGATTTACCAAGGTATCCAAGATGGACTTGCTGAAGAAGGCTATAAAGGTGATCAAGTTAAAATCGACTTTATGAACTCAGAAGGTGACCAAAGTAAGGTTGCGACAATGAGTAAACAATTGGTAGCAAACGGAAACGATGTTGTTGTCGGTATTGCAACTCCAGCAGCTCAAGGGCTTGCAAGTGCAACAAAAGACCTTCCTGTTATCATGGCAGCTATTACAGACCCAGTTGGAGCTAACCTTGTACAAAACTTGGAAAAACCAGGTGGAAACATCACAGGGGTATCTGACCATAACCCTGCTGAACAACAGGTTGAATTGATTAAAACATTGACTCCTGATGTCAAGACAGTTGGAGCTCTTTACTCAAGTAGTGAAGATAACTCTAAATCACAAGTTGAAGAGTTCAAAGCTTACGCTGAAAAAGCTGGTTTGAAAGTAGAAACATTCGCAGTTCCATCAACTAACGAAATTGCTTCAACAGTTAACGTTATGACTGGTAAAGTAGATGCAATCTGGGTTCCAATTGACAACACAATCGCATCTGCATTCTCAACTGTAGTATCAAGTAACCAAACAGCTAAAAAACCAATCTACCCAAGTGCAACTGCAATGGTAGAAGCAGGTGGTTTGGCATCAGTCGTTGTGGACCAACACGATCTTGGTGTGGCTACTGGTAAGATGATTGCTAAAGTCTTGAAGGGTGAAAAACCTGCAAATACACCAGTTAATGTCTTCTCAACTGGTAAATCAGTAATCAATAAAAAAGTGGCTCAAGAACTTGGAATAACAATTCCTGAATCAGTTATCAAAGAAGCTGGTCAAGTAATCGAATAAGAATGAAGGAGGGGTTGGAGACATCTCCTCCAATTTTTAAAAGAAGGAAATGAATGTAACATGATAGTATCGATAATTTCACAAGGATTGATCTGGGCTATTCTGGGGTTGGGAATCTTTATGACCTTTCGAATCCTGAACTTCCCAGATATGACAACCGAAGGTTCCTTCCCGCTTGGAGGAGCGGTAGCAGTAACCCTAATTACACAAGGTGTCAATCCTTTTCTTGCTACCTTAGTAGCTGTTGGAGCAGGCTGTCTTGCAGGTTTAGCGACTGGTCTTCTTTACACGAAAGGAAAGATTCCAACACTCTTGTCTGGTATTTTGGTGATGACTTCTTGCCATTCTATCATGCTCATGATTATGGGACGGGCAAACCTTGGGCTCTTAGGAACTAAACAAATCCAGGACGTTCTTCCTTTCTCATCTGAGCTTAATCAATTATTTACAGGTTTGATTTTTGTGACTTTGGTTATCCTTCTTATGCTTTTCTTCCTAGATACTAAATTGGGACAAGCTTATATCGCAACAGGAGATAATCCAGATATGGCTCGTAGTTTTGGTATCAATACTGGACGTATGGAGTTGATGGGCTTGGTCTTGTCAAATGGTGTGATCGCACTTGCTGGCGCTCTTATCGCTCAACAAGAAGGCTATGCAGATGTTTCTCGTGGTATCGGGGTTATCGTAGTTGGTCTTGCAAGCTTAATTATCGGTGAAGTACTCTTTAAGAGTCTTACATTAGCAGAACGTCTGGTTACTATTGTTGTTGGTTCTATTAGTTACCAATTCTTGGTATGGGGAGTCATTGCTCTTGGCTTTAATACTAGCTACCTCCGTCTATACAGTGCTCTTATCCTAGCAACTTGTCTAGTCATTCCAACCCTTAAGGATAAATACTTGAAAGGAGTCAAGTTAAGCAAATGACAGCGATTGTAGAATTGAAAAATGCCACAAAAATTGTGAAGAATGGCTTTGATGAAGAAAAAATCATCCTAAACGATGTTTCGCTTGATATTTATGAACACGACTTCATCACAATCTTAGGTGGAAATGGTGCAGGAAAATCAACACTCTTTAATAGCATTGCAGGAACTTTGCCCCTGACTAGTGGGACTATTCGTATTATGGGTGAGGATGTGACTCATTTTAGCCCTGAAAAACGCGCCAAGTATCTCTCTCGTGTCTTTCAAGATCCAAAGATGGGAACTGCCCCTCGTATGACGGTTGCAGAAAATCTCTTGATTGCTAAGTTTCGTGGTGAAAAACGGGGACTTTTTCCGAGAAGACTCTCAGCTTACAAGGAAGAATTTCAAGCAACCATTGAGAAAGTCGGAAATGGTCTAGAAAAACACTTGGATACACCGATTGAATTCTTGTCAGGTGGACAAAGACAGGCCTTGAGCCTCTTGATGGCAACCTTGAAACGTCCTGAACTCCTTTTGTTGGATGAACATACGGCAGCCCTTGACCCTAAAACAAGTGTGTCCTTGATGGAATTGACAGATGACTTTGTCAGCAAGGACCATCTAACAGCATTAATGATTACCCACCATATGGAAGATGCTCTCAAGTATGGAAATCGTCTCATTGTCATGAAAGAAGGACGTATCATCCAAGATTTAAACAAGGATGAAAAAGCCAAGATGAAGATTTCAGATTACTATAAACTATTTGAGTAGATGATTTTAAATAATTGATATAAAAACTTGGAAGTGGAATTTTTACTTCTAAGTTTTTTTAGTGGAATTTAAACTATATTTATATTTCCTTTATTGCCAGTTTTCCTTTATAATAGAATCAATCTAATAATCTTAAACTTTGATAGAAGTAGGAGATAAAAACATGGCATACACACAAGAAGATTTTCAGGAATGGATTTTTCAAATTGGATTTAAGATGGACTATTTCACAAGGGAGTTTGCGGAGAAAGAAGGGCTAAATTTAGACTATAGTATGCAGTCCTTGGATGATTTGGAGGCTTAGATCTTAGCTCACTACGAAGACCACCATGCTTTGATAGCAGACCGCAAGATGTTGGATTATTTGACAGTTTATATCGGCGAAACCTTTCGCAAACACCTAGGAGGTAAATGGTATATTGACCTTAAAAATAAAAAGAACGCCTATTATTCTATGCCTGTATTGACTGATCCATCCTATAGAGGAGTGGTATACAAAGCACCATTGACTTATGCAACAGCTTGTATCAGTAGAAAAGATGGTCAGTATATTAGTAGGATATTGAAAAATAATCTCGAAAATCAGGTGAAATAGTCTTTAATTTTTTCTATTTTTCTTTCAAATATTAGAATGGTTTGCTCAAAAGATTCACTTTTTCATGACAGCTGGAAACTTATGAAATAGAAGCATGTAAAAGGTGTGAAATGGTTTACTTTTTTTCAGAAATAAAGTATACTATATAAAGTAAACTGTGATAAAATGGAGGTATTGTCTATGGTTGACAAGAGAGTCATCGAAGAAATCAAAAACAATACCAATATTGTCGAAATCATAGGAGAAGTGATTTCTTTACAAAAATCTGGACGGAACTTTTTGGGGCTCTGTCCTTTTCATGGTGAAAAGACCCCTTCCTTTAACGTGGTCGAAGATAAGCAATTTTACCACTGTTTTGGTTGTGGTCGTTCTGGAGACGTCTTTAAGTTTATAGAAGAGTATCAACAAGTAACTTTTTCAGATGCGGTAAGGATTTTAGGTGAGCGTCTCGGAATGCACCTTGAAACTCCTGCACATAACCCTGTCCCACATACGTCACCCCATCAAAATCTCTACGATATGCATGACAAGGCTGCACGCTTTTATCATGCAATTCTCATGACTACTAAAATGGGTGAGGAGGCAAGAAACTATCTCTATAAACGTGGCTTGACTGATGATGTCATTAAACACTTTATGATTGGTCTAGCTCCAGCAGAACGCTCTTATCTTTATCAGCGTTTAGCAGACGATTATAGTGAGAAGGACTTGCTGGATTCAGGTCTATTTTATCTATCTGAGAGCAACCAATTTTTTGATACTTTCCATAACCGGATTATATTTCCACTCTCAAACGACCAAGGAAAGGTAATTGCTTTCTCTGGACGGATTTGGCAAGAGACAGATTCTCAAACTGCCAAGTATAAAAATAGTCGAGCGACGGCGATTTTTAACAAGAGTTACGAATTATATCATTTGGATAGGGTAAAAAAAGGCTCAGGGAAAGCTCCTGAAATTTATCTGATGGAAGGCTTTATGGATGTTATTGCAGCCTACCGTGCTGGTATTGAAAATGCAGTAGCTTCCATGGGAACGGCCTTGACCGCTGAACACGTCGAACATCTCAAACGTTTTACAAAAAAAGTGATTATCACTTATGACGGTGATAAGGCAGGACAAGCTGCAACTGCTAAAGCACTAGAGGAATTGGGAGATTTGCCTGTTCAAATTGTCCAGATTCCTGATGCAATGGACCCTGATGAGTATTTACAAAAGAATTCTCCAGAGGATTTGGCTTATCTTTTATCCAATACTCGAATCAGTCCAATTGAGTTTTATATTCATCATTACAAACCTAGTAATAGTGAAAATCTCCAAGCACAGATTGAGTTCATTGAGAAAATTGCACCTCTTATCGTCAAAGAACCTTCTATCACAGCCCAGAACACCTATATTCATTTGTTGACGGATCATTTACCATCTTTTGATTATCAACAAGTTGAGCACATTATCAACGAAAGTCGTGTCAGACAAAGACAAGAAAAAGTGAAGCAGGTTGTTAATCCGACACCAATTACTATGTCGGTTTCTAAACAATTGACGGCAGTCATGAGAGCTGAAGCACATATTCTTTATCGTATGATGGAGCACCCCCTTGTGTTGAATGATTATCGTTTGAGAGATGATTTTGTATTTGAAACTCCAGAGTTTCAGACCTTGTATGGACTCTTGATTGATAATGGTTCGATTTCTTCTGAAGACTTGGCAAATCAGACTAGAGAAGTGGAAAATGCTTGGTACCAAGTGTTAGCCTTGGATCTACCTTCTGAAATGTCTCCAGAAGAATTAAAGGAAGTGGAGGAGTCTCGTAATCGTGCTCTTTTGAATCAACAAAACTTGCAAATTAAAAAGAAAGTTCAGGAAGCTAGTCATGTAGGCGACACAGATGCTGCTTTAGAAGAGCTTGAACGCTTAATTGCCCAAAAAAGAAGAATGGAGTAAGAATGGCAAAAAAACAAAAAGAAGTAACAACTTTTGATGTCCAAGTTGCAGAATTTATTCGTAACCATAAGAAAACTGGTACTGCGACAGATGATGAAATTAACAATGTCCTTGTAATTCCTTTTGCTCTTGATGTAGAAGGTATTGAGAATCTTTTGCAACGAATTCAAGATGCAGGTATTGCAATCACTGATAACGAAGGAAATCCGAGTGAACGTGTTTTAAGTACAGAGGAAGAACCAGAACTTAGCGATGAAGACTTAATTGGTTCAACATCTGCCAAAGTCAATGACCCTGTTCGTATGTACTTGAAGGAAATCGGTGTTGTACCTCTTCTTACTAACGAAGAAGAAAAAGAATTAGCTCTTGCTGTTGAAGCAGGCGATGTTGAAGCTAAGCAACGTCTAGCAGAAGCTAACCTTCGTTTGGTTGTGTCTATCGCGAAACGCTATGTTGGACGTGGCATGCAATTCCTTGACTTAATCCAAGAGGGTAACATGGGGCTTATGAAAGCCGTTGATAAATTTGACTACTCAAAAGGGTTCAAATTCTCAACTTATGCAACTTGGTGGATCCGTCAGGCTATTACACGTGCCATTGCTGACCAAGCTCGTACCATCCGTATCCCGGTTCACATGGTGGAAACTATCAACAAGCTTGTTCGTGAACAACGTAATCTTCTTCAAGAGTTGGGACAAGACCCTACTCCTGAGCAAATTGCTGAACGAATGGATATGACGCCTGATAAGGTTCGTGAAATCCTTAAGATTGCTCAAGAACCAGTTTCTCTAGAAACGCCTATTGGTGAAGAAGATGATAGCCATCTTGGTGACTTTATCGAAGATGAAGTGATTGAAAATCCAGTTGATTACACAACTCGCATCGTCTTGCGCGAGCAGTTGGATGAAGTTTTGGATACTCTTACAGATCGTGAAGAAAATGTTCTTCGTCTTCGTTTTGGTCTCGATGATGGTAAAATGCGTACTCTAGAAGATGTTGGTAAAGTCTTCAATGTCACTCGTGAGCGTATTCGTCAGATTGAGGCAAAAGCATTGAGAAAACTTCGCCAGCCTAGTCGTAGTAAACCACTTCGTGACTTTATCGAAGATTAAAATTGGAGGATTACACATGGCTTATACAGAAGAGCAAATTGAAACTATCAAAACGAAAATCTTATCTGCATTAGAAGAAGTTATCGACCCAGAATTAGGAATCGATATCGTCAACCTAGGTCTGATTTATGAGATTCGATTTGATGGTGATACCGGTGATACTGAGATTGATATGACCTTAACGACTATGGGTTGTCCATTAGCAGACCTCTTGACAGATCAAATTTATGATGCTATGACAGATGTACCAGAAGTTACTAACGTTGAAGTGAAATTAGTTTGGTATCCAGCTTGGACGGTTGAAAAAATGAGTCGCTATGCACGTATCGCTTTAGGTATTAAATAGAATGATATAAAAAAGAAATAGTATAAGTGTTAGGAAATTCCCTAGCTTTTATGCTATCTCTTTTTTAATTTGCTGATTTTCTTTCAATAAAATGATATAATGGATAGTATGGAAAAAGAGAAATTACGCATCAACATGCTAAGTTCGAGTGAAAAGGTAGCAGGACAAGGTGTTTCTGGAGCTTACCGTGAACTTGTGCAACTTTTGAAACGTGATGCGAAAGACCAACTAATTGTAACGGAGAATCTTCCTGTAGAAGCTGATGTTACTCATTTTCATACAATCGACCTTCCTTATTATCTGTCAACTTTTCAAAAGAAGCGTTCAGGTCGTAGGATTGGTTATGTCCACTTCTTGCCTGACACCTTAGAAGGTAGTTTGAAGATTCCATTCTTTCTAAAAGGGATTGTTAAGCGCTATGTGTTTTCTTTTTATGACCGTATGGAACACTTGGTCGTGGTTAATCCTACTTTTATCGAAGATTTGGTTGCAGCTGGTATTCCTCGTGAAAAAGTGACCTATATCCCTAACTTTGTTAACAAAGAAAAATGGCACCCACTTTCTGCAGAAAAAGTAAGTCAACTTCGACAAGATATGGGGTTGAGTGACAATCAATTTGTAGTAGTAGGAGCTGGGCAGGTTCAGAAGCGTAAGGGAATCGATGATTTCATCACTCTTGCTGAGGAACTACCGGACATCACCTTTATTTGGGCTGGAGGTTTCTCATTTGGTGGGATAACCGATGGTTATGAACGTTATAAAAAAATCATGGATAATCCACCAGAGAATCTGATTTTCCCTGGAATTGTTGAGCCAGAACGGATGAGAGAACTCTATGCTTTGGCAGATTTGTTCTTACTTCCTAGCTATAACGAGCTCTTTCCGATGACCATTCTAGAAGCTGCGAGTTGTGAAGCTCCCATTATGCTTCGGGACTTAGATCTTTATAAGGTGATTCTAGAAGGCAATTACAGACCAACCACCGATGTGGAAGAGATGAAACACGCTATTATGGAATATAGAGAGCATCCAGAAGATTTGAAAGAGTTAAAAGAAAAGGCCAAGGCTATTTCAAGAGAATACTCAGAGGAGCATCTCCTTGAAATATGGCTAAAATTCTATCGGGAGCAAGCGGCTTTAGGAAAAAAATGAGGTAGTATATGCGAATTGGATTATTTACAGATACTTATTTCCCACAGGTTTCGGGTGTTGCAACCAGTATTCGAACCTTAAAAACAGAGCTTGAAAAGCAAGGGCATGCAGTCTTTATCTTCACGACAACCGATAAGGATGTCAATCGTTATGAAGACTGGCAGATTATCCGTATTCCTAGTGTTCCTTTCTTTGCCTTTAAAGACCGTCGTTTCGCTTACCGTGGATTTACGAAAGCTCTTGAGATTGCTAAACAATACAAACTCGATATCATTCATACCCAAACTGAGTTTTCTCTTGGTTTATTGGGGATTTGGATTGCTCGAGAACTGAAAATTCCAGTCATTCATACATATCATACCCAGTACGAGGATTATGTTCACTATATTGCTAAGGGAATGTTGATTCGTCCAAGTATGGTCAAATATCTTGTTCGAGGTTTTTTGCATGATGTTGATGGGGTTATTTGCCCGAGTGAAATTGTACGCGACCTTTTATCTGACTATAAGGTAAAAGTTGAAAAGCGTGTCATTCCTACTGGAATTGAACTTGCCAAATTTGAACGCCCTGAGATTGGTCCTGAACACATTAGTGACTTAAGGGATAAACTAGGGATCCAACAAGACGAAAAGATGCTTCTAAGTCTTTCTCGAGTTTCTTACGAGAAGAATATTCAAGCAGTTCTTAAAGCTTTACCAGATGTCCTAAAAGAAGAACCAAATGTTAAACTTGTTGTAGCTGGAGATGGACCTTATTTAGACAACCTTAAGGAGCAAGCAGAAGATTTAAAAATTCAAGATTCTGTTATCTTTACAGGTATGATTCCGCCAAATGAGACGGCACTCTATTATAAGGCAGCTGATTTCTTTATATCGGCTTCTACAAGTGAGACTCAGGGATTGACTTATCTGGAAAGTTTAGCTAGTAAGACACCTGTTATTGCCCATGGTAATCCTTATTTGGATAATCTCATCAATGATAAAATGTTCGGAACTCTCTATTATGAGGAAAGAGACTTGGCAGGAGCTATTCTTGAGGCTTTACTTGCTACACCGTCAATGGATGAAAAACACTTGGCTGAAAAATTATATGAAATTTCTGCTGAGAATTTTGGTAGAAGAGTTCATGAATTTTATCTAGACGTCATTATTTCAAATAATTTTGCTAAAGAAACAGGAGCTGACGAACCTGTTACAAAACGTATTTTAAAGACAGTCTTCTATATTCCGCAACAGGCTGTTACTATGCCAGTTAAAGGTTCGAAGCGTATGCTTAAGGCATCTAGAAAACAATTAAGAAATTTAAGAAAATACTTGAATGATTAAATTCTTTCGATGAAAGGAAAAAACAATGAAAAAGAAATTGATGAGAAGTGGTCGAGACCAAAAACTTGGTGGAGTCTGTGCAGGAGTAGCACATTATTTTGATATTGACCCTACAATTGTTCGTGTTATTTGGGGAGTTTTAGCTTTCTGTTATGGGGCAGGCATTGTTGCTTACTTAATTTTGTGGGCAATTGCTCCTGTATCAAATGAATTTTAAGAATTATGAATTAGAGTAAAGGAGAAAACATGGCATTCGGTGATAATGGTAAACGTAAAAAAACATTCTTTGAAAAACTTACAATGTTTGTCGTATTAATCATGTTGTTTGTTACTTTAGCCGGTATTTTTGCGACTGCAATTGGTGTATTTAGTAGATTCTAAATTGCTAGTTGTAGGATTTATTTCAAATAGTTGGTGACTGGGATTTCCCAGCCCTTTTTAAAGTGAGAAAAGAATATGAGTATGTTTTTAGACACAGCCAAGATTAAAGTAAAGGCTGGTAATGGTGGCGATGGCATGGTTGCCTTTCGTCGTGAAAAATACGTCCCTAATGGTGGACCATGGGGCGGTGATGGAGGACGTGGTGGTAACGTTGTTTTCGTTGTAGACGAAGGTTTACGTACCCTTATGGACTTCCGTTACAATCGTCATTTCAAGGCCCAATCAGGTGAAAAAGGGATGACAAAAGGAATGCATGGCCGAGGGGCAGAAGACTTGATTGTCCATGTACCTCAAGGGACAACTGTGCGTGATGCGGAGACTGGGAAAGTTCTCACTGATTTGATAGAGAACGGACAAGAGTTCATCGTGGCTCACGGTGGTCGTGGTGGTCGCGGAAATATCCGTTTTGCAACACCTAAAAATCCTGCGCCAGAAATCTCAGAAAATGGAGAACCTGGTCAAGAACGTGAATTACAGTTAGAACTTAAAATCCTTGCGGATGTAGGTTTAGTTGGTTTCCCATCTGTAGGTAAATCAACACTCCTTAGCGTGATTACCTCCGCTAAGCCAAAAATTGGGGCCTACCACTTTACGACTATTGTACCAAATCTTGGTATGGTTCGTACCCAGTCCGGTGAATCCTTTGCCGTTGCAGACCTTCCTGGATTGATTGAAGGTGCTAGCCAAGGTGTTGGCTTGGGGACTCAGTTCCTTCGCCATATCGAGCGTACTCGCGTTATTCTTCATATCATTGACATGTCAGCTAGTGAAGGACGTGATCCTTATGAGGACTATTTAGCAATCAATAAGGAACTTGAATCTTATAACCTTCGTCTTATGGAGCGTCCACAGATTATTGTTGCCAATAAGATGGATATGCCAGAAAGTCAGGAAAACCTTGAAGAGTTCAAGAAAAAATTGGCTGCTAATTATGATGAATTTGAAGAATTACCGCCAATCTTCCCAATTTCAGGTTTGACTAAGCAAGGACTTGCACCGCTATTAGATGCAACGGCTGAACTTCTTGATAAAACGCCAGAATTCCTTCTTTATGATGAGTCAGAGATGGAAGAAGAAGTATACTATGGCTTTGATGAGAAAGAAAAACCATTTGAGATTGGCCGTGATGACGATGCAACTTGGGTTCTTTCAGGTGAAAAACTCATGAAACTCTTTAATATGACTAACTTTGACCGTGATGAGTCTGTCATGAAATTTGCGCGTCAGTTGCGTGGTATGGGAGTTGATGAAGCTCTTCGTGCTCGTGGTGCTAAGGACGGCGACCTTGTCCGTATTGGAAAATTTGAGTTTGAATTTGTAGACTAGGAGATAGCTATGGGTGATAAACCAATATCTTTCCGAGATGCTGATGGAAATTTTGTTTCTGCAGCAGACGTCTGGAATGAAAAGAAATTAGAAGAACTTTTTAATCGCCTCAATCCCAATCGTTCATTGAGACTTGCGAGAATGAAGAAAAAAGCCGAAGAAAAAAAATAAGAACAAAAGAACCCGTGATATTTGTATCACGGGTTTTCTGGTTTCTAACTATTTTTGATCTGGGATTTCAAGACTAGATTGCGCAAGGTCTACAGTTAATCGATAGTCAGTATTGTCACGTATAGTAATCTCAAAGTCAGTAGTATAAAGAACGAGACGGATTGCATCGTCTTTTCTTAGTTTATAAATAGTTGGCTGTAATTCAAATTGGAATTTCATCCATTCATCTGGTTTAACTTCTTCAATTTTCAATAAATCATGACGATTTTGAAGATTGAGATAACCTTTGGTGATAACACGTTGGGCATTTGGGCTAAATGGTAGCTCGCAAAGGTTTTCCAGCATATGGTAACGACCATTATCAATAGTACGAGCAGCCAAGACTCCAGGATAAGGTTGAAGGTATTTCTTTTGACCAAGTTCGAGAAGTTGAGCAGAGAGAAGACCTTTATTGGTACTTGACTTGAGACGAAGATTTAGTTTAACACGACCATTGATATGAAGATCTTCAGTCACTGGAAGATCAATGGTAATCTGATTCACCTTACCTTGATACAATTCATTATTAAAGGTTTGGTAAGTCTTTCCAAATCGTTCAAAGTCAGAATCTTGGTATTGGTTTTCAATGACAGCTTCCTCAGTACCTAAAGAGAAAGTTTTATGTTCACTTTGATTTCCAAAGTCATTTAGTTTATGCCATGTTTGAGTAGCAGTATTGTCCTGCCAAACGACTTTTGGAAGTTGGTAGTCAGTTTTTTGCCCCAATAATTTCTGTGTCAAAAGGGCATTCATAGACTCACGGAAATCAATAGACTGCCAGTTGTTCATATAAACATGGGCGCCGTTATGGTAAAAGAGATGTTTTTTAATATTGCTTGGAAGAGCATTGAACATTTGATAGACATGAAGTGGTTTTACATTCCAGTCTTGCGAACCGTGGGTAAAGACAACTTCAGCCTTAACCTTTTTAGCATTAAGAAGGTAGTTTCTGTCATGCCAAAATTGGTTATAATCTCCAGTTTTACGGTCTAGATTTTTCTTGAGTTCTTCTATGGAAGCTTTATGAGCCTCGTTTCCGCGAATAAAATCACCAGCTAAGAGATCACGAGAATAAGTTAATTCATCTAATGAATCGAAGTCCTCCCCTGGATAGCCACCAGGGCTTGTTATCAGACCATTTTCTCGGTAATAGTTGTACCATGATGAGATACCTGCTTCAGCAATAATGACTTCTAAACCATCAACTCCTGTAGTAGCAAGACCATTAGACATTGTTCCTAGATAAGAAAGTCCTGTAGTTGCCACTTTACCGTTTGACCAATCAGCTTTTACTTGACGTTTACGACTATGATCCGTAAAAGCACGACAACGACCATTTAGCCAATCAATAACATTCTTATAAGCTTCAACTTGGCGGTAATCTCCGTTGGTCATCTGACCTTGAGAATCCCTGGTACCAAGACCTGATACGTAGATATTGGCAAATCCTCTTGGAAGGAAGTAGTCGTTAAGTGTGTAGCTGCTATTGATATGAGTGAGTTTTTCTTCAGCTTCAGAAACAAGTTCAGCATCCCCAACAGGTTCAACCAAGTTCAGGGTTGGATTTTCTAACGTAATTTCATGTGGTTCCTTGACTTCTAGTTCGGCTTCCATCTTATAGAGAGCCTTATCGCTTGCTTTGTCATTGGTTCCTTGATGGTATGGACTTGCTGTCATGACAGCTGGAATCTTTCCATTGTATGCTGGACGAATAATATTTACCTTGATGAGGTCAGGTAGCCCATCTTTATCAGAATCAACACGAGTCTCTACATAAACTACTTCACGAATGACATTGTTAGTATTGAAGGTTGCCAAACTCTTGCCATTGAAGTAGTGATAGTTATTGTCCTCAGGAATAAGACCATCACTAACTAACTGATCGATAAGGGTGTTCCCTTTTTTAGTGCGTGTATTTAAAAGCTGGTAGAAATTGTCGATTAAATCTCCGTAAACGATCGGAAACGCTGTTTCTTTGTGAAAAGCAAGACCATCTTTAAAGTCTACTAAGTAACTGAATCCAAGCAATTGAAAGGCAACAGTGTAGAAAATTTCTGCAGTCAATTCACGGTCCAAATTGAAGAAAGTGAGTAAATCTGTTTCTTTATCAACTGCTAAAGTAGTGAGGGGATAATCCGTATTTGTGTAATTAAAAAAACAAGTCCTAACAAAAGCTTCAAACTGTTTTTTATGTGAAGCTGAAAGATCAAGCTTGAATCCAAGCTCAGATAATTCTTGTAAAGCTTGTTGGTTTGTAACTGGATAATAACTAAATTGATTAAAACGCATGGATATCTCCTTTTAAAGATTCATTTAAAAGTCATTATATCAAAAAATCATAGAAAATAACAGAAAGAGTAGAGATATGACTTATAGTCAGGTATGATAAGAGAGTTGATACCAAAACAAGGACAATTTTCATTTTTGAGTATCCTATAAGGATATGCTATACTAGATATATGTTAGATTTGGAGAAATATGGCGTGACCATGTGGGAAGAGGAGAAAATTCTCTCTTTCCGTCAAATACTTTTAGCCTGGTATGATGAAAATAAGCGGGACTTACCTTGGAGAAGAAGTAAAAATCCATACCATATCTGGGTATCTGAAATCATGTTGCAGCAGACCAGAGTTGATACAGTTATTCCCTATTATGAACGTTTTTTAGAAAGCTTTCCAACTGTAGAGACTTTAGCAAATGCATCTGAAGAACGCTTATTAAAGGCATGGGAAGGTCTTGGATATTATTCGCGTGTTCGCAATATGCGAACTGCAGCTCAGCAGATTATGAATGAATTTAATGGAGAGTTTCCTTCAACTTACGAAGGTATTTCAAGCTTGAAAGGGATAGGTCCCTATACAGCCGGAGCTATTTCAAGTATTGCCTTTAATCTAGCACAGCCTGCAGTTGATGGGAATGTCATGCGTGTTTTGGCTCGTTTATTTGAAGTCAATCACGACATTGGTAATCCAAGTAATCGCAAGATATTTCAAGCTATAATGGAAAATTTGATTGATCCAGAACGTCCAGGTGATTTCAATCAAGCCTTTATGGATTTGGGTTCAGATATTGAGGCACCCGTTAATCCGAGGCCAGAAGATAGTCCAGTTAAAGATTTTAGTGCTGCCTATCAAAATGGAACAATGGATCGCTATCCCATTAAAGCGCCAAAGAAAAAGCCAGTTCCCGTCTATCTTAATGCTTTAGTTGTTCAAAATGCTAAAGGACAGTTTTTACTAGAAAAGAATGAAAGTGAAAAGTTACTAGCTGGATTTTGGCATTTTCCCTTGATTGAGGTAGATGAATTTTCTAAGAATGAAGAACTAAATCTCTTTAATCAGGTAGCTGAACCATCTATTCAACTTGGGCCATCACCGCAAGAAAGTTTTGAGCAGGATTATGATTTAGAAGTTGAGTGGCAGGATAGTCATTTCGAAGAAGTGAAACATGTCTTTAGCCATCGAAAGTGGCATGTACGAATCTTATCCGGGCAAGTAGTTGATAGCAAAGAATATTGTGATAAAGAGGTAGTTTGGTTAACTCCTGAAGAGTTTGACCTCTATCCACTAGCAAAACCTCAACAAAAAATTTGGCAAGCATATTTAAAAAGATAGGATAATACCAGTCTTTCGTGTCTTCTTTGCATTTTTTTGGTATAATTGATATAAGGAAAAAGGTGACTATATGAAAAAAATATTGATTGTAGATGATGAAAAACCAATCTCAGATATTATTAAGTTTAATATGACCAAGGAAGGTTATGAGGTTGTTACAGCCTTTAATGGACGCGAAGCCATCGAATTGTTTGAAGCTGAGAAACCAGATATTATTATCTTAGATTTGATGCTTCCAGAAATTGATGGTCTTGAAGTTGCTAAAACAATTCGCAAGACAAGTAGTGTTCCAATTATCATGCTTTCAGCAAAAGATAGTGAGTTTGACAAGGTTATTGGTCTTGAACTTGGTGCGGATGATTATGTGACTAAGCCATTTTCAAACCGTGAGCTACAAGCGCGTGTGAAGGCTCTTCTTCGTCGTACGGAGTTAGTTGCAGTTGACAACCAAGAGGAAGATACTAAATTGCAAAGTCTTCAAATTAGGGATTTAGAGATTCTTCCAGATGCTTATGTAGCCAAAAAATATGGAGAAGAATTGGACTTAACTCACAGAGAGTTTGAGTTGTTGCATCACTTAGCTTCTCATCTTGGTCAAGTTATTACCCGTGAACATCTCCTTGAGACTGTTTGGGGTTATGATTATTTTGGTGATGTTCGTACTGTCGATGTTACCATTAGACGTCTACGTGAGAAGATTGAAGACACACCAAGTAGACCTGAATATATCTTAACTCGTCGTGGTGTGGGTTATTATATGAGAAATAATGATTGATATAATTAAACAAACAATTTTAACCAGAGATTTCGTCTTTGTACTCATATTAATTGGTTTTATTATGCTTGTCAGCTTTCTCTTGCTTGAAGGCCGTAGGGATAATATTCGACTCAAACAGTTAAATCAAAAGATTAAAGATTTAATTGCTGGTGATTATTCTCAGGTATTAGATATGCAGGGGAATACTGAAATCACTAACATTACGAATAACTTAAATGATTTGTCTGAAGTTATTCGTCTAACTCAAGAAAACCTTGAGCAGGAAAGTAAAAGATTGCATAGTATCCTATCATACATGACTGATGGGGTTCTTGCAACCAATCGTCGTGGTCAAATCACTATGATTAATGATATGGCTAAAAGACAACTTGGAGTCGAAAGTGATGACGCGCTCAATCAGAATATTTTAGAGTTGCTCAAGATTGAAGATGAGTACGAGCTTAGAGACTTAATTACGCAAAGTCCTGAAATGATGATTTATTCCCAAAATGTCAATGGGGAGTATATTAGTTTGCGTGTGCGTTTTGCCTTGATTCGTAGAGAGTCTGGCTTTATCTCTGGTTTGGTAGCAGTTCTACATGATACGACTGAACAAGAGAAGGAAGAACGCGAGAGAAGACTATTCGTATCAAACGTTAGTCATGAATTGCGAACTCCTTTGACCAGTGTAAAATCTTACCTGGAGGCCTTGGATGAGGGAGCATTATATGACCCTGTTGCTCCTGATTTTATCAAAGTATCTCTAAATGAGACTAACCGCATGATGCGAATGGTAACGGACCTCTTGCATCTTTCGCGTATTGATAATGCAACCAGTCATCTAGATGTTGAGTTGATTAACTTTACAGCTTTCATTACGTTTATCCTAAACCGTTTCGATAAGATACGAGCCCAGGATCAAGAAAAAAAATATGAGTTGGTTCGAGATTATCCGATTACATCGGTCTGGATTGAAATTGATACAGACAAGATGACTCAGGTAATCGATAACATTCTAAATAATGCTATCAAATATTCTCCTGATGGTGGTAAAATTACGGTTAGCATGAAAACCACTGATGACCAGATGATTTTATCTATTTCGGACCAAGGACTTGGGATTCCTAAAGAAGATTTACCGAAGATTTTTGATCGTTTCTATAGGGTTGATAAGGCCAGAAGTCGTGCCCAAGGTGGGACTGGTTTAGGTCTTGCTATAGCAAAAGAAATCATCAAGCAACACAATGGATTTATCTGGGCTAAGAGTGAATACGGTAAGGGTTCTACCTTTACCATTGTTCTTCCTTATGATAAGGATGCTGTAAAAGACGAGATTTGGGAGGATGAAGTAGAAGACTAGAATGAGTGAAACAGGCTTTAAATATAGTATTTTAGCATCGGGTTCTAGTGGAAATTCCTTTTATCTAGAAACCCCCAAGAAAAAGATTTTAGTGGATGCCGGTTTATCTGGTAAAAAAATTACAAGCTTATTGGGTGAAATCAATCGTAAACCAGAAGATTTGGATGCTATTTTGATTACGCATGAGCATGCTGACCATATACATGGTGTTGGAGTTTTAGCTCGTAAGTTTGGCATGGATCTTTACGCCAATGAAAAGACCTGGCAGGCTATGGAAAATAGTAAGTATCTAGGTAAAGTTGACTCTTCTCAAAAGCATATCTTTGAAATGGGAAAAACTAAAACATTTGGAGATATCGACATTGAGAGTTTTGGAGTTAGCCATGATGCAGTTGCTCCCCAATTCTACCGTTTTATGAAGGATGACAAGAGCTTTGTTATGCTGACGGATACAGGTTATGTTAGTGACCGTATGGCTGGCATTGTCGAGAATGCAGATGGTTACTTGATTGAGTCTAATCATGATGTGGAAATCCTGAGAGCTGGATCTTATGCTTGGCGACTCAAACAACGCATCCTGTCTGACCTTGGTCACCTCTCAAATGAAGATGGAGCAGATGCCATGATTCGCACACTAGGTAATCGTACCAAGAAGATTTACCTAGGACATCTATCTAAAGAGAATAATATCAAGGAGCTAGCTCACATGACCATGGTCAATCAGCTAGCTCAAGCAGATCTAGGAGTAGGAGTTGATTTTCAAGTTTACGATACGTCTCCAGACACTGCAACTCCACTAACTGATATATAAAAAAAGAAGGCCTCACCTTCTTTTTTTTATGCTTTTTACAAACCAGCAAAATCTTTGATTTCTTGTGCTGTCATAGAAGAGTCACAACGAACCTTGATTTCTCCATTTTCAACATGAACAAAACCTGGTACAGTTGGGATTTCGTAACGTGATCGAAAGTCTTGCAATGCATCTAGTTGACTTGGTTCTTCACTATTGATGAAATAGATGTGTGCTTTTGTTTCAGCTACCACACCAGCCAAAGTGCCAGCAAATTTACGGCAGTAAGGGCAAGTCTTGCGTCCAATAAAGAAGGTTGCTGTTTCTTTTTTGTCGATGGCTTCTTGTGCACGCGCAACAGTTGTAACTTCAAGATCTTTAATATTATCTAAAAATTGTTCCATGAGTTTTCCTCGCTTTCTTTTAAATCTAGTATGCCATAAAGTCTTTAAAAATGCTCAGATTTGATACGGAAAAAGATGAGACAATCTTATCTCATCTTTTAATATCTTATTTTACAAAGGAATTGATCTCAGCTTCGATATTAGCAATCTTAGATTGTGAATCTTCGTTGCTTTCTCCAACAACGGCAATGTAGAACTTGATTTTTGGTTCAGTACCAGAAGGACGAACTGCAATCCATGAACCGTCAGCAAGTGTGTATTTCAATACATCACTTGGAGGAGTCGTCAAAGCAGTAACACTTCCATCTGCAGCAGTAGATGTTTGTTCTTTGAAATCTTCAATAACTGAGATAGCTGTTCCGTTCCACTCTTTTGGTGCGTTGTTGCGGAATTTAGCCATAATAGCTTTAATTTGTTCAGCACCGTCAACACCTGAAAGAGTTACAGAAATAGTCTTTTCAGCATAGTAGCCGTATTCTTTATAGATTTCTTCGATACCATCAGCAAGAGTCAAACCACGAGAACGGTAGTAGGCAGCAAGCTCAGCAACGACAAGAACGGCTTGGATAGCATCTTTATCACGCACAAATGGTTTAATCAAGTAACCGAAGCTTTCTTCAAATCCCATCATGTAAGTGTGATTGTGTTTTTCTTCGAATTCTTGGATCTTTTCAGCGATAAATTTGAAACCAGTTAAAACATTAAACATGGTTGCGCCGTAGCTTTCAGCAATCTTAGTAACCAAATCAGTTGAAACGATAGACTTGCAGAGTGCTGCGTTTTCTGGAAGAGTTCCAGCATTTTTGTGGGCTTCCAAGATGTACTTAGCCATGATAGCACCGATTTGGTTACCTGAAAGGTTGAGGTAGCTACCATCTTTTTGAAGAACTTCAACACCAACACGGTCAGCATCAGGGTCAGTCGCCACAAGAACATCAGCTCCAACTTGACGACCTAGTTCTTCAGCAAGAGCAAAGGCTGCTTGACTTTCTGGGTTTGGTGATTTAACAGTAGAGAAGTCTGGATCTGGAGTTGCTTGAGCTTCCACGACTTGAACTGAATCAAATCCTGCTTGTGCAAGAGCACGGCGAGCCAACATTTCACCAGTACCGTGAAGAGGAGTGTAGACAATCTTCATGTCTTTACCAAATTCTTCAATCAAGGCTGTGTTGATGTTTACATCTTTAACTTCTTTGAGGTATTCTGCATCGACTGCTTCACCAATAACTTCGATTAAACCTGAAGCTTTTTCGGCTTCCACATCAGCAACTTCAACTGCAAATGGATTTTCAATAGCACGAATATAAGTTGTCAAAGCGTCCGCATCATGTGGAGGCATTTGACCACCATCTTCTCCGTAAACCTTGTAACCATTGAATGGAGCAGGGTTGTGGCTAGCCGTAATCATGATACCTGCAAAGCAGTTGAGGTGACGAACAGCAAATGAAAGTTCTGGAGTTGGACGGAGACTTTCAAAGACATATGATTTAATACCGTGTTTAGCAAGAACTGCTGCTGATTCAAAGGCAAATTCTGGAGAGAAGTGACGGCTATCATAAGCGATGGCAACACCACGTTCTTTTTCGTTTCCACCTTTTGATTCGATCAAACGAGCCAACCCCTCTGTTGCTTGACGAACAACATAGATGTTAATACGGTTTGTACCCGCACCAATTAATCCGCGCATACCTGCAGTACCAAATTCAAGATTTGTGTAGAAGGCATCTTCTTTAGTTTTTTCATCCATGTTTTCCAAATCACGACGAAGGTAATCTGGTAGGTCAGCGAAATCAACCCATTTTTGGTAGTTTTCTTGGTAAGTCATAAGATATCTCCTTTAATATATAATCTAATCGCCTTCATTATACCACGATTTAAAGTTTTAGTAAAACGTTAGCGTGGCTCAGTTCTTTGAATTTAAGTTTCATTTTAATCATAGAATGAGTAGATATTTATTATATTTAAAAATTTACAATATTTTTAAAAGCGATTTCCTGTTTCTGGTTTGAAAATTTTTGACTGTATGGTACAATATAATAAATAAAAAAAGGAGATTTTCTATTATGAAAAAAGTTCTTAAGCATTCTGCTTTAGTTTTGACTGCTTTAGCATTGGTAGCTTGTGGAAATAGTAAGAAAGCAAGTGATAATGGTACTGCATCTAACTCAAACTTTGAAGTTTCTGTTAAAGACGGTATGTATGTCCTTCCTAAAGATGAAGATTCAAATTCACACTATCTTGCTCTTCAAGTTGAGATTAAAAACAATCGTGATAAACAGTTTAGCTTTACTAGCCAAGATATTGCACTTTATAACGAAAAAGACGAAAAAGTTGAACCGATTCAAATTTATGAGTCAGACAGTAAAACAAAATTTATGTCATACGGAGATAGTCTCTCTAAAGGCAAGAGTGTTGCTGGTTATGTAGTTTATGAAGTTAATAAAGATTCTAAATATGAACTTCACTTTGCACCGAGCTTTTACGATGATGTAAAAGAAAATAAAAAAGGTAAAAATGACGTAGCTATCAAGGTTGATCCAAGTCAATACGAAGATACTATTGATGAAGCTAAAGAAGCTATGAAAAATTATGTTGATGCTGTTTACCTAGATGGTGAAAACACTGGTGGTGCATCAAACGTAAGCTTTACTAATGATAAAACTCAAATCGTTGCACTTGAAGATAAAAAGTCAGATGATAAGAAATCAGACGATAAGAAATCTGACGACAAGAAGTCAGATGATAAAAAATCTTCAAGCTCTTCTGACCTTATTACAAACGATGTGAAGGCTGACAGAGAAGAATTTATCAAGAAATTTATTGAGTCATTCGGTAAAGGATTCTACAACTACAAACCATCTGATTCTGAACTTCGTACATTTGCAGAAGCATATATCAAAGCAAATGCAAAACGAGCAAAAGTTGATTACAAAGTAAAAACTTACTTGCCAGACTATGCAGTTATCTATGTAAGACCTGAAACAATCGACTTGGATAACTTGAATGTCCATGAATTGAGCCGTAAATTCTACGACGAAAACAAAGGTAAATACAGCAGCTACTCAGAAGCTATGAAAGCTGGTGAGAAGTACATTTTAGAAAATGCACCAAGTCAATTTGATTCAACTCCTCTTGATACTAGCGATAATATGCAAAAAGAAGGTTACGAAATCAAGATGACTAAGAAAGACGGTAAATGGACAATCGACACATCTTCTAAGAACTATAACTTAAAAGATATGGCACGTACATTCCGTGGTGGTATTGGTTATTAATATCTAAAAGTTCGAGTTTAAAGCTCGAACTTTTTTTATTTGAATTGTTAAAAACAGAAAAAGATAGTAAAATAGTTACATGATTATTTTACAAGCTAATAAAATCGAACGTTCTTTTGCGGGCGATGTTCTATTTGAAAATATTAATCTACAAGTAGATGAAAGAGATCGTATTGCTCTCGTTGGTAAAAATGGAGCAGGTAAGTCGACACTATTAAAGATATTGGTCGGGGAAGAAGAGCCAACTTCTGGTGAGATTAATAAGAAAAAAGATATTTCCCTTTCTTACTTAGCACAGGATAGTCGATTTGAATCCGAAAATACTATCTATGACGAGATGCTTCACGTCTTTGATGACTTACGTACTACTGAAAGACAACTTCGCCAAATGGAGCTAGAGATGGGGGAAAAGACAGGTGCAGAACTCGATAAGCTCATGTCAGACTACGATCGTCTATCTGAAGAATTCCGTCAGGCTGGAGGATTTACCTATGAAGCTGATATTCGCGCCATTTTAAATGGTTTTAAGTTTGATGAGTTTATGTGGCAGATGAAAATTGCTGAGCTTTCTGGAGGTCAAAATACAAGATTAGCCCTAGCCAAAATGCTCCTTGAAAAGCCAAATCTCTTGGTTTTGGATGAGCCGACCAACCACCTGGATATTGAAACCATTGCCTGGTTAGAAAACTATCTGGTTAATTACAGTGGTGCCTTGATAATTGTTAGTCACGACCGTTATTTCCTCGATAAGGTAGCAACCATAACGCTCGACTTAACCAAACATTCTTTAGATAGATATGTAGGAAACTACTCAAGCTTTGTGGAGCAGAAAGAGCAGAAGTTACTGACTGAAGCTAAGAACTACGAAAAGCAACAGAAGGAAATTGCTGCTTTAGAAGACTTTGTTAGCCGAAATCTTGTTCGAGCTTCAACTACCAAACGTGCTCAATCTAGACGTAAACAACTGGAAAAGATGGAGCGTTTAGATAAGCCTGAAGCTGGGAATAAATCAGCCAATATGACCTTTCACTCTGATAAAACATCTGGTAATATTGTGCTGACAGTTGAGAATGCTGCTATTGGATATGATGGAGAAATATTATCAGAGCCTATAAACCTCGACCTTCGTAAGATGAATGCCGTAGCAGTTGTAGGTCCGAATGGGATTGGAAAGACAACCTTTATCAAGTCTATTGTTGATCAGATCCCTTTTATAAAGGGTGAGAAGCGTTTCGGTGCGAATGTTGAAGTTGGCTACTATGACCAAACTCAAAGTAAGTTGACACCAAGTAATACAGTTTTAGATGAACTTTGGAATGATTTTAGATTGACGCCAGAAGTGGAAATCCGAAATCGTTTAGGCGCCTTCCTTTTTTCAGGTGATGATGTAAAGAAATCAGTTGGCATGCTTTCAGGTGGAGAGAAAGCTCGCTTGTTACTGGCTAAACTATCAATGGAAAATAATAACTTCCTGATTCTTGACGAGCCGACCAACCATTTGGATATTGATAGTAAGGAAGTTCTGGAAAATGCACTAATTGACTTTGATGGAACTCTTCTATTTGTCAGCCATGACCGTTATTTTATCAATCGTGTCGCTACACATGTTCTGGAATTGTCCGAAAATGGTTCGACCGTCTATTTGGGTGATTATGACTATTATGTTGAAAAAAAAGCAGAGTTGGCAGCTAGTCAAGAGGAAGAAGCGTCAACTTATAGCCAAGAAAAAGTGGCTTCTCCAGTTAATGACTACCAAGCTCAAAAGGAAAGTCAAAAAGAACTTCGTAAGTTGATGAGACAAATCGAAAACCTAGAGGCAGAAATCGAAGAATTAGAAAATCAAGCCCAAGCTATTTCAGAACAAATGCATACAACCAATGATGCAGATGAACTCATGCAATTACAAGCAGAACTGGATAAAATTAGCCATCGTCAAGAAGAAGCAATGCTAGAGTGGGAAGAATTATCGGAGCAGGTATAGATATAAATAAAAAAAGCAGTGATAATACACTGCTTTTTCAATTATTAATAATATTTTATCTATAATCCACCCTGAGGGAATCGAACCCCCATTTCAAGAACCGGAATCTTACGTGATATCCATTACACTAAGGGTGGAAACTTCCCTCATTATATCAAAAAATATGGTGTAACTCAAGAGTCATCTAAAAGATGAAATATAACAATAAAAAAGGATTTAGACAATACCTAAATCCTTTTAAATGTTTATTTTTTTTCAAGAAGTGCTTTGATTTCTTGAAGAACTTCCAATTCAGTTGGAGCTGCTGGAGCTTCTTCAACAACTTCTTCTTTCTTACGAAGGTTTTGAGCTTTTTCAATAGCTTTAATCATGAAGAAGAGAACAGTACCAATTACAACGAAGTTGATAACAGCGCTCAAGAATTTACCATATGTAACACCATTCCAAGCAAGCTCAGCAATGTTTTGTACATTTGCAGCTTCCAAGGCTGGGTTCAATAGAAGTGGAGTGATGATATCATTAACAAATGAATTGATGATAGCACCAAAAGCAGTGGCGATGATCACACCGACAGCAAGGTCAACGACGTTGCCACGGAGCAAGAAATCTTTAAGGTCCTTTAACATAATCTTTTTCCTTTCGAAATTTTTCAGTCTAGATTATATCGTAAATTTATATTAAATGCAAGAAAAGTGCTTATTTTTTTTTAAATACGAAAAGCTTACTAAAAACGTAGTTGAGAACCACCATCGTAACTTGTGCAATGAAGATTTCAACTGTATTAATTGTATTAATATCATTTCCAACAAAGTAACCAATAATTTGTGGGAAGCATGTTACAAAAATAAAAGTTAGTAGAAGATCTAATAAAAAGGTGATAAGTCTTGCAGAGGTAAATTTAATTAATCGATTAAACCAGTTTTTTCTTTCTTGCTTAAATACAAATGTGTCATTGGTGAAAAAAGCAAACAAAATTCCTGTTATATTTCCTAAAGCAGTTGCTAGCAACTCTTGTCTCGTTAGAAAAAATATAATCATGCGGGTTCCTACGGAAACAATCGTAGTAGCAACTCCAAAAAATAAATAGGATAGAATTTCGTTATCGAAGAATTTTTTTATGTATCTTTTCATAAGATTAGTATAGCATAAAGCCTATATTTGTGCTATACTTATAAAGTTGACTTGATCAACCCTTGGTGCTTAGCTTCTTTCACCAAGCATATTATACGCGGGATAGCCGCTAAAGGAGAAAATATGAAAAAACTAACTGTTCGTGATTTGGCAGATATTGCCATTGTCGCAGCTATTTATGTGGTTTTGACAATCACACCACCACTTAATGCTATCAGCTACGGTGCTTATCAGTTCCGTATTTCTGAAATGATGAATTTTCTAGCATTTTACAATCCTAAGTACATTATCGGTGTTACTCTTGGATGTATGATTGCTAACTTCTTCAGTTTTGGACTCATTGATGTCGCTGTCGGTGGAGGTTCAACACTTGTCTTCTTAAGTTTAGGAGTCTTGTTGTTTAGCAAATACAGTAAAGACTATCTTTTTAATGGATTGATTCGTAAAGATCATTTCTTCTTTTCAATTCTATTTTCAATTTCAATGGTAACAATCGCTGCTGAATTGCACATCGTAGCAGAAGCACCATTCTTCTTTACATGGTTCACTACTGGTATCGGAGAATTCGCTTCACTCATTGTAGGAGCTATTATCATTGGTAAAATTGGGCAACGTATCGATTTGACGAGATAAGTATCCAATATTTAAATCTGATGAATGGACTGAACTTTGTTTAGTCTTTTTTTATGAATTAATATCCTATAAAAGTGGTATAATGAAGAAAAATGAAGAGAGTCGGTTTTTATGTTTGATTATTTTTGGATTGGATTTAAATCATTGTCGAAAAGTCCTGTTATTACATCGGCAATTTACTTTCTAGCCTTCATTCTTTTACTGATACTTTGGCGTCGGTATAGTATAGCCAAAAGGAGTGGCGGAAATTTTTTATCACCATTTCAAATTGCACAGGGGAATTTTTATATCCATAATGCTTTTGTCTTTAGAAATCGCATTATACCTCTAAATGATATTAAAATGATTGAGGTCAATTTTATTCCAAGTGTTAAATTGAATGGAGCCAGATATCTTTTGTGTATCCAACAAAAGAGTGGAAAAGCTCTGGCCTTTTTCTTTGGCCAATCAAAAGAGTCTGAACAATTAGTGAAGAATTTAAAAAATGAAACAAAAAAATACAATATTAAGATCCGAATTTTAGAAACATAGGTTTTAATTTTTTTAAAATTTCAGAAAGCCTTTCCATAAAGTCGATTTTATGTTATAATATTCACAAATAAAAAGTTTTAGGAGTTTATATGGTTTCATCAGAATTTATCTCAAAAATTGAATTTGCTTGTAAAAAGAAAGAAAGTCTTTATTCAAATAGCAAATTCAAGTATGCTATCCGTTCAATGTTTGCAGGTGCATTCCTTACCTTCAGTACAGCAGCTGGAGCTGTTGGTGCTGACTTGATCAATAAGATTGCTCCTGGTAGCGGACGCTTCCTTTTCCCATTTGTTTTCGCTTGGGGATTGGCCTACATTGTCTTCTTGAATACTGAGTTGGTTACATCAAATATGATGTTCCTTACAGCTGGTAGCTTTTTGAAAAAAATTAGCTGGAGAAAAACAGCTGAAATTCTTTTGTATTGTACTTTCTTTAACTTAATTGGTGCGCTTATCGCTGGTTGGGGATTCGCACACTCAGCAGCTTACGCAAACTTAACACATGATAGCTTTATTTCCGGCGTTGTAGAAATGAAGTTAGCACGTTCGAATGAATTGGTATTACTTGAAGGTATTTTAGCGAATATCTTTGTAAATATCGCAATTCTATCATTTGTTTTGGTGAAAGATGGTGGAGCTAAACTTTGGTTGGTTCTTTCAGCTATTTACATGTTTGTATTCTTAACAAACGAACACATCGCCGCTAACTTTGCTTCATTTGCGATTGTGAAATTCAGTGTCGCTGCTGATTCAATTGCAAACTTCGGTATTGGAAATATCCTTCGTCACTGGGGTGTGACCTTTATCGGTAACTTTATTGGTGGTGGTCTACTAATTGGATTACCTTACGCTTTCTTAAACAAAAACGAAGATACATATGTAGATTAAAAGTTGGATTGATTCCAACTTTTTCTTTTTGTTTTTCCATGCTATAATGAAAGTAGTAATGTTAAATTTAGAGGAAAATCATGAACGAAATTAAATGTCCAAATTGTGGCGAAGTTTTTACAGTAAATGAAAGTCAATACGCAGAACTGATTTCTCAAGTTCGTACTGTAGAGTTTGACAAGGAATTGCACGAGCGAATCAAGCAAGAGTTGACATTGGTGGAGCAAAAGGCCTTGAATGAACAACAGGCAAAACTTGCTCAAAAGGATCAAGAAATTGCCCAGCTACAAAGTCAAATTCAAAACTTCGATACTGAAAAAGAATTGGCCAAAAAAGAGGTAGAGCAAAGCGCTAGCCAAAGTCTGTTAGAAAAAGAAAAAGAGGTCCAAGCTCTTGAGAATCAATTGGCCACCTTGCGCTTGGAGCATGAGAATCAACTACAAAAAACTCTTTCTGACCTGGAAAAAGAACGCGATCAGGTCATAAATCAGCTCCTTTTGCAAGAAAAAGAAAACGAGCTTTCTCTTGCTTCTGTTAAACAAAACTATGAAGCCCAGCTTAAGGCAGCTAGTGAGCAAGTTGAGTTTTACAAGAATTTCAAGGCACAACAATCTACAAAAGCTATTGGTGAAAGTCTAGAACAGTATGCAGAGAGCGAGTTTAACAAGGTTCGTAGTTTTGCCTTTCCAAATGCTTATTTTGAAAAGGACAACAAGATTTCTGCGCGTGGTTCTAAAGGAGACTTCATCTTCCGTGATTTTGATGAAAATGGGCTGGAATTCATTTCCATCATGTTTGAGATGAAAAATGAAGCGGATGGAACTGAGAAGAAGCACAAGAATGCTGATTTCTACAAAGAGTTGGATAAGGACCGCCGTGAGAAGAACTGTGAGTATGCTGTATTAGTATCGATGTTAGAAGCCGATAATAACTACTTTAACACAGGGATTGTGGATGTCAGTCATGAGTATGAGAAAATGTACGTCGTGCGTCCTCAGTTCTTTATCCAACTGATTGGGCTCTTGCGTAATGCGGCTCTTAATTCCCTAAAATACAAGCAGGAACTAGCACTTATACGTGAGCAAAACATTGATATTACTCACTTTGAAGAAGACTTAGAAGCCTTCAAGGTAGCCTTTGCTAAGAACTACAATTCGGCTTCCGTCAACTTCGGTAAGGCCATCGATGAAATCGACAAGGCTATTAAGCGGATGGAAGAAGTCAAGAAATTCTTGACAACATCAGAAAATCAACTCCGTCTCGCTAACAATAAGCTTGATGATGTTTCCGTTAAAAAATTGACAAGAAAAAATCCGACTATGAAAGCTAAGTTTGATGCCTTGAGGGAAGACTAGGAGGAAACTATGCAGATACGAAAAGCAACCATGAAAGATGCTGAAGCTCTACTGTCTTTATACAAAGACTTGGGCTATCCAACGACCGCTTCTAAGCTGTCTCGACGTTTAGAACTGATTCTTTCTCAGCCACATTATGGCTGTCTTATAGCTGAAAGAAACGGAGATATTTTAGGTTTCTTAGGTTATGCAAAGCTCTTCTTTTTTGAAGCAGATGGATATTACTATCGTATTTTGGCTTTGTCAGTTGCAAAAGAAACAAGACGACAAGGAATTGCTAGCAGGCTAATCGATGAATTGAAAAAACAAGCGGTAAAAGAAGGAGCTGAGGCACTGGCTCTAAATAGTGGATTAACCGCTGAACGAAATGCTGCACATCAGTTTTATCAGGCGGTTGGATTTGAAAAAGTGACTGCCGGCTTTGCCTTGCATTTATAAATTCAACATAAATAAATCATGAAAAAATAGTAGAGGGAACGAAGTAATGTCTTCAACAAAAGGGAAAACCTTACATTTTAACGAAAAGAGCATGGAATATGTGACATTTGGAAAAGGAAAGGATCCTCTAGTAATTATACCAGGCTTGGGGGATGGGCTTCAGACCGTGAAAGGTATTGCTATACCTCTTTCAATCATATACCGTATACTTGCGGAACGTTACAAAATTTATGTTTTTTCTCGAATCAATGAGTTGAGGCAGGGGTATACGACACGGGATATGGCAGCAGATGTAGCAGAAGCAATGGAGATATTAAATATTACCAGTGCCTATGTTATGGGGATTTCGCAAGGTGGAATGATTGCCCAATGGTTGGTGGCGGATTTCCCTGAAAAGGTTCAAAAGCTAGTTTTAGCTGTCACAACTGCTAAACTAAGTAATCTAGGTAGGGAGAGAATTAGTTGCTGGCTGAACCTGATTCAAACAGGTACTTATAAAGATCTGATGATTGATATTGCTCGTCACTCTTACACGACTAAATCCTTTGGAAGATTTAAATACCTTTATCGAATAATGGGAATCTTTGGTCGCATTAAAGATAAACAACGTATTGATATTCAGGCTGTATCTTGTTTGAAACATGATAGTCTAGATTTTTTGGAAAAAATTAACTGCCCTACGTTAATCGTTGGAGCAGAAAAAGATGATGTTCTTGGCGTAGAAGCTTCGCTTAGAATGCATCAGCATATCAAAAGTAACCAGCTCACTATTTTGCCAGAGTGTGGGCATGCACTATATGAACAGAATAAGGATTTCCAAAAGAGAGTTTTAGTATTTTTAGAAAGTTAATGAATGAACGGTATTATCAACTTAAAGAAAGAAGCAGGGATGACCTCACATGATGCGGTTTTTAAACTGCGTAAGATTTTAGGGACTAAGAAAATCGGACACGGTGGGACCTTGGATCCGGATGTTGTGGGTGTTTTACCCATTGCTGTAGGGAAGGCGACTCGCATGGTTGAGTTCATGCAGGATGAGGGAAAGGTCTACGAAGGTGAAATCACACTTGGATACTCTACGACTACTGAGGATGCTAGTGGTGAAATAGTTGCAGAAACTCCTGTGTTAGCTCCATTGGATGAACATCTTGTCGATGAAGTCATTGCGAGTTTAACTGGTCCTATCACTCAAATCCCACCAATGTACTCGGCCGTTAAGGTCAATGGTCGCAAACTCTATGAGTATGCGCGTGCTGGTCAGGAAGTGGAACGTCCTGAACGTCAGGTGACGATTTATAGTTTTGAAAGAACGAGTCTGATTTCTTATGATGGTCATCTTGCACGATTTACTTTTCGTGTAAAATGCAGTAAGGGTACTTATATCCGTACTTTGTCAGTCGACTTGGGAGAGAAACTTGGTTATGCTGCGCATATGTCTCAGTTAACACGGACCAGTGCTGCTGGTTTGCAATTGGAGGACGCATTGACTCTAGAAGAAATTACTGCAAAAGTAGAGTCTGGTGAGTTGGACTTTCTCCATCCTCTAGAGATTGGGATAGGTGACCTTGTCAAAGTTTTTCTTACACCTGAACAGGCAGAAGAAGTCCGTTTTGGACGTTTTATCGAATTGGAGCAAACAGAAAAACAATTAGCTGCTTTTGAAGGCGAGAAGCTATTAGCTATTTTAGAAAAGCGTGAAAATCTTTATAAACCTAGAAAGGTTTTCTCTTAAAAATTTACCAAACCGTTGATTTTTATCTACAATTTAGAAGATGAGTTTTTCTCATACATTTCAAAAAATGGCCGTGAAAATATTTTAGAATTTTATGTCCTAAAAAACCATTGAAAATACAGTGTTATTTGACAGTTCGGTTTACTTATGATAAGATTTAATTTAAGAAAAGTTAGAGAAAAATAGAGGATATTATGAGTATTGAAATGACTGTCAGTGAGATTGCTGAGGTCTTGGGGCTATCCCGACAAGCAATCAATAATCGTGTCAAAGAATTACCTGAAGAAGATATTACAAAAAACGACAAAGGTGTCACCGTTGTTACCCGTAGTGGATTGATCAAACTTGAAGAAATCTACAAAAAGACTATCTTTGAAGATGAACCAGTTAGTGATGAAGTTAAGCAGCGAGAACTCATGGAGATTCTTGTTGATGAGAAGAATGCCGAAATCATCCGTCTTTATGAGCAATTAAAAGCTAAAGATAAACAACTGGCTGAAAAAGATGAACAGATGCGAGTCAAAGACCGCCAAATCGCTGAAAAAGATAAGCAATTGGATCAACAACAACAGTTAACCCTTCAAGCTATGAAGGATCAAGAAACACTTCAGTTGGAGTTGGATCAAGCTAAGCAAGAAGTACAAGCATCGAAGAAAGGCTTCTTTGCTCGCTTATTTGGAAAATAAGAAAAAACTGCTTGGTTTCTATAAATAGACCAGGTGGTTTCTTTTTACAAACTAATTAGGTACGATAAGATGGAAACACTAAGAGATTATATCTCATTTGATTTAGAATTTAACAAACACCAGGATAAGACTCATTTGATTCAAGTATCGGCGGTACATTTTAAAGACGGTGAAGAAGTAGGAGCGTTTGACTCTTATGTCTACACTGATGTTCCTTTGAAAAGTTTTATTAATGGTTTGACTGGTATTACTTCAGAGACTCTCAAAGATGCTCCAAAGGTAGAAGAAGTTCTCCAAAAGTTTCAAGATTTTGTTGGAGCTTTGCCACTTGTTGGTTATAATGCAGCAAAGAGTGATTTACCGATTTTACTAGAACATGGGTTTGACTATCGTGATCAATATAAAGTCGATCTTTATGATGAGGCTTTTGAACGTCGTAGTTCTGATCTACATGGAATTGCTAATCTAAAATTGCAAACTGTGGCTAGCTTTCTAGGATTTAAAGGGCAATCTCATAATAGTTTAGAAGATGCTCGCATGACTGCGCAAATTTATGAAGCTTTTCTGGATTCGGATGAGAGTCGGCTTTTACTCAATACTCAGAGCAACCTCAATTCTAATCCTTTTGGTGGTTTAGATTTATCACAACTTTTTGATTAGGAGGTTTTTATGAAACCTGAAAAACCGAAAAAATTGGGTTTTAAAAAGATTTACCTTAATCTAGATAAAATCCTATTTCTATTCTTTCTAATCTTTATGCTGGTTGACTATATTTGGTTGCCATTAAACTCAGTCATAGCTGGATTTTTACTAAGTCAGACTGGATATTTGTTTATTTCTTATAACAATATTTTTTCAATCATAAAAAATGCTCCTATAGTCAGTCTTGGTTTTGTGGTTTTGATAGCCATTAATCTACTGGTAGCCTATTTTCAACTCAGTATTCTCTTTATTGGAGCACGTCATCTCCTTTATCATGAAAAAAGAACTCTCATAGAATATAGTCGAAAAGTATTCCGTGAAAGCCTAGCTTTTATGAAGAAGTTGACTATTTCTAAAGCATTATTTATCTTTCTTTTTGTGGCAATGCTATTTCCTTTTATCAGAAAGATATTTAAGATTTATTATTTCAATAAAATAGTGATTCCGGAGTTTATCCAAACTTACATGGAAGATAAATATTGGATGTGGTGGGTAGCTATTATCAGCTTATCACTTTTATTCTTCTATGTTTCAGTTCGGTTGATGTTCGCATTACCAAAAGTCTTTTACGAAAAGATGTCAGTTAAGGACTCCGTTCTTTATAGTCTTGAAAAAACAAAGAATAACTTTTGGTTTTATGCCTGGCATTTATTCTTAATTATTGTAAAGACAAACCTATTCTTTTACCTACCTCTCATCCCTATATTATCAATTCAGTTTATAGTGGATAGCATAACACAGAAAGAATCCCTAGTTCTTGCTATTATTAACTTTGTTCTCATCAAGAATTTTCATTATATGGCATTAACCTATTTCCTTATTAAATTCTCTTCTTTTCTAACAGGAGAAGAACTTGACATTATGCCAAGACGGGAGAAGGACCATATCATGAGATGGGGTGTGATGGTCTGTGCAAGTACTTTCTTTGCAATTGAAGGATATAATTATCTAGAAGCTCCTGTAGTCAATCCGCCACTTGTAATTTCACATCGTGGCGTATCAAATGGCAATGGTGTGCAAAATACCATTCAATCTTTAGAAAAAACATCTCAATTAAAACCAGATTTAATCGAGATGGATATCCAGGAAACCAAGGATGGTCAATTTGTCATGATGCACGATGCAAATCTTAGAGGATTAGCAGGTTTGAATAAGACGCCACAGGATTTGACTCTGGAAGAGTTACAACAGATCGACATACACGAGAATGGTCATACGACGAAGATTTCGAGTTTTGATGATTATCTGAATCGCGCAAATGAATTGCATCAGAAACTTCTTATTGAAATTAAGACTAGCCACAAAGATAGTCCGCAAATGATGGATCATTTTCTCGAAAAGTATGCTGCAAAAATTAAGGTTTATGGTCATCAAATGCAATCCTTGGATTATCACGTTGTTGAGAAAGTAACCCAGTATGATAAGGATATTCCAATCTATTTTATCCTTCCTTATAATTCTGTCTTCCCGAGAACAAATGCAACGGGGTATACTATGGAGTACTCTACATTGGACGAATACTTTGTAACCAAACTTTGGAATACTGAACAAAAACTCTATGTATGGACAATCAATAGTTCTGAGTCATTTGATAAGTCTTTCCGCTTAGGTGTCAACGGCATGATAACGGATAACTTGGAAATGATTAAAGATGAACTAGAAACAGCTCAGGAAGATCCTGAGTATACAGACTTGCTTTTAAAAAAGGCAACTGAATTCTTTACATTCTAATCAAAAAAGAGGCTGTTAACCAGCCTCTTTTTGTACGATATTAAAAAGGTAATTTACCTGCGAATGCACCAAGTTTCTTTTTGGTAGTTTCGTCAATTTGCTCGAGAGCAGCATTGAGTGCTTGGACAGTCATATCAGATAGTGTCTCAATATCTTCTGGATCTACGACTGCTGGATCAAAATCAATTTTAACGACTTTTTTATCACCAGTTAATGTTGCAGTTACCAGATTTTGAGCAGAAGTTCCAACAAATTCAGTAGCAGCAAGCTCAGCTTGACTTTGTTCCATTTGTTTTTGAAGTTTTTGAGCTTGGCGCATCATGTTTTGCATATTCATCATGGTGGTTTGTAGCTTCCTTTTCTTTTATTTTCCATTTTATTTTAACAATTTTAATTGGAAAAGTCTAATTAAAATTTCAGGATAGCTATATATATCAACCAATGGTTTAAGGTTTCTTTAAGCTTTCTATATTATTCTGAAGAACTCTATATTAATCGAGAGCTAGAAATGACAGATTAGAACTCAATTTTGCCAAAAACGTGATTTTGATACTAGTTTCTAGCTAGAGGGACCTAGTATTTATTTTAAGATAGTGCTAGATTATGATATAATAGGAAAGAATGAGTTTTTAGTACAAACCAAAGGAGAATCAATATGATTTATGCTGGAATTTTAGCAGGTGGAACCGGCACGCGCATGGGAATTAGTAACTTACCCAAACAATTTCTTGAGTTGGGAGATCGCCCAATTCTAATTCATACAATTGAAAAATTCGTCTTAGAACCAAGTATTGAAAAAATCGTTGTTGGGGTTCATGGCGACTGGGTGACACATGCAGAAGATTTAGTTGAAAAATTCCTTCCACTCCACAAGGAACGTATCATCATTACAAAAGGTGGGGCTGATCGTAATTCTAGTATTGAAAAGATTATTGAAGCCATCGATGCTTACCGTCCACTAACAGAAGATGATATCGTAGTAACACATGATTCGGTTCGTCCCTTTATCACTCTTCGTATGATTCAAGACAATATCGCTCTTGCTCAAAAACATGATGCGGTTGACACTGTGGTTGAAGCGGTGGATACAATTGTTGAAAGCACAAATGGTCAGTTTATTACAGATATTCCAAATCGTGCTCATCTTTACCAAGGACAGACTCCACAAACATTCCGTTGTAAAGACTTTATTGATTTGTATGGTTCATTATCAGCAGAAGAAAAAGAAATTTTAACAGATGCATGTAAAATCTTTGTCATTAAGGGTAAAGATGTGGCCTTGGCTAAAGGTGAATACTCAAACCTTAAAATTACAACAGTTACAGACTTGAAGATTGCTAAAAGCATGATTGAGAAAGACTAGAGACATGATTAATCAAATTTATCAACTGACAAAACCAAAATTTATCAATATTAAATATCAGGAAGAAGAGATTGACCAAGAGAATCATATCCTCATTCGACCAAATTATATGGCGGTTTGTCATGCGGATCAACGCTATTACCAAGGAAAGCGTGATCCCAAAATATTATCTAAAAAGCTTCCAATGGCTATGATTCATGAGTCTTGTGGAACTGTTATTTCTGATCCAACAGGTACCTATAAGGTTGGTCAGAAGGTTGTTATGATTCCAAATCAACCACCTATGCAAAGTGACGAGGAGTTCTATGAAAACTACATGACAGGTACCTACTTCTTGTCAAGTGGTTATGATGGATTCATGCGTGAGTTTGTTTCTCTTCCAAAAGATCGTGTAGTAGCTTATGCTGACATCGAAGATACGGTAGCTGCTATCACTGAATTTGTCAGTGTTGGTATGCATGCCATGAATCGTTTTTTGACAGTTTCTCATAGCAGAAGACAGAGAATAGCTGTCATTGGTGATGGTAGTCTAGCCTTTGTCATGGCAAATATTATCAACTATACCTTGCCTGAAGCTGAAATTATCGTAATTGGTCGTCACTGGGAAAAGTTGGAACTCTTCTCTTTTGCTAAAGAGCTTTACATCACTGATAGTATCCCAGAGGATCTTAGTTTTGACCATGGTTTTGAATGCTGTGGTGGTGATGGATGCGGACCTGCTATTAATGACTTGATCCGTTACATCAAACCACAAGGGACCATTTTGATGATGGGTGTTAGTGAGTATAAGGTCAACATCAACACTCGGGATTCATTGGAAAAAGGCTTGTTACTAGTCGGCTCTTCACGTTCAGGAAGAATTGACTTTGAAAATGCTATCCAAATGATGGAAATTAAAAAATTTGCCAATCGTTTGAAGAATATCATTTATCTAGAAGAACCAGTCAGAGAAATTAAAGATATTCACCGAGTTTTTGCAACTGACTTAAATACCGCATTTAAGACAGTCTTTAAGTGGGAAGTATAATGGAGGATTATTGTGAAGGAAATCGTTAAAGCAAAGATTGCTTCCTTATTGTCAGCTGACGAAGAAATTCAGAGCGTTGAACAATTGGGGGGGATGACCAATCAAAACTATTTGGTTAAAACAACCTCAAACCAGTACATCGTTAAGTTTTTTGGTAAAGGTACTGATAAATTAATCGACCGCCAGAATGAAAAGTACAATCTTGAGTTGTTGAAAGATTTAAAATTAGATGTAGAAAATTATCTTTTTGATATCGAAGCAGGTATCAAGGTTAATCAGTACATCGAAAATGCTGAGACACTTAATTTTAATACCATTAAAACTAAATTTGAAAAGATAGCTCCAATTTTACAAACGATTCATGCTTCTGGTAAAGAATTGAAAGGAGAGTTTGCTCCTTTTGAGGAAATTAAAAAATATGAATCATTGATTCAAGGGGAGATTTCTTATCCTAATTATGAAGCTGTCAGAAAGGCTGTATTTTCTCTGAAAGAAGAGCTTGAACAAATTGGAATTGACAAGAAATCATGTCATATTGATTTGGTTCCAGAAAACTTTATTGAAGGTCCAGACGGACATCTTTATCTAATTGATTGGGAATATTCTTCTATGAATGATCCTATGTGGGATTTGGCAGCCCTCTTCCTAGAATCTGAATTTACAAGTGCAGAAGAAGAAGACTTTTTAAGTCATTACGAGAGTGACAAGACTCCAGTTTCAAGGGAGAAAATTCGTATTTACAAAATCTTGCAAGATATCATTTGGAGTCTTTGGACTATTTACAAAGAAGAAAATGGTGCAGATTTCGGAGATTACGGAATCTCTCGTTACAATAGAGCAGTAAAAGAATTAGAGTCTGAAGGAGATTTAAATGAAAACTAAAAATGGAGTTTCTTTTGGGCTACTATCAGGTGTGTTCTGGGGATTAGGATTAACTATTAGTGCTTATATCTTTTCAATATTCACGGATTTATCGCCCTTCGTAGTAGCAGCAGCACACGATTTCCTAAGTATTTTTATCTTGCTAGGATATCTTCTAGTTAAGGAAGGCAGAGTTCGTTTTTCAATCTTCTTGAACATTCGAAATGTCAGTGTTATCATCGGAGCTTTACTAGCCGGTCCGATTGGTATGCAGGCCAATCTCTATGCGGTTAAGTATATTGGAAGTTCATTAGCTTCGTCAGTCTCAGCTATTTATCCGGCAGTCTCAGTCTTGCTTGCCTTCTTCTTTTTGAAGCACAAGATTTCCAAAAATACAATTTTTGGTATCTTTCTAATCATTGCTGGGATTATTGCTCAGACCTATAAAGCAGAGCAGGTTAATTCTTTCTATATAGGTATTCTATGTGCTTTGATTTGTGCTTTTGCTTGGGGAAGTGAAAGTGTTCTGAGCTCCTTTGCTATGGAAAGTGACCTCAGCGAAATTGAAGCTCTCTTGATTCGTCAAGTTACATCCTTCTTGTCTTATCTTGTTATTGTGCTTTTCTCGCATCACTCATTTGCAGAAGTGGCAAATGGGCAATTGTTTGGTTTATTGATAGTCTTTGCAGCATTTAATATGATCTCTTATCTCGCCTACTATATGGCTATCAATCGATTGCAGCCAGCAAAAGCTACTGGATTAAATGTGAGTTATGTAGTATGGACTGTTTTATTTGCAGCAATTTTCTTGGGTTCACCCCTTAATTTGCTAACCATCATTACTTCACTTATCGTAATGGCTGGTGTTTACATTATTATTAAAGAATAAAGGAGAAAGCGCGTGAAAGCGATCATCTTAGCAGCGGGCTTGGGAACTCGTTTGAGACCCATGACAGAAAATACTCCCAAAGCCTTGGTTAAAGTCAATCAAAAACCTTTGGTTGAATATCAAATTGAATTTTTAAAAGAACGTGGAATTGATGACATTATTATTGTCGTAGGTTATTTGAAAGAACAATTCGACTACCTTAAAGAAAAATATGGTGTTCGTTTAGTCTTTAATGATAAGTTTGCTGATTACAATAACTTTTACTCTCTTTACTTGGTAAAAGAAGAGTTGGCTAACAGCTACGTTATCGATGCGGATAACTATCTTTTCAAGAATATGTTCCGTAATGATATCGAACGTTCTACTTATTTCAGTGTTTATCGCGAGGACTGTGATAATGAGTGGTTCCTAGTTTACGGAGATGATTACAAAGTTCAAGATATTATTGTTGATAGCAAAAATGGACGCATCTTGAGTGGTGTATCATTCTGGGATGCTCCAACAGCTGAAAAGATTGTTGGTTTTATTGATGAAGCCTATGCAAGCGGCGAATTTGTTGATCTCTATTGGGACAACATGGTTAAAGATAATATCAAAGAATTAGATGTTTACGTAGAAGAGTTGGAAGAAAATTCTATCTACGAAATTGATAGTGTCAAAGATTATCAAAAATTGGAGAAGATTCTCTCTTCACAAAAATAAGCAGTTTTTATGAACTGATACCTGACCTATTTTTACTTGACTTTTTAGGCTTGATGCAGTATACTAGTGAAAATTTAACCTTTAAGGGAAGTCCAGAGAGACTCACAAGGTGTCAGAGAAAAGAAACTACGATAGAAGCAGGTAAGCAAGTGCTTATTTGGTACTTTTGTGTGAATATCTTAACTGAAACCTTGCAATTGCAAGGTTTTTTCTTTATCTGATCCCCTTAAAATTTAAGGAGGAAAAGTTATGAATCCAAATTGTAAAAAACGAATGGGTGCCATTCGCTTAGATGTTATGAGAGTAGTATCTCAGGAGGAAATCGCGCCAGCAATCTTTGAGCTTGTACTTGAAGGAGAAATGGTGGAAGCTATGAAAGCGGGCCAATTTCTTCATTTGCGTGTACCTGATGATGCCCATCTCTTACGTCGTCCAATTTCGATTTCATCAATAGATAAGGCGTCTAAGCAATGCAGACTTATCTATCGAGTTGAAGGAGCAGGAACAGCAATCTTTTCAAGATTAAAAACAGGTGATAGCATAGATGTTATGGGACCTCAAGGAAATGGCTTTGATTTATCTGATTTAGACAAGAAGAATCGTGTTCTTATAGTTGGTGGTGGAATCGGAGTGCCGCCCTTACTTGAAGTAGCTAAACAACTGCATGATCGTGGTGTTGAAATAACAACTGTTTTAGGATTCGCTACTAAAGATGCTGTTATTTTGGAAGATGAATTATCCAGATTTAGTCAGGTCTTTGTAACGACTGATGATGGATCTTATGGTATTAAAGGAAACGTATCGGTAGTGATTAATGAATTTGACACAGAATTTGATGCCATCTACTCTTGCGGTGCACCTGGTATGATGAAATATATCAATCAAACCTTCTATGACCATCCAAGAGCTTATCTATCTCTAGAATCTCGTATGGCCTGTGGCATGGGGGCTTGCTACGCTTGTGTCCTGAAAGTGCCAGATAGTGAAACAGTTAGTCAACGTGTGTGTGAAGATGGGCCTGTATTTAAAACAGGAACTGTTGTTTTATAAGGAGAGTGTCATGACTACAAATCGATTACAAGTTTCTCTACCAGGCTTAGAATTAAAGAATCCTATCATTCCTGCTTCAGGCTGTTTTGGTTTCGGACAAGAGTATGCCAAATACTATGATTTGAATCTCTTGGGCTCTATCATGATTAAAGCTACAACCCTTGAACCACGTTTTGGTAATCCAACTCCTCGAGTGGCTGAAACACCTGCTGGTATGCTGAATGCCATTGGTCTACAAAATCCAGGACTAGATGCCGTTCTCTCTGAAAAGTTACCTTGGTTGCAAAGAGAGTATCCCAATCTTCCAATCATTGCCAATGTTGCTGGATTCTCAAAGCAAGAATACGCAGCCGTTTCTAGTGGTATTTCCAAGGCACCTAACGTGAAAGCCATTGAGCTCAATATTTCTTGTCCAAACGTCGATCATGGGAATCACGGACTTTTGATTGGGCAAGACCCAGATTTAGCTTATGATGTGGTAAAAGCAGCCGTAGGGGCATCAGATGTGCCAGTTTACGTTAAATTGACACCAAGTGTAACTGATATCGTGACCATCGCAAAAGCAGTAGAGGATGCAGGTGCTAGTGGTCTCACTATGATCAATACCCTTGTTGGTATGCGCTTTGATCTCAAAACTAGAAAACCAATTATTGCCAATGGTACTGGTGGAATGTCTGGGCCTGCAGTTTTTCCGGTAGCTCTTAAACTAATCCGTCAAGTAGCTCAAACAACTAATCTTCCAATCATTGGTATGGGAGGAGTTGATTCAGCTAAAGCCGCTATAGAAATGTATTTGGCGGGTGCGTCAGCAATAGGAGTCGGTACAGCAAACTTTACCAATCCTTATGCCTGTCCTGATATCATTGATAACCTACCAAAAGTCATGGACAAATATAATATCGAAACTCTGGAGCAATTGAGAAAAGAAGTAAAAAGTAACTTATAGTTTTTTAAATTCGTAATATTTTGAATGCTTTCTTCTTTCTGGTATAATATGACTATGATTGTAACAATACCTATAAAAACTGAAAAAGACATTGCAACACCAGGACCAACAGTCCTTGTTTTAGGATATTTTGATGGTATCCACCTTGGACATCAAAAATTATTTAGTATTGCTGGTGAAATTGCTGCTAAGAAGAGATTAAGCGTTGCTTTAATTACCTTTCATGAATCACCAAAATTAACCTTAAAACCCTATTCACCAGAAAATTTACTTCATATCCTGAATGCAGAAGAACGTGAACGTAAGTTTAAACGAGCTGGTGTCGAAAATCTTTATTTAATGGACTTCTCAAGTCGTATCGCTAATATGACAGCTCAAGAGTTTGTAGATACTTTTGTCAAAGAAGTTAAAGCGGATACTATTGTAGTTGGATTTGACTATAGTTTAGGTTCTGATAGAAAATCAGCTGAAGATTTAAAAGAAATCTTTGATGGAGAAGTAGTTGTAGTACCTCCTGTAGATGATGAAAAAGGAAAGATTAGCTCTACTCGTATTCGTCAAGCTATCCTTGAAGGGAATGTGAAAGAAGCAGGTCAGCTGCTTGGGAATCCACTTCCTACAAGAGGAATAGTCGTACATGGTAATGCTCGTGGTCGAACAATTGGTTATCCAACTGCCAATCTCGTGCTCTTGGATCGTACTTATATGCCGGCAGATGGTGTCTATACCGTTGATATCGAAATCAAGAGAAAACTCTATCGAGGAATGGCCAGTGTCGGTAAGAACGTAACCTTTGATGGAGAAGAAGAGCGTTTTGAAGTGAATATCTTTGATTTTGATGAAGATATTTATGGCGAAACAGTGACCGTCTATTGGTTAGATCGTATCCGAGATATGGTGAAATTTGACGGCATTGAACAACTGGTCAAACAACTCGAAGAAGATGAAAAAGCTGCAAGAAAATAAAAGTATTAAAAAGTTCGAATAATAGTTCGAGCTTTTTGTTTTTCAAAAGTAGTCGATTAAGACTCTTAGATTTATTTTTTTTATTGGTAAAATTTTGGGAAAAATTAAATTTCTAGCTTGACATCTTAAATTATAAGGAGTAGAATATTTACTAGTTAATTAAATGGTTAAATACTAGTTAAGGAGTTCTAGTGAAAAAGAAAATACTAATAGGTATGCTATCTTCGGTACTTGCCTTATTTTTAGGAGCTTGTAGTCAAGATAAGCAAAATGATGTCAAAGAATCTCATGGAATGAAAATAGTTACCAGTTTTTATCCTGTATATGCTATGGTAAAAGCAGTTTCTGGTGATCTTAATGATGTAAGAATGATTCAGTCTAGTTCAGGCATTCATTCTTATGAACCGTCAGCAAATGATATTGCAGCTATCTACGATGCGGATGTATTTGTTTATCATTCTCATACCTTAGAGTCTTGGGCGGGTAGTTTAGATCCAAGTCTACAAAAGTCCAAGGTTAAGGTTCTAGAAGCATCTGAGGGTATGACCTTGGATAGAGTATCTGGCTTAGAAGATATAGAAGTAGGAAAAGGTGTGGATGAGAAAAGTCTTTATGATCCCCATACTTGGTTAGACCCTGAAAAGGTAGCTGAGGAAGCACAGATTATCGCTGATAAGTTATCCGAACTGGACAGTGCTAACAAAGATACCTATCAGAAAAATGCACAGAATTTTAGTGCCAAGGCTCACGATTTGACTAAGAAATACCAACCCATCTTTGAAAAGGCTAATCAAAAGACATTTGTGACCCAACACACAGCCTTTTCATATTTGGCAAAACGATTTGGACTAAATCAGCTTGGGATTGCAGGAATATCTCCTGATCAAGAACCAAGCCCAAGACAACTGACTGAAATCCAAGAATTTGTTAAGACCTATAAAGTTAAAACTATTTTTACAGAGAGAAATGCTTCGTCTAAAATAGCTGAAACCCTTATCAAGTCAACAGGTGTTAGTCTTAAAACTCTCAATCCTTTAGAGGCAGACCCACAAAATGATAAGTCTTATTTAGATAATTTAGAAGAGGATATTGCAATACTAGCAGAAGAATTGAAATGAGGAAATTATGAATAAAACAAAGAAATACTTAGCTGGATCAGCAGTAGTTATTGCGCTTAGTGTTTGTGCTTATGTTTTAAATCAGCACCAAGAAGCAGAGAAGAAGGAAGATAATCGTGTATCGTATGTTGATGGGAAAAAGAATGAGTCTAAAAAGAACGAAAATTTGACTCCTGATCAAGTTAGCAAAAAGGAAGGCATTGAGGCCGAACAAATTGTTGTGAAAATTACTGATCAGGGATATGTAACTTCTCACGGAGATCATTTCCATTACTATAATGGTAAAGTTCCTTTCGATGCGATTTTTAGTGAAGAACTAGTCATGAAAGATCCAAGTTATCAATTGCGTGATGAACACATCATTAACGAAATTAAAGGTGGTTACATCATCAAAGTTGATGGAAAATATTATGTCTACCTAAAAAATGCTAGCCAAGCTGAAAATATTCGTACCAAAGAACAAATTGAAAAACAAAAACAAGAGCATACATCTGACCAAAAAAATGATTCTAAGGAAGTTGTGGCAGCTAGAGCTCAAGGACGTTATACAACTGATGACGGTTATGTTTTTAACGCTTCTGATATCATTGAAGATACAGGAGATGCTTATATCGTTCCCCACGGAGGACACTTCCATTATATTCCTAAGAGTGATCTGTCAGCGGGTGAATTAGCTGCCGCAAAGGCTTATTTATCTGGCAATAGTTCAGCTCTCAGTCAACCCTTGTCACTGACACCGAATAATGGTGTTTCTGCAGCAGATGATGGTTATGTCTTTAACCCTAATGATATTGTCAGAGATACTGGCGATGCTTATATCGTACGACATGGGGACCACTATCACTATATCCCTAAATCATCTCTTAACAATCATCAAGCACAATCTAACACTCCAAGCTTAGAAAGTCCTTCTAATTCCACACCAAATAATCCGTTACCACATGTTCACCATGAAGAAGAGGAACACGATCATGGTTTTGATTCAAATAGAATTATAAGTGAAGATTCAGAAGGTTTTGTTATGAGCCATGGCGATCACAATCATTACTTCTTTAAAAAAGATTTATCACCTGATCAAATTAAGGCCGCACAAGATCACTTGTACGGCAATAAACATTCAGAAACTATCCCAGATAATCATAGCAGTCATAAACCAGAAGAACACCATCATGATAACCATGGAAACCATCATGAGGAAGAACACGATCATGGCTTTGCAGCAGATCGAGTGATAAGTGAAGATGATAAAGGATTTGTCGTTTCTCATGGAGATCACAATCATTACTTCTTTAAAAAAGATTTATCCCCTGATCAAATCAAGGCCGCGCAGGATCACTTGTACGGAAATAAACAATCAGAAACTAGCCCAGATAACCACAGTAGTAAACCAGAAGAACACCATCATGAGGAAGAGCACGATCATGGATTTGCAGCAGATCGAGTGATAAGTGAAGATGAAAAAGGATTTGTCGTTTCTCATGGAGATCACAACCACTATTTCTTTAAAAAAGATTTAACAAAAGATCAGATTAAAGCTGCTCAAGAACATTTAAACAGTCATAAAACTGAGTCTGTAAAACCTCTTGCCAAGACGGTTGAAAGTTTCTCTCGAGATGCCAGCGATGAAGAAAAAATAGCTTATATTTCTAAAACATATGGCGTTCCTCTTGAGGCTATCAGAATTTCAAATGGATTCTTTGTATTTGGTAATCCAGACCAAGCTTATGATCCAACTCACATTCACCCTTACGCCGTTCGTAAGGAACACGTTCGTATTCCGCTTCAAACAGGTGATGCAGAGCTTGATTTCCTAAACGAACTCTATACAACTGCTCTACGTGATGGAGTCTCTCCTTATAGCTTGCAGGTTGAAAATGGTAGCTTTGTTATCCCTCATGGTGATCACAACCACTACATCAAGGTTCAAACCAAAGGTTATGAAGTCGCTTTGAAAAACAAAATTCCTGCATTACAGTCAACTTACCAACCTGGTGCTTTTGATGAAAAAGCAGTCCAGTATAAGATTGATCAACTCTTGGCAGAAAGTCGCGAAGTCTATAAAGATAAACCAATTCTTCAAAGACAGATTGAACTTGCTTTGGGGCAATTTTCTGAGAATATGAAGAAGCTATCAACCAACTCTACTGCAGGTTATTTGGCAGCTTTGGATTTGTTTGATAAGCAGTATATTCACATTGACTCAAGTGTCAAACCAACAGAAATCAGTCCTTTAGACAAGAAATATCAAGCTTTAGTAGATAAGATTAATACCTTAGACACAGATGCTTATGGACTTCCTAAGAAGGATTTATTAACTCAGCTTCAAGAAAATAAACTAGCCCAAGATGAAGCAGGTTTAGATGCAGTTGAAGCTAAACTAGAAGCCTTGCAGGACTTCAATGATCGTACTGGAGTTACAACAGTCGAGTACATTAAGTATTTCTATCAACATTTATCTGATAATCACTTAAATGACACTCTTAGAAATAAAGTTGCGAACTTAACTTGGACACTTTATCAATCACAATCCTTCCTTAAGGCGACTGACTTGAACAAACTCTTCCCGGAAATCTACCAAACAAAACTGGAAGTAGAAGAAGCACTGAATAATGAGCCGGTTGCAAGCAAGGCTTCTGAAACAATCTTAGATACAGAAAAAGTGGATGGCCATAGTGCTAAAACTGCAGTCTATGAGTTCTTGAAAGGTTTGTATGATGATATTAAACCTGAGGAACAAAGTAATCATGTCTTAAAAGGGCAAGTAGAAGAGTTACTAACAAAAGCTGAAGAATTAGTGAATCAAGTCAATGAGGAAGGGGTTAAAGCTTCACTCTCTGACGAAGTGAAAAATCTGAAGGCTGCTTTGGAGAAAGAAGACGCAGACCTTGATGAATTAAATACACAGGTCCATGATCTCTTGAAACGTATTTCACTAACAATCCAAAATGAACGTGATAATTCGAAACAAGACCCAGAGGTTTTAGTTCTTTACCAAAAACTCTATAACGGAGTCATTGCTCTCCATAGCTATTTGGAGATGAATAATGGTTCAGATGCTGACTTTGAAAAAGTAGATGCTCTGTTTGATAAACTAGCAGCAGCAAGTAAGGATAAGCAGGCTCTTCTAGCAGTTGCCCAAGAAATAGTCTTGTTAAATCAAGAGCTTAGATCAAAAGTAACGCCAAGTCAAGAAACACCTGTTGAAACAAAACAAGAAACACCAGGTCAAGCTAGCACCGAAGTAACAAGTGAAGAATCAAGTTCGCATTCAACTACTACAAGTCCTGAAACAATTGACAAAGAAGTAAATTAAAAAGAAGTAGCAAAGCTACTTCTTTTTTAGTCTTTGTAAGATACAATGCCAATGATTGTATCAACTGCACGCTCCATAGTTTGAAGGCTGACATATTCAAAACGTCCGTGCATATTTTCACCACCAGCGAAGATATTTGGAGTTGGAATTCCCATGAAAGAAATCTTAGAACCGTCAGTTCCACCACGGATAGGCTCGATAATAGGAGTAATATCAAGATTTTCCATCACTGCTTTAGCAATAGTGATTGGAGTCATATCCTTTTCGATAACTTCTTTCATGTTGTAGTATTGGTCTGTCAAAGTCAAGGTTACACGATCACTACCAAGTTCTTGGTTCATCTTATCAGCAATAGCTTGCATGGCAGCCTTACGCGCTTCAAAGGTTTCTTTTTCAAAATCGCGAATGATGTAGCTAGCACGCGCTTCCTCGACAGTTCCGGTTACATCCATGAGATGGTAGAAACCTTGGTAACCCTCAGTCAACTCAGGTCGGTCACCAGCTGGAAGTTGATTGTGGAAGTCGATGGCTAACTGGAGAGCATTGACCATTTGTCCTTTAGCTGTTCCTGGGTGAACATTACGGCCTTGGAAGTGAAGTTCAGCTCCTGCAGCAGAGAAGGTTTCATACTGCAATTCTCCAAGAGGTCCGCCGTCGACTGTATAAGCGAAGTCAACATTGAAGTCCTCTGCATCAAATTTATTGGCACCAACGCCGATTTCTTCATCCGGACCAAATCCGACACGGATTTCACAGTGTTTAATCTCAGGATGAGCAGTCAAGTATTCGATAGCAGTCATGATTTCGGCGATACCAGATTTGTCATCGGCACCGAGAAGAGTAGTCCCATCTGTAGTAATCAAGGTTTGTCCATGATACTTCTCTAAGCTCTTGAAATCTGCAGGATCAAGTTTGAAACCAGAATTCCCAAGCTCTATAACTCCCCCATCATAGTTTTCAATAACTTGAGGGTTAACACCTTCAGCATTAAAATCAGCCGTATCCATGTGGGAGATAAAACCAATCTTGCGAGTTAAACTTGGATCGTTAGCTGGAAGTGTACCGATAGCAAAACCGTTTGGCAAATAATAGACATTTTGCAAACCGACACGTTTCATTTCTGGGATGAGGATATTAGTCGCAAAGTCTACTTGACTCTGAGTGCTTGGTGTAGTAGTAGAATTTTCGTCTGAACGTGTGTTAACCTTAACATAAGTTAAAAAACGCTCTAGTAATGTAGGGTATTTCATCATAACTCCTTTTTTTCCTTCTTTAAAACCATTGTATCATAGAAAGAAGAGAAAAACAAAAGTCGGAAGGGAGATAAAATCCTTATGTTAGCGTTTACTTATGGCTTCTTTAGTGATACAATAAGAAAGATAAAAATATCACAAGGATGCAGAGATGAAAAAAGCAATTTTAATGATGACATTTGGTTCACCAGAAGAGATTACCTTTGAAGGAGTAGCCAACTTTTTTACCAACATTCGTCGAGGAGTTCGACCTCAAGACCACGAGATTCAAACCCTTTATGATAATTATGTTCGAATTGGAGGCACTCCACTTCAAAAAATTACCCGTAAAGAAGTTTCTTTGGTAGAAGCTAGGTTAGGAAATGAATATAGTGTCTATTTTGCCAATAAATTTTCAACTCCTTTTATTCCAGATGTAATTCGGCAAATGGAGGCAGATGGAATTGAAAAGTGTATTTGCTTGATTTTGGAGCCACACTATTCCTTTTACTCTGTCATGGGCTACGAAAAGTTTCTGGAAAGTAAACAAATTCAGTTTTTAGTTATTAAAGACTGGTATCAAGAAGAAGAACTATTAAACTATTGGACAGATGAAATTGCTAAAATTTTAAAAGAAAAGGTGAAACAGGATAGCTTTAAAGTCATCTTTTCTGCCCACAGTGTACCCATTTTTGCCTTGGATTTTGGTGATCCCTATATCGACCAGATTTTCGAAAATAGCAAGTTAATTGCTGAGAAATTAGGCTTGAAACAAGAGCAATATACCAACACTTGGCAGAGCGAAAGTGATATTGGTATTCCTTGGATTAAACCAGATGTATTGGAGTATCTTAGAGAACAGGAAGAACACCCAGAGCATTATATTTTTGTGCCTATTAGTTTTATCAGTGAGCATATTGAAGTCTTGTTTGACAACGATGTGGAATGTCATGACTTGTGTCAGGAATTGGAGGTGAACTACCATCGTCCACCAATGCCAAATACAGATTCTCGTTTGATTGATGCCTTGATCAATATTATCCGAGCTAATGAACATAAAGAATTTAGAGAATTCCTCCCAGAAGAAGAAACCTTTGATGAATTAGTCCCTTCGGAAGAAACTAAGAATATTTTAGATGAATCACAAGACTTACAAATGCCAGAATTTGTTAAAAAATTAATTGAGAAAAAAGGTCGTGAAAATGTCAAGATGCCTTATTTAATCAAAAAAATGCTTGAAAAAGCTGGCAAATTACCTAAAGACTAAGTGAAAATGGAAAAGAACTGGTAATACTCTTCGAAAATCAAATTCAAACTGCGTCAACGTCGCCTTGGCGTACTCAAGTACAGCCTGCGGCTAGTTTCCTAGTTTGCTCTTTGATTTTCATTGAGTATAAGGTTTGTTTCAGATTTCTGCTAAGGCAGGATATAATTTAGAACGTGAAAGAAAAGGCGGTGGGACAGAAATCGATAGACAAAGTCTTGATTTCGTAGTCTCAGCCCCGCGAGGATGATTAGGAGCTTTTTGGAGTCTAAAAGACGAACAAAAAGCTCAATCAGCTACCGCGTCAAATTATGATTGATAATAAAAATTGAGGTTGGGATCTTTTTGTCCCAACCTCTTTTTAGGTGACTACCATTTTTATGACCTAGTTTTTATGTTATTTACCTAAACAGAATTGGCTAAATAATTGAGTAATAAGTTCATCTGGCGCAGCATCACCAGTTATTTCGCCAAGAATTTCCCAGGTACGGGTCAAATCTACTTGAAGAAGATCAACTGGCATCCCCAGTTCAAGACCTTCGTTAACAGCTTGCAGGCTTTCAACTGCCTTCTCAATCAGAGAAATATGACGGGCGTTGGATAAATAGGTAGCATCTTGTTCAACAAGTCCTGCATTTTCAAAGAAGAGGTTATTGATGCGTTCTTCAATCTTATCAATGTTTTGATTTTTAAGGACTGAAATACGAATGACATTATCTGGAAGTTCAGCAGTTTCAATCGCTTCTGGCAGGTCAGTTTTGTTGAGAAGAATGATTCGATTAGTATCTTGACTAATTTCAAGAAGTTGTCGATCTTGGGCAGTCAGAGGTTCACTAGCATTTAGGACTAGTAGAACTAAGTCAGCTTCCTTGAGGGCTTTTTTAGAGCGTTCAACCCCGATTTGTTCCACGATATCATCTGTTTCACGAATACCAGCGGTATCAATCAACTTCAGTGGAACACCGTTGATATTGACGTATTCTTCAATGACATCTCGAGTAGTCCCTGCAATATCCGTTACAATGGCTTTATCTTCACGCAGGAGGTTGTTGAGGAGACTTGATTTCCCAACGTTTGGACGACCAATAATGGCCGTTGAAATTCCTTCGCGGAGGATTTTCCCACGACGTGCAGTTTTTAGGAGATTGGTCAAGAGTTGTTCAAACTCCATAGTTTTTTCGCGGACAACAGCAGTAGTGGCTTCTTCTACATCGTCATACTCAGGGTAATCGATATTAACCTCAACCTGAGCCAAGGTATTAAGAATTTCCTGACGAGTATTGTTAATGAGGTCAGACAGGGATCCATCAAGTTGTTTGACTGCTATATTCATAGCCTTGTCAGTCTTAGCACGGATGATATCCATTACAGCTTCAGCCTGAGTCAAGTCTACACGACCGTTGAGGAAGGCACGTTTGGTAAACTCACCAGGTTCTGCCATGCGAGCCCCTTCACGGATAGCCAATTGCAGGATTTCATTGGTCACAGCAATCCCACCGTGGGTATTAATCTCTATAATATCCTCACGAGTAAAGGTCTTCGGAGACTTCATAGCCCCAACCATGACCTCGTCCATAACCTTACCTGTCAAAGGGTCAACAATGTGGCCGTAGTTCAGTGTGTGGCTGGCAACTTTACTCAAGTCTTTGCCTTTAAAAATCTTTTGCGCAATGGCAAAACTGTCTGTTCCGCTCAAGCGGACAATACCAATGGCTCCTTCTCCAAGAGGTGTAGAGATTGCAGCAATGGTATCAAATTCACGTGTAATCATTTCATTTCCTTTTAACAATTTATATACAAATATCTCTTAAAATTGTAACAAAATAAAGTTTTTTATTCAACGAATGCCACTTATAAAGAAAAGCCTAAGCATATCGCTTAAGCTTTACTTAGTGCGCATTTCCCCTTGCGGGAAGTAAGTTCCTTCAGGCATATCGTTGATGATGACATGAACAGCAGATTGTGGTGCACCAGTGTTACGAACCACAGCTTCGGTTACTTCCTTTGCTAGGACTTTCTTTTGCTCGAGCGTGCGACCTTCAAATAAATCGATGCGTACAAATGGCATAATAGCTTCCTCCACTAGTTTTTGATTTCTTCTATTTTACCACATTTTGCCGTTTAAAGCTTTTGGAAAATATGATATACTAGAATGTAGCAGAAAATTAGAAATGGACGTGAAATAGAAACATGGCACAGTTGTATTATCGTTATGGGACCATGAATTCAGGAAAGACCATCGAGATTCTCAAGGTAGCCTATAACTATGAGGAGCAAGGAAAGGGAGTTGTTATCATGACTTCGGCTCTGGATACAAGAGACGGTATAGGCTATGTGTCGAGTCGGATTGGCATGAAGCGACCAGCAGTTGCTATCGATGATACTACGGATATTTTTGGTTTTATTCGAGACTTACCTGAAAAACCCTACTGTGTTTTGGTCGATGAAGCCCAATTTCTGAAGCGTCACCATGTTTACGATTTAGCTCGTGTCGTCGATGAGTTAGACATACCTGTTATGGCCTTTGGTTTAAAGAACGACTTTCGCAATGAGCTGTTCGAAGGATCTAAACATCTATTGTTATTAGCAGATAAAATTGATGAGATTAAAACCATCTGTCAGTATTGTAAGAAAAAGGCGACCATGGTGTTGCGTACGCAGGACGGACTGCCTGTTTATGATGGTGAACAAATCCAGATAGGTGGGAATGAAACCTATATCTCGGTTTGCCGTAAACATTATTTTGCCCCTGAAATCAATAAGGAGAATCAATAAGAATGAATATCTATGATCAACTACAAGCTGTAGAAGACCGTTATGAAGAGTTGGGAGAATTGCTGAGCGACCCTGATGTGGTCTCTGATACCAAGCGTTTCATGGAGCTTTCAAAAGAGGAAGCTTCTACTCGTGATACCGTAACTGCCTACCGTGAATACAAACAAGTCCTCCAAAACATCGTTGATGCTGAGGAAATGATTAAAGAGTCTGGCGGAGATGCTGACTTGGAAGAAATGGCCAAGCAAGAACTCAAGGATGCTAAGGCAGAAAAAGAAGAGTACGAAGAAAAATTGAAAATCTTGCTTCTTCCAAAAGATCCAAACGATGATAAGAACATCATCCTTGAAATCCGTGGAGCTGCTGGTGGAGATGAGGCAGCACTTTTTGCTGGAGATTTGCTAACCATGTACCAAAAGTATGCTGAAGCCCAAGGTTGGCGCTTTGAAGTCATGGAAGCATCTATGAACGGTGTCGGTGGCTTTAAAGAAGTGGTTGCCATGGTATCAGGTCAGTCTGTATACTCTAAGCTTAAGTACGAGTCAGGTGCCCACCGTGTGCAACGTGTCCCTGTGACAGAAAGCCAAGGTCGTGTTCATACCTCGACAGCAACTGTCCTTGTCATGCCTGAGGTAGAAGAAATAGAGTACGATATTGATCCAAAAGACCTTCGTGTTGATATTTACCACGCATCAGGTGCTGGTGGACAGAACGTCAACAAGGTTGCGACTGCCGTTCGTATCGTTCACTTGCCAACCAATATCAAGGTTGAGATGCAGGAAGAACGTACCCAGCAGAAAAACCGTGAGAAGGCCATGAAGATCATCCGTGCGCGTGTGGCTGACCACTTTGCTCAGATTGCCCAAGATGAGCAAGATGCTGAGCGTAAGTCTGCAATCGGTACTGGTGATCGTTCAGAGCGTATCCGTACTTATAACTTCCCACAAAACCGTGTAACAGACCATCGTATCGGCCTGACTCTACAAAAACTTGATACAATTCTAGCTGGTAAATTGGATGAAGTTGTAGATGCCTTGGTTCTTTATGACCAAACACAAAAATTGGAAGAATTAAACAAATAATGAAATTAGCTCAAATTTTTAAAGATTTTGAGGAAAAGTTGATAGTACAAGGAGAGGAAGCAGAAAGCCTCTCCTTTGTCTATCGTAGCCTAAAAAATCTATCTTTTACAGACTTTGTCTTTGCCCTCCAGCAAGAAGTAACAGAGGAAGAGAAGCAATTTGTGGAGGAAATTTACAAGAAATTAGCAGAACATGTACCTGCTCAGTACATCATCGGTCATGCTGAATTCTTTGGGATGCAGTTAAAAGTAGATGAGCGAGTTTTGATTCCTCGTCCAGAGACAGAAGAGCTAGTAGACCTCATCTTGACTGAAAATCCTGAGAAAAATCTTAAAGTACTAGATATCGGAACAGGAAGCGGTGCAATAGCCCTTGCTTTAGCTAAAAATAGGCCAGTTTGGTCTGTTGCAGCTGCGGATATTTCACAGGATGCTTTAGACTTATCGTTGGAGAATGCTAACGCTCAAAATCTAAATCTCTCGTTTATCAAATCTGACTGTTTCTCCGAAATTTCTTCAAAATATGATATAATTGTATCCAATCCACCATACATTTCTCGTGAAGATCAAGAAGAAGTTGGCTTGAATGTTTTGCATTCAGAACCACACTTGGCACTTTTTGCTGACGAGGATGGCCTAGCTATCTACCGTAGAATCGCGGAAGACTCCAAGGGCTATCTAAATGATGGTGGTAAGATTTATCTTGAAATTGGCTACAAACAAGGTCAAAGTGTACCGGATCTCTTCAGAAAAAATTTTCCCGAGAAACGAGTTCGAACGCTCAAAGACCAATTTGGCCAAGATAGGATGGTAGTCATTGATGATGGAGAAAATTAAGCAAGAGTTGGAAAAGGGTGGAGCAGTAGTTTTGCCGACCGAGACAGTTTATGGTCTCTTTGCAAAAGCATTGGATAAAAAGGCTGTTGACCATGTCTACCAGCTTAAACGTCGTCCAAGAGACAAGGCACTTAATCTCAATGTCGCTCATCTAGACGATATCTTGAACTTTTCTAAGAATCAGCCACCTTATTTACAAAAACTTGTTGATAGTTTTCTTCCTGGTCCATTGACCATTATCCTAGAAGCTAATGACAAGGTCCCTTACTGGGTCAATTCAGACTTGATGACTGTTGGATTTCGCATGCCGAGTCATCCCGTCACTCTAGAATTGATTCGTGAGTTTGGTCCCTTAATCGGCCCGTCTGCAAATATTTCAGGACATACAAGCGGTGTTAGCTTTAAAGAAATTTTAAAAGACTTCGGACAAGAGGTTCTGGGAATAGAAGATGATGCTTTTTTAACGGGTCAGGATTCGACTATTTTAGATTTGACTGCTTGTAAGGCTAGAATTCTACGCCAAGGTTCGATAAATCGAGAAGATATCCTTGCCAAGATACCTGAAATTCCTTTTGAGGAGGTATGATATGATACGTGCTTTGAAAGCAACAGATGTTGCATCGATTCATGAGATTAACAAAGATGCTTTAGGTTATGATTTTAGCCCTGAGGAAACGGCTAGTCAACTAACCAAATTATCCCAAGACTCACATCATTTCCTACTTGGTTATGAGGATGATACTAGTCATGAACTAGTTGGTTATATTCACGCTGAGGTTTATGAGTCTCTTTATTCTAAAGCAGGATTCAATATCTTAGCCTTGGCAGTGTTGCCACAAAGCCAGGGTAGAGGTTTTGGTAGAGATTTACTTGAAGGGTTGGAGAAAGAAACGAAAAGACGGGGTTATGAGTTTATTCGTTTAAACTCTGCAGACCATCGTATTGGTGCGCATGCATTTTATGAAAAAGTTGGTTATACTTGTGATAAGATGCAGAAACGGTTTATTAAATTACTAAAAGGAGAAGACCTATGATTTTTGACAAAGATGATTTTAAAGCATATGATGCAGATCTTTGGAATGCCATTGCCAAAGAAGAGGAACGCCAACAAAACAATATTGAGTTGATTGCTTCAGAGAACGTTGTATCTAAGGCTGTAATGGCAGCGCAGGGTTCTATCTTGACTAATAAATATGCTGAAGGATATCCTGGACGTCGTTATTACGGTGGTACAGATGTAGTGGATGTTATCGAAAGTCTAGCTATTGAACGTGCGAAAGAAATCTTTGGTGCTAAGTTTGCCAATGTCCAACCTCACTCAGGAAGTCAAGCTAACTGTGCAGCATACATGGCCTTGATCGAACCAGGTGATACTGTTATGGGGATGGATTTAGCTGCGGGTGGACACTTGACTCACGGAGCTCCTGTCAGCTTCTCAGGCCAAACCTATAACTTCGTTTCATATAGCGTTGATCCGGAGACAGAGCTTTTGGACTTTGACGCCATCTTAAAACAAGCTCAAGAAGTGCAACCAAAACTTATCGTTGCTGGTGCCTCAGCCTATTCTCACATTATTGATTTCTCAAAATTCCGTAAAATTGCGGATTCTGTGGGCGCAAAACTCATGGTCGACATGGCCCACATTGCTGGCTTGGTTGCAGCTGGTCTTCACCCAAATCCAGTTCCATACGCACATATCACAACGACAACAACTCACAAAACTCTTCGTGGACCACGTGGTGGGTTGATTTTGACTAACGATGAAGACCTTGCCAAGAAAATCAATTCTGCGATTTTCCCTGGTATTCAGGGTGGTCCTTTAGAGCATGTTGTTGCTGCTAAGGCTGTAGCTTTTAAAGAAGTATTGGATCCAGCATTTAAAGAATATGCTGCTAATGTTATCAAAAATAGCACGGCTATGGCTGAAGTATTCCTGCAAGATCCTGATTTCCGTATTATCTCAGGTGGTACTGAAAACCACCTCTTCTTAGTGGATGTCACAAAGGTTGTAGAAAGCGGAAAAGTAGCCCAAAATTTATTGGATGAGGTCAACATTACCCTTAATAAAAACTCAATCCCTTACGAAACATTGTCACCATTCAAGACAAGTGGTATTCGTATCGGAGCAGCAGCAATTACTGCTCGTTGTTTTGGTGAAAAAGAAAGCCGTCAAGTTGCTGAACTTATTATTAAAGCCCTTAAGAATGCAGAAAACGAAGCTGTCTTAGAAGAAGTGAGAAGTGCAGTCAAATCCTTGACAGATGCCTTCCCATTGTATGAGGACTAATATTTTATGGATATTTATATTAAGAAAGCCATTATCCATCAGTTCAGCCCTGATGACACAGAGTTGTTCTTGGCGGATAAGTTTCTCAATATCACTCCTAAAATCGAGGAATACTTGCGTAAAAAAGTGGAGCGTGTGTATTCAGATGATGCCAAAACTGGTATTTTTGAAGAGGATAATCCTTTTTTCAATCACATCACAGAAGATTTAATGGAAACATCTGTTACAATTGCTAATCTCTGGAAAGAGGAATTCTCTGTATCTGAAAACCAAAAGACTAATGACTTGGTTTTTGTCCAGTTTTCAAAAGAGGGAGTAGACCACTTTGCCTTTCTACGAATTGCATTGCGTGAAACCTTGACACACTTGGGTGGCGAGGTTGACAATCCAATCAAACTGACTCAAAATAACTTACCTGGGTTTGGAACTGGAGCAGATGAAGCACTAGTTGTTAATCTTCAAAGTCGCAAGTATCACTTGATTGAAAAACGCATCAAGTATAATGGAGCCTTTTTAAACTATTTTTCTGAGAATCTTATCCAAGAACAACCAAAGATTTCACCTAAGAAATCTATTAAGGAATTAGAAAAAACGGCTCAAAAGATTGCCGAAACCTTTAACACAGATGATTTTCAATTTCAATCCAAGGTAAAATCAGCAATTTTCAATAATCTTGAAGAGAATAATGAGCTCTCTCCAGAAAAATTAGCCAATGATCTTTTTGACAATAATCTTACTGCTCGACTTAGCTTCATTGACCAGGTCAAAGAAGCAGTACCAGAGCCAGTACAGTTTGATGAGATTGATGCCAGTCGTCAGTTAAAGAGATTTGAGAATCAGAAACTTTCCTTGTCAAACGGAATTGAACTCATCGTACCAAACAATGTCTATCAAGATGCAGAATCAGTTGAGTTCATTCAAAACGATAATGGAACCTATTCTATCTTAATCAAAAACATCGAGGATATACAAAATAAATAATGTTTAAACTTATACGAAGAATGCTGGTACTAGCAGTCTTCCTTTTCGCTGGATATAAAGCTTATCTGATTCGTCAGGATGTCAAACAAGTCATGACCTACCAACCCATGGTTCGCGAAATCTTGAATGAGAGAGATACCCCAGCAAACGAAGAGCTTGTGCTCGCCATGATTTATACAGAAACTAAGGGTAAAGAAGGAGACGTGATGCAGTCAAGTGAATCTGCTAGTGGCTCTACTGATACCATAAACGATAATGCAAGTAGTATTCGGCAAGGTGTTCAAACTTTGACAGAAAATCTGTATCTGGCTCAAGAAAAAGGAGTGGATGTCTGGACAGCCATTCAAGCTTATAACTTTGGACCTGCTTATATTGATTTTATCGCCCAAAATGGGAAAAAGAATACGATTGCTCTAGCTAAACAATATTCTAGAGATACAGTTGCGCCGACATTAGGGAATACAACAGGAAAAACCTATCGCTACATCAATCCTATTTCCATTTTTCAGGGTGGAGAACTTTATGTCGATGGGGGAAACTATTATTACTCTAGACAGGTTCAAGTAAATCTCTATATCATGAAAATTTTTAATCTATTTTAAGCATCTAGAAATTCTAGGTGCTTTTATAAGTTTTCTTTAAGGATACTTTAATATGCTAGAGAAGAAAAGGAGGAACGTCTCATGCGAAAGAAATTCTTTCTGACTAGCGCTGCAGTACTTTTAGCAGTTGCAACATTGCAAAGCGCCCAGGCAGCTACTGATGTTCAAAAAGTCATTGATGAAACCTATGTTCAACCTGAGTATGTCTTGGGTTCTTCACTAACAGAAGATCAAAAAAATCAAACACTTAAAAAACTAGGCTATGATGCATCAAAAGATACTAAAGACTTGAAGACCATGACACCAGATGTCTACTCAAAAATTATGAATGTCGCCAACGACTCTAGTCTTCAACTTTATTCGTCAGCAAAAATTCAAAAACTAGGTGAAAAATCTCCACTTGAAGTGAAGATTGAAACACCTGAAAACATCACCAAAGTGACCCAAGACATGTACCGTAATGCTGCTGTTACATTGGGTGTCGAGCACGCACGTATCACCGTTGCGGCACCAATTCCGGTTACTGGGGAAAGTGCTCTAGCAGGTATTTACTATTCCCTTGAGTCAAATGGTGTAAAATTACCTCAAGAAAATAAAGACTTGGCTCAGGAAGAGCTCAAGGCCTTGTCAGACATTAACGATGAAAACAAGGACAAATCAGGCTTCGATGCCAATAAGCTGAATGTAGCTCTTGCCGATATCAAGGCAGCAGTTGCTAAGGCTAAAGAGTCTAAAGGTGAACTTACAGAAGATGATGTTCGTAAAATTGTCGAAGATACTTTGAAGAACTACAAACTGGATCAAGTTGTTACAGGAAACCAGGTCAACGTCATCATCAACTTTGCCTTTAATCTTTCTAAAAGTGATATTCTTAACAACGAAGACTTTACAAAGACTCTAAAAGACTTGAAACAAAGTATCGTTGCGCAAGCTGGTGACAGTTTCAGCAATATCGACCTTAACTTTGACGCCAATAAAGCTATTCAAGACGGTGGAAACATCCTTAGCTCAATTTGGCAAGCTATCCTTGATTTCTTCAAGAGTTTTGGTGCTTAGGTCAATTCATGGTATAATAGATGGTAACAGGATTGTTGCCGTCTTTTTTTGTCGGCTCATAGAAAGTGAAACATATGTTAAAGAAAAATGATATTGTAGAAGTTGAGATTGTCGATTTGACCCATGAAGGAGCAGGTGTTGCCAAGATAGATGGCTTGGTCTTCTTTGTAGAGAATGCTCTACCGACTGAAAAAATCCTTATGCGTGTCCTTAAAGTCAACAAGAAGATAGGCTTTGGTAAAGTCGAGGAATATCTTACACAATCTCCACATCGAAATCAAGACTTGGATTTGGCTTACCTGCGTTCAGGCATAGCCGACTTGGGGCATCTAGCTTATCCAGAGCAACTCAAGTTTAAAACCAAGCAAGTAAAAGATAGCCTATATAAGATTGCTGGAATTACGGATGTAGAGGTTTCAGATACTCTTGGCATGGATAATCCTGTCAAGTATCGTAACAAGGCTCAGGTACCAGTTCGTCGAGTCAACGGTGTTCTGGAAACTGGTTTCTTCCGTAAGAATTCTCATGATCTGATGCCTCTTGAAGATTTTTATATCCAAGATTCAGTCATTGACCAAGTTATTGTGGCTTTACGTGATTTGCTTCGTCGCTATGACTTAAAACCCTATGATGAGAAGGAACAGTCCGGCTTGATTCGTAACCTTGTTGTTCGTCGTGGCCATCATTCAGGTCAAATCATGGTTATTTTGGTGACCACTCGTCCTAAAATTTTCCGAGTTGAACAGTTGATTGAACAAGCCATCAAGCAGTTCCCAGAGATTGTGTCTGTTATGCAAAATATCAATGACCAGAATACCAATGCCATTTTTGGAAAAGAATGGCGAGTTCTCTATGGTCAAGATTACATTACGGACCAAATGTTGGGGAATAGCTTCCAAATTTCTGGACCAGCCTTTTATCAGGTCAATACCGAAATGGCAGAGAAGCTTTATCAGACAGCTATTGATTTTGCGGAGTTAAGAGAAGAGGATGTGGTGATCGATGCCTACTCAGGAATCGGGACTATTGGTTTATCAGTCGCTAAGCATGTTAAAGAAGTTTATGGGGTTGAGGTCATTTCAGAAGCCGTGGAGAATAGTATTAAGAATGCAGAGTTAAACGGTATTACCAATGCCCACTATGTCTGTGCTACTGCAGAAAATGCTATGAAAAATTGGCTCAAAGAAGGCATCCAACCAACTGCAATCTTGGTCGACCCTCCACGCAAGGGTTTGACCGAAAGCTTTATCAAAGCAAGCGCCCAAACAGGAGCTGACCGCATCGCCTATATCTCCTGTAATGTCGCAACCATGGCGCGTGATATCAAACTCTATCAAGAGTTGGGCTATGAGTTGAAGAAAGTCCAGCCGGTGGACCTTTTTCCGCAAACGCATCATGTTGAGGCGGTATCACTACTTGTACGAGCTACATAGTAGCGAAGTAGAAGTAGATGCTCCGCCCATGGGATAGGACTCGTAGAATGAGGAGGGGCACCGACGCGATGATACGGTAAGTCCGAACCGCTGAGTGCGTGGCTCTACTCTTCCGATCTGAGACAGTCGAAAAGTAGAAGGGGATGGTATTGGTATCAATCAATGAGTAACAAAGTAACAGCATGATTCGTAACATTTGCTTGTAATTCGCGGAGGAACATCAATATGGATGGAATAACAAAAGATTCTATAAAAACGGCTAAATTAATGAAACAATTATGGCCCCAATTGACCGATAAAGAAGCTATTGATGAAGTAAAGAGATATACGAATGGCAAAAATACTGCAATCTTTACTGAAGTTGAAGGTGACACAATTATAGGTCTAGCACTATGTTCACTCAGATTTGATTATGTTGAAGGTTGTAAATATAGTCCTGTTGGATTCTTAGAAGGGATTATTGTCGACGAGGAATATCGTTTAAAGGATATTGCTAAAAATCTCTGTACAAAATGTGAGGAATGGGCGAAAAATAAAGGATGTAAGGAATTTGCAAGTGACTGTACTTTAACGAATACCGATTCTATAAAATTTCATCTCAATATTGGATTTCAGGAGGCAAATAGAATTATCCATTTTAAGAAAGAATTATAATTTCAGAACGCGGTCAACACTTATGTATTTTTTAGAAAGTGTGAAAGATTGGACGAACAAATTTTTTTAATGGGTGGAAATCCGCCGATAAAGAACCATACGATTGTTAATAAAATTGTGTCATCAAGGAAGATTGGAAGAATTGTTATTTTTACAGTTTTTCGAGATAATTGGCAACCCTATATGAAAAAGTACACGGAAGTTTTCCAAAGTCAATTTCCTAATCTAAACACTGATTACTTACTTTTGGACTCTTAGCAGATTGATTTTGATAGCTATTTAGATGCTGATCTAATTATCATTGGTGGTGGAAATACGGAAAAATATATAGCTACTTACGTCAATCAGGAATTCAAAAATTATATCGATCACATGATTAATAAAGGGGCGAAAGTTATAGGTTTTTCTGCAGGAGCCCTATTATTAGGAGAAAAAGTCTATGTCTCACCTAATGATAATTCAGATCATCAGATAAAGATAAAAAATGGATTAGGAATCTTTAGTCAGTTTTTAATTAGTGTCCATTATGATTCATGGAATGATAAAGCAAATAAGGATATAGCTGAAGGACTTGTTGATGTTCCCATAATTCCACTAAATGATCACTCATGTCTTATATTGAATAAACTTGGAAATATCATAGAGAAAATTGACTAGTTTTTATCATGCGAATCTGAATCTATGAAACTAAAGTATTGACGAAATGAATAATGAAAAGCCTTGATTGTAAGGCTTTTTTTGTGTTTTTGTGATAGAATATAGGTAGTTATAATCGAGAGCAACTAAGAAGCAGTAACAAATATTACATTTAAAATAATCAAGATATGGAGATGAAATGACAGAAATTGATAAAAGGAATTTAAAAAATTATCTTTATATTACATTTGGAATTACTTATATAACATGGGGGCTTCTCGCCATAATTACGCAATCTCATATTTTGGGATTAGAAACGATTATAGCGAGATCATTACATATAGTAGGTGCACTTGGACCAGCTATTGCAAGTGGCTTTTATTTAAAAAGGAATAATATAAAATTTCAACATTTTCTATTTGGTAAGAAAGGAAATAGTAGTATTTATTTCATTATTCATTTGTTAGCAATTTTGATACTATTTTATGTATCTTCCTTAGAATTAAATGAATTATCAATTTATCTGATGCCATTATTCTTTATTCAATTAATCTTTTTTGGTGGTGGTCACGAAGAATTAGGATGGAGAGGCATACTACAACCCTTACTTGATAAAAAATATACTTATTGGAAATCTAATTTGATCGTAGGATCAATTTGGGGGATTTGGCATCTGCCTTTATGGTTTATAGTAGGAGAAAGTCATCAAGGATTTCCTTTTATTTTATTTTTTATATATACGTTATTTTTAAGTTTTGTTTTAGGACTTCTTTACCGTCAAACCCAATCTGTCGGTTACTGCATATTATTTCATGCGTTCGCAAATTTGTTAAATCTCTATTTTGTGCTGAAGATTAATCTTATTTTTATTATCATTTTTATTGCTTATTTAATTTATACAATATTGGCGAGTAATAGAATTAGTAAGGAAAAGAATTTGTATCCAAAATAAATGGATACACTCTAGAAAATGAAGATGATTTTGTTCAAGGTAATAAAGTAGAAATAACGAACATTTATATGAAAGGTTTAGAGTATACATGAGTCTCTTATTTGAAGAATTTAAAACCATTTGTTTCCATTTAAATCGAGTCGGAATTACACCGACATTGATGGGGTCTTTGGGATTGGAGTTTAGAACGAAAGAAAATTGGGGGCCATCTGACATTGACATTCATGTGCCTGGTGACCCTAGAGGTTGGGAAGCACCTGATCATCTCAGAATTTATGACTGGGACAAGATAATGAAAGTGATGAAAGACTTAGGTTACGTCTTAATAGATATTCATGAGCATGAATTCAAAAAGGATCGAGTGAGTGTTGAATTTGGAAGTATCGATTCCTTACCAGATTTTGCAGGAGTTTCGGAATCGGATATAGAGCTTATCCACACTGAAGGCATCACTTTTCGTCTTCCAAGTATGGAGCAGTATCTAAGTATTTACAAAGCTTCTTCTCAAGACTCCTATCGAAATGAACAAAATAACAATAAGGATTTTAAAAAGATCGAGTGGCTGGAAAAACATTTGTAAATTATCATATGAAAAGTAGTAAGTTGTAAGACTGGCTGCTATGTTATTTTTATTGCTTATTTAATTTATACAATATTGGCGAGTAATAGAATTAGTAAGGAAACAACATTTTAAAATTTTGATCAGGATATCCATTATTGAAAGTAACGTGTGGTCATTCTAGATAATCAATGTTAGAGACTTTTTATTTGATTAGTCATCACTACTTGTTCAAACTGATTGAACAAGTATTTATCTAGTGAAAGTCCTTTAGTAAGGAGTTTAAATATGAAATTCCATGAATTTGGTGATAAGAATTTGCCTTCTATCTTGCTGATACATGGCGGTGGCAGTTCTTGGTGGAATTATCTTCGTCAAGCACGGATCTTGTCGGAGGAGTATCGTGTCATTCTACCCACCTTGAATGGCCACGGCGAAGAATATCAACTTGATTATGTTTCTACTGAAGATTCTGCTTTGGAGATTCTAGACTATATCAAAGCAAACTGTGGTGGGAAATTGTTTGCAATAGGTGGCGTTTCACTTGGTGGTCAAATTGCTATGGAGCTTTTGTCAATAGACAGAGATATAGCTGAGAAAGCGATCATAGATGGAAGCCTCTGTATTCCTCAACCAAGATTAGCTAAAATCAGCATTTTTCTAGTATCTCTATTTGGCAAACTGATGTTTAGTAAATTCTCTTGTAAACTTCAGTTAAGCATGATGAACAAAATATATCCTAAACTCGCTTATCCAGAGGAAATAAAAGATTATTATTTAGAGGATCTGCCAAGGACGCCTATCAAAACATTGGTGACCATTTATAAAACCTATATGGGGCATTACAAGCTAAAGGATACGATTTCTGCTAGTAAGGCGCAGGTTCTTTATATTTATGGTGAAAAAGAATTGAACTGTGTGAAAGAGTCAGCTAGATTGTTTCAGCAGCTACATTCCAATACGATCCTGTATGAAGCAAAGAGCTATAACCACGGCTATTTATCAGCTTACCTGCCTCAAGAGTGGGTTGATTTGGTGGAGCCATTTTTAAAGAGCGATCCATTGGAAATGTGTAATGAATCTGATATATCATAAGGAGGGATCTGATGCTAGGAGCAATAGTTGGAGACATTGTTGGTTCTGTTTACGAATGGGACAACATTAAAACGAAAGACTTTCCATTATTTCGTGATGATTGTTTTTTCACAGATGATACGGTTATGACCTGTGCTGTTGCAGAAGCAATTATGAATGGCGGTCAAAAGGATGACTTTATCGATGCCATGAAGAAGTATGGTAGGATGTATCCGGATGCTGATTACGGTGCTAGATTTGATGCTTGGATTAGGAGTGACAACCGTGAGCCATATAATAGCTTTGGCAATGGTTCTGCCATGCGTGTTTCTCCGTGCGCTTGGGTGATGGATGCCACAACAGACGAGTTGCCGTCCGATGGGAAACGTCTGGCACAACTTTCTGTAGAGGTGACGCATAACCATCCAGAAGGAATCAAAGGAGCGATGGCTACAGCGGATGCGATTTTTATGTGCCGTTATTTCCTTGGTGGTGATGGTAGCGATAACCCTGCGGAGATTAAAAGACGTATCAAGGAACATATCAAGAAAGAGTATGGATATGACCTTTCTAAAACGTTAGATGAAATTCGTCCTACGTACCGTTTCAATGAAACGTGTCAGGATACCGTTCCTCAAGCTATCGTTGCCTTTCTAGAAAGTACAGATTTTGAAGATGCGATTCGAAATGCGATTTCTCTTGGTGGGGACAGTGATACTCTTGCTGCGATCACAGGAAGTATCGCCGAAGCAGCTTATGGAATTCCTGAGTGGATCAAAGACAAGGCCTTTAGCTATCTCGATGAGCCTTTGAAAGAGGTGCTTAGACGATGGGAAGAAACGATTGTAATAAAATAATAGATAAGCGTCATGTGGACCGATAATGAATGACGGAGAATTATAGATGGTTATATTGGAATTGTATCAAGGTGATTATCAAAAGGATTTAGTCGCGTTTGATTCTTTAGAAGAGGGAAGAGCCTTTATCGCTCAAATCCCAGGGTATACTTTAGAAACAGAAGATGGGTTTGAAGTGGAGTATGTAAATCCTAAACACTTGCCAGATTATATGGAAATTATCTTCAACGGCAACATTGTCCCTTTATCTAGGTTTTCGTTTGAACCTGAAGAAAAAGTGGACATTATTTGGAAAGAGGTTTCTAATCTATCCGTTAAAAACGACAAAGTGGTCGAAGGAGCTACAAAAATTGATGCTTATGTCGTGAATAACGATGAAGTTAAAGCCTATATCGAAGCCAGAGAGATAAACTTCCGCAAGGCAAAAGCTTTCTTAGAAAGTAAAGGGTATGAAGTCGATAGAAGCTATTTTGGAAGTGAAGATGGCGAAGCAATTCTCTACAGAAAGAAAGGCGCCGAAGATTGGCACTTCTTATGTCACTTAGACCCGCTGTTTGTAGAGATTGAAGATGTTGAAGAATATGTGAAAGAAGCGATGGAAGATATTCAATAGTCAAACAAAGTTCTTTGTGAGTGTATGCCACTGCTTGAGTAGACGGATTGAGCAGTAAAGAGAAACATCTAGCACTATCTAGCTTCTTAAGGAGAAATATCTATCATGAAAATGGAAATCGGGAAAACCTATCTTGTAAAAAAAGATATTTTTGGTTTAAAAAAAGATGAACTTTGGACCTTAGTTGACAAGGGTTATCAGGCTTATTTTGGTGAACATAATTTTGTATATGTCAATGATGATAAAGTGAAGGTATTCGCAGTTTTGCAAGACGGTTCAGAAGAAGATATGCGAATTTACCATCATCTTGATGACTATCTTGAAGAAGTCGCTCATGAGAATTTCTAGAGGATGTGAGTTGCAAATTGAAAATGCCTACTTTTAATTAAGCTTAGACCTAATGAATCAATTTTAAGTTAAGGGTTTATATTTGAAATAGAGTCTTCATAGAGACTTTTTCGTTATAAAAAAACTAGACTGAAACCAAGGTGAAAACCGTCTGGTTCGGTCTTTTTTTCTGTTTATGTAGTATAATAAAAGGTGTAGGGATTCAATTTTTTAATAGGATTATTCTAGGAACGAAAACCATCTAGAAAGAGGAGCAATATGAAGCAATCACTTGAATTTTTAAGAGAAAGAATCACCGATAAGATGCCCTTAGAGGAAATGGTAGCAATATTTGAAGACTTGTGTCGTGAGCCTATTGATGATGAGATGATTTTATTTGAAACAGGGACATTTACAGCTATATCTGATAAGCCAATGTTTCAACTATCCTTAGTAAGGCAAGTCCCAAATGAAGATGAAGAGTTTTATCAAGTTCACCTTGATATTTTCTATAAAGCATGTCAAGAGAATGAAATATTTCATGAATCAATCTGGGATGAAGATTTAGAGGAAAATATCTTTGATTACATTAGAGCTTCAGAGGTGTTTGCCTATGCTAAAGAGCAGGAATACAAAGAGGTCAAGATTTATATGGACCAAACTTGAGATGGTTAGTTAAAGTGAGAAAATCTAATGACAGGAGAACAATAAATGAAAAAAATTATGGTAATCATCAATCCAACATCTGGTGGCGAAAAAGCCTTGGATTATAAGGTGAAACTGGAGAATAAAGCTAGAGACTATTTTGAAGATGTGGAGATTAAAATTACGGAGAAAGAGCAAGACGCCACAAACTTTGCTGAAGAAGCTTCTCGTGAGCGATATGATGCTGTTCTTGTTTTTGGTGGAGATGGGACTGTCAATGAAGTAATCTCTGGTATCGCTGAAAAAGACTACATTCCTAAACTCGCGATTATTCCAGGAGGAACTGGGAATCTCATTACCAAACTATTAGAAATCAATCAAGATATTGATGGTGCCATTGACGAACTCGATTTTAATTCTACGAATAAGATTGATATCGGAAAATCAAATGGAAATTATTTTGGTTATATCTTTAGTATTGGCTCACTACCAGAAGCCATCCATAACGTTGGGATAGAAGATAAAACGAAGTTTGGCATGCTCGCCTATGCGATTAATACCATGAAGTCTGTCGTAACAGATCAAGCATTTAATATTACTGTTGAGACAGAAAATGGAAATTATATTGGCCCAGCCAGCCATGTCTTGGTTCTCCTTACCAATTATTTCGCTGACAAAAAAATCTTTGAAGAAGACAAGGATGGTTATGCCAATATTTTGATTTTAAAAGATGCCTCAATCCTTACTAAATTGTCAGTTATCCCTGATTTATTAAAAGGGGATGTCGTCGTAAATGATAATATCGAGTATATAAAAGCTCGTCATATAAAAATTTCTTCTGATTCTGAACTGGAAACAGATGTTGATGGTGACAAATCTGATGACCTACCAGTAGAAATCAAAGTGCTAGGTCAGCATATCGAAGTATATTCTCAACCGAAAGAATAAGATTTTTAAACTTTGACATGTCTCTTAACGATTTTTTTTAATAAAGGAAAGCCTATGAAAATTAAAAAATTAGCAACTGTTAGTCTTTGCTCAACACTTCTTTTGACCTTAGTAGCTTGTAGTCAAACTCAAAAGACTTCTGATAGTACTGCTGAAACTTCAGTGACTCAATCACAATCGAATCAGGTTTCCTGGAAAGCAACTTATAGCAATTTGAACAATCAACCGAGTGCAGAAGAAGTTCGGAAAGCCTTGGCTGCACATTTGGATCAAGAAAGTGTCGATGCATTTTTCAATCTTGTAAATGATTACAACGCAACTGTCGGTTCAGTAGGCTTGACTGGAGATTTTTCTACATTTACCAAAACAGACTATGATGTTGAAAAGATAAGCAATCTTTGGGTACCTAAAAAGGGTGATTTTGTTGGTACCAACTGTCGTATTAACAGTTATTGTTTATTGAAAAATTCTATCGAAATTCCTAAATTAGAGAAAGATGATTCTCTCTTGTTTGTCGATAATGATGCCATTGACAAAGGAAAGGTCTTTGGTGCAGAAGACAAGGATGCTTTTGATATTTTATTCTCAAGAGTCAAGACCGAAGCAACGACAGATGTCAAAGTTCATGCTGAAAAGATGGAACAGTTCCTTTCTCAATTCAAGTTTAATGAAAATGGAAGAATGCTTTCCGTAGTCGTCCATGATGACTTGGATGGTCAATCCCTCTTTATTGGTCATGTCGGCATTCTTGTACCAAGCAAGGATGGCTATCTATTTGTTGAAAAGTTAACCTTTGAGGAGCCTTATCAAGCCATCAAATTTGCGTCCAAGGAAGATTGTTACAAATATCTAGATACAAAATACGAAAACTATACAGGAGAAGGTCTAGCAAAGCCCTTTATTATGGACAATGATAAGTGGGTTCAATTTTAAAGGAGTAGACATTATGGATGTATTGTTTGGACTGATAGTCTTATTCCTAATAGGGGTATGGGCTGTTTGGGTTATTAAAGGAAACCAGCAGAGACCAAGAAAAAATGAAAGGTTTATTGGTTATATCAATCGATACGATGAAGATGGAGAACCTTACCAAGCGGAGATTTGGGAAGTCAGTGAAGATAAGGACTAGACATATGGAATTACAAGATTTTACGAAACAAGAACAAGAAATGATTAAAAAGGGATTAACTTTCTCTAAACTTAGCGATAAGGAAACAACCGATAAGATTATCGCTCTAATCCCTCAAGAATACATTAAGCGTATTCCATTTTTTGTTAGAAAACATGCGATTACACGTACTGTTAAGAGAATTTCTCTTGAATATCCGGAATTGTACGCTGTTGCTGAACAAGAAGGTCAACTTCCTGAAAAGGAAGCTCAAGAATTGCGACAAATTCTTACAGATATTTTCCAAGAAAAAATGAATAAGCATAAAATCAAGTAGGAGCGCCTAAACGCTCATCTATTTGATTATATGCTTACTAATGACTAAAGCTAACACTCCATCATTCCCACATGCTATGCTGGGCTCTGACTCCATAGCTATCAATCGAACCATCTGAATTGAATTTGGATTCAATACGGTACCTTTTCCAGAGGTCGTAATCTGCTGTTTGAATGGTTAGGATAAAGTTGTTATCTTTATCAGAGACATTATAATCAGCTGGATTGACTTCAAAGATATCGATTAATTTTCGTGTTTGAAAATCTTGGAGCTTGAGATTTGCTAGCTTGACATGATTGATGGAAATTTTTTCTAGTTGTTTGCTATCCTTAGGTGTTCTGTAATAGGTGATGACGCAGTTTTTGAGTTGATCAGTATCTTTACCTGTGGGAGTAAGGCTCATAAAGCCGTAGGACTGATTATCCCGCTTGACTTCGAGAAGCTGACCGTAGTAGAAGTGGTCGTTTTTGGGATTGGTGATGGAACTCTCTGGATTTTTATCTTCGAAGCTAAAGCCTTGGTCCAAAAGCTCGGAAGCCTTGGTCTCACCGATAATGACAGTGGTATCTTGAATGGTTACTGAAACAGGTTGAGCCGGAAGGCCACTCATCATCATGCAAAACATAAAAACATAACTCGTTAAAAAAGCTGTCCCGATAAAAGCGTTGGTTGATGCATAGACATGACTGTTATGAAAGTTTTTTCTTATAGCCAGTACAACAAATTTACCAATACTTTTTAAAACCATACTAACAAGTACGATAAAAAATTGTTTTTTCAAACATTCATAAATGGCTTGAGGAAAGCTATTACTATGATAGTAGAAGACAGCCAATACGAGTAGATTTACGATTAAATAGATTAGCAAGAACCAATGAATCTCTTTAAGGGCATTAGCATCAGTGATTTCTTCATAGTCAACGTGAATTCTTCCTTGAATAGCATGGCCAAGTTTATAGATCCATTTTGGGACATCTTTCCCTTGTCTGAGCGCAACTACGAGTCTGATATAGAGATAGATAGTAAAGCACAAGGATAGAAAGAAAAAAGCATAAAATCCTAAAACAATAGTAGTGAGCATGACTACTTCCCCCGTTTTTCAATTGCTAGAGAACTATTTTGTTAGCTCCATTATAGCATTTTCTAGGGAAATAGAGCTAGAAATATCAGCAGTTTCCTTAAAGATAAAAAGATGAGAATCATTGCCATTTAAGCTTTACCGATTGTACTGATAGAAGGCGACCCCTTCTTACTTATTGTTTTATTGATTGGGAATTTGACAATAAAGAGAAAGATAAGATTTGAGAGAGAACATAAAGGAGTAGAGAGCCATGGGTAGAACGGTGATTATAGGTACTTTAATTGCTTTTACAATTTTTAATCTGCTACTCGGTCTGGGTTTTTATCTCTTTCTAAAAAAGAGGAAAGAGAATGGACAGTCATTGTACGAAACTCCTGTAAATCAACAAACTCGAACAGAAAAACTGGGTCTAGGCGAGATTTTGGTCTACCTGTCCCTGATTGCAATAGCAGGGATCTTTGCTTTTCAGACCTTAAATAGAGGTGGTGTGGGGAATTCTATTTTAGCCAAAATGATCCTCCTACCTGCTCTAATGGCTCTTTTCAATGCAAGAAAAAGGACTGGAAAGTCATTACTTGCCCTCCTTATAACCTTGATGGTCTTTCTAGTAGGAGTCATGTTCAATCTCACGATTGGTTTTCCACCTCAAGCACCGATTTTGCAAATTGATGAAAGTAAAATCATTTTAGCAGAAACAAAAGCAAGTGATCTGATGGAAGCTGGATTTGATATCTATGTAAGACAAGGTAATGGTGGTAGCGACTACGAAGACCTCCTGACAGATGGCAATTTCCAAAAGTATTCAGGAGATAAATCAGTCACTATCGAAAAAGGCTTCAAACTTGATAGCAATGCTGTTCCCTACGCTCCTTATCTAATAGCAAAAAATGGTATAGTGCTGGGCAGTATTTCTTTTTACGGTGCTGAGGACCAGGATGTGGCTTTAGAAGATTCTAAGGTTATTCAGATTCGATTTAATAAGGACAGCATTGAAGCAGCTAAGAAACATTCTATCACTTTCAAGTTAGATGAACTCGACTTGACTACTCGACTTGATATCCCGCTTGTTCAAGAAACTTTTAAAAAGCATATATGGTCAATTCCCCCATCAAATACAAGTGATGTCAATCAATTGTGGTACGGATTACAGTGGTCAAGTAACAGTGACTCTCTATTTTGGAATGAGTATTACAGCCTTATCCGTCTAGATGAAAATTATTTGATGACTGATTTTGAACTAGCTGCGAAAGTTGCGCGTGATGAGTAGATAGAATTTTGAATTGTTGATTATGCTTACGGATTCATTAAAGGAACTAGTTGACTTAGTTCCTTTTCTTGATTATTGAATTAAATTTAAAACGATTTCTATTTTGAAGTTAATTAGATTTCACGAACAAAATATTAAATTATTTTAAAAAGTTCTAAAAATACTTTACAAGATTGTGAAATCATGGTATAGTAATGAAGCTTAGAAAATGAGATGATGTTTTCTAGCAAATATAAACCCGAGTAAAAAATGCCTACGGACAGGCAGGGTTGAATGCCGAAGCGTGGTTGAAAAGCCGCATTATTGATAGGGTTAAAAGCCTACTTTTATAAGTTGATGTTAGGACATTAGTTCTAATTCGTATAGATTTGTTAGTGTGGTGAAAGCACACGTCATCTTGTGAAACGATCAATAAAGTACGTAATATTTGCTACTAGAGAGTTAGGAAACATCAGGAACAGACATACTCAAAAGAAACAAACATAAACACGTCAGTAGATTGTAGAGCAGGTGCCAACCTGCTCTTTTTTCATAAGTATCCTTTAGAGCCTTACACAAGGTGAAAATAACTATGATAAAGGAGTATGTCTCTAAAATGTTAAATCAAAACCAAGCTCCTATTTATGAGGGACTGGTCAAGTTACGAAAAAAAAGAATTGTACCTTTCGATGTACCTGGTCATAAGCGTGGCCGTGGGAATCCAGAGTTGGTTGAACTTCTGGGTGAGAAATGTGTTGGGATTGATGTCAATTCTATGAAGCCCTTGGACAATCTAGGACATCCCATTTCGATTATCAGAGAAGCGGAAGAGCTAGCGGCAGAAGCTTTTGGTGCTACTCATGCCTTTTTGATGATTGGTGGGACAACTTCATCCGTGCAAACCATGATTCTTTCCACCTGTAAATCCGGTGATAAAATCATCCTTCCTCGAAATGTCCATAAATCAGCTATTAATGCTCTCGTTTTATGCGGAGCTATTCCTATCTATATCGAGATGAGTGTGGACCCAAAAATCGGTATTGCTTTGGGGCTTGAAAATGAGCGTGTGGCGCAAGCGATTAAGGACCATCCGGATGCCAAGGCTATCCTAATTAACAATCCAACCTATTATGGGATTTGTTCAGATCTTAAGGGATTAACAGGGATGGCTCACGCCGCAGGAATGAAAGTCTTAGTAGACGAGGCTCACGGTGCTCATCTGCACTTTACAGATAAACTTCCTCTATCTGCTATGGATGCAGGAGCAGATATGTCAGCTGTATCTATGCATAAGTCCGGTGGTAGCTTGACTCAAAGCTCGCTCCTTCTCGTTGGTAATCAGATGAATCCTGAATATGTCCGTCAGATCATTAATCTGACACAGTCAACATCAGCATCCTACTTGCTAATGGCTAGTCTCGATGTTTCTCGTAGAAACTTAGCCCTTCGTGGTAAAGAGTCATTTGAGAAGGTCATTGAGCTATCTGAGTATGCTCGTCGTGAAATCAATGCCATCGGTGGCTACTATGCCTACTCAAAAGAGTTAGTAGATGGAGTGTCTGTTTGTGATTTTGATGTGACCAAGTTGTCTGTCTACACTCAGGGGATTGGTTTAACAGGTATTGAAGTTTATGATCTCTTACGGGATGAATACGATATTCAAATTGAATTTGGTGACATTGGAAATATCTTAGCTTATATTTCCATTGGGGACCGTATCCAAGACATTGAGCGCTTGGTAGGTGCTTTGGCTGATATCAAGAGACTATACTCACGAGATGGGAAGGACTTGATTGCTGGAGAATATATCCAGCCTGAGTTGGTGCTATCTCCTCAGGAAGCCTTTTACTCAGATAGAAGAAGTTTAACCTTGGACGAGTCCATCGGTCAAGTCTGTGGCGAATTTGTCATGTGTTACCCTCCTGGGATCCCAATCCTAGCTCCAGGTGAACGGATTACACGAGAAATTGTTGATTATATAAAATTCGCCAAAGAACGTGGTTGTTCCCTCCAAGGAACGGAAGATCCAGAGGTCAATTATATCAATGTCATTGAAAGAAAGGAGAACTAGATGGATTTATGGTTTTCTGAAGTTCATACTCCAGATGTCAAGTTAACAATGAGAACAGCCAAACAGCTTTATTCTGGTCAAAGTGAATGGCAGGATATCGAGGTTCTGGACACCCCAGCTTTTGGGAAAGTGTTAATTTTAAATGGGCATGTCTTGTTCTCGGATGCGGATGATTTCGTCTACAACGAAATGACTGTTCATGTTCCTATGGCTGTCCATCCCAATCCAAAGAAAGTCTTGGTTATTGGGGGTGGTGACGGTGGTGTTGCCCAAGTATTAACACTCTATCCTGAATTGGAACAAATCGATATTGTAGAACCAGATGAGATGCTGGTTGAGGTTTGTCGAGAATACTTCCCAGATTTTGCTGCAGGACTTGATGACCCTCGCGTCACCATTTACTACCAAAATGGACTGAGATTTTTGAGAAATTGTGAAGATGATTACGACATCATCATCAATGATGCGACAGATCCATTTGGCCATACGGAAGGGCTCTTTACCAAGGAATTTTACGGCAATAGCTATAGAGCCTTGAAAGAAGACGGTATCATGATTTACCAGCATGGTAGTCCCTTCTTTGACGAAGATGAGTCAGCATGTCGAAGTATGCACCGCAAGGTCAATCAAGCCTTTCCAATCAGCCGGGTTTATCAGGCACATATCCCAACTAGTCCTGCTGGCTATTGGTTGTTTGGATTTGCATCGAAAAAATATCACCCTGTCAAAGATTTTGACAAGGAAGGCTGGAAAAAACGCCAGTTATTTACGGAATATTACACTGCAAACTTACATGTGGGAGCCTTTATGTTGCCTAAGTATGTAGAAGACATTTTAGAAGAAGAGGAAGGAAAAAAATGAGTCGTTTATTAGTTATTGGATGTGGGGGAGTTGCCCAAGTTGCTATTTCAAAGATTTGCCAAGATAGCGAAACTTTTAAAGAAATTATGATTGCTAGCCGTACAAAGTCAAAATGTGATGACTTGAAGGCTAAATTAGAAGGCAAAACAAATACTAAGATTGAGACAGCTGCTCTTGATGCTGACAAGGTAGAAGAAGTGATTGCCTTGATCGAAAGCTACAAACCAGAAGCCGTTTTGAACGTAGCTTTGCCTTATCAAGACTTGACCATCATGGATGCTTGTTTGGCAACAGGTGTCCACTATATTGATACTGCCAACTATGAGGCTGAGGATACAGAAGACCCTGAATGGCGTGCTATTTATGAGAAACGTTGCAAGGAACTTGGTTTTACAGCTTACTTTGACTATTCATGGCAATGGGCTTACCAAGAAAAATTCAAAGAAGCTGGTTTAACAGCTTTGCTTGGATCTGGTTTTGACCCAGGGGTGACTAGCGTCTTTTCAGCATACGCTCTTAAACACTACTTTGATGAAATCCACTATATCGACATTTTAGACTGTAATGGTGGTGACCACGGTTATCCATTTGCGACAAACTTCAACCCAGAAATAAACCTACGTGAGGTTTCTGCGCCAGGTTCTTACTGGGAAGATGGAAAATGGGTAGAAGTCGAAGCTATGTCTATCAAACGCGAGTATGATTTCCCTCAAGTTGGGCAAAAAGACATGTACCTTCTTCACCACGAAGAAATTGAATCACTTGCCAAAAACATTCCAGGAGTTAAACGCATTCGCTTCTTTATGACTTTTGGCCAATCTTATCTAACGCACATGAAATGCTTGGAAAACGTTGGTCTCCTTCGTACAGATGCTATTAACTTTAACGGCCAAGAAATTGTTCCAATCCAATTCTTGAAAGCCTTACTTCCAGATCCTGCCAGCCTTGGCCCACGTACAGTTGGAAAAACCAATATCGGATGTATCTTTACAGGCGTCAAAGATGGCGTTGAAAAGACCATCTACATTTACAATGTTTGCGACCATCAGGAGTGCTATGCAGAGGTTGGATCACAAGCCATTTCTTACACAACAGGTGTTCCTGCCATGATTGGGACAAAATTAGTGATGGATGGTACATGGAAACAACCAGGAGTTTATAACCTTGAAGAGTTGGATCCAGACCCATTCATGGAAGCTTTAAATAAATACGGTTTGCCATGGGTTGTGGTTGAAAATCCACAAATGGTGGACTAATGAAATTAGAACAAGTACCAACACCTTCTTATATCATTGACTTAGGAAAATTAGAAGAGAATTGCCGCATTCTACAAGAGGTTCAAGAAAAAACCGGCTGTAAGGTTCTACTAGCTCAAAAGGCTTATTCTCTCTATAAAACCTATCCTTTGATTAGCAAGTATCTATCAGGTACGACAGCTAGTGGACTCTATGAAGCGAAGTTAGCTAGAGAAGAGTTTCCGGGGGAAGTTCATGTATTTGCACCTGCTTTCAAGGAATCAGATATGGAAGAGCTACTGCAAATATCGGATCATATTGATTTTAACTCAGAGAGACAACTTCGAAAGTATGGTCAACGTTGTCGTGAGGCTGGTATCAGTGTGGGTCTACGCCTCAATCCTCAATGTTCAACGCAGGGTGACCACGCGCTTTATGATCCTTGTGCTCCTGGCTCTCGTTTTGGAGTGACTTCAGATAAGATACCAAGTGATTTATTGGAATTGGTTGACGGACTTCATTTTCATACCCTCTGTGAGCAAGGGGCAGATGATTTACAAACGACTTTGAAAGCAGTAGAAGAGCAGTTTGGAGCCTATTTGCATCAAGTTAAATGGCTCAATATGGGCGGTGGACACCACATCACAAGAGAAGACTACGATGTGGATTTGCTGATTTCTGAGATTAAACGCATTCAAGAAACTTATAACCTTGACGTCTACATTGAACCTGGAGAAGCCATTGCCCTTAATGCGGGTTATCTAGCAACAGAAGTCTTAGATATTGTTGAAAACGGGATTGAGACCTTGGTGCTAGATGCCTCAGCAAGCTGCCATATGCCAGATGTTCTTGAGATGCCTTATCGCCCCCCATTGAGAGATGGATTTGAAGCGCAAGAAAAACCTTATACTTATAGACTCTCTTCAAATACTTGCCTGACAGGGGATATTATTGGAGATTACAGCTTTGAAAAACCGATTGAAATCGGTGATCGCCTCTATTTTGAAGACATGGCTATTTACTCATTTGTCAAAAATAATACCTTTAATGGCATTGGGCTTCCAAGTTTGTATCTCATGGATAAAGAGGGTGAGTGCAGTCTAGTCAAAGCATTTGGCTACCAAGACTTTAAGGAGAGATTATCATGATGGACAGTCCAAAGAAATTAGGTTATCGTATGCCTGCAGAGTATGAACCCCATCATGGGACTCTCATGATATGGCCTACTCGACCAGGTTCTTGGCCTTTTCAAGGCAAGGCCGCTAAAGCTGCTTTTAGCCAGATTATCAAAACTATTGCTCAGGGGGAAACAGTCTACCTTTTGGTTGAGGAGGACTATCTATCTGAAGCGCAATCCTATCTAGGAGACAAGGTTATTTATTTAGATATTCCGACAAATGATGCCTGGGCTCGTGATACTGGACCGACCATTCTCCTCAATGATCAAAGGGAAAAGTTGGCAGTTGATTGGTCTTTCAATGCCTGGGGTGGTGTTGTTGACGGACTCTACCAAGACTATGAAGCAGATGACCAAGTAGCCAGTCGCTTTGCAGAAGTTTTAGAGATGCCTGTTTATGATGCCAAACCTTTTGTACTGGAAGGTGGTGCTATTCACAGTGACGGTCAAGGAACGATACTTGTGACTGAAAGTTGTTTGCTCAGTCCTGGTCGTAATCCTCAGCTGACTAAAGAGGAGATTGAAAAGACCTTACTAGAGAGCCTTGGTGCCGAAAAAGTCATTTGGTTGCCTTACGGTATTTATCAAGACGAAACAAATGAACACGTCGACAATGTTGCAGCCTTTGTAGGCCCTGCAGAAGTTGTTTTAGCTTGGACGGACGACCAAGTTGATCCTCAGTATGCCATGTCTGCAGCTGATTTAGCTCTCTTAGAGAAGGAAACTGATGCAAAAGGCCGGAGTTTCACTATTCATAAACTTCCAATCCCAGCTATTCATCAAGTAGTTACAGAGGAGGATTTGCCGGGCTATACTTATGAAGAAGGCGAAGAGGAGCGTTATGCAGGTGAAAGACTAGCAGCTTCCTATGTGAATTTTTACATTGCTAATAAGTCTGTCTTGGTGCCACAATTTCAGGATGTAAACGATCAAGTGGCCTTGGATATTCTGAGCCAGTGTTTTCCAGACCGTGAAGTTGTCGGAATTCCTGCAAGAGATATTCTTTTAGGTGGTGGAAATATCCACTGTATTACCCAACAAATTCCAGAATAGGAGAAAAAGATGAGAAATGTAACGGTTGCAGCTATTCAGATGCAATGCGCTAAGGATGTGGAAACCAATATCCAAACAGCTGAACGTTTAGTTCGACAAGCTGCTGAGCAAGGAGCCCAAATTATTCTCTTGCCTGAATTATTTGAACGTCCCTATTTCTGTCAGGAGCGTCAGTATGACTACTACCAGTATGCCCAGTCGGTATCAGAAAATACGGCTATTCAGCATTTTAAAGAGATTGCCAAGGAACTAAAGGTCGTTTTACCAATCAGTTTCTATGAAAAAGATGGTAATGTCTTATACAATTCCATTGCTGTCATTGATGCGGATGGAGAAGTACTGGGCGTTTATCGTAAAACTCATATCCCAGATGACCATTATTATCAGGAGAAATTCTTCTTTACACCTGGAAATACTGGTTTCAAGGTCTGGGACACTCGCTATGCCAAGATTGGAATTGGGATCTGTTGGGATCAATGGTTCCCTGAAACTGCCCGTTGTCTTGCTCTAAATGGCGCAGAATTACTTTTTTATCCAACAGCTATTGGATCAGAGCCTATTTTGGATACAGATAGTTGTGGTCATTGGCAACGTACCATGCAAGGACATGCAGCAGCAAATATTGTACCAGTTATCGCAGCCAATCGTTATGGTTTAGAAGAAGTCACTCCTTGCGAGGAAAATGGAGGACAAAGTTCCAGCCTTAACTTCTACGGTTCCTCCTTTATGACCGATGAAACAGGAGCTATTTTAAGTCAAGCCGAACGACAAGATGAAGCAATCCTCTTAACCACTTATGACCTTGACAAGGGAGCAAATGAGCGCCTGACCTGGGGTCTCTTTAGAGATAGAAGACCGGACATGTATAAAGATATTGTCAGATGAGAAAAAGCCTCCAAGAGGCTTTTTCTTTATATACTATATTAATTTTTGATAAAGTATTAGAAATCTGATAAAATGGGGTATAAGAAGTTAATAAGAAAGAGAATCACCATGCAAACACAAGAAGAAATGAATGTTCTGGTACCTGAAAAACTAGCAGAAATTGAGCGTGATCATGATGTTACTGTTTTGTGGGCAATTGAGTCTGGTAGTCGCGCTTGGGGCTTTGAGTCTCCAGATAGTGATTTTGATGTACGTTTTGTATACAAGCACAAGCAAGATTTTTATCTAAGCTTGAACGATCATCGCGATGTCATAGAACTACCAATTGACGATACATGGGATGTGAGTGGTTGGGATTTGGACAAGGCTTTAAAGTTGCTTTATAAGTCAAATCCAACCCTCTTTGAGTGGTTACAGTCGCCAATCGTTTACCAGCAAGATTCAGATTTTATTGACCGTATCCGTCCGCTTGTTAGTCAGTATTTTTCCGAGAGAAAGATGCTCCACCATTACTTGAATACAGCTAGAACTCAAATGAATAAGTATCTTTCAGGAGATAAGGTCAAACCTAAAAAGTATTTCTATGCTTTGCGTCCAATTTTAGCTTGTCGTTGGATTGAAAAACATCACTCTGTTCCACCGATTTTGTTTGATGATTTGGTCAAAGAACTACTCCCTGATGAAATGAAAGAGTATGTGTCTAGATTGCTTGATATAAAGGTAAAGGGACCCGAAGGCATGGAAATTGAGGCGATAGAGCCAATTCAGGACTTTATCATTAAAAATATCCAAGAGCTGGATGACTACGTCCAAAGTGTTACAGAGGAAAAGAAAGACTGGAAAGCTCTCAATCAATTTTTCCTTGAAGAATTAAGTCGTGACTGAGGTTAGATATGGGAAAATGGACTTGTAGATATGGTCAAGCAATGAAGGACCACAAAGCGCCTGATCTAAATACATATTCGGTTTATTTGGATGAGTTCTTAGCAGAAATTTCTCAAGCTGAATTATTTTAAATGATATTCTATCATTGTAATTACGGTAATTATTTGTTATAATACTTCAAAGGAGGAAATCAGATGGTAGTAAAAACAAGAAAACAAGGAAATTCAATCACCATTACCATTCCAAGTGAATTCAATATTCCAAGTGGTGTTAAATACGAAGCAAAATTGTTACCAAGTGGTGAAATTATCTTTACTCCCGAAGAGTCTGGACATCAGATTTCTTATGTATCTGATGATGCCTTTGACTTAAATTTGGACAAAATTTTTGACGAATACGATGATGTTTTCAAAGCTTTGGTGGAAAAATGACAGTCTATCTGACAGAAAAGCAAATTGAAAAAATCAATACTTTAGCAATTCAACGGTATTCACCTAATGAAAAAATTCAAACAGTTAGTCCTTCTGCCTTAAATATGATTGTCAATTTACCAGAACAATTTGTCTTCGGTAAACCTCTTTATCCAACAATTTTTGATAAAGCAACGATACTGTTTGTCCAATTGATCAAGAAGCATGTTTTTGCCAACGCTAATAAACGAACTGCTTTCTTCGTATTGGTGAAATTTCTACAGTTGAATGGCTATCTTTTTTCTGTAACAGTTGAGGAAGCGGTCGATATGTGTGTAACTATTGCAGTAGAATCCTTAACAGATGAAAGATTATCTAGCTACACCAAATGGATTTCTGAACATTCATTTAGAGTTAATGGCAACAATTAAGCTTGGATGTTTAAATCCTATAAGAAAAAAATAGATAAACAGACAGTATTAGAATTCTGAAATACAGAAATCTAATATTTTGAATATGTCAAACATTCAACCTTATTAAATAAAAAAAGTAGCCCCCTCAGGCTACTTTTTAAAATTCTTTGTAAACATAAGTATTTTCGGGTTTGTCTACTTTGATGAAGGACTTGACTTCAAGGGTTGGGAGGACTTGGTTGAGTTCCTTGTGATAGTGATTCCTAATCTTGCCTTTGACTCTCACCCAAGTGTTATTTTCGTACTGATTAGTGTTTCCAGTGGTCAAAAGTCCAAAAACTCCTGAATCAGCGATACAGTGCATAATACCAAAACGAAAAACAAATTGACTATTGATATGATTTGGATCGTTGTAGACAAAACCAGTAAACTCTACTTCCTTGCCTTCAAATTCATTTGGAAAATCGTAGATAGCTTCCATGACCTCCAGGTAATTTTCATTATTGATAACTATACTAGATTGAGCTAAGTATTTATCAGCATTCTTCCGAATAATATTTTCATGAGCTGTTTGTGAATAAAAGCGACTGGTATCCGGCTTAAGATACTGACTGCTCGTTCCTTCACTTGCTTGGATTGCCTTGTCAGTTCCTTCCGACAAAGGGAAATAATATCCTTTTGCCGATACTGTTTGTGAATCCAGAGTGACAGTTGGAAATGTAAATCCAACTAACAAGGGTAAACTTAAGAGGACAAAACTAGCAAGCTTGGCTGAAAAACTATGTAAGTGACTATGTTCTTTCAAACGCTTGAGGCAAATATAGGCTTGAACGATGGCTAGTAACAAAGATAAAAACATAGTGATATAAGCCAGATAAGAGTAGTGGAGGTTTATATACTGATTGAGCTTACCTGATAGACGCAGATAAAGGGTTAAGATAAAATAGCCAAATAAGATAAAAAATCGAATCATAGCATCACCCCGACTAGATAAGAATAGACAAGAACAACAAGAGTTACAATTGCCATGAATTGCCAAATAAAGCGGTTTTTAAGATAATTCTTCATCATGAGTAGGTTCTTGACATCAAGCATGGGACCTATAACCAGAAAGGCAAGCACTGGAGCAAAGCCAAAACTAGAGAGAAGTGAAGATCCAATAAAGGCATCCGCTTCACTACAGAGGGATAGAAGGAAGGACAAGACCATTAGAAGAACAATCGCAAGTAGTGGTGTTGCGCTGATAGATGTCAGGATACGAGTTGGAACATAGACTTGGACTATACTGGCAAACAGACAGCCAAAGACTAAGTAACGCCCCATTTCAAAGAATTCATCAATAGCTTGGATAAAGACCTGAAGGATTTTTTGACTTTTAGTCAAATGAGAGAAATTATGCTCATGGCAAGCCAATCTATTTTCTTTTTGGATAGGTCCCTCCCAGAAAAATCCAAGAAAGATACCTAATATAGTAGCAACAAGAATCGCGCCCAAAGCTCTTAGGAAAACCATTTGAATTGAATTACCAAAGGCTGAATAGGTCGCAAAAAGTACGATGGGATTAATGATAGGAGCCGTTACTAGAAAAGGTACCGCTGTATAGCTAGGAACCTTCTTTTCTAAAAAGCGGTTGATGATCGGAACGATTCCACACTCGCAAGAAGGGAAGAGGAAACCGATGAAGCTACCAAAAAAGATTCTCCCCAAGCGATTTTTAGGGAGAAATTTATAAACCTTCTCAGGTGTGACATAGACTTCAATGGCACCAGAGATAATGCTACCAATTAAGACAAAGGGTAAAGCTTCAATGATAATTGAAAGAAAGATGGCTCCAGCTTGTAGCACACTAGAAGGTAAACTTTGAAAGAGTGTCATCTATTTTTTCTTTTCTGCCTTATCTTTCTTTTCTTTGTCATCTGGAAATGTTACTTGCTTTAAATCAGGTAGTTTAGCGAATTCTTCAAACATCTTATCTAAGTCATCAGTTTTTGTAAATTTAACAGCCATAAGGCATACCTCGATTCTTTTAGTTAAGACTATTATACTATTATTTCTGAGAAATGTTTGGATTTTAAAATAAACATGGCTTTTATCTTTATAAAGTTGAATGAAAGCATCAAATTAATGAAAACAAGCTTTCTTCCTTATGGTATAATAGTTCCATGGATAAAAAATATGAAAAAATTTCCCAAGATTTGGGTGTAACTTTAAAGCAGATTGATACTGTTTTGTCTTTGACAGCAGAAGGAGCAACCATTCCCTTTATCGCTCGTTATCGTAAGGACATGACTGGTAGTTTGGATGAGGTGGCTATCAAAGCTATTATCGACCTTGATAAAAGTCTTACCAACCTCAATGACCGTAAGGAAGCAGTTTTAGCAAAAATCAAAGAGCAAGGTAAGTTGACCAAAGAGTTAGAAGAAGCCATCTTAGCTGCTGAAAAACTCGCAGACGTTGAAGAACTCTATCTCCCCTATAAGGAAAAACGCAGTACTAAGGCGACAATTGCGCGTGAGGCGGGACTCTTCCCACTTGCTCGTCTAATCCTACAGAATGTTTCTGACCTAGAAAAAGAAGCAGAAGCATTTGTCTGTGAAGGATTTGCTACGCCCCAAGAGGCCTTATCTGGGGCAGTTGATATTTTGGTTGAAGCTCTCTCTGAGGATGTCAATTTGCGTTCGATGACTTATCAAGAGGTCCTTAGACATTCTAAGATTACTGCACAAGTCAAGGACGAAAGTTTGGATGAGAAGCAAGTCTTTCAGATTTATTACGATTTCTCAGAGACGGTTGCTAACATGCAGGGCTACCGTACACTTGCCCTTAATCGTGGTGAGAAGCAAGGCATTTTGAAGATTGGCTTTGAGCATGCGGTTGAACGTATTCAAGCCTTCTTTGCTGCTCGTTTCAAGGTTAAGAATGCTTATATAGATGAAGTGATTCAACAATCTGTTAAGAAAAAAGTATTGCCGGCTATTGAGCGACGTATTCGTACTGAATTGACAGAAAAGGCAGAAGAAGGAGCTATCCAACTCTTCTCAGAAAACCTTCGGAATCTCCTTCTCGTAGCACCACTAAAAGGGCGCGTGGTTCTTGGATTTGACCCTGCCTTTCGTACAGGTGCCAAGCTTGCGGTCGTTGATGCGACTGGTAAGATGCTGACAACACAAGTCATTTATCCAGTCAAACCAGCCTCTGCCCGTCAGATTGAGGAAGCTAAGCGTGATTTGGCAGATCTGATTGGCCAATACGGTGTTGAAATCATCGCTATCGGAAATGGAACTGCTAGTCGTGAAAGTGAAGCTTTTGTCGCCGAAGTGCTCAAGGATTTTCCAGATGTCAGCTATGTTATCGTTAATGAGAGCGGTGCTTCTGTCTATTCTGCCAGTGAACTTGCTCGCCAAGAATTTCCAGAACTAACCGTTGAAAAACGTTCTGCTATCTCAATCGCTCGTCGCTTGCAAGACCCACTTGCTGAATTGGTTAAAATCGATCCCAAATCCATAGGTGTCGGCCAGTACCAGCACGATGTAAGTCAGAAAAAACTATCTGAAAGTCTTGATTTCGTGGTGGATACAGTGGTTAACCAAGTCGGTGTCAATATCAATACAGCTAGTCCAGCCTTACTTTCACACGTTGCAGGACTTAACAAAACGATTTCAGAAAACATTGTTAAGTATCGTGAAGAAGAAGGTAAAATCACTTCACGCGCCCAAATCAAGAAAGTTCCTCGCCTAGGTGCTAAGGCCTTTGAGCAAGCTGCTGGCTTCCTCCGTATCCCTGAAAGTTCTAATATCCTTGACAATACAGGAGTTCACCCTGAAAACTATACTGCGGTCAAGGAACTCTTTAAACGCTTAGATATCAAGGACTTAAACGAAGAAGCGCAAGCTAAGCTCAAGTCTGTATCAATTCAGGATATGACTCAAGAGCTAGAACTTGGCCAGGAAACTCTTAAAGATATTATTGCAGACCTTCTCAAACCAGGTCGTGATTTCCGTGATTCTTTCGATGCTCCAGTTTTACGCCAAGATGTTTTGGATATGAAGGACTTAAAAGTTGGCCAGAAGCTTGAGGGCGTTGTTCGTAACGTCGTTGACTTCGGTGCCTTTGTTGACATTGGTATTCACGAGGATGGCCTGATTCATATCTCTCACATGAGCAAGAGATTCATCAAGCATCCGAGCCAAGTCGTTTCAGTTGGTGATTTGGTAACAGTTTGGGTAAAGAAAATCGATGTCCAACGCGAAAAAGTAAATCTGTCGCTCCTTGCACCAGATGAATCTAACTGATTACGTTAGACAAGTCTCTTTAGAGGATTTTGGAAAACCTTTCAAACACCAAGCTAAATGGAATACTCGTTTACGGTCGACAGGTGGACGTTTTTTCCCTAAGGATGGTCATTTGGATTTCAATCCCAAAGTATATCAAGAACTTGGTTTAGAGGTTTTTCGTAAAATTGTTCGTCATGAGCTCTGCCATTACCATCTTTACTTTGAAGGCAAGGGCTATCAGCATAAGGATTTAGCCTTTAAGAAACTTCTAAAAGAGGTCGACGGTCTCCGCTTTGTTCCTCCCTTATCAAGTGACAATCAAAAGCCAAATTTAGTCTATGCTTGTCAGTCTTGTCAGCAAATCTATCAAAGAAAGCGAAAAATCGATACCAATCGTTATCGTTGTGGTCTTTGTCGTGGAAAGCTCCTCTTGTTAAATCGGCCTAAGGACTGATGTAACAAATCTAGCTTAGTGCTATACTAAGATTAAGAAATCCGAAAGAGGAATAAATTATGAATACAAAATTTTATAAAATGAGAAGAAATCGTATGGTATCAGGTGTACTTGCAGGTCTATCTGATAAGTGGAATCTTGATGTAACCCTAGTTCGTTTCCTTTTTGCAATCTTTACAATCGCAAACTTCGGACTTGGAATCATCATCTACATCATTCTAGCCTCTATCTTGCCAACAAAGGAAGATATCGAAGCAGAAATGTACGGAACAGGACCACGTAAGATAAAAGAGGCTGAACCTATCAATGATGACGAAGGTTGGTTTTGCTAACCATATTACCATTCATTTGAAGTATTAAACCCTTGTAGTATCAAGGGTTTTTCTTTTGCTTAAAAATTTGTGGTAAACTAATAGTAGTTCATATCAAAAAAATAATCCAATCTTACAAAAATGTAAGATTACAGACCTCTTTTGTAAGGTTGCGTTATGGAACCAACTCTTTTTTTAGAGTACACTTATATCAGAAAGATAAAGTAGCAATACTATGAAAAATATTTTACAAAAGAAACAAACAAGTAAACCAAGTCCAAAAGAGATCGAGCGAGTTCAGCTCGGTTGCTCTATTATGCAGGCTCAGTTTCAATTAATGGGATATTAAAAAGGAGATTATCATGACACTATTAGATGTAAAACACGTTCAAAAGATTTATAAAACTCGCTTTCAAGGCAACCAAGTAGAGGCCCTGAAAGATATTCACTTTACCGTTGAAAAAGGCGACTACGTTGCTATCATGGGTGAGTCTGGATCTGGTAAATCGACTCTACTCAATATTCTTGCTATGCTTGACAAGCCAACGCGTGGCCAGGTCTTCCTAAATGGAACTGACACAGCTACCATT